>NZ_JAPZLB010000007.1:0-409151 GCF_033804635.1 Mycobacterium sp. RTGN4 | reverse complement strand
CCAGTTCGGCAGTCGTGAGCACCGCCACCGGCGCGGCATCCTCGATCACAAACCGCAACCGGGCCGCCGGCACGTTCGGATCGATCGGCAGATACGCCGCCCCAGTCTTGAGCACCGCCAAGATCGCCACGACCGCCTCAGCCGAACGCTCCACCAGCAGCGCCACACACTCACCGGGACCCACACCCTGGCCAGCCAGCAGATGCGCCAACCGATTCGCCGACTCATCCAGTTCCCGGTACGTCATCGACCGGCCCTCGAAGCTGATCGCCACCGCCTCCGGGGTGCGAATGACGTGCTCGGCGAACAACACCGGAATCGACGCGGCCGCGGCCACGGACTGAGTCAACACCGCACGGTTGCCGACCCCATCCAACCGAGCATGCTCACCCCCATCGAGCAGATCCACCGACGACAAAGACCGACCCGGATCGGCAGTCATCGCCACCAACACCCGCTCTAACCGCCGTGCGAGATCGGCGACATCGGAGTTCGCAAAGAACTGTCCGGGGCCCACCGTGCTGAGAAAGACTTGATCGCCGTCTCTAAAGAAGACCAGCCCAAATTCGACGGGGCCAGCGTGAGTCAAGGTCCCCGATACCGCGGCGCCAGCAAGATCCGCCAAATGGGTAGCTGGAATAAAGTTGACAACTACCCGATTCGATGCCCGACCTGAACCACGGAGACGCCCCTTGTAATCAACGTGGTGCACCGGAAACCGTTGGTGCTGCAGCGCTTCTCGCATCCGTGTGTCGACATTTCGACAAAATTCAGCGACCGCAGACTCGGGCGGAGCCTTCAACACAAGCGGCACGAATCCGGAAACCATTCCGGCCACCATCTGAATTTCCGGACGCACACGTCTGCTTACTGGAAAATCGAGCACCACCTCCGGACTCTCGGTGTCGAACGCGCGCACCAGCAGTGCGCACGCTGCGGTAATCACCGACGACCGACGCGCCCCCAAACCCTTTGACAACAACTGGATTCCGGCTACGGCGGAAGGGTCCAATTGAACCGGCTCGGAAGGTTCATCCGAATCACGCCCGTCCGCAACGGAGGCCGCCAACCGATAACGCGGCTCACTTTCCGGTGGAAGGTTCGTGGTCCAATAGGCCTGATCATCAAGATAGTCGGTAGACGATTCGTATTCGATCTCGCAATTGACCAGATCACTCAGCGATCCAAAAAATGGAGGGGGAATCGGCGCGTCAGAAGCAATTGCATTGTAGATAACTGCAATCCGATGACAAACGAGGGTAATGCCGATTCCATCTACCACTATGTGATGGCAGCATGCGAAGAAATAAAATTCATCTATCCGTGTCTGCACCAACGCGAACTTGAACAGGGGGCCGCCAAGCGGCATCAGCGTTCGCTGGATAGTTGATGCCAGCCGGTAGGCGTCCTGCGCAGGATCCTGCGAGCCGATGAGGTCATAGCGAGCAAGCTCAACGACCGGGTACTCGACCGGCCTTTGGAAAACCTGGCCGTCCACCTCGAAAAAGCCAGCTCTAAGCGGTTCGGCCTCGCGTACCGCTTGAACGATCGACCGTTCGAGCAAATCAGGATCGACCGTGCCCTCGACACGGACGAGCTCGCCCAGCTGCCACTTCGCGCCGAAGCTACCCGTTTTCTGCGCAAGCCAGATGTCCAGCTGGCCCTGCGTCAACGGGAGGCCCCGTTCTTCGAGCTCCATGCGCGTCCCCCACCCGAAACGGACGACCGGTCAGGCACCCGGCCTCCCCCAGATTTCCCCAAACCTGAGTCGAACCAGTCATTGCAAACCCTACTGCCGCCAGACACCGTCGGTCCGGTGTTAGGGCAAAGTTTTTTGATGCGACTCCCGACGCCGCTCAGTACCTCGTGTGGCTGCCGCAGGTCTGTGCGCCGATTGCAGGGTCCTGATGTGACTGAAGTAGTTTTATCGCCCTGCGGCGTCCGCCGCCGAGCCGCGTGGGCCGCTCGAGGGCGTCGAAACTTTCGGCGCCCCGCTAGTTACTTCAGCTAACATTGGTTCGCCATGGCTGACACAGCTCAGCAATCGCTGCGCCGATCTTGTATGGCTCCAGCGCCGCCGTCGTAGCCACCCGCTGCGCTAGGCACATCTCGAGCTGCCGACGGGTCAGCGGAAGTGCCTGGTCATCGAGTTTCTGCGACCCACTCCACCCGCACGCGTTAGCCAGAGATCTCCGCGGAAGGTGACTTACCCTTCAGGCGTGGACTCTCCGGCGCGCACTGTTTTCAGCCCCGCCATACGTGTCGACGGTCTGACCAAACGATTCGGCCGTGTCTTGGCCGTCGACGAGCTGAGCATGACCGTCGCGCCCGGCGAGGTGTTCGGGTTCTTGGGCCCCAACGGTGCCGGCAAGTCGACCACTATCCGCCTGCTGGTCGGATTGATACGTCCCACCGCAGGCAGTGCAGCGATATTCGGTTGCCCTGCAGATGACGTCCGTCGATCCCATCGTCACATCGCGTACGTGCCCGCTGATGTTGCGCTGTGGCCGGCGCTGACGGGCGCCGAAATCCTTGAGTTGCTTGGCTGCGTGGGCCTCGGTGTGGACGCGGCCTACCGCGACGAGTTGGTCGACCGTTTCGATCTCGAGCTCGACAAGCCCGCCAGGACCTATTCGACTGGCAACCGACAGAAAGTGGCTCTTGTCGCTGCATTCGCGACACGGGCTCCCCTCCTCATACTCGACGAGGCGACGAGCGGCCTGGATCCACTGATGGAGCAAGAGTTTCGCGGCTGCGTCACGGAAGCACGCGAGCGGGGCCAGACGGTATTCCTCAGCTCTCACAAGCTGGCCGAGGTAGAAGCCTTGTGCGACAGGGTCGCAATTCTGCGCGCAGGGCGACTCGTCGAAATTGATGGCATCGCAGATTTACGTCGGTTGCGCAGGACCGTAGTCGAGGTGTCCTATCGCGGCGTTCAGCCTGCCCTCGGGAACATCGCGGGTGTGTCAAGCATCCAGCGGCTTGACGGTGATCGGTTGCGGTTCAGCCTGACTGGGCCACCGGTGGATGCGCTTCGAGCGCTTGCCGCAGCCGATATCACCGCGCTCGTCGTGCACGAGCCGACTCTCGAAGAGATCTTTCTCGACTATTACGGAGCGGCTGAACGATGACAGCCGCGCTGCCGCACCTCGCGCCGGGGCGGGCAGTGAGCTGGCTGGCCGTGCGTCAGCTTCGCCGTGGCGCCGTCGTGGTCGCCTTGATCTGCGGGGGTATGTCGGCGTTTTTCGCCAGCCAATACCAGACGATCCGCAGCCTGCTGAATGAATCAGATTTGCGCGCCATGGCGGGGAATCCCATCGAAAGGATCTTGTTGGGCCCACCGGCCGCGCTCGACGATCCAGGCGGTTTCACCGTCTGGCGCACCGGCACAGCCGTGTTGGTGCTCGCGAGCGTCTGGATCATGCTCGCTACCACACGGATCACCCGCGGCGAGGAGGATGCAGGCCGGTGGAATCTGCTCCTCGCGGGACGCTTGCGCATGGCCGACGTGGTCATCCACTGCCTGGCCGCACTCGTTGGAACCGCGACGATGATCGGCGTGGCCGTTGCGGCGGCCCTTTTGGCAGCCGGGACCGAACTGGCCGGGACGGTGATCTATGCAGCCGGGATCACCGGCGTCGCTTTGACTTTCGCCACGACAGCGTTGCTCGCAGCACAAGTCATGCCGGGGAGATCCAGTGCCACGGGACTAACGGTCGCAGCTCTGGGCGTTGGCCTGACGGTACGCATGATCGCCGATGGCTCACATCAACTGGCATGGTTGGCTTGGACGACACCATTTGGGTTGACCGCACGTACGGCCCCGTTCGCCGACAACCGCATCGTCCCGCTTATCGTGCTGGGCGCATTTCCGATCGTGCTGGCCGGTGCGGCCCTGTTCGCGGCGAGTCACCGAGATCTGGGCGATGGGATTGTGACGGTGTCGGATACCCGTCCTCAACGGACTCGATCGTTACAGAGCGTCGGCGGGTTCGCTCTTCGCCGCTCAGCGTGGACAACGCTCGGATGGGCGGCGGCCATTGCCGCGTCCTTCCTGCTGGCAGGCGCACTGCTCGCCTCGGTGATCGAGTACTTCCAGACGAACCCGCGTATCGGCGAACTGGCCGCTGCCGCAGGGGTGAGCGGCGTCGGGTCGGTGAACGTCTTCGCTGCGGCTCTGTTCAGCCTGCTCCCGGTTCCCACCGGGCTGTACGCCGCAATGCGTCTCGCGACGATGGTCGCCGACGAGAGGGCCGGTCGATGGACGTTGCTGTTCGCCCAACCAATTTCGCGCGTACGTCTGGTGTCCGCCGAGATCGCGGTCACGGTTGGCGGGGTGTTTGCCTTGCATTGCTCGGCTGCAGCCGCTATCTGGAGCGGCGCCAAAATCACCGGCGCCCCACTGCAGTTCGCCGATTCACTTGCGGGTGCGCTGAATCCCCTTCCCGTGGCATTGCTCGCGGCAGGGGCCGCTGCGGTGGGCGTCGGATGGTTCCCGTCTGCTGCCGGCGCGATCGGTGCGCTGCCAATTGTGGGCGGATTCCTGGTGAACGTGATCATGCAGACCTTCAAGGTGCCTGGCTGGGTCGCCACCCTGTCGCCGTGGGCTCACCTCGCCGCTGTACCCGCAACACCGCCTCATTGGGCGGCCGCCATCATTTTGCTGCTCATCGACGCGATCCTGGCCGCGACCGGTGTGTACGGATACGTCAAGCGCGATGCGGCAACGTGAGTAAGGCACGCCTCTAGTGGTGCGGGTGGGTCAGTATTCTGCGGTCGGCGGCGCGGGTTCGATGGTGGCTCGGGTTTGCCGGCGTAGCATGATCTCGACCAGCAAACACTGCTCAGAAACTTGAAGTTCCGGCTCGCTACGTGGGGAAATCCAGATGGGGTTGATACCGAATTTCAATGAACTGAAAGACACCTATGACGAAGCCTTCGTACTGCTCAGGCGCGCAGTCGACGCCCTAGAAAAGCTTGCGGCAGAACAGAAGCGCGCCAATGACCTGTATGCCGAAGTCAATCAGGCCCCACCGTCGAAACCTCGCAACGCAAGCAAGCTATAACCAGAGCAAACGCAAGTGGGGGCGACCCGCTGCGAGGCCGGGCTGCTGGTCGATCGTGGCCGGAATGGGGTCGTCAATCCGTCCCACATACTTTCGCACGCCCTTTGCGTACATCCGCCTAGCGCTTAACATTTGCATTGCAACGCGATGGAGGCAGAGTGAGCGGACTCGAGAACCTCGACTTCTTCACCGACAAGTCACTCGTCGATGACCCGTACGACTACTACGACGCGATCCGCCGTTGTCCCATACGGCGTGAGCCCGCGCACGGCGTGGTGATGGTGTCGGGGTATGACGAAGCCGTCGCCGTCCAACGCGACACCGACCGGACCCTATCGGTATGCAACATAGTCAGCGGCCCGTGGTCGGGGATTCCGATCGAAACCGACAGCGATGACATCTCGGAACTGATCGAGCGGCACCGCCAGAGGGTTACGTTCGGCGAATACTTCATAACGTTTGATCCTCCGAAGCACACCGCGCACCGCTCGCTGTTGAGCCGGTTGTTTACGCCGAAGCAGATCAAGAACAACGAAGACTTCCTGTGGCAGCTTGCCGACGAGCAGCTGAACCGCTTCACCGCGGACGGCAAGTGCGAGATGGTCCTTGACTACAACTTTCCGTTCACGCTCGACGCGATTACCGACCTGCTGGGCGTACCTGAGGCAGACCGTGAGCGATTCCGCCGTGCTGCGACAGCCAGCAGGCTCGAAGGCGAACGCAGCGGCTTCGTTGGCGTGAAAGAGGAGTGGTTCGTCGATTACATCGAGGATCGGCGGCGCGAGCCGCGCGACGACGTCCTCACCGAGCTTGCGCTGGCAAAATTTCCCGACGGCACGACACCCGGCGCGATTGACGTTGCCCGCGTCGCCACGTTCATGTTCGCTGCCGGCCACGGCACGACGATCGACCTGCTGAGTCTCGCGATGCTCAAGCTGGCCGAACGACCGGACTTGCAAGAGCAGCTGCGCGAAGACAATTCGAAGATATCCCCCTTCATCGAGGAGATGCTTCGCTTCGAAAGCCCAATCAAGTCGAACTTTCGCATGGCGCGGCGCACCACCAAGATCGGCGACATCGATGTGCGAGCTGGCACAAGCGTACTCGTCATGAACGGTGCGGCCAACCGAGATCCACGACGGTTCGATGAGCCCAACGAATTCCGACTCGACCGCCCAAATATTCTGCAACACATCGCATTCGGCCGTGGTATCCACACTTGTCCTGGCGCCCCGATCGCACGCGCCGAAGTGCGGGTGAGCTTGGAACGAATCCTTGATCGGATGGCCGACATTCGGCTTTCAGAGGCCCACCACGGTCCGGCAAGCGCTCGTCGGCTCCAATGGGACCGCACCTTTCTATTCAGGCGCCTCAAGGCATTACACCTCGAATTCACTCCGATTGCGTGAGCCGTTCGGTTTGCCACGACCGATGGAGCGCAGGCGAAGCGTCCCGCGTCGCCGGTGACCTGGAGTCGAAGGCCCAGCAGCACAGGCAGCCGACGACGAATGCGCCGACCCACAAGATCCAGCCGACGTACCAGCTGAGCAGCCAGGCACCGAGGACGGCGTTGGCCCATTCCAGTTGATACGCGAGTGAGGTGAGCACCGCGATGATGACCGCCGGAATCATCCCGAAGTACCAGGTGGAGTCCCGCCGGCGCGCGACTCCCCACGCCGCGACGAAGAGCAAGAGGGAGAGTCCGCTCCCGGCGTTACCGATCCACTGCAACACCGCGCCGTAGTCGGTGTAGTAGACCAACGCCAGCGTCACTAGGTCGAGCATCGACGCCAACAGGCCGAGCAGGGCCGCGGTGATCCGGGTCGTCGTCGTTCGGCCGCGCACTGCGACGACGACGATGAAGTAGACGTCCGTGGCCGCGGTCAGGGCCATGTTCCACACGTCGGAGCGGAACATCGACGACCCGCCGCCCGCGAATTGATAGACGACCGTGCTGCGGATGAAGAATGCGACGATCGTGGGCAGTAGCAGCGCCGCACTCACCATGGCCTCGGTAGCTGGCGCACGGTGCGCGTGACCACTCGCAGGCGGGGTGCCCGGACCTGGGGATGTCATTCGAGAATGATGGCCTACCGCACAGCGGTCCGCTAACTGGCCTCAGACACCGGCTTGGCAGGTGCCGGCGCAGGCAGCACCGCATAGAGGTCGCGTTCCAATTGCTCGCGCGCCGCGGTCGGGTCGAAGGCTTCGTCGTCGCTGAGGAGTGACGGCACCACGACCCCGAATGCATCGATGACCGACGAGCCAAGGGTGGTGACCTTCGCCCAGCCGATGTCCAGGCCGTCGCGTTCGATGACGGCGGTCAGCCGGGCCAGTAGGCCGGGACGGTCCAAGCTGCGGATCTGCACGACGAACTCGGACGGCGAAGCGCCGCCGAACCAGAGCACGCGCGGCGGGGCGGGCACGTGGCTGATCGGCACAGCGGCCGGAGTCTCGCCCGCCCGCGTCGTATTCGTCGCGGCGGCGTCACGGTCGCGGCGTTCGAGTGAGCCCATGACATCGAGGTCCCCACCGAGTGCCAACACGAATTGTTGACGGAGCAGTTCGGGCGGCGGTGGCGCACCGAAGTGTGGCGACACGACGAACGTGTTGATCGCCACGCCCTGGTGGCTGTTCACGGAGGCGGAGTGCACGCGCAGCGAGTTCAATGCCAACACCCCGGCAGCCTTCGACAGCAGGCCCCGACGGTCGGCCGCGATCATCGTGACCTGGAAGACGTGCGCGCCGTCGGCCGGCACCAGTTCGACGTGCACGCCACCGTCTGATGCCAACGAGAGATGATGCGGCTCAACGGGATCGGGGTGAGGCAAGGGTTCACCCGCCATCACCAACCTGCACCGCCTGACGAGGTCGCCGATGAGCGAGGCCTTCCAGTCGCCCCACACCCCGGGTCCGGTGGCCAGGGAATCGGCCTCGGCCAAGACGTGCAGAAGCTCGAGCAGGGTCGAGTCGCCGCCAAGGGCATCGACGACCGCCGCGATCGTGATGGGGTCCTGGAGGTCCCGGCGCGTGGCGGTGTCGGGCAGCATGAGGTGGAATCGGACGATCTTGGACAGCACCTCGACGTCGGACGGCCAAAGCCCGAGCCGGGTTCCGATCTGGGTCGCCAGGTCTGCCCCGATGACGCTGTGGTCGCCACCGCGACCCTTTCCGATGTCGTGACACAGCGCTCCGAGCAACAGGAGATCGGGGCGCGATACCCGTGTTGTGAATGCACTTGCCCGCGAGACGGTTTCGACGAGGTGGCGGTCGACGGTCCAGATGTGCACCACATCCCGCGGCGGGAGGTCACGAACCGCGCCCCATTCCGGGAAGAGCCTGCCCCACAGCCCGGTTCGATCAAGCGCCTCGACCGTGGTCACGGTGGCGGGACCCGCCGCAAGCATCACCAGCAGGTCCTTGAGTGCTTGGCGTGGCCACGGCGTCCGCAATTCGGGTGCCGCCGCGGCCAGTCGGCTCAATGTCGACGCAGCCATCGGGAGCCCGGTGGTGGCCGACGCCGCGGCGACACGCAGGATCAGACCCGGATCGCGTTCGGGTCGGGCGTCGCGCGCGAGGATGACCTCGCCACCGAATTCGATGACACCTTCGTCGAGCGGCCGCCGCACCGGGCGACGGAGCGCGGCAAAACCACGGCGCGGCAACGCGTTCCCCGCCGTGCGCAGTCCGGCATCGACGTAGTAGCTGATGGTGCGTGCGGCGTCGCTGAGCACGCGGGCCAGATCGAATCGGTCGCCGATGTGCAATGCGGCGCCGATCTCGTCTGCGAACTGGGCGAGGAGCATCTCGCGTCCCTTGCGCGAGACGCGGTGTAGTTCGGTGCGCACGTTCAGCAGCGAAAGGTGCGCATCGCCAAGCGTGCCCATCGGAGACGACAGCGCCCGGCTGGGGTAGCCGTCGGCAAGCTGCGCGATCGCGAGCGCGTTGAGGAGTTGAACGTCGCGCAGTCCGCCGCGGCCGTTCTTGAGGTCGGGTTCGGCGCGGTGCGCGATCTCACCGCTGCGCTGCCAGCGGGCGTGCGTGTGTTCGACGAGTTCGTCGAAGCGCGAGGCGATTCCGGTACGCCACTGTCGACGTGCACCCCCGACCAAGAGCGCCGAAAGGTCGGAGTCGCCCGCGATGTGCCTGGCATCGATCATGGCCAGGCCTGCCGAGATGTCCTCGCCTGCAACCTGTAGCGCCTCGGGCACGGTGCGAACGCTGTGGTCGATCGGAATGTTGGCGTCCCACAATGGGTACCAGAGCAGCTCCGCGACCTGGGTGACCACGTCACGCGGCATGTTGTCGTGCACGAGCGTCAGATCCAGATCGGAGTACGGCAAGAACTCGCCGCGACCGAGCCCTCCCGTGGCCACGATGGCGAACCCGCTGGTGGCGGTGATGCCGATCTCGGTTGCCTTGGTGGTGAGCCAGAATTCGTTCAGGTCCAGCAGGGCATCGCGCAGGGCCGCCGAGTCCAGCTGGCGGGCCCCGCCTTTGAGCAACTGCTCGGCGGCGGTCGCCAGGTCCTTGGCCGGACGCGACGAACCCGCCGCCGGAGCCTTCCATCTATCGGCTCCGGCGGCGGGATCTGGTGTCTGCTTTGCCATCTGGTTGTCCTCCCCCGGCGTTTGGGAATTGATGCGTAAATTCGTTGTGCGCCGGGAGACGACGTCAGATCACGGGTGCATCAGATGGCGTCGGTCCCCCGCTCACCGGTGCGTACCCGCACCACGGTGTCAACCGGACTTACCCATACCTTGCCGTCACCAATCTTGCCGGTGCGGGCCGCTTGGACGATGACGTCCACCACCTTGTCGACAGCGGAGTCATCGACAAGGACCTCAACCCGCACCTTCGGCACGAAGTCGACGGAGTACTCCGCACCGCGGTAAACCTCGGTGTGGCCCTTCTGGCGGCCGTAGCCCTGCACTTCGCTGACCGTCATTCCGAGGATGCCCGTCTGCTCGAGCCCCGTCTTGACGTCTTCGAGCGTGAACGGCTTGACGATCGCAGTGATCAACTTCATTTGGTCGAATCCTTCCGGGTCATTCTCGAGGCCCCTATCAATACTTCCCGATCACGCGAGTTCATAAGCCGTTTCCGCATGCTCGGATTCGTCGATGCCAGTCGCCTCTGCTTCTTCGTCAAGGCGCAATCCAATCGTGAACTTCACGACGTAGGCGATGATTGCCGTACCAATGGCCGAGTACGCGAGCACCGCGAACGCGCCAATCGCCTGCTTGATCAACTGGTCGAAACCTCCACCGTAGAACAGACCCGTAACCGCCGCAGGCGCCTCGGGTGCGGCGACCAAGCCGACCATCAGGGTGCCCAGCAGGCCGCCGACCAGGTGAACGCCGACGACGTCAAGGGAATCGTCGAAGCCGAGCTTGAACTTCAATCCGACGGCGAGCGCACACACGACACCGGCCAGGAGCCCAATGATCAGTGCCCCAACGGCATTGACCGACGAACAGGACGGAGTGATGGCAACGAGTCCGGCCACGATGCCCGAGGCCGCACCGAGTGTGGTGGCATGGCCGTCCCGAATCCGTTCAGTGATCAACCATCCGAGCATCGCGGTACCCGTGGCGATGGTCGTTGTGATGAACGTCGCACCGGCGATACCGTTGGAGCCAACGGCCGAACCGGCGTTGAACCCGTACCAGCCGAACCACAGCAGACCCGCGCCCAACATGACGAACGTCAGGTTGTGCGGCCGCATCATCGTGCCCGGCCAGCCGATGCGCTTACCGAGGATGAGACACAGCACCAGACCGGCGGTTCCGGAGTTGATGTGGACCGCGGTACCACCCGCGAAGTCGATTGCCTTCAGCTGGTTCGCAATCCACCCACCCTTCTCACCGGTCACGCCGTCGAAGGCGAAGACCCAGTGCGCGACGGGGAAGTAGACGAACGTCGCCCATAGCCCCGCGAAGAGCAGCCAGCCGCCGAACTTCAACCGGTCGGCGACCGCACCCGAGATCAGCGCGACGGTGATGATGGCGAACATCAACTGGAAGGCGACGAACACCGTTTGGGGAATCGTGCCCGCCAACGGAATTGCCACCGCAGCGTCTTCGGGCTTCAGCTGCGCGTACACGCCGCCGATGAGGCCCTTGAGGCCCCAGTACTGAGTGGGATCGCCGACGAAGTTGAACTTGTCGGAGCCAAAGGCCATCGAGTAGCCGTAGAGCACCCACAACACCGTTATGACGCCCATGGCGCTGACGCTCATCATGATCATGTTGAGCACGCCCTTGGCGCGGACCATGCCACCGTAGAAGAACGCCAGACCTGGCGTCATCAGCAGCACGAGCGCGGCGCTCGCCAGCATCCATGCGGTATCCCCACTATCGGGGATACCCATTATCGGAAATCCGTCCACTCGCCGATTCCTCCTTCGCCCATGCCACCGGCAGGCACCGTTGACCTAGGCCAAGACAATGCTGAGTGGTTGTTTCGGCGATGGCGCGCCTGTGTTTCGCTCGTGTGAACGGATCGGCGGATTGCGTTTCGCATGCGTTAACCGCCTCGTCACACCGCTGGCGAACTCGAAGCGCGGTTGCGGCGCGAATGTCAACCAAGCAGGGCGTCGACGAATGCGGCTGGCTCGAACGGAGCCAGATCGTCGGGGCCTTCACCAAGCCCAACCAGCTTCACGGGGACGCCGAGCTCCTGTTGAACGCGAAAAACAATCCCGCCCTTGGCTGTTCCGTCGAGCTTGGTCAGGACCACACCGGTGATGTCGACGACTTCGGCGAATACCCTGGCTTGCGCCAGCCCATTCTGACCGATCGTCGCATCCAGCACGAGCAGTACCTCGTCGACCGCAGCGCGTTTGCTCACCACCCGCTTGACCTTGCCGAGTTCATCCATCAGACCCGTCTTGGTGTGCAGCCGGCCCGCGGTGTCGATGACGACCACGTCCGCGCCCGACTCGATGCCCTTGTCGACTGCATCGAAGGCGACCGACGCCGGGTCGGCCCCCTCGGCGCCGCGCACTACCTCCGCGCCGACACGCGAGGCCCAGCTCTGCAATTGGTCGGCAGCGGCCGCCCGGAAGGTGTCGGCGGCACCGAGCACGACCCGACGCCCGTCGGCCACGAGCACGCGCGCCAGCTTCCCGACGGTGGTGGTCTTACCCGTTCCGTTGACCCCGACGACGAGGAGCACCGACGGCTTGTGCTCGTGCGGCAATGCCTTGATGGAGCGGTCCAGGTCGGGTCGCAGCTCCGAGATCAACACTTTGCGGAGCACGGCGCGCGCGTCTGCCTCGGTCCGGACGTTGGTGCTGGCCATCCCGGCGCGCAGGGCGGCCACCACCGACTGGGTGACGGTCGGGCCGAGGTCCGCGACGAGCAGCGTGTCTTCGACAGTCTCCCAGGACTCTTCGTCGAGGTCACCGCCGCCGAGCAGGCCGAGCACGCTGCGGCCGAGCGAGTTCTGCGACTTTGCCAACCGGCCGCGCAGCCGTTCCAGCCGACCTTCCGCAGGCTCGATGTCGTCGACTTCCGACACCGTCGGCGCGCTCGGGGTGACCTCGGGTGCGGTCGGAACCTGCTCGGGCTCGGGTAGCTGCACGTCCGAGATCGATCGCTTCGGCGCGTCGCGCGGGATCGTCGCATCGTCGCCGACCGCGGGCAGCCCCTCGGTGTCCAGGCGACCGGGCGGACGCGTGGCCGGCTCGGGTGTCTGCGTGGGTGCTCGGGTGAAGGAGATGTCCGTCGAGGCCGTATAGCCGCCGGATCGGTCGATCGACTTGTCGGGTTCCGGCTTCGTCAACGTGACTTGGCGCTGGCGATACCGCACCAACCCGAAGATCAGTGCGGCTACGAGCAGGAGGACGACGATCGCAAGCGCGACCCAGAAACCTTGCGACACGCTGCCATTGTCTCAGTAGGGGTGGAGGTGAGTTTCCACCCGTCGCCGAATGTGCCGTCAGGCGCTGGTGACCATCGATTCCCCCCGGTCGCTCCGCTCCTGCCCCGCCGGAACCTCCTGGCCGCGCATGCGTTGCGAGATCACCGTCGTGATGCCGTCGTCGCGCATGGTGACGCCGTACAACGCATCGGCGACCTCCATCGTCGCCTTCTGGTGGGTGATCACGATGAGCTGCGAGCGTTCCCGCAGCTGCTCGAACAAACTGATGAGCCTGCGCAGGTTGACGTCGTCCAGCGCGGCCTCGACCTCGTCCATCACGTAGAACGGCGACGGGCGGGCCCGGAAGATCGCGACCAGCATCGCTACCGCGGTCAACGACTTCTCGCCGCCGGACAGCAGCGACAGCCGCTTGATCTTCTTGCCCGGCGGGCGGGCCTCGACCTCGATGCCCGTGGTCAGCATGTCGTCGGGGTTGGTGAGAAACAGCCTGCCTTCGCCCCCGGGGAACAGCGTGGCGAATACCTGCGTGAACTCGCGTTCGACGTCGTAGTAGGCCTCGGCGAACACCTGCAGGATGCGGTCGTCGACGTCGGCGATGACGTCGAGCAGGTCCTTGCGGGCCGCCTTGACGTCCTCCAACTGCGTGGAGAGGAAGTTGTAGCGCTCCTCCAGCGCCGCGAACTCCTCGAGCGCCAGCGGGTTGACCCGGCCGAGCTCGTTGAGCTCACGCTCGGCCTTCTTGGCACGTCGCTCCTGCGTCGGCCGGTCATACGGCATCGGCGCAGGGGCGATGACCTGCTCGCCACGCTCCCTGGCTTGCTCGTACTCGGCCAGCTCGAGTTCGGTCGGCGGCAATGGAACGTCGGGCCCGTATTCGGCCACCAAGTCTGCGGCCGCCATGCCGAACTGCTCGAGCGCGTGGGCTTCGAGCTGCTCGATGCGAAGGGCCGCTTGGGCTTTCGTGACCTCGTCGCGGTGAAGCGCGTCAGTCAGCGCGGTGATCTTGGTGGTTAGTTCGGCGACTTCCTGACGGACTGCGGCCAACGCCTCGGTGCGCACCCGGCGCTCGGCGGCCAGTTCGTCGCGATTGCGCGAAGCCACTCCGACGGACGCGCTCACCTTCGCCGCGATCAGCCGTCCCGACTCCGCGACCGCTGCGGCGACGGTCGCGGCGTGTTCACGGGCCGCTCGCACGCGCTGGGCGCGCAGTCGGCTCTCCCGTTCGGTGGCGGCAGCGCGGCGCAGCGAATCCGCCCGGCCCCGAACGGCGTTCGCGCGTTCCTCAGCGGTCCGAACGGCCAACCGGGCCTCGACCTCGGCGGACCGAGCGGCCTCGGCGGCGATCACCATTTCCTGGCGGTCCGTCGGCTCGGCGTCGAACGTCGGCGACTGCTGCGCGTTGTGCAGCCGGGTCTCGAGTTCGGTCAGCTCCTCGACCGTGGAAGTTCGGCTCACCTCGAGCTCGTCGCGCTGGCGCATCAGCCGCTGAAATTCGTCCCCGGCAGCGCGGGCATCCTGCCCGAGTCGGCCCAGTTGTTCGTAGATCGACGAGATCGCGGCATCGGACTCGTTGAGCGCGGCAAGCGCGTGTTCGGCGGCATCCCGGCGGGCCGACTGCTCGGTGAGCGCACCCGAGAGCGCGGCGGTCATTTCGTTCACCTGGCGCTCCGAGGCAGCCAACTCCGTGCGCGCCTTCTCGATCTCCGACGTGATCTCCAGCGTGCTCGGCTTGCGGTCGGAGCCGCCGCTGACCCAGCCCGCGCCGACCAGATCGCCGTCGACGGTGACGGCCTTCAACTGTCGATGAGAGGCCACCAGGTCGAGCGCGGTCGCCAGGTCGCGAACCACCACGACGTTGGCGAGCATCGCGCTCAGCGCTCCCCGCAGCCGGCCGGGCGCGTCGACCAGCTCGAACGCCCACGCAGCGCCCTCGGGTAGCTGATCACGTTGCGTTGCTTCAACTTCGGGCCAATCACCGAGCACAATGGCGGCGCGACCGCCATCCGCGGCCTTGAGCGCGGCCACCGCCGATCGCGCGGCCCCGAAGTCGTCGGCGGCAAGTGCGTCGGCCGCCGAACCGAGCACCGCCGCGACGGCGATCTCGTAGCCCGGCCGGACCCGGACCAGCTTCGCGACGGACCCGAAGAGTCCGGCGCCACCGTGATTCTTCTGCAGCCACGCGGCCCCGTCGCGACGGTCGAGGCCGACGGCGAGCGCATCGATCCTGGCCCGCAACGAGGCCACCTGCCGTTCGGCGTTGCGCTCGCCCGCCTGCAGTTCGGTGACGCGTTCGTCCGCCAACCGCAACGAGGTGACCGAGCGGTCGTGGTTCTCGTCGAGCCCCGCCTCGCCTGCGTCAAGTTCGCCAACGCGGCTCTGGACCGTTTCGAACTCGGCCTTGGCTTGCTGGGTCCGGTTGGCGGCGTCCTCGATGCCCACGGTCAGGCGCGCAACGCTCTCGTCGATCGACTCGACACGGGTGCGCATGGTGTCCACTTGGCCCGCGAGCCGGGCCAGGCCTTCACGCCGATCGGCTTCCGCCCGCACCGCCGCGACGTGCGCGCGTTCCGCTTCCGCGGCGAGCCGTTCCCGCTCGGCCAGCTCGGAGCGGTAGGCCTCCAGCAGCTCCCGCGAGTGGGCCAACTCGGCGATCAGTTCCCGTTCGTGTTCGGCGACCTGCTCGGCCTCGGCCTCCAGGGCCTCCGGGTCGGCGCCAGCAGACGCCTCGGGTTCGGCGTCCAAGAGTTGCGCCCGCTCGGTCGCGATGCGGACGGTCGCGCTGACCCGCTCGGCCAACGCCGACAACCGGAACCACGTCTGCTGGGCAGCCTCTGCGCGTCCCGTCAGGCCGGCGACCGCCGTTTCGTGCGTGGTGAGCTCGAGCGCGGCTTCGTCCATGCGGGTGGCGAGCTCGTCGTGTTCACGACGCAGCGTGGTCTCGGTCTGATTGGTGTCGTTGAACTCCGCCTGCCTGGTCGTCAGGTCGTCGGCGGCCAGGCGCAGCCGCGCATCACGCAGATCCGCCTGGATGGTCTGGGCCCGGCGGGCCATCTCGGCCTGACGGCCAAGCGGCTTGAGTTGACGGCGCAGCTCGGTGGTGAGGTCGGTGAGCCTGGCCAGATTCGCCGACATCGAGTCGAGCTTGCGGACCGCCTTTTCCTTGCGCTTGCGGTGCTTGAGCACGCCCGCGGCTTCCTCGATGAACGCGCGCCGGTCCTCAGGTCGGGACTCGAGGATCTCCGAGAGCTTGCCCTGTCCCACGATCACGTGCATCTCGCGGCCGATGCCGGAGTCGCTCAGTAGCTCCTGGACATCCATCAATCGGCAACTGCTGCCGTTGATTTCGTATTCGCTGGCCCCGTCGCGGAACATCCGCCGGGTGATCGAGACCTCCGAGTACTCGATGGGCAACGCGTTGTCGGAGTTGTCGATCGTGACGGTCACCTCGGCGCGACCGAGCGGCGCACGCGTCGACGTGCCGGCAAAGATGACGTCCTCCATCTTGCCGCCACGTAGCGTCTTGGCGCCCTGCTCACCCATCACCCAGGTCAGCGCGTCCACGACGTTGGACTTGCCCGATCCGTTGGGGCCGACGACGCACGTGATGCCGGGTTCGAAGCGCAGAGTCGTCGGCGATGCGAAGGACTTGAAGCCCTTCAGCGTCAGACTCTTGAGATGCATGACCTGAAACCCTACCGCCGAGGTGGCTACCGTTCGGCGAACCCCTCGATCGGGTCGCCGGCTGTCGACCAGTCGACGATGACGGCATCGACGTGGCCCGGGGTTGCGCCGCCTTGCAGCAGGTCCAGCAGGCGCTGACACCCCGGCCGAGAACCCTGCGCGACGACGTGCACGCGGCCGTCCGGTTTGTTCGCGGCGAAGCCGCTCAACCCGAGTTCGAGCGCCCGCGCGCGGGTCCACCAACGGAAGCCAACGCCTTGCACGCGGCCATGCACCCAGGCGTTCAGCCGGACGTCGGGCTCATCCGACATTGGGCTCATCCAACATCGGCCACCGTCAGGGTCACCTCGGTCCCCGACTTCAGCGTCCGCCCGACGGTGCACGCCTTGTCGATCGACCGCCTCACGATCGTCAGCAGCTTGACCCGGTCCTCCTCCGAAAGGCTCGACAGATCGACTTCGAGGCGTTCCTCGAGCAGCGGGTACCGCTCTTGTTCCCGGTCGGCGGCACCGGACACCTTGATGGTGGCCTCGTAGTCGTCGCCGAGTCGGCCGCGCAACGGATGGTCACTGCTCATGCCACTGCACGCGGCCAGTGCGATCTTCAGCAGTTCACCGGGTGTGAAGACACCCTCGACGTCCTCCGAACCCACCAACACCTCGGCGCCGCGTGAGCTGCGACCGGTGTACCGACGCACCCCAGTGCGCTCGACCCAGAGATCTGTCATGTCCTCGTTCCTACCTTGTCGACGTCGCGAGACCGCAATGTGAAAACCCTCGATACGTTGCGACGATTCCCGTGGGCACACCCTGCCAACGCACGGGCGACACGCTGCGGAGCGCGCCGGGAGCCAGCGCATTCACACGCGGCCACGGTACGTTTCAAGGAGCACAATGCACAGGAGCACATGCGAATGACCTACTTACCACCCGACTCGGGTGTCCCCGGCGGCCAGCCCTGGCCGCCGCAGCAGCCGCCTCCCGGCCTCGGTAACCCGCAGGGCTACCCACAAGAGGCTCCGGGCTATGCGCCCCAGTACCCGCAGTCGTATCCCGGATACGGCCAGCCGGGTTACGGCTACCCGCAGCCGGGATACGGGTACCAACCGCAACAACCACAGGGCTACGGGTATCCCCCCCAGGGTTTCCCGCCTCCCGGGTACCCGCCTCCGGGCTTCCCGCCTCCCAAGTCGGGTGGCTCGGGCAAGTGGTGGCTCATCGGCGGCGCGGCAGTGCTGGCCGTCATCGGCCTGGTGCTGGCAATCGTGTTGGGCACCAGTTCCGACGGCAAGGGCCCGAGCTCGAACGCTTCGGGGCGCGCCGGTAGCTCCGGATCTTCTGACGAGGACCAAATCCGCAGCCTGCTGACCTCGCCGACGGGCGGCACCGATCCGCAACAATTGCTGGAACAGCACTTCTGCCAGAACGACCAAGAGGTGTTCAAGAAGCTGGGCGGCTTGGGTGCGCTCGACGTGCCCGGCGGCATGGACGGCAAGCCCGCGCCATCGGTTTCGATCTCCGACATCAAGGTCACCGGAAGCAAGGCCACGGCCGACCTGACGGTGGGCGGAAGCCAAAACCCCGGACTTCCCAGCAGCACCATCTACTTCCGCAAGGAATCCGGGGAGTGGAAGTTCTGCATGACGGATTCGCCGGCGCTCTCAGGCCTTCCGGGCCTAGGCGGTCACTGATCTCGGACGCGGTTGACAGCGTGGGCAGTAGTAGGACGACCGGGTCATGAACTTGTCGCGGCGCATCACCGCGCCGCACCGGTGGCACGGAAGTCCTTCGCGCCCATAGGCGTCGAGCGAACGGTCGAAGTAGCCCGACTCGCCGTTGACGTTGATGTAAAGCGAATCGAACGACGTGCCACCCTGCCCAAGTGCGTCCGTCATCACGGCGGCCGCGTGGTCGAGTATCGACGCCAGCTTCGGCTTCGACAACGTCTCCGCGATCCTGACCCCGTGGACCTTCGCGCGCCACAACGACTCGTCGGCGTAGATATTGCCGATCCCCGACACCACGGTTTGGTCGAGGAGTTGCCGTTTGATCTCGGAGTGCTTGCGCTGCAACACCTTTACCACTGCATCCCGATCGAACCGGGGGTCCAGTGGGTCGCGGGCGATGTGCGCGACGGGCTCGGGCAGCTCGCTGCCATCGACGGTCACCAGGTCGGTCAGCATCCACCCACCGAACGTGCGCTGGTCGACGAAGCTCATGGCGGTACCGTCATCGAGCAGGGTGGCGATGCGCAGGTGTTCGGTCTTCGCGACCGCGCCGAGCAGCATCTGCCCACTCATCCCGAGGTGCACGACCAGCGCTTCGCCGCTGTCGAGCGTCAGCCATAGGTACTTCCCGCGCCTGCCGGTGCCAACGATGCGCGTGCCGAGCAGGCGGGCGGTGAGGTCGGCCGCCCCGGCCTCGTGGCGGCGCACCGCACGCGGGTGGTGCACCCGCACCGCGGTGAGTTCGCGACCGACGACGTGATCGGCGAGCCCACGCCGCACCACCTCGACTTCGGGGAGTTCGGGCATCGGTGTCAGTCAACCTGGTCCGGTAGGGCGTCCAGCGCCTTGTACGCGGCCTCGGCCGCATGCTGCTCGGCCTCCTTCTTGGTGCGCCCCGCGCCCGCGCCGTAGCCGACGTCGTTGACGACGGCCCTGGCGGTGAAGTGCTTATCGTGCTCGGGCCCGGTCGAACTCAGCACGTACGACGGGACGCCCAATCGACGTGCGGCGGCCAGTTCCTGGAGGCTGGTCTTCCAGTCCAGTCCGGCGCCGAGGCTGGCCGCGGTGTTCAGCACCTCTCCGAAGAGCCGGATGATGGCCTCCCGCGCGACCTCGTGTCCGTGCTGGACGTAGATCGCGCCCAGAAGCGACTCGAGCCCGTCGGCGAGCAGGCTGGACTTCTGCGCCCCTCCGCTGCCGACTTCGCCACGACCGAGCAGCAGGTACGCCCCAAGGCCGTCCTCGGCGAGCCCGCGGGCGATCCGCGCCAACGCCTGGGTATTGACCACCGCCGACTTGAGCTTGGCCAGTTCGCCTTCGGTGCGCTCGGGATACTTGGTGAAGATCTCGGCCGTCACGACCAGCCCGAGCACCGCGTCACCAAGGAACTCGAGCCGCTCGTTGGTCGGAAGCCCTCCGGCCTCATAGGCATAGCTGCGATGCGTCAGTGCGATGGTCAGCAGCTCGTCGTCCAGGTCCACCCCGAGCGCCTTGAGCAGGGGCGAACGGTCATCGATCACGAAGGGGCTCCGGATCCGTCGGGCTCCTGTTCGCTGGGCACGATCGTGGAGAGCTTGGCCCAGCGGGGGTCGATCGCGTCGTGGCGATGGTCGGGCCCGGCACTGGCCAATGGGGTTCCGCACGCGACGCAGAGCCCCGCGCAGTCCTCACTGCACACCGGTGCGAACGGCAACGCCATCCCCACGGCGTCGATGATGGTCTGTTCGAGGTCGACGCAGTCGCCGTCCCGATCCGTGACGACGTGCCCGACCTCGTCGTCCTCGGTGGTGGCCTCGGTGTCGCTGCCCTCATATGCGAACAGCTCGGTGATGTCGACGTCGACGTGGCCGGTGATGGGCGTCAGGCAGCGCGCACACTCGCCGGCGGTCGCAGCGGACACCGTGCCGGTGACGAGCACTCCCTCCGACACCGACTGCAGCGTCAGGTCGAGTACCAGCGGCGTGCCCTGCGTGATGCCGATGAGGTCGACACCCATGCGATCGGGAGCAGGCACTGTCTCCTGCACGGTCTTCATCGAGCCGGGTCGTCTGCCGAGTCGGGTGATGTCGATCGCGAGCGGCGAGCGGGCGCCGCGAGGTGCACCATGGGTCGGCATGGCGGCAATCCTACGACCGGGTCGATATACCTTCCGACCCGTGCAAGCGTTAGCGCTGCGCGTAGTCGTGCGTGCCCGCGGCGGTGCGCAACTGGTGTCGGCCTCGACCGACTGATCGCAGCGTGCCGTTCAGGTAGTCCTCGAACTCCGCGAGCTTGCTGTCGACGTAGATGTCGCACTCCCCGCGCAGTCGGTCGGCCTCGGCGTGCGCCGCATCGATGAGGCGGGTGGCCTCTGCGGTTGCGGTCTGAACGATCTCCGTCTGCGCGACGAGTCGCTGCTGTTCCTTGATGCCTTCCTGAACGGCCTTCTCGTAGGAGAGGTTTCCGTTTTCGATCAGGCGGTCGGCTTCGCCCTTCGCCCGGCCGGTGCTGGCCTCGTACTCGCGTTTCGCCGTCGCTGCGATGCGCACGGCCTCGTCGCGGGCCTCACCGACCATGCGTTCGGTGTGCTGCCTGGCCTCGGCGACCATCCGGTCGGCCTGCCCCTTGGCGTCCGCGAGGATGCGATCGGCCTCTGCCCGCGAGTGGTTGACCAGCGAATCCGCCTCGGTGGTCGCCGTGGACACCATGTGGTCGGCGTGTTCCTTGGCTTCCCGCAGCATTCCGTCGCGGGCGTCGAGCACGTCCTGGGCGTCGTCGAGTTCGCCGGGGATCGCGTCCTTGATGTCGTCGATCAACTCGAGCACGTCGCCGCGGGGCACCATGCAGCCCGCCGTCATCGGGACCCCGCGGGCCTCTTCGACGATCGCGCCGAGCTCGTCGAGCGCCTCAAATACTCGGTACACGGCAACACCCTCCAGGTTAGGTCGTTGTGACTATTGTGCCTGGTGTTACTCGTGTGACTGGGTGCGCCACGCCGGTAGCCGTTGATACGGGTTTGCCACGAGATCGGGCGCCGACCCGGCGCCCAACCGGATCCGCCGGCCGTCAGCCAGCCAATTTGTCGCCGATTCTCCTGTTGACCGAATCCGGCAAGAGCGCGGTGACGTCACCGCCCAGCATCGCGACCTCCTTGGCGAGCGACGACGATACGAACGAATAGCGGGGCCTGGTCGCCACGAAGAACGTGTCGATGCCGGCGATGTGCTTGTTCATCTGCGCCATCTGTAGTTCGTATTCGAAGTCAGTGCCCGTGCGAAGTCCCTTGACGATCGCGGTGAGGCCGCGGGCCTTCACGAAGTCGACGACCAACCCCGAGCCGGATTCGACGCGGAGGTTGGGCAGGTGTTCGCACGACTCCTCGATCATGGCGATGCGCTCTTCGGGCGTGAACATGCCTTGCTTGCTCGGGTTGATCAGCACCGCGACGACAACCTCGTCGAACTGGGCAGCGGCCCGCTCGAAGACGTCGATGTGACCGAGCGTGACGGGGTCGAACGAACCGGGGCATACGGCGCCACTCATGTCCGACGACGCTACGCGATTCCGCCGAATTCGAGGCGGGTGTCGCCGTAGCGGCGATCCCGATCCGGCGTCCACCCGGCCGGCCACGCCAATGGCGGAGCAGACTTCGGACGTTCGACCACCGCGACGGCGCCCACCGCCACCCAACCGCCCGCGATGAGCGCGGCCAGTACCGCCTCGACGTCGGCCGAAGAAACGTCGTACGGCGGATCCGCGAACACCACGTCGACCGCACGGTCGGTACCCGATGCGAGCACCGTGGCGACGCTGCCGCAGCGCACCACCGCGCCGGTGGCGCCGAGGGCCGCTGCGTTGGCTTCGATGACGGACGCTGCGCGCCGGTCGGATTCCACGAACAATGCCGACGCGGCACCGCGCGAAAGCGCCTCCAGTCCAAGGGCTCCCGATCCGGCGTAGAGATCGAGCACGGTAGCGCCCGTCATCTCGACGCGCGCATTCAGGATGTTGAACAGCGACTCGCGCACCCGGTCGGTCGTGGGTCGGGTGCCTTGCCCAGATCGGCTCTGCGGCACAGCGATTCGCCTGCCGCCGAACTGGCCGCCGACGATGCGGGTCAGACTGATCCCCCGGTCGCTGCGCTCCTGCCCGCCGGACCTGATCCCCCGGTCGCTGCGCTCTTGCCCGCCGGACCGATCACCACCAGCAGGTCACCACCTTCGACCTGCGCAGTCGCCAGCACGGCCACCCGTTGCACCTTGCCCGCCTTAGGCGCGGTGATGGCGGCCTCCATCTTCATCGCCTCGATGGTGGCGATGGTCGCTCCGGCTTCGACGACGTCGTCGGCGGACACGTTGACGGTCACCACGCCCGCGAACGGCGCGGCCACGTGGTCGGGATTGGTGCGATCGGCCTTCTCTGCGGTCGGTATGTCGACTGCGACGCTCTCGTCGCGCACCACCACCGGTCGAAGTTGACCGTTGATGATGCACATCACGGTCCGCATACCGCGTTCGTCGGCATCCGAAATCGCCTCGAGCCCGATGATGAGGTCGACGCCCTTCTCGATCTGGATGCGGTGTTCGTCGCCATGGCGCAGCCCGTACCAGAACTGGTTGGCGGACAGCCGCGAGGTGTCACCGTAGATCTCCCGGTGTGCCTCGAATTCCTTTGTGGGACCCGGAAAGAGCAGCCGGTTGAGGGCGGCTTGGCGCTTGAGACCCGGCGTCGCCAGCACGGCTTCGTCCTCGGTGGTGAGCGCCTCGGTCGGCTTGGCCGCAGGGCGCCCCTCCAAGGCCTTGGTGCGCAACGGTTCGGGCCAGCCACCGGGCGGGTCGCCGAGCTCGCCGCGCAGGAACCCGATCACCGAGTCCGGGATGTCGAATCGTGCTGGGTCGGCGGCGAACTCGTCGGCGGTCACGCCCGCACCGACGAGCGCCAGCGCAAGGTCGCCGACGACCTTGCTCGACGGCGTGACCTTGACCAGATGCCCGAGCACCCGGTCCGCACCGGCATACGCGTTCTCGACGTCCTCGAACCGGTTGCCGAGCCCCAGCGCGATGGCCTGCTGGCGCAGATTGCTCAGCTGGCCGCCGGGGATCTCATGCTCGTACACCCTCCCGGTGGGAAATATGAGTCCGGATGCTCCAACATCAAAGGGCGCGTACACCTTTCGCAACGCCTCCCAGTACGGCTCCAGATCGCAGATAGCGCGCAGCGAAAGTCCGGTGTCGTATCGCGTGTGCGCGGCCGCGGCGACGATGGAGCTCAGCGCAGGCTGGCTGGTGGTCCCGGCCAGCGGGGCCGCGGCACCGTCGACCGCGCTGGCGCCCGCCTGCCAAGCGGCGGTGTAGGTGGCCAGTTGCCCGCCAGGGGTGTCGTGCGTGTGCACGTGCACCGGAAGGTCGAATCTGCTGCGCAACGCCGAAACCAGCGTCGTCGCGGCAGGCGCCCGCAGTAGCCCGGCCATGTCCTTGATCGCCAGCACGTGTGCACCTGCGTCGACGATCTGCTCGGCGAGCTTGAGGTAGTAGTCGAGCGTGTAGAGCGTCTCGGCCGGGTCGGAAAGATCGCCGGTGTAGCTCATGGCGACTTCGGCTACCGCAGAACCGGTTTCGCGGACCGCGTCGATGGCTGGGCGCATCGACTCGACGTTGTTGAGCGCGTCGAAGATCCGGTAGATGTCTATACCAGTGGCCGTCGCCTCCTGCACGAACGCCGACGTGACGACCTCCGGGTACGGGGTGTAGCCGACGGTGTTGCGGCCCCGCAGCAGCATCTGCAGACAAATATTGGGCACCGCCTCACGCAGTGCCGCCAGCCGTTCCCACGGGTCCTCCTTCAGGAACCGAAGGGCCACATCGTAAGTCGCGCCGCCCCAGCACTCGAGGGACAGCAGCTCGGGGGTCATCGTTGCGATGTATGGCGCAACGGCCAGCAGCCCGGACGTGCGCACCCGCGTGGCGAGCAGCGACTGATGTGCGTCCCGGAACGTGGTGTCGGTGACGCCCACCGCGGGCGAGTCCCGCATCCAGGCCGCGAAGCCCTCGGGTCCCAGCTCGATCAACCGCTGCCTGCTGCCCGGTGGCGGTGCCGATTCGACATCGACCACGTCACTGCTGGGCAGCTTGTCCTGCGGATAAATCCGGTCACGGCCCCCGTACGGCGAGTTGACCGTGACCTCGGCGAGGTAGTTGAGCATCTTGGTGCCACGGTCGGCGGGGATGTGCGCAGTGAGCAGATGCGGCCGCTCCTCGATGAACGACGTGGTGACCCGGCCCGCCCGAAAGTCGGGGTCGTCGACGACAGCCTGCAGGAACGGGATGTTCGTGGACACCCCGCGGATGCGGAACTCGGCCAGCCCCCGACGGGCGCGCGTGACCGCGGTCGAGAAGTCACGGCCGCGGGTCGTCATCTTGACCAACATCGAGTCGAAGTGGGCACCTATCTCGGCGCCAAGGTTCGTGCCACCGTCGAGCCGGATGCCCGCGCCGCCAGGCGAGCGGTAGCCGGTGATTCGGCCGGTATCTGGCCGGAAGCCGTTGGCGGGATCTTCGGTGGTGATCCGGCATTGCATGGCAAAACCGCGCGTCGTCAGCATGTCCTGACTCAGTCCGAGGTCGGCCAGCGTCTCCCCCGCCGCGATGCGCAGCTGACTGGCCACCAGGTCGATGTCGGTGATCTCCTCGGTGACGGTGTGTTCGACCTGGATGCGGGGGTTCATCTCGATGAACACGTGGTGGCCGCGCTCGTCGAGCAGGAACTCGACGGTGCCCGCGCAGGTGTAGTTGATCTGCCTGGCGAACGCGACCGCGTCGGCACAGATCTTGGCGCGCAACTCCTCGGGCAGATTCGGCGCAGGCGCAAGCTCGATCACCTTCTGGTGGCGGCGCTGCACGCTGCAGTCGCGCTCGAAGAGGTGAATGACGTTGCCCTGCCCGTCGGCCAAGATCTGGACCTCGATGTGGCGCGGGTTGAGCACGGCCTGCTCGAGGTAGACCGTCGGATCGCCGAACGCCGACTCGGCCTCCCGGCTCGCCGCCTCGATGGCCTCCGCCAGCGCGTCGGCGGCGGCGACGCGGCGCATCCCGCGCCCACCGCCGCCGGACACCGCCTTGACGAACAGCGGGAACTGCATGTCGGCGGCGACCGCGATGAGCTCGTCAACGGACGCCGAGGGGTCCGACGACGTGAGCACCGGCAGGCCTGCGTCGCGGGCCGCTGCGATCGCGCGGGCCTTGTTGCCCGTCAGTTCCAGCACGTGGGCGCTGGGGCCGACGAACGCGATGCCCGCCTCGGCGCAGGCCGCGGCCAGTTCGGGGTTCTCCGACAGAAAGCCATACCCGGGGTAGACGGCGTCGGCACCGGCGTGCCGGGCCACTCGGATGATTTCGTCCACCGAGAGATACGCGCGCACGGGGTGGCCGACCTCGCCGATCTGATAGGACTCGTCGGCCTTCAGACGATGCGACGAATTGCGATCCTCGTATGCGTACACCGCGACGGTCGCGATGCCCATTTCGTAGGCCGCGCGGAACGCACGGATCGCGATCTCTCCGCGGTTGGCGACCAGAAGTTTAGATATCACCGTTGATCACGCGTAACCCTAACCGCTCGAGTAGGCCGAAGGCTTAGATCAGCGTCGACCAGTAGTTCCAGAACCGCACCAGAATCATCAGAATCAAACCAACGAACCACAGCGTGACCAACGACCATCGCCACTGGTAGATCACGTGGGCCACCTTGTTGCCCGCGAGGGGCGCCAAGGCGATCGACGCCACCACCACGAGAAGGGGAATGGTGACAGTCCACACCACCATGCAGTACGGGCACAGCGCTCCGATTTGGTAGAGGCTCTGCACGATCAGCCAGTGGATGAAGACCACACCGAGCAGCGTGCCCGCTGCCAGCCCCGCCCAATACCACCGCGGGAGAGCCACTTTCGCGACGGCCAAGACGCCGGTGACCACGACGACCGAGAACGCGACGATGCCGAGGAGCGAATTGGGGAAGCCGAACTCCGACGCCTGCGGGGTCGCCATCACCGAGCCACACGACAGCACCGGGTTGATGCTGCAGGACGGAACGTAGCTCGGGTCGATCAGAAGCTCGATCTTCTCGACCGTCAGCGTGATGGCTGCGGTGAGCCCGAGCGCGCCGGCAATCAGGATCCAGATTGCGCTGGCGGTGCCCACCCGGACCGCGGGCCTGGCGTCCGATTCGGACGCAGCCGGGTCCGCGCTTGGCGTCGAGACGGTCACGGCGCGGCCGGGGCGGGTGCAGGCGGGGCGGGCGCGGGCGGCGGGACGGGTGCGGCCGGGGCGGCGGACAACCCCGGCACGTCACCGACGATGGCCTTGACCTTGGCGATCAGGTCCTCTGGCTTCGCCGGGCCGTTGGGGCCAGAGATCGGGAAGTCCTCGCCGTTGATCCGCACGGTCGGGGTACCGGTGACGTTCGTCGCGCCCGCGAGGCCCTCGGCCAACGGCAGGTAGCGGCCGCTGTTGATGCAGTCGGGCACGTTGCCTCCCGCGCCTGCCTGGCGCGCGGTTTCGATCAGCGCCTTGTTGTCCGGGAAGGACGTGCCCGTCTCGCTGGGCTGCTGGGCGTATAGCGCGGCGTGGAATCGGGAAAACACTTCCTTGCCGGGAGTCGTGTCCGCGTCGGCGACGCAGTACGCAGCCGCGCTGGCTCGAGACGAGTAGTTCTTGGTCGCCGACGAATCCAGGATGGCAACCATGTAGTAGTCAGTGGCGACGGCGCCGCTGTCGATCAGCTGTCGCACCGTCGGGCCGAAGGCGGCCTCGAACCCGCGGCACACCGGGCACAGGAAGTCCTCATAGAGTCCCAACACCACCTTGGGCTGCTTGTCCTCTTTGGTGATGAGCTTGCTCGACACGACGCGAACCGCCTTCGCCTCGCCGGACGTCGGCTTCGACTTGCCGTTCAGCACGATGTAGCCCACCAGCACGACGGCGATGATCGCCACGATGGCGGTGAGTCCGACCCGGACGAACAAATCGCGTCGGCGGTCGGCGGCCTTCAAATCGTAGCTGGCGGTCTTCTTGGGTTTCGTGGCCACGGGACTAGGGTACCGGCGGGTTCGAGCGGTCAGTCAGGCGCGCTCAGCCGCGGCTCAGATGGGCCCGGAGTGCAGAAACCAGTTCGGCGGTGGCGCTCGCGCTTCCGCCGCCGAGCGGGAAGAAGTTCGCAAACCCGTGGATGAGCGATCCGAATTGCCGATGATCAACCGGCACGCCTGCGGCGGACATGGCCTCGGCGTACTGGGTGCCCTCGTCACGCAGCGGGTCGAACCCAGCCGTCACCACCAGCGCGGGGGGCAGCCCCGAGAGGTCGTCGGCAAGCAGCGGCGAGATGCGCGGATCGGAGGCGTCGATCGCAGCACCGCCGACATAGTGCGCGTCAAACCAGTCCATGTCGTTCTTGGTGAGGAAGAACCCGTCGGCGAAAAGGGTCTTCGAACGCGTGTCGCCGGTGAAGTAGTTGGTGACCGGGTAAATGAGCAGCTGAAGCGCGGGCGCGGGCGCCCCCTCATTCCGCGCCAACTGCGCCACCACGGCGGCCAGGTTGCCGCCCGCGCTGTCGCCGCCGACCGCGATGCGA
The DNA here is from genome assembly GCF_033804635.1 of Mycobacterium sp. RTGN4. Lineage (NCBI taxonomy): Bacteria > Bacillati > Actinomycetota > Actinomycetes > Mycobacteriales > Mycobacteriaceae > Mycobacterium > Mycobacterium sp. RTGN4. Next base: position 381,188 of record NZ_JAPZLB010000007.1, on the reverse strand, counting down.
GCGGGATCGGCGCCGATTTCGTCAACGTGGGCTACCGCCCACTGATAAGCCGCGTAGGCGTCTTCGACCGCGGCGGGTGCCTTGTGCTCCGGTGCCAACCGGTACTCGATCGACAGCACATGCACCTGGGCGTCGCGGCAGATCAGCCGGCACAGCGCGTCGTGAGTCTCGATGTCGCCGACCGCGAATCCACCGCCGTGGAAGAAGACGAGCAAGGGCTCGGTGCCGATGGCATTGACCGGTACGTAGTGGCGCGCCCGGAGCGGACCCGTCGCACCCGTAACTGTCAGGTCCTTGATGCCGACGGTGATGTCGGCGGTGATGAATCTGGCCAGCTTGCGTAGCTGGGCTCGCGCGACGCCGACGTCACTGCTGGCCACCAACCCGCCGACTCCCGAGGACTTCTGCAGGGTGAGCATGAATTGCAGCGTGGTGTCGAGGGTGTTGCCGTCGATCGTGATGGTCTTCCCGCCGAGCAGCACCTTCTTCGCCGAATCGGGTATCCGCGGCAACAGCCGCAGCATCCCGGCGCTGGCGGCGTTGAGCACCGCCAGCCGGTTGCGACCGGGCTGACCCGCTCCCCGATGTCGTACCACCGCCGAATTTGCCGGCGAACTCGTCGTCGGGCCACCTGGATCGCTCACGTCAACTGACGCTAATTCACCGCGGCCGCTGGGTCGACGGTTGGGCCGCGCCGAAGCGCACGCAACGGATTGAATGGGCGTAGGTAGCCCGTAATATCCTGATCCAAGTCGGTGAACCCCGAGCGGTCATGAGTAGCGTCGACGTGTTCGACGTGCTCAGCGCCCGCAGGATAGGCGAATGGTTCCCGATCCACGCACCTTACAACGGCACAGAGTAGGCGACATGACCTCGGCGGCAGCGATTCCCAACGTGGCTCTCAATGACGAGAACGCGATCCCAGCGCTCGGTATCGGCGTCGGTGAGCTGTCGGATGCAGACACCGAGCGCGCGGTGTCCGCTGCGCTCGAGATCGGCGTGCGACTCATCGATACGGCGGCGGCGTACGGCAACGAAGCGGCGGTAGGCCGCGCGATCGCCGCGTCGGGCATACCGCGCGCGGAGATCTTCGTCACTACCAAGCTGGCCACCGAAGACCAGGGATACACGACGTCGCAGGCGGCTCTGAAGGCCAGCCTGGAGCGGCTCGGCATGGACTACGTCGATCTGTACCTCATCCACTGGCCCGCAGGCGACACCGAGCGCTACGTGCACAGCTACGGCGGCATCTTGAAGGCGAAGGACCTCGGCCACACCAAGTCGGTCGGCGTCTGCAACTTCACGCCCGACGATCTGACGAACGTCATGGACCTGACCTTCTCGGTGCCCACCGTCAACCAGATCGAGCTGCATCCCCTGCTGAACCAGGCGACGTTGCGCGCCTTCCATGCCGAGCACGGCATCGTCACCGAGGGCTACGGTCCGCTGGGCGTCGGCAAGCTGCTCGACAATCCGGCCGTCACGTCGATCGCGGGTGAGTACGGCAAGTCGCCCGCCCAGGTGCTGATCCGCTGGAGCCTGCAACTGGGCAACGTGGTGATTCCGCGGTCCTCGTCACCCGAGCGCATCGCCGAGAACACCGACGTCTTCGAATTCGAGTTGGCCTCCGAGCACGTGGACGCCCTCAACGCGCTCGACGACGGCACCCGATTCCGGCCTGACCCGGAGACCTACACCGGTACGTAGGCACTGCCGACTACGGTGTGCGCCGAATGACCGGTCCGGCCTCACAGCCCGGCGACGACAAGCCCGGCAAAGCCGGCAGCGTCGTCGACGCCTTCCTCGACTCGCCGCTCTCCGGAATCGCTCCGTGGGTGGTCTTTTCGCTGTTCTCGACGCCGGGCCGATTCGAGGAGGCGGTCTGCGTCGCCCTGGGCTTGACGCTGCTGATCTTGTGGGTCGGCAGCCGCCGAGGGATCAGCATTCACTCCCTCGAGGTCTTCGGCGTGGCGTTCTTCGCCATTCTGGTCGTCATAGGTGTGACCGCCTCGGACGGAACCATCCGGTGGCTCGAACTTTGGGCCGGTGAGTTGACGAACGTGGCACTGGCTCTGTTCGCCTACGCAACGCTGATCGTGCGCAGACCGTTCACCGTGGCCTACGCCAAAGAAATTGCACCGCAAGAGTATTGGGACAGCTCACTCTTCCTCCACATCAACTACGCGATCTCGGCGGTGTGGGCGGCCGCGTTCACCGTGTCGGCGGCCGTCGGCTTCATCGGGGACGCAGTCCTTCACGATTCCAACAACTTCTGGACGGGGTGGGTACTTCAGCTCGCCACGCTCTTCTTCGCGGTCGCGTTCTCGGAGTTCTATCCCGACTACGCCGGAGCAAAGGACGCCGCCGACCGGGGCGAACCCGAGGAGATACCACCACCGGTCTCCGCGCTGTATGACTGGCTGCCCACCTTCATCCTGGTGGCCGGGATCTTCGGCTGGGTCACCCAAGCGCTCCCCGAGGCGATAGGCATCGGCATGGTCGTCGTCGGAGCGGTGGGGGCCGCGTTGATCCGAACGTTGTCGGCAAAACCCGAAAAGTCCGCGTCATGATCTTCGGGCCGGAAACGTAACTGCCAACTTGGACACGCGGGTTGTTATCGGGGTCGAGCATTGCGCCGCTCGAGGCGGTTTCGTTCGGTCTTGACCAACCACATGGCGGCGAACTCCTCATGCCGCTGTAGGCCCAGCCGGATGCACAGCAGGTGGCTCGCGCTTTGCAGCACGGTAGGCGTCATCACCGCGTCGCGCTGCGCCGGGTCGACCCAGAACTCGCGCAGTGCGGCCACTAGGCCGTTGTCCGCGTCGATGTACGGATGTTGTTGGCGCAGCACGGTTTTGATCTTGTGGATCGCCCCGCCGAGCTCCCGGCTGTAGTTCTCGACCGCGACGTCGATCACCTCGCCGGCGTCCACCCGGCTCGGGTCGAGACCGTCGAGCCATTGGCTCAGGACGCCAGCGGCGGCCTCGACGCCTGGCCTGATGAGCGGTGCGGAGTTGGACGGGGTCGAGGGGTTGGGGTCGATGATCGGCAGCATGGCGACGATGTGCGCGGTCTCCAAACAGAACAGCCGTTCGTAGCACGGGAAGCTTCGAGGTCCGCCGTAGCGTTCGAGTTCGCGGTGATAGACGGGGATCGTGTAGTCGCCTATGCGCCCGGCCAGGCGAGCCTCGGCCAGCCAGGCCAAGACGCTGGTGAGCTCGGCAACCGGGCGTCGCACCCTCAGGCGTAGCTGGTCTCGGTGGTCTTCTCGGTAGCGCACGAAGTACCAGTCGCCGGCGATGTCGGGGAAGGCGTCGGCGAAGCCCCGCAGGAAGCGGTCGTGGGAATGGCTTGCTGCTGTGATGGCGAACGCGGTCCAGGCGCCCCCTGGCGCCAGCAGCCGGTGTTCATCGTCGGCGGGGTCATGCAGCGACCAGCCGGTCAGGTCGGGCTCGGCACGGGTGTTTGTGGGGGCGGCGACGGTGACCACCGCCTCGGCCGGGTGCATTGCCGCCCCGAAGTCGCCCACGACACCCAGCTGTTCCGGCCCCGGGGCGCGGAACAACCACTGGTTGCCAGTGGTGATTTCGTCGAGCAGCAGGTCCAGGTGCGCCGGGTGTTGAGTGTCGAGGTGCAGCAAGTTGTCGTGTGGCCCGACGCGGAGATGGCGGCTGACGCCGGTCTCGGCGATCCAGCCGCGCAGGGCGGCCGGTGTTCGATCCGCCGTCGCCGGGTAGCGCCACCGCTGCTCGGCCAGGGTGACCCGTTGGTATCGGACGGCGGGAAGGTGGTTCAAGATCGCCTCGGCCTCGCCCCAGGACCAGAAGGGCACCCGGATGCCGGCATCGGATATCTCCCGTAGTAGCCGGATGGCCTTGGCCGAGGCGGTGGTAGTGGCCATGTTGAGCTGACGCAGGCTCACCGGTGTGCCGTCGGCCAGGACGGTCCGCACGCGTCCGTCCGCGTAGCCGAGGTATAGGTCGGCGAGGGTGAGCACCGCGCCGGCCGGGCGATGCGCACGCGCGTTGACGGCGAGTGTCACCGGGTACAGCTGTGCGGTCGCGGCGACCTCGTTGATGGAGTCCGTTCCGGCGATGTAGTCGACGCCGCTGAGGATTCCCCTCCCGCCGGTGTTCTCGGCCCACCAGGCGGTGTCGAACTCCACGCAGCGCCGCGCGAAGTCCCGCGCCTGGGGCATGACGGCGGTGAAGCGCCCGATGGTGGACCCACCGGGAAATCCGAGCCCCGCGACCGTCGCCCGCAGGCCCGTCGACTCGCGGTGAAGCCCAAGGGTGAGATCGAAGCTGCTTGGCATTCCCTCGGGTACGGCAAAGCCTGCCAGGTCGGCATCGGTGAGTTCCACGGTGCCTAAGCCATCGGATGCGGCACGCTCCAGGAGCCGGGCGATCAGGTCCCGCCGGCGCTCGGCAGTGGGCCCGTCATCCGCAGCGGCAGCGGGGCGCGGGGCGGACTCATAGGCCCGCGGGTAACCGACTCCGAGTTCCTCGTCGACGGCGATCAGAAACGGAACCAAGGTGTGGACGTACCGCTCCAGGAATCCGGCGTTGAATTCGTCGAGCGCTGGGGTGGCTGGCAGGTGTGCCATCAACGCGCAAAGGGCTCTGACGGCATCACGGGCCGCGTCCACGACCGAGACCGGCACCTGACAGCGCGCATCGAGTTCCAGATCGACGTGGACGTCGCGTTGGACCTTGGCCGCCGGGCACAGCCGCAACAACGCATCGAGGCTGCCATCGTCCACCGGGTCAGACGCCTCGGAGTACCGCGCGACGGCTGCCCGAATCGCGGTGGCGCCTTCGACGACGTCGGGCATGCGCGCCAGCGGATCGCCGTCGAACGCGGAGTGTTCGGCCTCGCACAACAGCACCTCGGCCTGCAACAGGTCGTCGACCAGCGTCCGAACCTTCCCCGAGCCGGCGGCGGGATAGGCGGCGGCGACCCGCTGCTCGATGTCTTGCCGCGTCGCAGTGCTGGCAGCGGCGTCGACGGCCAGCCGGGCGGGCCCGGTGGCTCTGATCGAAGCCACGGTGTGGGTGTCGTCGACGCCGCGCATGACCGTGACGACCAACCGGTCGGCGCGTTCGATCAACGCCGGGTTGGGGTAGAGCCGCGCCTCCGGCATCGCGCGGGCCTCCTGCACCAGACGCCTGGCGACCGCTCCGGAGGCCCTGACGTGTCGGATGTGGGACGTGCCGAGCGCCGGCTCCCCATCACCGACCGGCAGCACCGCCACCCCCGCGAACATGCCGAACGGAGTGCACCTCGTGCTCAGGCGCAGTGCGTACTTCAGCAGGCCTTTGTGCAGACGCTTGCGCTTCTTCAGCGGCGTCTCGGCACCCGAGGAAGACAACAGCTTTTCGATCTGGCCTGCCAGCACCGGGCTGGCAAGCAGGACCGCCTCGTGAATGGCGTCCACCGACCACAGGCGCGCGACCGCGTCCAGGTCGCCCCACTCAGCGGGATGATCGGGATACTCGGCCACCTTCCCCAGCGAACACCGCATGGTCACCGTGTCGGATAGTGAGCCCGAGTCCTTCATCCGGGGCTGTAGACGGTGCTGCCGGAGTTCGCCTGACTCACCGTTCCGCGGGCTCTGACGGCTTCTCGGATTTGAAGAAGCGACTAAACAAGATCACTAGGCTGCACACCGCGATCACCGCATTGACGTAGCTTCCGGGCGGATGCATGGTCGGGATCAACACGATGATCAAGCAGGTGATCGCCAAAGTGATCTTCGGCCACGTGCTTCCGAACGTCCCACGACGGGCTAAAGCCCCCGCCACGATCACCAGCAGAATTACGTAAACAAGTGCTGCGAGAATCCACCAGTACTCACTCAACCAATGTTCAATCATGATTAGGCTCTACCTACCTTCGTCGCAGCGGCGTTCTGTTAACCCGGCTTGCAATGCGCCCCGCCCGATCCGCAGCCGTAGAACTTCGAGTGCGTCGCAACGGTGAGCGCGCCTCCCGCGACCGTGAGCCCGGTGATCTGTGTTACCGCTGCCACACAGTCCAGACCAGATTCGGGGAGCGGAGCCCCGCCGGGGCCTGCCATGAAGCTCGCCGGGCGAGCATATTGCGTGTCCAGATTGAAATCGTCCGTGCCCTTGGCCTTCATCGCGGCTGCGAGGTGGGTGTCAGCCAGATCGGCCGCCTGCCGGATTTTGTCCAGGCTTTGTTGCCCCATAGTGGTTATGTCCTGCACCAATTTGCGATTGGCCGCTGACATCGACGACAAGTTCGGCGGCGGCACTGCACGACTGCCGCTGGCGTCGACGATGATGCCGTACTGCCCGAGAGTCGACTTCAACCCACTGAGCTGGCTCTTGATCTGCCGAACCTCGTTGGCCGCAGTACTGGCAGCCGTGGCGACCGTCGACGCAGCCTGACCGTGCTGCTCCAAACCATCGGCGAGCACCTGGGTGCGCGCCTGCGCGGCGCCCGCGCCGGCACCCTTCCAATGGTTGAACGCCGACAGGGCCGGCAATCGCGAACTGGCCTCCGCAGCGGCATTCGCCCGAGCCGTGCTCGCCGCACCAACCGCACTGATCGACTCGGGATTCCAATTATCGATATCGGCTATCGACAAACTCATCGCACATCCCCTGTATCAAATGTTCTCGGCGGCGTTGCGTACAGAATCCGCCGAGGACTCGTCGTGCCGACCGTACCTCTGTGCTGCAGTGGTGAACTTCTTCCCGTGCTCGACAAGATTCTCGCTATGTTTCTTCGTCGCCTCTTGCCATTCGGTAGTCATCGACGCCAACGCCCCGGCAGACTCGCCCACCCAACCGGACTGAGCCGAAGCAATTTCTGTATCACTGTTGGTAAACGCGGACTTCACCGTCGCGGCGATCTCCCCGATCTCAACGCCCGACTGGTGAACCTCAGACGGCTTCACCCTCAGCTCGCTCATACGTGCCCTCCAGCGCCCTCAAACCCGCGTCACCGGCCCCTGATCTGTTCACTTTAACCCCGGCAGAAGCACCCGACCGGCACCAATTCCAGGACAGCCAGCGAACTCGCCGCTCGGGCCGGTCCGGCAGACCAGCGGTGTAAGCGGCATCTTCGGTTAGGTCGTTTCGCTTCGACATGCAGTCGGCGAAGGTGATGGCGAAGGCGTTGAGTTCTTGCCGGACCCGCATAGCCACACCGGAACGTAGCCGAGCGGTTTGTGGAGTTCGATCGGCGGTGGGCGCCGAAAGAACTCCACAAGTCGCACGGCGGCTCACGCGGTCGGGCAGGTGGCTGCGGCCTCGCGCAGCACGGGCGCCGACGGCGCGTCGACGGGCAAACCGTAGCCCCGCAGGACCGCAGCGAACTGCACCGCGTACTGGCACCAGAACGCGTGGTTGGGCGGCATCCAATCGGCCGGCTGCTCATCGCCCTTGTCCTGGTTCGCCTGCCCTTGGACCGCGATCAGGTTGGCTGGATCGTTGGCGAACCGCGTCCTCAGTTCGTCTGTCCAATCCCGTGCTCCGAGATCCCAGGCGAGCGCAAGCGGGACGATGTGGTCGATCTGCACCGCTGCCCCGACCTGGTTTCCCCGGGTGAAGTGGATGACGTCGTTGGTGTACGGGTCGTACAACGTGCCGGTGGCGACCGCGTGGGGGCACCGTTTGATCGAGACATACGTCTTGTCGACGAGGTCTCGATCGAGGATGTCGTTACGCGTGTCGCAGCCGTTGCGGCCGCCGGGTGCGGTGTTGTCATCAGTCCACGAGTCGCCGAAAGCCGCTCTGCGGTAGTCGTGCCCGTGGATGCGCACGGGTATCTCCGGGATTCCCGCGAGCACGTCGGTTCCCGTGGCGACGATCGGCACGTCGGCTCTGGCGATGAATTGCGGCGTGCGCTGACTGACGATGCTCACCTGTACGGCCACGACCAGCGCGAGTACGACGAAGGCGATCAGCCAGCCAAGCTTCTTCACGCCTTGTCCAGGTACTCGACGCGCTCGGATTCGCTGAATGGTGCAGCCAGTAGCGCGATTCCGGGATTGCGCACCAACTGAGGGTCGGCCTCGTACACCGTTTCTGCGAAACTCCTTGCCGCCTCGATGAGCTCGCGGTGCTCCGCGAGCGACAGCAGGCGCAAGGTGATGGGCCGTCCGCTCTGGTTCAGCCCGAGCACATCGCCCTCGCGCCGCTCGAGCAGGTCCAGGTCGGCCAGTTCGAATCCGTCCAGCGTGCTGGCGACCGCCTTCAACCGCGCTGCGGCCTTTGAGTTTTCAGACATCTTGGTGACCAGTAGGCATAGGCTCGGATGCTGCCCGCGGCCGATGCGCCCGCGCAGCTGGTGCAGCTGGCTGATGCCGAACCGGTCGGCGTCCATCACAACCATCATCGTCGCGTTGGGTACGTCGACGCCCACCTCGATGACGGTGGTACACACCAGCACGTCGATGTCACCGGCCCGGAAGGCCGACATGACGGCGTCCTTCTCGTCGCTGGACAACCGACCGTGCATAAGCCCGAGTCGCAGCCCCGCGAGCGCACCGTGCCCGAGGCTTTCGAACAGACTGACGACGTCGATCAGAGGTGGACCGGATTCCTTCGCACCACCCGTTTCGGTGTCGTCGATGCGCGAGGCGACCACGTACGCCTGCCTGCCTGCGGCGACCTCCTCGTGAACCCGCAGCCAGGCCCGGTCGAGCCACCTCTTCTGACGTTCCTCCCTGGTGAAGATCGTGTTGGTGCTGATCGGCTGTCTACCTCTTGGCAATTCGCGCAATACCGACGTCTCGAGGTCGCCGTAGACGGTCAACGCGACCGTGCGTGGTATGGGGGTCGCGGTCATGACCAGCAGGTGTGGCGTGATCCCGCTGATTGCCTTGGCGCGCAGCCGGTCCCGCTGCTCGACACCGAATCGGTGTTGTTCGTCGACGACGACCATCCCGAGGTTCTGGAACTCCACGGTGTCCTGCAACAGCGCGTGCGTGCCGACGACGATGCCCGCCTCACCTCGGGCGACCTCGTCTCGGACCTGCCGCTTCTGTTGCGGCGACATCGATCCCGTCAACAGCGCGACACGCGTCGCCACCTCTTCCCCGCCGAGTTGGCCCCCCAACGCCAGCGGTCCGAGCACGTCGTGAATGGATCTGACATGTTGGGCGGCAAGCACTTCCGTTGGCGCAAGTAGCGCGCACTGATACCCGGCGTCGACCATCTGCAACATGGCGAGCACCGAGAGAATGGTCTTGCCCGAGCCGACCTCACCCTGCAGCATCCGGTGCATCGGCTTGGTGTCGGCGAGTTCGGTTGTCAGCACGTCCAGTACGAGCTCCTGCCCGGCCGTGAGTTCGAACGGCAGCCGGCGCATCAACCCGGCCGCCAGTCCGTCGTCACGCAGCGGTGCGGGTGGACCGGTCTCGCTGAGCCCGCCGTGCCGGCGCTCCACCAATGCCCACTGCAGTCCGACGGCTTCGTCGAATGCGAGCCGCGCCCTGGCCCGTTCGCGGTCCTCCACGCGATCGGACATGTGTATCGCGCGTAGCGCCTCGTCCTCCGAGCACAAATTCCGTTGTCGAAGAACGCTTTCCGGCAATGGGTCTTCGATGGGGTCGAGCACCGCGAGCACTTGGCGCACGCACGCGTAGATGTCCCAGCTCTGCACCTTCGCCGACGCCGGGTAGATCGGGAAGAAGTCCCGCTCGAAGGCCGCCAGCATGTCGGTGACGTCGTCGGCGCCCTCGGCGATCTTGGCCAGCGACTTGCTGCCCTTGCCCTGGCCCGGCCCGTCAAGCACCAGGAAGGCCGGATGAGTCAGCTGCATCACCTGCCGGAAGTACGAGACCTCGCCCGACAGGATCACCCGAGACCCCACCGGGAGTTGCTTCACCAGGTAGTCGGCGTTGAAGAACGTGGCCGTCACCTTCGGCCGTCGATCTCCGAGCGTGACAACGGCATACGTGCGTTGGCGCTTGCCCGGTTGGCGTCGCATGGGCTTGGACACGACGTCGGTGATGGTGTCGACGAACGTGACGTGCTGCCCCTCCTCGAGTTCGAGGTCCTCCCCCTCGCCCCGCACCGTCATGCCGTCGCTGTACTTGCGTGGGTAGTGCCGCAACAGGTCGTCGACCGTCTCGATCCCGAAGTGCTCCGCGAGCGGCTTGGCCGACTTGGCACCGATGACGCGGTCCAGCCGGTCGCTGAGGACAACCACTGCTACTCCACTCCGATCAGCAACGCGTCGCCGCGGTGCCCGGTGTGATAGGTCACCAACTCGGTGCCGAGATGCTCGCGGTGGACGTGCTCCTGCAATGCCATCCCGACGGTCGTGTCGGCGTCCGCACCCGTCAGCACGGTGACGAGTTCGCCTCCCGACGTCAGTAGGAGGTCGATCAGGCCCGCGCCGGCGGTGGCCAAGTCGCCACCAACGATGAGCACTTCGTCGCCAGCGATGCCGAGCCCATCGCCTGGTTTGCACATGCCCGCCCAGGTCAACGCCTCCTCGGTGGCCAGCCGCACCGAGCCGTGGCGGGCCGCCGCTGCGGCGCGCGCCATCGAATAGCCGTCGTCGACGGCCTGGCGGGCGGCGTCGTGGACCGCGAGGGCGGCCAGGCCCTGCACCATCGAGCCGGCAGGTACGGGCACCACGTCGATGCCCCATCCGATGGCCGCGGTACACCCCGCAACCAATTCCTCGGCCGCGACGTATCCATTCGGCAGCACCATGACCTGCGCGGCCCCGACGTCGACGAGCGCCCGCAGTAGGCGTTGTGCACTGATTGCCACGTCCGCCTCGGGCCGCAGCACGTTCGCGCCCTCCCCGGCGAAGAGCGCTTCCGCACCGTCGCCGTCGACGATCGCCAGTACGGCGCGGGCGCGGCTCCAGCCCCCCGACGGCCGCGCCGCCGCGGTGCCGGTGAGCGCCGTCACCTGGATGCGGCTTGGCGCCCCGATGCTCAACGCCGCCTCGACGGCCGCACCCGCGTCGTCGGCGTGGACGTGCACCGAGTAGTGGTCACCCTCGCCCGACGCGGCGATGGTGACCGACTCTCCCAACGTCTCCAGCCGCTCGCGAAGCCGCTCGATGCCGCCATGGTCGCAGCCGCTGAGCAGGTACATCACCTCGAACTGGGGTGGCGCCACGGTGGTGGCCGCCGGCGCGGTATGTGGATTGGCACGCTGGTATTCGCGCCGATGCGGCACCTGACCGGTGAGCGTGGTTGCCATCGCGTCGAGCAGCACGAGGAGTCCGCGCCCGCCTGCGTCGACCACGCCTGCCTCGGCCAACACCGCGAGCTGTCGGGGCGTCTCGTCCAACGCGATCACCGCGGCCTCGCACGTCGCGGACACCACGTCGGCGAGGTTTCTACCGACGCCGGCAGCGTGCTCGGCGGCCCCGGCGGCCGCCGCAAGGACGGAGACGATGGTGCCGGCGACCGTTTCGCCGACGGAGGTCACGACGAGGGCGACCGCGTGCCGCAGCGCAGCAGCGAGCACCTGGCCGTCGACATCGCCGAGCGCGCCGCGGCGTTCGAGTGCCGCCTCGGCGACGACGTCGGCCAGGCCTCGCAGAATCTGCGAGAGAATCACTCCGGAGTTGCCGCGCGCCCCGTGCAGCGCACCCTCGGCGAGCGCGGAGGCCACGGTGAGGATGTCTGCAGAGACGGGCACCCCATCGGTGTTCGCGCACGCGGAACGCATCGTGAACAGCATGTTCGTGCCGGTATCGGCGTCGGCGACGGGGAAGACGTTGAGCTCGTTGATCTCGTCGGTGTGCGCGATCAGTTCGTCGACCGAGGTGTGCGCCCAGGCGCGTAGGGCGGTCGCATCGAGCCGACGGGGCGACATCTCGACCTCCACCCCACCTCCAGCCGCTTTCCGCTGTTCGCGCGAGCGCTCAGCGCGATCCACCAGTAGGCGCAAGCCTAGCGAGCGTGCCTGACACTCCGCTCGCGGCATTCACCGTGGTGGACACCGTTTTGGCGATAGCTGCACTGGCCGGTATCCTGATCAGGTTGTCGGGTCGAACCGTGCCGGTCGCGGCGCACGACCCAGACCCCCAAAGTACTGATTGAGGAGTTCACCATGGCTGCCGTGTGCGATATCTGCGCGAAGGGTCCCGGCTTCGGCAAGTCGGTGTCGCACTCTCATCGTCGGACCAACCGACGCTGGAACCCGAACATCCAGACCGTGCACGCTGTCGACCGTCCGGGCGGCAACAAGAAGCGCATCAACGTGTGCACGTCGTGCCTCAAGGCCGGCAAGGTCGCACGGGGCTAGTCGCTCCACCCCTCTCCCCTCATCGCCGAGCTTGCGGTGAGCTCGCGGTCGTCAGATCGCGCGCTTCCAGCAGCCTCGGCGAGTTTTTTGCGCTAGGGAAGTCGCCAGTCGACCGGCTCCGCACCGAGTTCGGCGAGTAGCTCGTTGGCGCGACTGAAGGGCCGCGAGCCGAAGAATCCACGTGACGCCGAAAGCGGCGACGGGTGCACCGATTCGATCGTCATGCACTTCGCGCCCGTTAACATCGGCTTGAGCGTGCTCGCGTCACGTCCCCACAGCACCGCGACCAGCGGCTGGGGCCTGGCCACCAACGCGCGAATAGCGCACTCCGTCACCGCCTCCCACCCCTTGCCTCGATGCGAGGCCGGATTGCCGGGACGGACGGTGAGCACCCTGTTCAGGAGCATCACCCCGCGCTCCGCCCACGGCGTGAGGTCACCGCTACTCGGCGTCGGATGGCCGAGGTCCGTGACGTACTCCTTGAAGATGTTGTCGAGGCTGCGCGGAATCGGGCGGACGTCCGGGGCGACCGAGAAACTCAGCCCCACCGCGTGGCCCGGAGTGGGATACGGGTCCTGCCCGACGATCAGTACACGCACGCTTTCGAACGGAAAACCGAAGGCGCGCAGTACGTTCGGGCCAGCGGGTAGATAGTGCTGCCCGGCAGCGAGCTCGGCGCGCAGGAACTCCCCCAGCTGACTCACTTGAGGCTCCACCGGCGCCAGCGCGCGAGCCCAGCCGTCGTCGACGAGTTCGGGAAGTGGGCGTGCAGTCACGATGGGTCAACATAGCCGAGCGGAACCGCTCAATGCTGTTCGCCGTGTCGTCCGAGTGTCGTGACGGGCGTCGCGCCGGGGCGGGTCCACTGCGGCACCGGGCGACTGGTCGGGCCCCATGTGGCGTTCCCGTCCGCGTCCGCGCACCAGGACCAGCACGAGTGGCGCCCCTCGGGCCAGCCCTCCGGGTTGTCCTCCCACGTCTCACCGCGGCCGTACGGCGTCATGTCGAGCAGGCCCATGGACCCGTTGACCGGCTCGTTGCCCCGGGCCGTCGTGGCGTAGGTGAGGAACACGCGGTCGCCGTCGCGCAGGTATGAGGTGATCGAGCCCATGCTGTCGCCAACCGGCGCGTCGAGGTCGCGCACCGAGTACCAGGGCTCGGTGTACCCCATGAACTCGACGTAGGGGGCCACTTCATCCCACCGGCCCTCGGTCAGGACGGCGTAGGAGACGCCGCGGGCGTTGAGGTAGACGGCGTCCTTCACGTGCCAGGCCGTGGTGGTGCAGCCCCCGCACTGCCCCTGGTGCGGGGCGCCGTCGTGCCACATGTGCTTGTAGACGATGAGTTCGTCACGCCCCTGGAACAGGTCCAGGAATGGGACCGGGCCGTCGGGCCCCACGACCGCGACCGTGCCGTCGAACTCCACCATCGGCAGCCGACGGCGGGCCGCGGCGATGGCGTCCCCCTCGCGGGTGTGGGCTTTCTCTCGGATAAGGAGCTCGTCACGGGCGGCCTGCCAGGTGGCAAGGTCGACGATGGGCGGTTGGCCGGGCTTGGTCGTCATGCAAGAACCGACTCGCGAACCGGCCCGAACTCATCGCGGCCCGACACCCTCAGAACGACCACCGGTCCGGGGAGCGTATGCGCCACAGGAGCAGTCGCCGCGTGACCCGATTTTATTGTCGGCCACTTCGCTTACGTCGAGGAATGCTGTATTCAACCAATTTTTCGCGCTTAATTGCTCGACGCTCCTTGAGCGTCATTTCGGGCTTCCTGAGTTCGCCACTACGCGACTTACCAGACATTGCATCCTCCCTATTTCTACCCACTTCTGGGCGCAATCAGAATTCGCTTCGTAGCAGTATTCGTCTGTAGCGCCTCACAAAATCGACCATAGCGGCGAGATGGCACGACACCTTGGTTGAACCGGACAATCCACGCCTCCGCCCTTGTCCGCGCTAGACAAGCCCAGTACGAGTGAGGCCACCACCAATGAAAGCAATCGGTTTTCCGTAAAGCGCGCGCGCTCGACGTCCAAGCGAAAACCGCAAGCGCCCGGTCAAGCCATGGACAAGGCCGAGGTCTCGCGCGCACACCGACGCATCGCGGTGCTACTGCCGGGCTCCGGTAAGCGTGCAGCTAGCCTCCTAACCCGTGACCATCACTGCGCTTGACGACAAGTTGCAAGACGTGTTCGAGGAAGTGCTGGGTCGCAACCCCGGTGAAGTCGAATTCCACCAGGCCGTCTACGAGATTCTCACCAGCCTCGGACCCGTCGTCGCGAAGCACGCGCAGTACGCCGACACCGCCGTCATCCGTCGGCTCTGCGAGCCCGAGCGGCAGATCATCTTCCGCGTTCCATGGGTCGATGACACCGGCACACAGCAGATCAATCGGGGCTTCCGGGTGGAGTTCAACTCGGCTCTCGGCCCGTATAAGGGTGGCCTGCGGTTCCATCCGTCGGTGTACCTCGGAATCGTCAAATTCCTTGGCTTCGAACAGATTTTCAAGAACTCGCTGACCGGCATGCCGATCGGCGGCGGCAAAGGCGGGTCGGACTTCGATCCCAAGGGCCGCTCCGACGGGGAGGTGATGCGCTTCTGTCAGTCATTCATGACGGAGTTGTACCGCCACATCGGGGAGTACACCGACGTCCCAGCTGGCGATATCGGCGTCGGCGGGCGTGAGATCGGCTATATGTTCGGCCAGTACAAGCGAATCACCAACCGCTATGAGTCCGGCGTCTTGACCGGTAAGGGGCTGACGTGGGGCGGGTCCCAGGTGCGCACGGAGGCCACCGGTTACGGCGCGATCTTCTTCATCAACGAGATCCTGGCGACCACTGGCCAATCCTTCGAAGGCAAGCGTGTCGTCGTCTCGGGTTCGGGCAACGTAGCGATCTATGCGATCGAGAAGGTCCACCAACTGGGCGGCACGGTGGTGGCCTGTTCGGACTCGAGCGGTTACGTCGTCGACGAGAAGGGGATCGACCTCGAACTGCTCAAAGACATCAAGGAGATCCGGCGCGGCCGGATCGAGGACTACGCGAACACGAGAGGTGGTCCGGTGCGGTTCGTCGAGGGAGGTTCTGCGTGGCAGGTTCCCTGCGACATCGCGGTGCCGTCCGCCACCCAGAACGAACTCGGCGAAGCCGACGCCGCGAGCCTGGTCGAGAATGGTTGTCGCATCGTCGCCGAGGGCGCCAACATGCCGTGCACTCCCGACGCCGTCAAGATCTTCGCGAAGGCCGGCGTGGTGTTTGCGCCGGGCAAGGCGGCCAACGCCGGCGGTGTGGCGACCAGCGCGCTGGAGATGCAGCAGAACGCTTCGCGTGATTCCTGGACCTTCGAGGACACCGAGCAGCGCCTGGCGGACATCATGCGTCGCGTTCACGACCGCTGCCTGTCGACCGCCGACGAATACGGCGCACCAGGCGACTACGTGGTCGGAGCCAACATCGCGGGCTTCACCCGAGTGGCTGACGCCATGCTGGCCCAGGGCCTGGTCTGAACGACTCCCAGCCCGGATTTCCCGACCACGGATTCCCGTCGACGAGCACGCGCGCCACGCCGTCGACGACGGCGCCGATAGGCCGCCAGCCTGCAGGCACCGGTCCGGGGAACGTCGCAACGAGCGCGTGGTCCTCCCCGCCGCCGAACACCCAGTCCCACGCATCGGCCTTGGCCAATTCGGCGGCCGCGGCGAGCGTTTCGCGGTCGGAGGCCAAGGCCGCCCGCGACACGTCGATGCCGACACCGGACGCCCGGGCGACGTGGCCGAGGTCGGCCAACAGGCCGTCGGAGACGTCGGTCATCGCGGTGGCGCCCGCTTCTGCCGCGCCCCGCCCCGCGCCGTAGCACACATGCGGCACCAGATGGCGTTGACGGAGTTCCTCGAAGCTGCGAATATCGTTGGACCACAACGCATATCCTGCGGCTGACCAACCGAGCTCCCCGCACACCGCCAGCACGTCGCCTGGCTTCGCTCCGCTCAACACGACGGCCTCGCGCCCGCCGAGTTCACCCAACGCCGTCACCGCGATCACCCACTGCGGGGCGCTCACCAGGTCGCCGCCTGCGATGCCCGCACCCATGACGCGGGCTTCCTGCCACATCCCTTCGGACAGGGCCAAGACGTCGGCGGCGGCCGTGTCACCCGGCGCGCCGAACGCCACCACGAACGCCGTCGGCGTGGCACCCATGGCCTCGATGTCGGCCGCGTTCTGCGCAATCGCCTTGCGGCCGACGTCCACCGGCGTCGACCAGTCCAACCGAAAGTGCCTGCCCTCGACGAGCATGTCCGTCGACACCACGGTCCGACCGTCGGGCGCCCGCACCACGGCGGCGTCGTCGCCGGGGCCGAGCACCACGGCCTCCGGCTGCTCCTGCCCGGTCACCAGCCGATCGATGACGGCGAACTCGCCCAGCTGCGCCAAACTCTCGGGTTCTTCCGCGGACATCGCACCTCCCGCCAGCTGTCTCCGTGCCCTGAAGGACCGCGCGACCTGCGGTACCTTTGGTCCCTGCGGCGTGGATTCTATGCAGCCCAGCATCTCATTGAGTCGAGTGGAGGAGAGCGCGGGTGGTGGAGGCGTTCATGCTGATTCAGACCGAGGTCGGCCGCGCCGAGGTGGTGGCCAAGCAACTGACTTCGCTACCTGGAGTGCTGTCATCCGAATACGTGACCGGCCCATACGACGTCGTGGTCCGCGTCGGCGCGGCCACGCTCGACGAGCTGCAGGACGACGTCGTGCCCCATGTGCAACAGGTCACCGGCATCACTCGCACCCTGACCTGTCCGATCGCAGGCGGGGGCCAGCCTTAGAGTTGCCGGGTGGCCAGCCCGGAGCAATCAACCGACCCTGACGGACCCCCGCGCACGGTCATGGTCGCGGCCATCGTGGTCGCCGTCGCCGCGGTCGTCGGAATCCTCGTGGTCGCCGCGCTCCACGTGAAGACCCCGGAGCAACATCCCGTCGCCATCGTGTCGATACCCGCTCCGCAGGCCGACGGTGACGCCTGCCGGGCCCTGCTCGACGCTCTGCCCGACCGCCTCGGCGACTACAGCCGTGCTGCGGTTGCGCAACCCGCCCCGGTAGGCGCAGCGGCCTGGCGACCGGATGCGGATGGCGACCCGGTGATTCTGCGTTGTGGACTGGATCGGCCGACGGACTTCATCGCGGGCGCACCGGTCCAGATGGTCGACGCCGTCGCGTGGTTTCACATCGCCGACACGGGCCGCACCACGTGGATCGCCGTCGACCGGCCCGTCTACGTCGCGTTGACGCTGCCCGACGGATCGGGCCCGACGCCGATCCAGCTGATCTCCGGGGCGGTCGCCAAGGCGATGCCTGCCGTCCCGGTCAATCCGGGACCGGCCCGCTAACGCAACCCGGTGCCGCGGGCCAAGGCCGTCTCGACCATGGTCGCCAACAGCGTCGGATAGTCGACGCCGCTGGCCGCCCACATCCGCGGGTACATGGAGATCGTGGTGAAGCCGGGCATCGTGTTGATCTCGTTGATCACCGGACCGTCGTCGGTCAGGAAGAAGTCGACGCGGGCGAGGCCCTGGCCGTCGACGGCCTGGAACGCGCGGATCGACAGCTGGCGCACCTCGTGGGCGACCGCGTCGTCGACCTTGGCGGGTACGTCGAGCTCTGCGGCATCGTCGAGGTACTTCGTAGCGAAGTCGTAGAACGCGTCCTCGCGCCCACGCACTCCGGCCACCCGGATCTCACCGAGCGTGCTCGCTTCGATTCGCCCGTCGGGGAATTCCAGTACGCCACATTCGATTTCGCGGCCGGGAACCGCGGCCTCGACGATCACCTTGGGGTCGTGGCGACGTGCGAACTCGATCGCAGCGTCCAGCTGATCCCACGCCGTCACCCGGCTCACGCCGATCGACGAGCCGCCGCGGGCCGGCTTCACGAAGACCGGTAGTCCGAGCCGTTCGCGGTCCTCGAGTTGCACCGTGGCGTCGTTCCGACGGAGCACGACCTGGTCGCCGATGGGCAGGCCTTCGGCGGCCAGCAGCTTCTTCGTGAACTCCTTGTCCATGCTCGCGGCGCTGGCCAATACACCCGCGCCGACGTAGGGCACTCCGGCCAATTCCAGCAGGCCCTGAATCGTCCCGTCCTCGCCATAGGGGCCGTGCAGCACCGGGAAGACCACGTCGACGGATCCGAGGAGTTGCGTCGGCCCCTCCCCCAGCGACAGCAGTTCGCCGCGGCGCCCCGGGTCGGCGGGCAGCGCCAAAGCCGTCCCCGACGAGCCACTGACCTCGGGCAACCGGCCGTCGGTGATGGCGAGTGTCTCGGGCCTGCCGTCGGTCAGCACCCATGAGCCGTCAGGGGTGATGCCGACAGCCACTACCTCGAACCGCTGGGGATCGAGGTTGCGAAGGATGCTGCCTGCTGACACGCACGAGATGGCGTGTTCGGAACTACGTCCGCCGTACACCACGGCGACGCGCGTGCGGGCGGTCACAAGACAAAGAGGCTACCGGGTTCGGTGCGAACATCCCGACCTAGCGCTCTGACCAGGCGTTCCATACTGCACACAGCTACCGCAGGGCCTCGTCGATGTCGGTCACCAGGTCGTCGGTGTCCTCGATGCCCAGCGAGAGCCGTGCGAAGCCCTCGGGCACCGGGTCACCCCACCGCGCCCGACGGTCTACCGACGAGTGAATGCCGCCGAAGCTGGTGGCCGCAACCAATAGCCCGCTGCGGGCGACGAGGTCGTGGACGGCCGCAGCGTCAGCGAGTTCGACGCCGACCAACCCGCCGAACCGCTTCATCTGACGGCACGCGAGCTCGTGGCTGGGGTCGTCCGGCAGTCCGGGGTATCGCACCGCGCGCACTGCCGGATGGCCGCGCAGCATCAACGCCACCGCGAGCGCATTGTGGCATTGACGTTCGAACCGGAGCCCGAAGCTGCCGAGGCTACGCAGCGTCAACCACGCCTCGAACGGGCCGAGTATCGCGCCGGCCAATAGCCTTTCGCGTTCGATCATCGCCATCAGCTCCGGGTGACTACCAGCCACGTATCCCGCGAGCAGGTCACCGTGGCCGGCCAAGGCCTTCGTCGCACTTGCCACCACCAGGTCGGCGCCGAGCGAAAGTGGCTGCTGTCCAAGCGGAGTCGGGGTGGTGTTGTCGACGACGAGCAGTGCGCCCCTGCTACGGCAGCTCAACGCCAACCGGTGCAGGTCGACGACGTCCAACGTCGGATTTACCGGGGTCTCAGCCAGCACCACGTCAGCATCGGATGCGGCATCGCAAAACTCGGCGGCGGTGGCCGCTACAACGTTTACCCCCTGCGGCACAAGGCTTTCCGACGCATAGCGCCGAACCTGGTAGTAGCCGTCTGCGGGCACGACGAGCTTCTTGCCTGGCGTCGCGAAGACGCGAAGCACCGCGGTGATCGCAGCCATCCCCGAGCCGAACGCGAGTGCCGACGTCGCGCCCTCGAGCTCGGCGAGCGCCGACTCCAGTTGCCGCCACGTGGGATTGGCGCCACGGCCGTAGGTGTCCAACGGCAGCGTCTCATCGGGCGAGAGGTGGTAGGTCGACGCAGGCACCGGCGGCGTCGCCACGGGCTGCCCAGGAACGGCGGGCGAGCCTGCGGCCGTCACGCTTCGGGTGGAGTCGCCGTACTGACCGTCCATCGGAATCACTCCGGCTTCGTGCTGCGCCCCAACAGCAGCGCTACGGCTTCGACGACCGACAACCCCTTGTGGCACACCCGGTTCACCGCGTCCGTCAGGGGCATCTCGATGTCGTAGCTGTCGGCGAGCGCAAGCACCGACTGACATGACGTGACGCCTTCTGCGACGTGGCCGCCGGTGGCTTCGAGCGCCGATTCCATGGTTCCCCCCTTGCCGAGCCGTTCGCCGAACGAGCGGTTGCGCGATTGCGGTGACGTGCACGTCGCCACCAGATCGCCAACGCCGGCCAGCCCGGCCAACGTCGCGCCCTTGGCACCCAAGGAGATTCCCAGTCGCATGACCTCGGCGAGCCCACGCGTGATGATCGCCGCCCTGGTGTTCTCCCCCAACCCGACGCCGACCGCCATCCCGCAGGCCAGGGCGATGACGTTCTTGCACGCCCCGCCGACCTCCGCGCCGACGACGTCGGAGTTGGTGTACGGCCGAAAATATGGAGTGGCCAAGGCGCGCTGCAGCGTGACGGCACGCCCGGAGTCCGAGCACGCGACAACCGTCGCCGCGGGTTGTTCGGCAACGACCTCGCTGGCCAGGTTGGGCCCGGTGACGACGGCGATGCGCGCTTGATCGGCGCCGGTGACCTGCCCGATGACCTGACTCATCCGCATCAGCGTGTCCAGCTCTATGCCCTTGGCCACGCTCACCAACGTGACGTCGTCACCGATATCGGAACGCCACTGTTCGAGGTTGGCCCGCAACGTCTGCGAGGGGACCGCGAGCAGTACGGTGCACGCCCCGTCCAAGGCCGCGCCGGCGTCGCTCGTCGCGCGGATCGACGGAGGCAGGTCGACGTCACCCACATATCCGACATTTCGGTGAGTGGCATTGATTTCTTGGGCCAACTCGGGCCGCCTGGTCCACAACGTGACGTCGTTGCCCGCGTCGGCGAGCACTTTCGCCAACGCAGTACCCCACGCCCCGGCTCCCATGACTGCCGCGTTAACCACGGGAACAAATCTAGCCTGGCGCACGCTGCTGGCAGGATGGCAGGCATGAGCGGAACCTCCGCCACTTTCGCCCGGGCCTCGACGACCGTCGGGCTCATCATCGCGATCAAACGCCTGGGCGCGGCGAAGTCCAGACTGGCGCCGATGTTCGATGCGCTCGCCCACGGTGCGCGCGAAGAGCTGGTGCTCGCCATGCTCGGCGACACGATCGCGGCCGCCTCGGCAGTACCCGCCGTGCAGACGATCACCGTCGTCACCCCTGACGAAGTGGCTGCGGAAGCCGCAAGGAGCCACGGCGCGCAGGTCCTGATGGACCCGACTCCGGTCGGTCATGTCGACCCGCTGAACACCGCGCTCCGCACCGCGGAGGCAGCCATCCGATCCCACACCGACAACGTCGCCGTGCTCCAAGGCGACCTACCTGCCCTTCAGGCCCGCGAGTTGGCCCAGGCACTCTCGGCGGCCCGCGCGGCGCCGCGCAGCTTCGTGGCCGACCGGCACGGCACCGGTACCGCCGCACTCTTCGCGTTCGGTATCCCGCTCGACCCCGGGTTCGGACCCAATTCGGCACGGCGCCATGCAGATTCGGGCGCCATCGAACTGACCCGCCCGTGGCCCGGACTGCGCTGTGACATCGACACGCAAGACGACCTGGCGGCGGCATTGCGGCTCGGGGTGGGCATCGCGACCAAGCGTGCTGTCGGCGGGATGACGATGCCGGGTCACGGCAGATGAGGCTGGGTTCATAGCCGCGACTGCGTCCAATGAGGGATGATCGGACACATGACCGAAGCCGAGACGCGACCAACTGACTCGGAATGGGTCTCGGGCGACGCCACACCGGAGGCGCCGCCCGCCGCGACTGCGGAGTCCGTGGACCCCGCTGATACCCAGCCCCTGCCCGACGATCGCTACCTCAACAGGGAATTGAGTTGGCTGGACTTCAACTCCCGGGTGCTGGCCTTGGCCGCAGATCCGTCGCTCCCCTTGCTCGAGCGCGCCAAGTTCCTGGCGATCTTCTCGTCGAATCTCGACGAGTTCTACATGGTGCGCGTAGCCGGGCTGAAGCGCCGTGACGAGATGGGGCTGTCGGTTCGCTCGGCGGACGGGCTGTCGCCGCGCGAACAATTGCGCCGCATCGGCGAACGAACCCAGCAGATCGCCAGCAGGCATGCCAAGGAGTTCATGGAGTCGGTCCGTCCGGCGCTGGCGGACCAGGGCATCATCGTCGTGACGTGGGCCCAACTCGACGACGACGAACGTGGTCGGTTGTCGACGTACTTCCACGAGCAGGTGTTCCCGGTACTCACCCCACTCGCGGTCGATCCCGCGCACCCGTTCCCATTCGTCAGCGGGCTCAGCCTCAATCTGGCGATCACCGTCAAACAACCCGACGACGGCACCCAGCACTTCGCACGTATCAAGGTGCCCGACAACGTCGACCGGTTCGTGGAGCTAGGTCCCCGCGAAGGCGGTGCCGCGATCCGGTTCCTGCCGATGGAAGAGCTCATCGCGGCCTTCCTCTCGGTGTTGTTCCCCGGCTTGGAGATCGTGGAACACCACGCATTTCGGATCACGCGCAACGCCGACTTCGAGGTCGAAGAGGATCGCGACGAGGATCTGCTGCAGGCGCTCGAACGCGAGTTGGCCCGTAGAAGGTTCGGTTCGCCGGTCCGGCTCGAGGTCGCCGACGACATGACCGAGAACATGCTGGAGCTGCTACTCCGCGAACTCGACGTTCATCCCGGCGACGTCATCGAAGTGCCCGGACTGCTCGACTTGTCGTCGCTGTGGCAGATTTACGGCGTCGACCGACCCGAGCTCAAGGACCCGCCGTTCGTCCCTGCGACGCCGCCGGCCTTCGGCGAGCGGGAGACACCCAAGAGCATCTTCTCGACCCTGCGCGATGGGGACGTGCTGGTGCATCACCCCTACGACTCGTTCTCAACGACGGTGCAACGGTTCATCGAACAGGCCGCGGCGGATCCAAACGTCTTGGCGATCAAGCAGACCCTGTACCGGACCTCCGGCGATTCCCCCATCGTCAACGCGCTGATCGACGCGGCGGAGGCGGGCAAGCAGGTCGTCGCGTTGGTGGAGATCAAGGCGCGGTTCGACGAGCAGGCGAACATCAAGTGGGCGCGCGCGCTGGAACAGGCAGGCGTGCACGTGGTGTACGGCCTGATCGGGCTGAAGACACACTGCAAGACCTGTCTGGTGGTGCGCCGCGAGGGGTCGACGATTCGCCGCTACTGCCACATCGGCACCGGCAACTACAACCCCAAGACGGCGCGGCTATACGAAGACGTCGGGTTGCTGACCGCCTCCCCCGACATCGGCGCCGATCTCACCGATCTGTTCAACTCGCTGACGGGCTACTCGCGCAAGGTTTCCTACCGCAACCTGCTGGTCGCTCCATACGGCGTTCGCAGGGGGATCGTCGAGCGCATCGAGCGCGAGATCGCCGCGCACCGTGACGGCGCCGACGCGCGGATCCGCGTGAAGGCCAATGCATTGGTCGACGAGCAGGTGATCGATGAGTTGTACCGCGCGTCGCAGGCGGGGGTGCGCGTCGAGGTGGTGGTCCGTGGCATTTGCGCCCTTCGCCCGGGAGCACCGGGGTTCTCCGAGAACGTCACCGTACGATCCATTCTCGGCCGGTTCCTCGAACACTCGCGAATTATTCACTTCCGCGCCATCAATGAGTTCTGGATCGGAAGCGCCGACATGATGCATCGTAATCTCGACCGCCGTGTCGAGGTGATGGCACAGGTCAAGGATCGACGGTTGACCGAACAGCTGGACGACGTGTTCACCTCGGCCATGGATCCCGCCACCAGGTGTTGGGAGCTCGGTCCCGACGGGCACTGGACGGCATCACCTCAGGAGGGGCAGACCGTGCGCGATCACCAGGTGTCGATGATGGAACGCCACCGCCATCCATGATTCGGCGGGCTCCCTCCCGTCTTGCGACGAGCCTAGGGCCCGCACTACGGACACTTGCCGTGCGCGACAGACACTGGCCCGAATGAACTGCAGGAGTTGAGGTGCCTAAAAAACCACCGAGCGGGTCGCCCGGGGCGATACTCGCCGCGGGTGCGGTGTTGTGGCGGGCCGGCGACAATGAGGCCGGCGCTGCCGCTCCACTGGTGGCCCTCGTCCACCGACCCCGCTACGACGATTGGTCGCTGCCCAAGGGGAAGGTCGACCCCGGCGAGACCGAACCCATCACCGCGGTGCGCGAAGTCGAGGAAGAGACCGGCTTCGTCTCCGAGTTGGGCCGAAGGCTGGCTACCGTCAGCTACCCGGTGGAGCACCGGAACCGCCCGGGCGGCGACATCGAACTCGGTACCAAGAGGGTCGTGTACTGGACGGCCCGCGCCATCGGCGGCGAGTTCACGCCCAATTCCGAGGTCGACCAACTGATCTGGCTTCCCGTGAAGGAGGCGATGAAGCGGCTGCAGTACCCGTACGACCGGAAGGTACTGCGCCGCTTCGTCAAACATCCTGCCGACACCCGCACGCTGTTGATCGTGCGCCACGGCACGGCGGGTACCAAGTCTCGGTACAAGGGCGACGACGCGAAGCGCCCGCTCGACAAGCGCGGACGCGCGCAGGCCGAGTCCCTGGTGGGCCAGCTGCTGGCGTTCGGCGCGAGCTCCGTGCATGCCGCACCCAGAGTGCGCTGCGTTCAGACCGTCGAACCACTCGCCGAAGAGTTGGGTGTCACGGTCAGCGCCGAGCCTGCGCTGACCGAGGAGGCCTACGCCGACGATCGACGTGCCGCCCGGCACCGAATGCTTGACATCGCGAAGACCGATGGCACACCGGTGATCTGCACTCAGGGCAAGGTAATACCGGACCTCATCGCCTGGTGGTGCGACCGTGACGGGGTGCGCCCCGACAAGTCCCGCAACCGCAAGGGCAGCACGTGGGTGTTGTCGCTGTGCGGCGGCAAACTGGTGGCCGCCGATCACATCGGCAGCCCGTTGGCGACGAACTCCTAGCGCTTCACGGTCCTCACACAGACACGCCGTGGATCACGAGGATCCACGGCGCGTCTTGTACCGGAATTGATTCCAGTACGAATTGCTACTTGCGGCCCTTCTTGGCCGGTGCCTTCTTGGCGGGCGCCTTCTTGGCGGGGGCCTTGGTGGCGGCCTTCTTGACTGCGGCCTTCTTGACCGGAGCCTTCTTGGCGGGCGCCTTCTTGACTGCGGCCTTCTTGACCGGAGCCTTCTTGGCGGGCGCCTTCTTGACTGCGGCCTTCTTGACCGGAGCCTTCTTGGCCGGAGCCTTCTTGACTGCGGCCTTCTTGACTGGAGCCTTCTTGGCGGGCGCCTTCTTGGCCGGAGCCTTGGTAGCGGCCTTCTTGACGGCCTTCTTCACGGCCGCCTTCCTGGCCGGTGCCGCCGTTGCGCCACGCTTCACTGCAGGTCCTTCCGCCGGGAGCCGCTGTGCGCCAGACACAACCGCCTTGAACTGAGCGCCCGGCCGGAATGCCGGTACAGACGTTGGCTTCACCTTTACCGTCTCGCCGGTGCGCGGGTTGCGCGCGACACGGGCGGCACGGCGGCGTTGTTCGAAAACGCCGAAGCCTGTGATGGTGACGCTGTCGCCCTTGTGGACGGCGCGCACGATGGTGTCGACGACGTTCTCCACGGCGGCTGTCGCTTGCCGACGATCGGTGCCCAACTTGTCCGTGAGGACGTCGATGAGCTCTGCCTTATTCATTGCAAAACCTCCGAAGCCAGTGGTCCACGTTGGACCGACTGAAAGCTACGGTAAACCTTTAGGCCGCTGATTTCCAAGAGCCACGCCCAATTTCAGGGATAGCTGTCAGCCATTTCGGCAATCCGGTTGCCCCACAACGGCGGTGGTACGAGAGTCCCAGAATGGGGTTGCTGGGCGGGATTTCGGCCCCGTAAGGGCCTCCGTCAGCTCGGCACAGTGCGTGGCTTCCAGCTTGGCCTGCTCTGTTCGTAAGCCGCGATGTCGTCCTGTTTCCGCAGCGTAAGGCCTATATCGTCGAGACCCTCGAGCAGCCGCCATGCGGTGTAGTCGTCAATCTTGAACGGCAACACCACCGTTCCGGCAGTGAGATTCCGATCTTGCAGATTCACAGTGATTTCCAGCCCTGGATGCTGCTCGATCAGCTTCCAAAGTAATTCGACGTCATCTTGGGCGACTTCGGCCGCCAAGAGCCCCGCCTTGCCCGCGTTGCCCCGGAAGATGTCGGCGAAGCGGGACGAGATCACGACGCGGAATCCGTAATCCATGAGCGCCCAGACGGCGTGCTCGCGCGACGACCCGGTACCGAAATCCGGGCCCGCGACCAACACCGAACCCTTGTCGAACGGCGCGAGATTCAGCACGAAGGACGGATCCGATCGCCATGCGGCGAAGAGGCCGTCTTCGAATCCCGTTCGGGTTACCCGTTTCAGGTACACCGCGGGGATGATCTGGTCGGTGTCGACGTTCGAGCGGCGCAGCGGAACGCCGATGCCGGTGTGAGTGTGAAACGCGTCCATGTCGACCCCTATCGACTCGTAGTGACGGGCAGATCGGCCGGGGAGGACAGCGTGCCGCGCACCGCGGTCGCTGCGGCCACGGCAGGCGAAACCAGATGTGTGCGCCCACCCTTGCCCTGACGACCCTCGAAGTTTCGGTTCGAGGTCGACGCACACCGCTCCCCCGGCGCGAGTTGGTCGGGGTTCATTCCAAGGCACATCGAGCACCCCGCCTGTCGCCATTCGGCGCCGGCGGCCGTGAAGATCTCGCCCAGCCCTTCGGATTCGGCCTGGGCGCGCACGCGCATCGATCCCGGCACCACCAACATCCGCACCCCGTCGGCGATCGTCCGGCCGCGCAATATCTCGGCGACGACCCTCAAATCTTCGATGCGTCCGTTGGTGCAGGAGCCCACGAAGACCGCGTCCACGGCGACGTCACGCATCGCAGTGCCGGGGCGAAGGTCCATGTAGGTCAACGCCTTCTCAGCGGACTGACGCTCACCCTCGTTGAAGATCAACTCGGGATCGGGCACCGAATCAGCCAGTGGCACACCCTGTCCCGGGTTGGTGCCCCAGGTGACGAACGGACTCAGCGTCGCGGCGTCGAGGTAGACCTCGGTGTCGAATTCCGCGCCGTCGTCGGTTCGAAGTCCCGTCCAGGCCTCCACTGCCGCGTCCCAGTCGGCACCCGTCGGTGCGTGGGGCCGGCCGCGGAGGAAGTCGAACGTGGTCTCGTCGGGTGCCACCATGCCCGCCCTGGCGCCCGCCTCGATGCTCATGTTGCAGATCGTCATCCGACCTTCCATCGACAGCGATTCGATGGCACTGCCGCGATATTCGATGACGTAGCCCTGCCCGCCGCCGGTGCCGATCTTCGCGATCACCGCCAAGATGACGTCCTTGGCGCTGACCCCCGGCGGCAGCACGCCGTCGACGTTGACGGCCATCGTCTTGAAGGGCCGCAACGGCAGGGTCTGGGTCGCGAACACATGCTCGACCTCCGAGGTGCCGATGCCCATGGCGAGCGCGCCGAAGGCCCCGTGCGTCGACGTGTGACTGTCACCGCACACCACCGTCATCCCCGGCTGGGTGAGTCCGAGCTGCGGGCCGATGATGTGCACGATGCCCTGTTCGACATCGCCCATCGGGTAGAGCCGGACCCCGAACTCCTCGCAGTTGCGGCGCAGCGTCTCCACCTGAGTGCGCGAGATCGGGTCTGCGATCGGCTTGTCGATGTCCGTGGTCGGGACGTTGTGGTCCTCCGTGGCGATCGTGAGGTCGGGTCGCCGTAGCGGGCGGCCGGCCAGGCGAAGTCCGTCGAAGGCCTGCGGGCTGGTGACCTCGTGGATGAGGTGGAGGTCGATGTAGATGAGATCGGGTTCACGAGCTGCGCCCTCACCGGGACCGGCGACCACGACGTGGTCGGCCCAAACCTTCTCTGCCATCGTGCGGGGTTTTACTGTCATGACGTTCTTTCCTTCGGGTGCGCCACAGGTGCCGGGCTGGCTATCTCACTATTCGGGACGCTAATATCTCCCTGTGAGACAGGATAGCGGTATCGGCGTGCTCGACAAAGCGGTGGGCGTACTGCACACGATCGCCGAGTCGCCATGCGGGCTCGCGGAATTGTGCGAGCGCACCGGACTCCCCCGCGCGACCGCCCACCGGCTGGCCGCAGGGCTCGAGACACACCGACTGCTGGCCCGCGACGCCGACGGCCGCTGGCTCCTTGGGCCTGCGTTGACCGAGCTAGCAGGGCAGGTCAACGATCCGCTGCTCGCGGCAGGGGCGGCCATCCTGCCGCGACTACGCGAAATCACCGGCGAGAGCGTGCAACTCTATCGGCGCGAGGGCACCAGCCGCGTCTGCATCGCTGCGCTCGAACCCCCCGCAGGCCTGCGCGACACCGTGCCGGTCGGCACACGATTGCCGATGACCGCGGGATCCGGCGCCAAGGTCCTGCTGGCCTACAGCGACTCCGCTACCCAACAGGCGGTGCTGCCCAACGCCAAGTTCACCGACCGAACGCTGGCAGAGGTACGCAAACGCGGGTGGGCGCAGAGCGCCGCGGAGCGCGAACCAGGGGTGGCGAGTGTCTCAGCGCCCGTACGCGACGCGCGCGGGACCGTGATCGCCGCGATTTCAGTGTCAGGCCCCATCGACCGCATGGGCCGAAGGCCGGGAGCACGCTGGGCCGCAGACCTGTTGGCGGCCGCCGACGCCATGGCGCGGCGGGTCTAGCCCCGCTGCCGTCACCGACGAAAATGGCTCTGGACCACTGAGTGGTCCAGAGCCGATATGTACCCCCGATGGGATTCGAACCCACGCTACCGCCGTGAGAGGGCGGCGTCCTAGGCCGCTAGACGACGGGGGCTAGAACAACTTCTGCGACGGTCAGCATATCTCAGCCGAGAATGCCGTCCTAATCACTTCGTTGGCTGGGGTACCAGGACTCGAACCTAGAATGGCGGTACCAGAAACCGCTGTGTTGCCAATTACACCATACCCCAAGGGCCGCCCATAACCGCTGGTCGTGGGCAATTTCGGGTTCCGATGGACGCTCCGGCCGCTGGCCTTTGCGCCCTGTCGGGCCGACGAGCAGACTATCAAAGATTCCGCGGCACTCTTAACGCACTATCCGGCTGCCGCGGCGTGGTCACGACCCGCCCTCAGTCGCTCGAGGCTGCGCGCGCGGCCGAGCAGTTCCAGCGACTCGAACAGCGGGGGGCTGACCGACGCCCCGGTAGCCGCCACCCGGATGGGTCCGAACGCCTTGCGCGGCTTCAGTTCCAGCTGCTCCAGCAGCGCGGTCTTCAGCGCGGCCTCGATTCCTGCAGTGGTCCACTCGCCGACCCCATCCAGTGCCACGACGGCCGCGTCGAGCACCGGCACGGCATCAGCCCGCAACTCCTTGGCTGCCGACTTCTCGTCGAGCGCGAACGAGCTGTTGTCGAGGAACTTCAACAGGTCCCACGCGTCACCGAGCACGACGATCCGCGTCTGCACCAGTGCGGCGGCCTCGGCGAACGCGGCGTCGTCCAAGCCGGTGTCGTGACCGTGGGCGACGAAGTAGTCCCGCAGCCGAGCGGTGAAGTCCGCCACGTCGAGCAGTCGGATGTGCTCGGCGTTGATCGCGTCGGCCTTCTTCTGGTCGAAGCGTGCGGGGTTGGAGTTGACGTCCTTGACGTCGAAGGCGGCGACCATCTCGTCGAGGCTGAACAGGTCGTGGTCGTCGGCGATGCCCCAGCCCAGCAAAGCCAGATAATTCAGCAGGCCCTCGGGGATGAAGCCGCGGTCGCGGTGGAGGAACAGGTTGGACTGCGGGTCGCGTTTGGACAGCTTCTTGTTGCCGTCGCCGAGCACGCTTGGCAGATGGGCGAATTCGGGCACCCGCTCGGCGACACCGATGCGCATCAGCGCCTGATACAGCGCGATCTGGCGTGGCGTGGACGGCAGGATGTCCTCGCCGCGCAGCACGTGGGTGATCTTCATCAACGCGTCGTCGACCGGATTCACCAAGGTGTACAACGGATCTCCGCTGCCACGGGTGATGGCGAAGTCCGGAACGATTCCTGCAGCGAATGTCGTCGGCCCGCGCACCAGATCAGTCCACGTGATGTCCTCGTCGGGCATCCGAAGGCGCAACACCGGCTTTCGGCCCTCGGCGGCGAACTGCGCGCGCTGCGCATCAGTCAGCGTGCGGTCGAAATTGTCGTAGCCCAGCTTGGGATTCCGGCCCGCGGCGACGTGGCGGGCCTCGACTTCCTCCGGCGTCGAATACGCCTCGTAGACTTCGCCCGCGGCCTGTAGCCGCCCGATGACGTCGCGGTAGAGCTCACCGCGTTCGGACTGCCGGTACGGCGCGTATGGACCACCGACCTCGGGACCTTCGTCCCAGTCCAGGCCGAGCCACCGCAGCGCGTCCAAGATGGACGCATAGCTTTCGGCGCTGTCCCGCGCGGCGTCGGTGTCCTCGATCCGAAACACGAACACCCCGCCCGTGTGTCGGGCGTA
Organism: Mycobacterium sp. RTGN4; assembly: GCF_033804635.1. NCBI lineage: Bacteria > Bacillati > Actinomycetota > Actinomycetes > Mycobacteriales > Mycobacteriaceae > Mycobacterium > Mycobacterium sp. RTGN4. Next base: position 350,741 of record NZ_JAPZLB010000007.1, on the reverse strand, counting down.
GGCCCAGTTGAACAAGGCCGTGCGCACCAACCCGACGTGCGGGGTGCCCGTTGGCGACGGGCAGAACCGGACTCGTACTGGTGTCATGACTTCCCCTTGCGCACAACGGGATTGGTCAACGTGCCAATACCCTCAATGGTGATGCTGACCGTGTCGCCGTCCTCGATGGGACCCACACCCTCAGGCGTCCCGGTCAGAATGAGGTCGCCCGGCAGCAGCGTCATCACCGCGGAGACCCACTCGATGATCGCGCCGATGTCGTGGATCATCAGAGATGTGTTGCTGGACTGACGCACCTGACCGTTCACCTCGGTGCGCAGGTCCAACTCGAACGGATTCACGTCGGTGTCGATCCACGGCCCGACCGGGCAGAAGGTGTCGTGCCCCTTGGCGCGCATCCACTGCCCGTCCTTCTTCTGCTGATCGCGCGCCGAGACGTCGTTGGCGATGGTGTAGCCGAGGATGTTCTCGGCAGCCTTGGCCGCGGACACGTCCTTGCACGGCCTGCCGATGACCGCCGCTAGCTCCCCTTCGTGGTGCACGGGATTCGCGTCCGCGGGAAGCACGATCGGCACGTTCGGTCCGATGATCGACGTATTTGGCTTGAGGAAGATCACCGGATCCTCCGGCGCCTCGCCACCCATCTCGGCGGCATGGGCGGCGTAGTTCTTGCCCATGCAGACCACCTTGCTGGCCAGGATCGGCGCGAGCAGCCGAACGTCGGCCAGCGGCCAGGAGCGGCCGGTGAAGGTCGGGTTGCCGAACGGGTGCTCGGCGATCTCGCGGGCAACCGCATCCGTCGCTGGATCACCTTCGATACTCACGAAGGCGACCCCATCTGGGCTGGCAATTCGTCCGAGGCGCATTTTTCACAGCCTAGTGAGGGTCGAACACCACCCGGAGGAACGGGGTCGAGTCGGGCGGAGCGGCTCACGGCGTGATTACCGCAGCGAATTGCCAGCTATCTCATATCATGGGATCTGCGTTTAACATGTTGGGAACTGCGTGCCAACATGGAAGTCATGAGCACGTCGACGATCGGCACCGCCCGGCGGTGGTCGATGCTCGCGATCGCACTGACCACGACCTTGTGCGCCAACGTCTTCATCAATGGTGTCGCGTTCCTCATCCCCACCCTGCACACCGAACGTGGCCTCGACCTCGCCCAGGCCGGCCTGATCTCGGCGCTGCCCAGCTTCGGGATGGTCGTCACGCTGATCGCCTGGGGTTATCTGGTCGACAGATTCGGCGAACGCATCGTGTTGGGCGTCGGCTCGGCACTGACCGCCGCGGCAGCGTTCGCCGCCGCCTCGGCGCACTCCCTCGTCACGGTGGGCATCTTCCTGTTCCTCGGCGGCATGGCGGCCGCGAGCAGCAACTCAGCCAGCGGCCGCCTTGTGGTCGGCTGGTTTCCGCCCGAGCGACGCGGCCTGGTGATGGGCATTCGCCAGACCGCGCAACCCTTGGGAGTCGGCCTGGGCGCGTTGGTGATTCCGCAGTTGGCCGAAGCAAGGGGCCTCACCGCCGCACTGCTGTTCCCTGCGATCGCCTGCGCGGCAGCCGCGGTGATCAGTGCCGTCGGAGTACAGGATCCCCCGCGACCGCCGCGGGCCGAAGCACACGCCGACGAGCTGGCCAATCCCTATCGCGGGTCGTCGACGTTGTGGCGCATCCATGCCGTCTCGGTGCTGCTCGTCGCACCGCAGTGCCTGGTATGGACGTTCACCCTGGTCTGGCTGATGACCGACCGCGGCTGGTCGGCCGCGTCCGCGGGCGCACTGGTGACGTTCGCCCAGATCCTCGGCGCAGCGGGCAGAATCGCGGCGGGCCGATGGTCCGACAAGACCGGGTCACGACTGCATCCCATCCGGACCATCGCGATCGGCGCGGCCATTGCGATGGGTCTGCTTGCGGTCACCGACTTGATGCACTCGCCGCTATCCATCGCGGTGATGGTGGTCGCGTCGGTGATCACCGTGTCCGACAACGGCTTGGCGTTCACGGCGATCGCCGAGCTCGCGGGTCCGTTCTGGAGCGGACGGGCCCTTGGCACGCAGAACACCAGCCAACTGCTGACGACGGGCATCGTGCCGCCGGTCTTCGGTGCGATCATCGCAGCGGCAGGCTTCCCACTGGCCTTCGCCTTGTGCGCGCTGTTCCCTTTGGTGGCACTGCCGCTGGTGCCCGTCGACGCCGACCCACTTCGGAGTCGGCGGGACTGAGCAACGCCTCAGTTCTCGAGGTTCTCCGCGCACTGGGCGAGCAAGTGGGCCAAATGTCGGCTGGTGTCCGCCGAAAGCCCTTGAACCATTGCATCTTCCACGCTGATGACCGCATCGTGGCTGGCCGCCAAAAGCTTGCGCCCAGCCGGGGTAAGCGCCAGCGCGTTGGCGCGCCCCCGTCCCGGTGACGTCGCCGTCCGCACCAGACCGGACGCTCGCAGACCGGTCAGCAGGTCGTGCAGCGACTGCCTGGTGACGAAGCAGCGCCGGGCCAGTTCCGACGCCGAAGCCTCGGGGTGGTCGGCGAGCGCGCGCAACGCCGCGTACTGCGCCATCGACAACCCGGTCGGCCGCAGCGCGGCATCGCACTGGCGTCGGAGCGATTGCTGTACGCGCTTCACCTGGTACCCCACCGAGCCTTCGGATTCGAACGTCGTCATGACAGGAACCTTACATAGCGCTACGCTCAACGTGTAAGGAACCTGACAAGGAGAACATCGTGACCACCATCGTCGAACACGGCCCCTACGCAACGTTCATCAACGTCTTCACCGTCGAACCAGTACACGCCGCGACGCTCGCGGCGTTGCTCACCGACGCCACCGAGCAGGTCATGCAGCACCTACCTGGCTTCCGGTCCGCCAACATTCACGTCAGCGTCGACGGCACCCGCGTCGTCAACTACGGACAGTGGGACGACGCCGAAGCGCTCGCGGCGATGCGGACCAATCCGACCGCGCAAGAACACATGCGGGCCGCTGCGGAACTTGCCCTCCGGCTTCGACCCGCACCTGTACACCGTCGAATCGGTACATCAGCGTCCCTAACCCGCGCGGCGCACGGGATAGTGAGCCGATGACTGATCGCAACGTGCTCGGCGGTCCACTGGAGCCATGCGGCACGGATCCCGTCACAGGCTTCTACCGCGACGGGTGCTGCTCCACGGGTCCCGAGGATCTCGGCAGTCACACGATTTGCGCCGTCGTGACAGGTGACTTCCTCGAACATCAGCGCTCCATCGGCAACGATCTGTCGACGCCGATGCCGCAGTACCGGTTTCCTGGGCTGACCCCGGGCGACCGCTGGTGCGTCACCGCAACGAATTGGCTTGCGGCCCATCGGGATGGCCACGCCGCGCCGGTGGTGCTGGCCGCCACCCATGAACGCGCGCTCGACATTGTGCCCTTGGAGACGCTACGTCGGTACGCCGTCGACGTGCCCGACGATCTCGCGGAGCTCTGATCAGCTAGAGCAGTCCGGCGATCCGGTCGCCAATCTGCGCCGTCGACAACTTCTCGTCGCCGCGGGTGGCTAGGTGCTGTTCGACGGCCTTGTCCACCCGCGCAGCGGCGGCGGGCTCGCCGACGTGGGAAAGCAACATGGCCACCGACATGACGGCGGCCGTCGGATCGGCGATGCCCTGCCCTGCGATGTCCGGCGCACTGCCGTGCACGGGTTCGAACATCGACGGATTGGTCCGGGTCGCATCGATGTTCCCGCTGGCGGCCAAGCCGATGCCGCCGGAGACCGCGGCTGCCAAGTCGGTGATGATGTCGCCGAACAGGTTGTCGGTGACGATGACGTCGAAGCGGCCCGGGTCGGTGACCATGTGGATGGTGGCCGCATCGATGTGTTGGTAAGCCACTGCGACGTCGGGGAATTCCGCGCCCACCTCCGCGACGACGCGCGCCCAAAGGTTGCCGGCGAACGTGAGCACGTTCGTCTTGTGCACCAGGGTCAGATGCTTGCGGCGCGTGGCCGCGCGAGCGAAGGCGTCGCGCACGACGCGCTCGACGCCGAAGGCGGTGTTGAGGCTGACCTCGGTGGCGACCTCGTGCGGCGTGCCGACCCTGATCACACCTCCGGTGCCGGTGTAGGGCCCCTCAGTGCCCTCGCGCACCACAACGAAGTCGATGTCGGGATTGCCTGCCAGCGGACTGCTCACCCCGGCGTACAGCCGCGACGGCCGCAGATTGACGTGGTGATCCAGTTGGAACCTCAACGTCAGCAGCAGCCCGCGTTCGAGCACGCCGCTCGGCACGGACGGATCGCCGATGGCGCCCAGAAGGATTGCGTCATTGGTCCGCAGCTCGTCGACGACGCCTTCTGGCAGGGTCTCCCCCGTCGCGTGATAGCGCCGCGCACCCAGGTCGTATTCGGTCTTCTCGACTCCAGGCAACACCAGGTCCAGCACCTTGATGGCCTGCTCGATGACCTCGGGTCCGATGCCGTCGCCGGCGATGACAGCCAGTTTCACGACAGTTCCACCAATTCCAGCGTGATGGCGCCGACGTCGGTGCCGATCGCATTGAGCACATCGGAGGGCACTTGCCGATCGAGCCGCAACATCACCGTGGCGCCTTCGCCGTCGGCGTCCTGGCTGAGCTGCGCGGCCAGGATGCTGACCCCCGCCGTGCCCAGCAGTGTGCCGATCTTGCCGAGCGCACCTGGCTGGTCGCTGTAGTTGATGATCAGGTTGACACCCTCGGCCCGCAAATCCAGGTTGCGGCCATTGATCTGGACGATCTTCTGCACCTGCTGGGGACCCGACAGCGTGCCCGCCACGTTGATCACCGATCCGTCGACCCCGACGGCCCGCACGTCGACGACGCTGCGGTGGTTCGGACTCTCGGTTGCGGTACTGATGCTGGCCTCGACGCCACGCTCCGCGGCCAGGGCTGGCGCGTTGACGAAGGTGACTTGATCTTCGATGACGGCGGAGAACAACCCGCGCAACGCCGAGAGACGCAGCACGTCAACCTCTTCCGAGGCGAGCTCGCCGCGTACCTCAACCGACAGGTTGGTGGGCAGCTCGGGCGACAACGCTCCGACGAGCAGGCCGAGCTTGCGCACCAGATCCAGCCATGGCGCGACCTCCTCGCCGACGACGCCGCCACCGACGTTGACCGCGTCGGGGACGAACTCCCCGGCCAGCGCCAATCGGACACTGGCCGCCACATCGGTGCCCGCCCGGTCCTGGGCCTCTTCCGTCGACGCGCCGAGGTGCGGTGTCACGACCACCGCAGGGAGGTCGAACAGCGGGCTGTCGGTGCTGGGTTCGGTCGAGAACACGTCGATGCCCGCGCCGCGCACGTGTCCACTGCGGACCGCGTCGGCGAGGGCCTGCTCGTCGACCAGCCCACCGCGTGCGGCGTTGACGATGATCACGCCGGGCTTGACCTTCTTCAGCGCTTCCACACCGATCAAGCCTGCCGTCTCCTTGGTCTTGGGCAGATGCACCGAGATGAAGTCGGACCGCAGCAGAAGCTCGTCGAGGGTTAGCAGTTCGATACCGAGTTGCGCGGCCCGAGCCTGCGACACGTATGGGTCGTAGGCCACGATGTGCGTACCGAAGGCGGCCAGCCGTTGTGCCACCAGCTGCCCGATGCGGCCGAGGCCGACCACGCCCACGGTCTTACCGAAGATCTCGGTACCGGAGAACGACGACCGCTTCCATGTGCGCTCGCGCAGCGTCGCATCGGCTGCCGGGATCTGGCGTGCGGCCGACAACAGCAACGCCAGCGCATGCTCGGCGGCGCTGTGGATGTTCGACGTCGGCGCGTTGACCACCAGTACGCCGCGGGCGGTCGCGGCGTCGACGTCGACGTTGTCCAGCCCGACCCCCGCGCGCGCGACGATCTTCAGCTTTGCGCCAGCGGCCAGCACTTCGGCGTCGACGGTGGTTGCCGAACGCACCAGCAGCGCGTCGGCGTCCGGCACCGCGGCCAGCAGCTTTTCTCGGTCGGGGCCGTCGACCCACCGGACTTCCACCTGGTCACCGAGTGCGGCGACGGTCGATTCGGCGAGTTTGTCGGCTATCAAAACAACGGGCAGGCTCACGCGAACAGAGTAATGGGCTCTAATAACGAGGTGGCGGGCAGGAGCGAAGCGACATCGGGGAGTGGGATGCCGGGAGATCCAGACGTCACCGTCGTCGGTAGTGGACCCAACGGTCTGAGCGCTGCCGTGATCTGTGCCCGCGCCGGTTTGTCGGTTCGGGTCGTCGAGGCGCAGCCGACCGCAGGGGGCGGTGCGCGGACCTCACCCGATCCCGAATACCCGGGTGTGCTGCACGACGTCTGCTCAGCGGTGCACCCGCTGGGCGTGGCATCGCCGTTCTTCGCGGAGTTCGACCTGGCGGCGCGCCGGGTCGAGTTGGTGTCACCGGAGGTGTCATACGCCAATCCGTTGCCAGACAGGCCGGCCGCGGTGGCGTATCGCTCGCTGCAACGCACGTGCGACGAACTCGACGACGGCGCCTCGTGGCGCAGGCTCTTCGGCCCGCTTACCCAACACGTCGACGGCGTGCTCGGCTTCTTCCTCGGCGATAAGCGGTCGCTACCGCCGGATTTGGTGACCACGGTGCGCACCGGGCTCAGGGTGTTGGCCCAGGGCAGTCCGGCATGGAATCTGCTCCGCGGCGAGGATGCCAGAGCACTGTTCACCGGCGTTGGCGCGCACGCCATCTCGACGATGCCGTCACCTGTGAACAGCGGGGCCGGACTGATGCTCGGCACGGTAGCGCACACCGCCGGGTGGCCCGTGCCGATCGGTGGAACCCAGACGATTGCCGATGCGCTCATCGCCGATCTGCTGGCGCACGGCGGCGAGCTGGTGCTCGACGAGCCGGTGACCACGCCTCCCGCGGGAGTGGTCATCTACGACACGGCGCCGACGGCGCTGCTGGACATCTACGGCGACGCCGTTCCGTCCAGATACGCAAAGGCGCTGCGCCGCTATCGATTCGGCCCAGGAGTCTGCAAGGTCGATTTCGTGCTCGCCGGCGACATTCCCTGGCGCGACGAGCGCGTCGCACACGCGCCTACGGTGCACCTGGGCGGAAGCCGAGCCCAGATGGCGCTGGCCGAAAGGGAAATCGCGGCAGGCCGCCACGCCGAGTGGCCGATGACGCTGGTGTCGCTGCCACACCTGGCCGACCCGTCGCGCATCGATGATCAGGGGCGTCGACCGCTGTGGACCTACGCGCACGTCCCGGCCGGCTCTACCGTCGACCTCACCGAGACGGTGACCGCGATGTTCGAGCGGTTCGCGCCCGGCTTCCGCGACCTGGTGGTCGCGGCCCGGTGCGTGCCGGCCGCCCAAATGTCGGACCACAACGCCAATTACGTCGGAGGCGACATCATCGTCGGCGGCGCCAACCTGTTCGCAGCAATGATCGGCCCGACGCTGCGGATCAATCCATGGACCACGCCCATCCCGAAGGCGTACCTCTGTTCATCGGCGACGCCACCGGGTACGGGCGTGCATGGCATGGCCGGCTACTACGCCGCGCGCACGGTGCTGCGCCGCGAGTTCGGCATGAAGGATCTCCCGAGTTTGGCGCCGTGAGCAATCGCCATCTTCCGCAGGTCCCGTCGGCGTAGGCTCGTGCCGTGACGAAGCTCGCGGTCATCTACTACTCGGCCACCGGCCACGGCACCACGATGGCGGGTCGCGTCGCGGCGGCGGCAACGGCCGTCGGCGCCGAAGTGCGGGTACGCCACGTCACCGAAACCACGGATCCCGCGTCATTCGCCGAAAATCCGGCGTGGACGGCCAACTACCAGGCCACCAAGGACTTACCCGCCGCAACCGGCGACGACATCGTCTGGGCGGACGCCGTGATCTTCGGCTCGCCGACCCGGTTCGGTTCCGTCGCCTCACAATTGCGTAGTTTTCTCGACTCGCTGGGCGGCCTGTGGTCACAGGGCAAGCTCGCCGACAAGGTGTACGCGGGCTTCACCTCGTCGAACACGGCGCACGGCGGCCAGGAAACGACGCTGCTCACGCTGTACGTGACGCTGATGCACTTCGGCGGCATCATCGTGCCGCCCGGATACACCGAGGCGCTCAAGTTCGTCGACGGAAACCCGTACGGCGCCAGCCTCGTTGCGGACCACGACAACATCAGCGAATTCGACGACGCCACCGACAACGCGCTCGATCACCTGGCCCGCCGGGTGGTGACCGTCGCCGACCGGCTCTCCCCCTAGCCGCGATTTCGGCGCGCAATTCGGGAGTGACCCCGGAAATGCGCGCCGAAATCGCAAGGGGTTAAGCGGTTTCGGTGATCGGCCGGTCGACCCAGCTCATCAGATCGCGCAGCTTCTTGCCCGTGACCTCGATGGGGTGCTCGGCATTTTCCTTGCGCAGCTTCTCGAGACGCTTGTTGCCGCCTTCGACGTTGGCGACGAGTTCCTTGACGAAGGTGCCGTCCTGAATGTCCTTGAGGATGGCGCGCATCCGCTCCTTGGTGTCCGCGTCGATGACGCGCGGACCCGACAAGTAGCCACCGAACTCCGCGGTGTCGGACACCGAGTAGTTCATGCGGGCGATGCCACCCTCGTACATCAGGTCGACGATGAGCTTGAGCTCGTGCAGCACCTCGAAGTAGGCCATCTCGGGCGCATAGCCCGCCTCGACCATGACCTCGAAGCCCACCTTGACCAATTCCTCGGTGCCGCCGCACAGTACGGCCTGCTCACCGAAGAGGTCGGTCTCGGTCTCTTCCTTGAACGTGGTCTTGATGACGCCGGCCCGGGCGCCGCCGATGCCCTTGGCGTACGACAGCGCCAGCGCCTGCCCCTCACCCGTGGGGTCCTGGTCGATCGCGATCAGGCAGGGCACGCCCTTGCCGTCGACGAACTGACGACGTACCAGGTGCCCTGGCCCCTTGGGCGCCACCATGCCGACGGTGATGTCGTCCGCAGGCTCGATCAGATCGAAGTGGATGTTGAGGCCGTGGCCGAAGAACAGCGCATTGCCGGCCACGAGGTTCGGCTCGATGTCGTTCTTGAAGATCTCGGCCTGTGCGGTGTCGGGCGCCAGCAACATGATCACGTCGGCCCACTTGGCGACCTCGGCGGGCGTGTCAACCTCGAGTCCCTGCTCGGTGACCTTCTCGCGGGACTTGGAGCCCTCCTTGAGGCCGACCTTCACCTGAACACCCGAGTCGCGCAGGCTCAGCGAGTGCGCATGCCCCTGGCTGCCGTATCCGATGACGCCTACCTTGCGTCCTTGGATGATCGACAGGTCTGCGTCGTCGTCGTAGAACATCTCAACTGCCACTTTGAATTTCCTTCTCTGTGTTCGTATTTCGTCGAAAACTATTACTTCGAGGTGACGATCCCGCGCGGACCGCGGGCGAGCGTCACCAGTCCGGACTGAGCGATTTCCCGGATGCCATAGGGCTCGAGGAGATTCAGCAACGCCGTCAGCTTGCCTGCCGTACCGGTGGCCTCCACGACCAACGACTCCGCCGACACGTCGACCACCTTGGCGCGGAACAGATTGACCGCTTCGATGATCTGCCCGCGGGTCGTCGCGTCGGCGCGCACCTTGATCAACGCCAGCTCACGCGACACCGAATTGTCCTCGTCCTGCTCGACGATCTTGATCACGTTGATCAACTTGTTGAGCTGCTTGGTGACCTGTTCGAGCGGGAAGCCCTCCACCGAGACGACGATCGTCATCCGGGACAGGTTCTTCTGCTCGGTCGCGCCGACGGCAAGCGACTGAATGTTGAAGCCACGCCGAGAGAACAGCGATGCCACGCGCGCGAGCACGCCCGGCTTGTCCTCGACGAGCACCGACAGGGTGTGGGTATGAATGCTCATCAGGCGTGTCCCTCGTTGCCCTGGTCGTCGAAGAGCGGCCGAATTCCCTTGGCCGCCTCGATCTGGTCGTTGCTTGTGCCCGCGGCGACCATCGGCCAGACCTGGGCGTCGGCGCCGACGATGAAGTCGATCACCACGGGTCGGTCGTTGATCGCCCGGGCCTGGTTGATGACATCCTCGACGTCTTCGGCTCGCTCACAACGCAATCCGACGCACCCCAGGGCTTCGGCCAGCTTGAGGAAGTCCGGGATGCGACGATCGTGCGTCGACAGGCCGGTCTGCGAGTAGCGGCCTTCGTAGAAGAGCGTCTGCCACTGCCGCACCATGCCCAGGTTGCCGTTGTTGATCACGGCGACCTTGATGGGCGCACCCTCGACGGCACAGGTGGCGAGCTCCTGGTTGGTCATCTGGAAGCAGCCGTCGCCGTCGATGGCCCACACCTCGGCGTCGGGCCTGCCGAATTTGGCACCCATCGCGGCGGGCACCGCGTAGCCCATGGTGCCGAGTCCACCGGAGTTCAGCCATGTCTTGGGGTTCTCGTACTTGATGAACTGCGCGGCCCACATCTGGTGCTGCCCAACACCTGCCACGTACACCGCGTCCGGTCCCGCGATGCGGCCCAATGTCTCGATGACGTACTCGGGGCTCAGGCTGCCGTCACTCTGCGGTCCGTAGCTCAGCGGGTAGGTCGCCTGCACGCTGCGCAGGTACTCCCACCAATTGTCGATGTTCAGGGTGACCGAGCCATTCCCCCGCTCGCTGCGGTCCTGCCCGACGGACGACACGCCGTCCTTTCGCAGCACCTCGACGAGGTCCCGGATGACGGCCTTGACATCGCCCACGATCGGCACATCGGCGTTGCGGTTCTTGCCGATCTCGGCGGGGTCGATGTCGGCGTGGATCACCTTCGCCTCGGGTGCGAACGAATCCAGCTTGCCGGTCACGCGGTCGTCGAAGCGGGTACCCAGTGCGATGAGCAGATCGCTCTTCTGCAGCGCGCCCACCGCAGCGACCGTGCCGTGCATCCCGGGCATACCCAGATTCTGCGGATGGCTGTCCGGGAAGGCGCCACGGGCCATCAGTGTGGTCACCACCGGGATTCCCGTGAGCTGAGCCAACTCCAGGAGTTCGTCGGTCGCCTCGCCGCGGATGACGCCGCCACCCACGTACAACACGGGCTTGCGGGCCGCGGCAATGAGCTTGGCTGCCTCACGGACCTGCCGGCTGTGCGGCTTGGTGTTCGGCTTGTAACCGGGCAGGTCGATCTTCGGCGGCCAACTGAAGGTGCACTGGCCCTGCAGAACGTCCTTCGGGATGTCGACGAGCACCGCACCCGGCCTGCCCGACTTCGCGATGTGGAATGCCTCGGCGATCACCTGGGCGATGTCGTCGCCGTTGCGAACGAGGAAGTTGTGCTTGGTGATCGGCATGGTGATGCCGGAGATGTCGGCTTCCTGGAAGGCGTCGGTGCCGATCAGGGCCCGGCCGACCTGTCCGGTGATGGCGACGACGGGAATGGAGTCCATCTGGGCATCAGCCAGTGGGGTGACGAGGTTCGTCGCGCCTGGCCCAGAGGTGGCCATCATCACGCCGACCCTGCCGGTGGCGTGGGCGTACCCGCTGGCTGCGTGGCCCGCGCCCTGCTCGTGACGGACGAGCACGTGACGGAGCTTCACCGAATCGAACAGCGGATCGTAGACCGGCAACACGGCTCCACCGGGAATGCCGAAGATGACCTCGACGTCGAGCTCCTCCAGTGCGCGGATTACCGCCTGCGCGCCAGTCATCTGTTGCGGGGCAACCGTTCTCGGCTGCGGGGTGGGCGGGTTCGCGACTGCGGGCGTTCCGTTCGCACGGTGTGTCGGCTCCGGTGGTCGCGTGGTGGGTGCGCTCACGATGTCTCTCGGTCTCTCTTCGTCACGATCAGTGGGTTCTCGGGCAACAAAAAACCCCCGTCAGCGTCTGCTGCACGAGGGTTGCGCGTCGATGCTCGTAGGCTCAGGCCTGGTTATGCACCAACACGCCAACCAATTACTACGAGCAATCCCGTTTTCATAATGCTCGACGGTAGCCCCCGCACTGGTCGAAGGTCAAATTTCGGACCAGTGCAAGGATGGTCGTCGTGAGTTCGCCAGCAGCCCAGGGTGCCACCGCACCCGTCGTCGTCAAGATTTCGCCGATGGCCCACCTGGCGGTCGGGTTCTTCGCGCTCGGCCTGCTGGCCCTGGTGCTGGCCAAACCGGAGGTCTTCGCCCCGTTGCTCGTCCTGCCGGTGATCGCGTCGACGATCATCGTCCGCTACCGCACGGTGGCCGACAGGGACGGCGTCACGGCACGCACTCTGGTCAGCAGCACGACGGCGCCCTGGTCGGACGTGGACGGGCTGCGTTTCGACAGGTCTTCGTGGGCATTGGCCCGCCGCAAGGACGGGTCCGAATTTCGGCTGCCCGCGGTGACCTTCACGACACTGCCGCTGCTAGCAGCGGCGACTGACGGTCGCGTTCCGAATCCCTACGAGTAGCAACGCCTACGCGAGCGGGTTGGCGCCGTTGAGGAACACCCAGACGGCGACGCCAACACCTATACCGAGCACCAGCGCCGCGGCCGAGCCGAGGAACGGCCGACGGGCCCATCCGCGACCCGCGTCGAATCCGTAGCGTCCCGGGCCCGTCAGCACCAGGGCCGCGGCCACCACGATCAGCGTGACCTGGTATTCGTGCCCTTCGGGCAGGAAGAAGGGGAAGTAACCGGACGCAGGCTGAGCGACCACCGCAGCGAGCAGCGCGTTGATCAGGTAAGCGACGGCGGCCGCGGCGGCCAACGGGGTGAAGAGGCCGAGTACCAGCAGCGTGCCCGCGCCGAGCTCCGCGGCGACGCCGACGTAGCTGAGCGCGCGTGCGTGCTGGAAGCCGAGCTCGGCCAGCGACTCTGCGAAGCCACCGAAGCCGGTCCCGCCCCACCATCCGAACGCCTTCTGCAGGCCGTGAGCGATGAGCAGTGCACCAAGCCCGACCCGCAACAGCATCAACCCGATGTCCTGGGTGCCGCGTCGACCCGCCGTCCGGATGTGCTCATCGGTGACGCCGTCGGGTTCGATCTCGGTGGGCTCGACGAGGCGCGCCTCGTGACGCCCGCCGGGCTGGACATAGGGCAGCGGCTCCGGGTCGCCGAGCAGGGCGTATCCCTGCTGGTCCGGTGCCCCCGTACCGCTGTCGTAGCGGGGAATGGCCGTGGTCTCGAAGTCACCGGAGTAGGTCGCCGAGGGCAGATCGTCTTCGGGATCGACCAGGCGCGCCGACTCCGGCCGCGAGGCGTGCCCCTGAGGCGGTTGCCACGCGCGTGGGTCGTGAGAAGTACTGGTCACCAAACCAGCGTAAGTGCTACTCACCTGGGAATGGCGGATTGGCGCGTTGCTTTCCCAACATATTCGGGGGTGTTTCGACCCGGCGTGGTGCAACCAGCGTGGCGAGCATCGCCAAACGATCCGTAACCTGGCCTGCATGAGATTGCGCCGGCCGATGCAAGGTGTGCTGGTGCTGCTCTGCGCCGCGGTGCTGTGCGGGTCGGGTTGCGCGCGCTTCAGCGAGGCGCAGTCGGAGCCGTTCACGAAGCCGCCGCAGTTCGGCGCGGCACCGAGTTCGACGCCACCGCCGCCCCCGCCGCTACCGCCGTCGACGTTCAAGAAGGTCTGCCCCGCGCCAGGGGTGTTGCAGGGCTGCCTCGACAGCACGAGCGGGCTGATCATGGGGCCCGATAGCCACTCGGCACTCGTCGCCGAACGGGTGACCGGCGTGGTCAAGGACATCTCGGCCAATGCCGAACCCAAGGTGAAGATGGTGATTCCGGTCGACCCGTCCGGTGACGGCGGCCTGATGGACATCGTGCTGTCGCCGACGTATGACCAGGACCGCTTGATGTTCGCGTACGTGAGCACGCCCACCGACAACCGCGTCATCCGCATCGCGGACGACGACGTGCCCAAGCCGATCCTGACCGGAATTCCCAAGGGCGCCACGGGAAACATGGGCGCGCTGATCTTCACCAGCCCCACCACCCTTGAGGTGCTTACCGGCGACGCGGGCGATCCCGCCCAGGCCGCGGACCCGGGTTCGATGGCGGGCAAGCTGCTTCGCATCGAACAACCGACGACGATCAATCAGGCGCCGCCCACGACCGCGCTGAGCGGCCTCGGGGCCGCAGGCGGTCTGTGCCAGGACACTGGCGACGGCTCGCTGTACATCACCGATCGCACACCCACGGGCGACCGCTTGCAGCGCATCACCAAGGATTCGGTCGTCTCGACGGTGTGGAACTGGCCGGACAAGCCAGGCGTCGCGGGGTGCGCCGCCTCCGACGGCACCGTGCTGGTCAACCTGATCAACACCAAGCAAACCGTCGCCGTCCGGTTGGCCCCGGATACGGGCGCGGTGACGGGTGATCCCGAGGTGCTGCGCCAGGACCAACACGGGCACGTCTGGGCACTGCAGATGTCACCGGACGGCAACGTGTGGGGCGCGACGGTCAACAAGACCATGGGCGACCCAGAAAAGCTCGACGACGTCGTCTTCCCGCTGTTCCCGCAGGGCGGATTCCCGCGCGCCAACGCCGACAACACCTAGCCGACGGGCGCACCTTTACGATCCTGTCCCGCAGTGTTACGTTCCGAATTGGTTGGTTGCGGAGCAGGACTGGCTGACTGAGAGGCGATTTCACGTGTCGGACCTGTGCAATCCGGATTTTGCGCAGCTGACCGCAGCCCTCGGATCGCCCTGCACGGGCGCCCCGCCCATCGTGCACCTAACCAATCCGTTCGAGCTGGCGAACTGGACCTTGCCGGTCGTCGAGCTGTTGATGGTCAGCGGCGCGTTGATGGCCTTGGTGTTCGCGATCCGAAGGCTGCGCCGCGACGGCGACCCCACCAATCTGGCGTTGTGGTTCGCCTCCGTCGTCTACCTGCTGATCATCGAGCCACCGCAGTACTTTCCCGAGGCGTTCGGCATCGCAGACCAACTCGGAGTGGTGTTCGCGCACAACGTATTCACCGTGGACTTCATGTACGACCGACTCCCCCTGTACATCGTCGCGCTGTATCCGGCGACGATCACGCTCGCATTCGATGTGGTGCGCGCGGTCGGTGTGTTCGAGCGCCGCGGAGCGGTAATCGGTTCCGTGTGTGTCGGTTTCGTCAACGGGTGCTTCTACGAGGTGTTCGACCACCTCGGCCCGCAATTGCGGTGGTGGGCCTGGAACGACGACAACGCGCTGAACCACCCGATGATGAACTCGGTGCCGATGACGAGCGTGGTGATCTTCGCGATGCTCGCGCCTGCAGCGTTGGCGTTCCTCGTCTACGTCTTCGTCGGTCGACGCGTCGCACGTGGCGACTCGGTCCGAGGATGGGGATTGGGTTGGCGGACAATGGCAGCGGGCGCACTCGTTGCCCCTGCGATGACGCTCCTGAGCCTGCCCACATCGCTGTTCGAACGTCACAAGACCGTGCAGGCCATCGTCTTCGCGGCCGAGCTGGTCATGTTCGCGGTCGTTGCGGTGCCGGTGCTCGTCCAGCAGTGGCGCCGCACGCGACGCGAGGGTAGTGAGTACCCAAGCACTTTCGTCAAGGTGTTCGGTGCGCTGTATCTGGCGGTCTTCGCCGTGCTCTGGCTCACCGCGCTGCCCGACTATGCCGGGGCCATCGAAGGAATGACTAGCTCAGGCACACCGATCGGCAATGTCGCCTATGCCACAGTGTGTTTCGTCTTCGCGGGCTACTGCGTGGCTGGGGTCAGCACCGTCGTGCAGCGCGGACAGCAGCGTCCAGTGTCCGACGATCTGCCTGCGGCGCTGGCCTGATCAGGCGTGCGCGACCAGCCGTTCGCGCACCTCGGCGGGTGATACGGTGCGCGGATCGGCCGGCGGACCCGCCTTCAGATGCTGTGCCAGCACCTTGGCGGTCTCGGGCACCAATCGGCGCGACGCAGCCAGCATCAGTCGGGAGTCGTCTGCGGACATGGCTCGCACCACCGCGCGCGCCATCGGAGTCACCGCGGCATCCACGGCGGCGGGCTGATCGAATCCGCCCATGTGACGCATCCACTTCGGCAGCGTGGCGATGGCCGCAGGCGCCATGATTCGACTGCCCGCCCACAACCGCACGCCACGGTCCTGCGGCGTCCACAGCAGATAGCGCATGGCGCGATCGGCGTGTTCGGAGGTGCATAATCTGCCGCGCACGTCGGCAAAGTATTGGCGCACTTCGGTTCTCGATGCAGGTACGTCCGACGGCTTGCAGGTCTGCAGTTCCGCCGCGATGCGCGACTCCGCCCAGTAGCGGGATTCCTCGGTGGGCGACAGCGGCCCAGGTCCGTAGCGCTCATAGCATTTGAGCACCGAATGCCAGCCGGTCACGTGGATCCACAGTTGGGCATCGGGATTGTTGGCGCTGTAGCGCGCCCCGCTGATCGGCTCGATGCCCTTCGCCTTCGCGTGCACCTTCATCAAGGCGTCCGACACCCCGACCGCGGTGCGCCCATCGGCAACGGCGACAGTCAGGAAATAGGCCAGCGTCCGGTCCAGGCGCCCGCGGGGGTCGGAGTAGATCCCCGCACTGTCGGCGACCGCAGCCGCCAAGAATGGGTCGAAGTGTTCCAGCACGACCGAGCGCTGGAACCCGATGAGCGCCGTCGGGGAGGCCCACACCTTCCAACTCGGCGATCCGGGCCCGAAGAACCCGTAGTCGTCCTGGCGGATGGCCGCATTCGTATTCCACATAGCGCTGCTACCTCGGCTTTCGCGTCAATACAACGCAACCGTAGCAATTTGCGCCTTGGAATACAACAGTGGCGTAATATTGACGGCGTGACCGTTCGGCAGCGCCGCAAGTACGCGCCCCGCCTCCCCCGTGAGGAACGCCGCGAACAGCTGCTCGACGCGGCGCTGACGGTGTTGGCCGACGGCCCGCTGCACGAACTCAGCATGGAGGCGGTTGCCGAGGCGGCGGACGTCGGAAAGCCGGTGCTGTACACCGTGTTTCGCACACGCCAAGAGCTCGTCGCGGCGCTGCTGCAGCGCGAACACCGGCGCGGACTGGAGCAGGTCCGCGTCGCGATGCCGGACGACCTCTCGACCCAGGGACCGACGGGCGCATACACGGCAACGGTGTCGGCGTTTCTCGCGGCGGTGCTGGACAATCCGACCCGCTGGAGGCTGATTCTCACCGTTCCGGACAGTGCGCCCCGCGAATACCGCGACTCGCTACGCGTGGCCCGCTCCGCGATCCTCGCGCAATCGGAGGCCCTGGCGACGGCCGGTATCGGCCTGGATTCGCGGCTCGATGGCCTCGATCCGGCGCTGCTCGGACACACCATGCTGTCGTTTGCCGAGATGCTCGGCCGGTTGGCGGTCAACGACCCGGCGGCCTACCCCCGCTCACGGCTCGAGTCGTATGCGACGACCGTGATGAAGGCGCTGGGCCGCTAGCGCTCGCTACTGCGGACCGGGCAGCCGCAGCATCATTCGCGTCCCGCCCATCGGGCTGACCTCGAGTACCGCTGTGCCACCGTGCAATTCGGCCTGCTGCGCGACCAGCGCGAGCCCAAGCCCCGAACCCGACCGGGACGCCGTCGTGCCGCGATGGAAGCGCTCGAACACCGCGATGCGTTCCTCTTCCGGCACCCCCGAGCCGTCGTCGTCCACCGCGATCTCGACACCGTCACCGGAACTCACGACGCTGAGCTGCACGCGGGTCGCGCTGCCATGCTTGACGGCATTGGCGATGGCGTTATCGATGACAAGCCTCAGACCGGCAGGCAACCCGAGCATCAGGACGGTCGTCGACGACGCCAACGACACCTCGAGACCCGGGTAGTTGTGCGTCGCGTCGTGCGCGGCCCGGTCCAGTAGCTCCGTGACGTCGACCGGAACGAAGTCGTCGACCGTCGTCAGCTGGCCCTGCGCCAGCCGTTCCAGCGCCATCAGCGTCGCCTCGATCCGGGTCTGCGTGCGCATGACGTCGCCGATCACCTCGTCGCGTTGTTCATCGGCGAGGTTCATCGTGGACAGCACCTCGAGGTTGGTACGCATGGCCGTCAACGGTGTACGCAGTTCGTGCGATGCCACCGCGGCGAAGTCGCGCGCCGACTCCAAAGCCGCTCGGGTGCGCTGTTGCTCGTCACCGATGCGCGCCAGCATGCCCTCCACCGCCTCGGAGATCTCGACCGCTTCCCACACGCCGCGCACCTGCACCTCGTCCGGGTTGGACTGCGCGTTGATGGCCCGCGCCTGCTGCGCAAGCAACCGGAACGGGTTGACCATGATCACCGCAATCACCCAGCCGACCAGCAAGGTGCCCAGAATCACGCCGGCGCAGATCCAGAACACCCGCCAGTGAAGCGAGTCGATCTGGGCCTGGGTCTCGGCCACCGGAGCGCCGAGCGCAATCGACGCCGTGCCCGTCGTGATGGTGCGGACCCGGTACTCGACCCCACCAATCGTGGTGTTGGAGTAGCCCCGCGGAAGCTCGGGCAAGACGACGTCGCTGGGGATCGACACGGTGATCTGTCCGATGCGGGCCGTGCGCACCAATCCGTTTGCGGTGGCTTGCGGTTCGACGCCGCTCTGCTGCGCACTCCTGAGCAGGGTGTTGACGTCGCCAAGGCTGCTCAGCGAGTCCAGTCGACGGTCGAGTTGGTTGTACTGGTCGTTGGTGACGCCGACCCACACCCAGGCGCCGAGAATCAGTACCAGCGTGATGACGCCAAGCGCACCGACGACGACGATCGACCGCAACGAGAGCAGCCGAAGCGGCTGTCGCAGCAAGCGGTGGACCAGATCTTGAGGTTTCATCACTAGCCGCAGGCGGCCAGCACCAATTCGCGCACCAAGGCGGCGTCGGCCTGCCCCTTGGTGGCCTTCATGACCGCGCCGACGATGGCGCCTGCGGCCTGAACCTTGCCGCCCCGAATCTTCTCGGCCACATCGGGATTGGCCGCGAGCGCCGCTTCGACGGCAGCCTTGATCACCGAATCGTCGCGGACCACGGCG
The DNA here is from genome assembly GCF_033804635.1 of Mycobacterium sp. RTGN4. Taxonomy (NCBI): domain Bacteria; kingdom Bacillati; phylum Actinomycetota; class Actinomycetes; order Mycobacteriales; family Mycobacteriaceae; genus Mycobacterium; species Mycobacterium sp. RTGN4. The sequence continues at coordinate 331,864 of NZ_JAPZLB010000007.1, read as the reverse complement.
AGCCCGCGGTCGGTCATCACCTGCTCGGGTTCGCCCTCGCCTGCCAGCACGCCCTCGATAACCTGACGGGCCAACTTGTTCGACAGCTTGCCCTCGTCGACCAGCTTGATCACCGCGGCCACCTGGGCCGGGGTGATGGCCAGCGCGTCGAGTTCGACTCCTTCTTCGTTGGCCTTCTGCACCAGAAAGTTGCCCCACAGTGCGCGCGCCGATTCGCTCGACGCTCCGTGCGCGACGGTCGCGGCCACCAGGTCGATGGCGCCGTTGTTCACCAGGTCACGCATGACCTCGTCGGAGATCCCCCACTCCACCTGAATGCGCTTGCGCGACAACCACGGAAGCTCGGGGATGGTCTGACGCAGTTGCTCGACGAGTTCGTCGCTGGGCGCCACTGGTTCGAGGTCGGGCTCGGGAAAGTAGCGGTAGTCCTCGGCGGTCTCCTTGCTTCGGCCCGCCGTGGTGTGCCCGTCCTCGTGGAAGTGCCGGGTCTCCTGGGTAATGCTTCCGCCGGCCTCGAGCACCGCGGCCTGGCGCCGCATCTCGTAGCGCACCGCCACCTCGACGCTCTTCAGCGAGTTCACGTTCTTGGTCTCGGTGCGGGTACCGAACTCACTGGCGCCCTTGAGTTTCAAGGACAGGTTGGCGTCGCAACGCATCGAGCCCTGGTCCATTCGCACGTCGGAGACGTTCAACGCGCGCAACAGATCCCGCAACGCGGTCACGTACGCCCTGGCGATCTCCGGCGCGCGCTCACCCGTGCCTTCGATGGGCTTCGTGACGATCTCCACGAGCGGCACGCCTGCGCGGTTGAAGTCCAACAGCGACGTCGTGGCACCCTCGATGCGGCCGGTGTCGCTGCCCAGGTGCGTCAGCTTGCCGGTGTCCTCCTCCATGTGCGCGCGTTCGATCTCGATGCGCCACGTGGTGCCGTCGTCCAACGGCACGTCGAGGTAGCCGTTGACGGCGATCGGCTCGTCGTACTGGCTGATCTGATAGTTCTTCGGCTGATCCGGGTAGAAGTAGTTCTTCCGCGCAAACCGGCCCCACGGCGCGATGCCGCAGTTGAGCGCCAGCCCGATGCGAATGGCCGACTCGACGGCGCTCCCGTTGAGCACCGGCAGTGCCCCAGGCAACCCGAGGCATACCGGGCACACCTGAGTGTTGGGCTCGGCCCCGAACTCGTTGGCGCATCCGCAGAACATCTTCGTGGCGGTGGACAACTCGACGTGCACTTCCATGCCCATCACGGGGTCGTAGCGCGCAATGACCTCGTCGTAGTCCAGGAGTTCGGCAGAGGCGACGGTCATGATGGCAATCCTAGTAAGCCCATCCGTCGAGACTGCGCCCAGATCGCGACCACGGCCGATTTCACGATCTCACTGCAGTTTCGACGCTGGCGGAGAGAACAGTCAGCCGAAGAACTCGGCGGCGTCGTCGTAGCGCCCCTGCGGCACCAGCTTGAGTTGGCGCACCGCGTCGGCCAAGGCCACCCGCCCGATCTCCTGACCGCGCAGCGACACCATCATTCCGTACTCACCGGAGTGGGCGGCATCGGCGGCGTTGACCCCGAACCGGGTGGCCAGCACACGGTCGTACGCCGTCGGCGTGCCGCCGCGCTGGACATGGCCGAGCACCGTCGTCCGCACTTCCTTCTTGATCCGCTTCTCGATCTCGACGGCCAACTGCTGAGCGACGCCAGTGAACCGCTGGTGTCCGAACTCGTCGATGCCACCGTCACGAAGCTGCATGGAACCCTCGGCAGGCTTGGCGCCCTCGGCCACCACGCAGATGAAGTGCGAATCACCGCGCACGAACCGCTGCTTGACCAGTCGGCACACTTCTTCGACGTCGAACGGCTGCTCCGGGATGAGCGTCATGTGCGCACCGGACGCCAGCCCCGCGTTCAGCGCGATCCATCCGGCGTGGCGACCCATCACCTCGACGAGCATCACCCGCTGATGCGATTCCGCCGTGCTGTGCAACCGGTCGATGGCGTCGGAGGCGACCTGCAACGCGGTGTCGTGGCCGAAGGTGACGTCGGTGCAGTCGATGTCGTTGTCGATGGTCTTCGGAACCCCGACCACCGGGACGTTCTCCTCCGACAACCAGTGCGCCGCGGTCAACGTGCCCTCGCCGCCGATCGGGATCAGCACGTCGATGCCGTTGTCCTCCAGCGTCTGCTTGATCTGGTCGAGGCCCGCGCGCAGCTTGTCAGGGTTGACGCGAGCGGTGCCGAGGATGGTGCCGCCCTTGCCGAGCAACCGATCGTTGCGGTCGTCGTTGGCGAGCTGGATGCGGCGGTCTTCCAACAGCCCGCGCCAACCGTCCAGGAACCCGACGACAGTCGATCCGTACCTGACGTTGGACGTCCGCACGACGGCCCTGATCACGGCATTCAGGCCAGGACAGTCGCCGCCGCCGGTGAGCACTCCGATCCGCATCTGCTCATCCTCCCCTGTCAGACCGCGGTTGGCAGCGGACCGCGCGCAGCCTCGTAGGCTCCGCCGACGCGATACAGCCGATCGTCGGCAAGCGCAGGGGCCATGATCTGCAGCCCGACGGGCAGGCCGTCGTCCTCGGACAGCCCCGAGGGCACCGACATGCCGCAGTGCCCCGCCAGGTTCAGCGGCAGCGTGCAGAGGTCGAACAAGTACATCGCCAGCGGATCGTCGACCTTCTCCCCCAGCGGGAACGCCGTAGTGGGAGTGGCAGGCGAGACCAGCACGTCGACGCTCTGATACGCGCGCTCGAGATCGCGGGCGATCAGCGTGCGTACCTTCTGCGCCTGGTTGTAGTACGCGTCGTAATAGCCCGCCGACAGCGCGTAGGTGCCGATCATGATGCGGCGCTTGACCTCTGGGCCGAAGCCGGCCGCGCGGGTCAACGCCATCACCTCTTCGGCGCTGTGCGTCCCGTCGTCACCGACCCGCAATCCGTACCGCATCGCATCGAAGCGGGCCAGGTTGCTCGACACCTCCGACGGCAGGATCAGGTAGTAGGCCGCCATCGAGTGGTCGAAGTTCGGACAGTCGACCTCCGTCACGTCGGCGCCCAGCGCAGTGAGTTGGTCGACCGCGGCGTTGAACGAGGCCAGTACGCCCGCCTGGTAGCCCTCGCCACTGCGCAACTGCTTGACGACGCCGACCCGCACGCCCTTCAGGTCTCCGGCCGCGCCCGCCTTGGCCGCAGCCACGACGTCGGGCACCGCGACGTCCACCGACGTCGAGTCGCGCGGATCGTGCCCGGCGATCACCTCGTGGAGCAACGCGGTGTCGAGCACCGTGCGCGCACACGGACCCCCCTGGTCCAGTGACGATGCGCAGGCGATCAGGCCGTACCGCGAGACCGTGCCGTACGTCGGCTTGACGCCGACGGTCGCGGTCAGCGCCGCCGGCTGACGGATCGAACCGCCGGTGTCCGAGCCCATCGCGAGCGGAGCTTGGAATGCAGCAAGTGCGGCCGCACTGCCGCCACCCGAGCCGCCGGGCACCCGGTCGACGTTCCACGGGTTGCGCGTCGGCCCGTACGCCGAGTTCTCCGTCGAGCTGCCCATCGCGAACTCGTCCATGTTGGTCTTGCCGAGGATCGGGATGCCCGCCGCGCGCAGGCGGGCCGTGACGGTCGCGTCATACGGTGAGCGCCAACCCTCGAGGATCTTCGAACCGCACGTCGTGGGCATGTCGGTGGTGGTGAAGACGTCCTTGAGCGCCAGCGGAACGCCGGCCAGCGGTGACGGCAGCGGGTCACCGGCTGCCACCGTCGCATCGACCTGCGCCGCGGCGGACAGCGCCTCGTCGGCGGCGACGTGTAGAAACGCGTGATATTGCCCGTCGGACGCGGCGATCTGGTCCAGGCAGGCCTGGGTGACCTCGGTCGCGGACACTTCCTTGGCTGCGATCTTGGCGGCGAGGTCAGCGGCACTCAGCCGCACTAGCTCACTCATTCGGCCTCCCCCAGGATGCGCGGGACGGCGAAGCGGCCGTCGACCGCCTTGGGGGCTTCGGCGAGCGCCTCGTCCTGGGTCAGGCACGGCGCGACGACGTCGGGCCGCGTGACGTTGACGTCCTTCAGGGGATTGTCGGTGGCTTCCACTCCTGTGACGTCGACGGCCTGGATCGCACCGACATGGGCAAGGATGGCGTCGAGTTGGCCGGCGAAGCTGTCCAGCTCGCCGTCGGTCAGGGTGAGCCGGGCCAGACGCGCCAGATGGGCGACGTCATCCCGGGATATCTGTGACACGACCACAAAGCCTAGTCAAGGGCTTCAGGGCCAGCTGCGAGGACTGCCGTGCGCAGGCTCCTGTGTCACAGTGTTGCGCGTGCCGTCATATCTGCTGCGCGTGCAACTGGAGGACCGACCGGGCAGCCTGGGCTCGCTCGCGGTCGCCCTGGGCTCGGTGGGCGCCGACATCCTGTCCCTGGACGTGGTCGAGCGCTTGGCCGGCTACGCCGTCGACGATCTGGTCGTCGAACTGCCACTCGGCGCCATGCCCGACATGCTCATCACCGCCGCCGAGAACCTGCAGGGCGTGTACGTCGACAGCATCCGGCCCCACACCGGACTGCTGGAAGCTCACCGCGAACTGGAGTTGATCGATCACATCGCGGCGGCGGGCTCGCGGGCCAAGAAGCTCGTCGTGCTCGCCGAGGAGGCGCCGAAGGTGCTGCGGGTCGGATGGTGCGCCGTGGTTCACCTGACGCCCTCGGGTCTCGAACGCGTCGCAGGTAGCCACGGCGCTCCCGAGACCGAAGCGCAGACCGCGCCCTGGTTGCCACTGGAACACGCTGCGGCACTGGATGGTTCGGGCGAATGGGTGCCACAAGTGTGGCGTGACATGGACACCACGTTGGCCGCAGCGCCGCTGGGCGATCAGGAGACCGCATTGATGCTGGGCCGGCCGGGCGGGCCGCTGTTTCGGCCGTCGGAGGTCGCGCGGCTGGGCTACCTGGCCGGGATCGTCGCGACAATCCTGCGCTGACGTCAGCCTCATTCCATCCGCCAACTGACGGCGATCTGCCAGGTTCACCACAGCTTGGTGACAGGCACTTGCGGTTACTTTCTAGCAAATCATGCTGCCGCGTCGGTTGCACGGAGGGAACTCGGGTGGGGACTGGGCTTTTCGTGGCGGCCGTCGTGCTGTTCATCGCCGCGGTCATCGTCCTGATCATCGCGCTGCGCAGGCCGCGAATCCCCAAGCAGGCACCGTCCCGCCAGGACCCGTTGGCGTTCAACGCAATGCCGCAGTTCGGGCCCCGCCAACTGGGCCCTGGCGCGATCGTCGGATACGGCGGCATCGATTACGTCGTCCGCGGCACCGTCACCCTCAGCGAAGGTCCATTCGTCTGGTGGGAACACCTTGTGGTGGGTGACGGCGCCGAGCCGCTGTGGTTTTCCGTCGAGGAGGACGAGGGTCGGCTCGAGTTGGCGTTCTGGAAGGCCCGCAGGGATCTCGTCCTCCAGCCTGGCGGGGCGCTGACCGCCGACGGCCTGCAGTTCCACGAGCAGGAACGCGGCCACGCGTCCTACACCTCGGAGGGCATGACCGGTTTGGGACCTGCCGGCCAAGTGGACTTCGTCGACTACGCCACCGACGACGGCGCGGCGCTGCTTAGCTTCGAAAGATACGGAGCCGACATGCCGTGGGAGCTGTCGACCGGCACCCCCGTGCGGGCCGGCGAACTCACCACGTATCCGGCGCCGCCGCCGACTGGCGCCTAGGACACCCCGGTGCCCCTGCACGAACTCGCCGTGACGCCAACGGACGTCAGTGACACGGGATTGCGGCTGGCGCTCAATGCGCCCGCCCCTTCACCGCTTGCCATCCTTCGGCTCGCCCATCCCGACGGCGGCGCACTCGAACTCGGCATTCTCGGTGCATCGCACGTCGTGACCGTCGCCCACGCTGATTCGGCATTCTCCGAACAGATTTCGTGCGCGGCGCAGGCGAGCGGCACCGGGCTGCCGACGCACGCCCGGGCTCCGGGATATGACCTACAGTCGCAGACGACGGCATCCGACGAAGCGCGGTTCCGCACGCTCGCCGGTCGGCTTCGCAGGCATTGCGCGCTGGAGCCGAGCTGGCTCGGTGGCTCCTTTCCCGGCGACACGGCCGCGCTGACGGCGATCCACGCCGTATCCGACGGCACGGGCTGGCACTGGGAGACGTGGCACCTCTACCCAAAGCGTCCCGGCGGCACCGTCGTTCACACCGAAAGCCGGTGGCGGCCGTGACGCGCGGGCGCCTCTTCCTGATCGCAGGCGTATTGGCGGTCGCGGGCGTGGGCTGCCTGATAGGCAGCGTCGTGGTCGGACCAAGCATCCCGTCCTACCTCGGCGACAACTACGACTCCGCGGGCCCGAACCGCTACAACTGCTCGGGTTCACCCGATGACGTCGCCGACGACATCGCCGAGGACCAGCCGCCGGAAGCCCGGACGACCGACGACAAGACCAACACCGAGTATCTGCGCTACGACGACAACGTCGTGACGGTCGGCAAGTACGGCAACCAGTCGTGCAGCATCCACCTGGAAGGCCTCAACGATGGCTACAACCAGGGGCACTACACCTACCTAGGCCCCGGCTTCTACCCCGGATCACCCGCGAGCAGTTCGGGCGGAAGCTCCGGCGGACCCGACGGCGTCAAGTGACGCTCCAGCCCACCCATTCACCCCGAGGAGACGCAGATGTACCTGGCCGCCATCGATTTCGGCACCATCAACACCGATGTCCTCGTCCAGAACGTCGTCAGCACCCTGCTGTACTTCGTGGTCGGGGTGGTCATCCTGATCGCGGGTTTCGCCATGATCGATGCGCTGACCCCGGGCAGACTGCGCAGGCAAGTATTCGTCGAGCGCAGGCCCAACGCGGTGGTCGTCACCGCGGCCACCGACGTGGCGCTGACGTTGGTGATCGTCTCGGCCATCGTGGCGAGCTCCGACAAGTTGGGGCAGGGCCTCGTCGACACGGTGGTCTACGGACTGGTCGGCGTGGCACTGCAGGGCGTGGCACTCGTCGTCCTTGAGGCCGTGGTGCCGGGGCACTACCGCAACATCGTCGACGCCGAACAGTTCCATCCCGCGTCGATCGCCGCTGCGGTCATACTGCTGGCGGTCGGAGGGATCAACGCGGCCGCGTTGTCATGATCACCGACGCTCCCCCGGCCCCCGCTGCTGCCTTCGGGCTGCGCTGGCGGGCGCTGCTGCTGGCTTCCGTCGCGGCCTGTGCCGCCTGCGGCATCGTGTATGAGCTTGCGCTGCTGACGCTTTCGACGAGCCTCAACGGCGGAAGCGTCGCGGCAACCTCGCTGATCGTCGCTGGTTACGTCGCGGCGCTCGGGGTGGGCGGGCTGCTCGTCAAACCACTGCTGGCGCGGGCGGCCGTCACCTTCATCGCCGTCGAGACACTGCTCGGGCTCGTCGGAGGGGTTTCGGCGACGGCCCTCTACGTCGCATTCTCGTTCGTCGGCGGCTCGGCATGGGTGCTCGCGATCGCCACCGCCTTGATCGGCATCCTGGTCGGGGCCGAAGTGCCCCTGCTGATGACGCTGCTACAGCGCGGGCGCACGGCGGGCGCCACGGACGCGGGCCGGGTGCTGGCCAACCTCAACGCCGCCGATTACCTCGGCGCGTTGCTCGGCGGGTTGGCGTGGCCCTTTCTGGTGCTGCCGCAGCTAGGGATGATCCGCGGTGCAGCCGCCACCGGGATGATCAATCTGGGCGCCGCCGCGATCGTCGCGATCTTCCTCCTGCGCAAGGTTCTGACCAGACGCGAATTCGCCAGTGCCCTGGCTGTGCTCGCGCTGGCTTTGGTGGTCCTGGTCGCGCTGATGGCAGCGGCGCAGGGCATCGAGACCACCGCCCGGCAGCGGCTCTACTCCGACCCGATCATCGCCTACCGGCATTCGGCGTACCAGGAGATCGTCGTCACCAAACAGGGTGACGACATGCGGCTGTACCTCGACGGCGGGCTCCAGTTCTCCACCCACGACGAGTACCGGTACACCGAGAGCCTGGTGTATCCCGTGTTGGGCGCGGGGGCGCGGTCGGTGTTGGTCATCGGGGGCGGCGACGGGCTCGCCGCGCGAGAGTTGTTGCGCCAAAAGGGTATCGACGACATCGTTCAGGTCGAGCTCGACCCGGCGGTAATCGCTATGGCCAAGACCACGATGCGCGCCGCCAACGGCGGCGCACTGGACGATCCGCGGGTACACCTCGTCGTCGACGATGCGATGACGTGGCTGCGGGTGCCGCACCCCGGCGTTGTGCCGGCTGGTGGTTTCGATGCGGTGATCGTCGACCTACCCGACCCGGACAACCCGGTGCTCGGGCGGCTGTACTCCGCGGAGTTCTACACGCTGATCACCCACGCGCTCGCCCCGCACGGGTTGATGGTGGTGCAGTCCGGCAGCCCGTACTCGACGCCGACGGTGTTCTGGCGGACCGTCTCGACCATCGGATCCGTCGGCTTCGCGGTGACGCCCTATCACGTGAACGTCCCGACCTTCGGCGACTGGGGGTTCACCCTGGCCCGGCTCGGTTCCGAGCCTCCGGTCCCCATGATGCCGAAAGACGCTCCGCCGCTGAGGTTCCTGAGTCAGCGAGTGCTCGACGCGTCCACCGTCTTCGCTGCGGACGTGGCCCCGCAGCACCTGGAACCCTCGACGCTGGATCACCCGCGCATCGTCGACGACATGCGCGCTGGCTATCGCTGACGCTCAGTCCGCCTCGGGGCCCTGTTCCAGCAGCCGTCGGAAGCCGTCCTCGTCCAACACCGGAACGCCAAGCTCGATGGCCTTGTCGTACTTGGACCCTGGCGCATCACCGGCCACCACGTAGGCGGTCTTCTTCGACACCGAGCCGGCCGCCTTGCCGCCGCGGGCCAGAATCTGCTCCTTGGCCTCGTCGCGGGAGAACCCCGCGAGCGATCCGGTGACGACGATCGAGAGACCTTCCAGCGTGCGCTCGATGCTGGCGTCACGTTCGTCGGCCATCCGCACGCCCGCCGCCCGCCACTTCTCGACGATCGCGCGGTGCCAGTCGACGGTGAACCACTCGACCACCGCGGCGGCGATGGTGGGCCCGACGCCCTCGACCGCGGCCAACTGCTCCTCGGACGCCTCTTCGATGGCCTGCAGGCTGGCGAACTCGGTGGCCAACGCGCGGGCCGCGGTGGGACCCGCGTGCCGAATGGACAGCGCGACGATGACCCGCCACAGCGGCTGGGCCTTGGCCTTGCCCAGATTTGCCAGCAGGCGTTGGCCGTTTGCGCTCAGCTCGCCCGCCTTAACCCGGAACAGGTCGGTGCGCAGTAGATCGTCCTCGGTGAGTGAGAACAGGTCACCCTCGTCGGTGATGACACCCGACAGCAACAGCGCCGTCGCGGCCTCATAGCCGAGCCCCTCGATGTCGAAGGCCCCGCGGCCCGCGACGTGAAAGACTCGCTCGCGCAACTGCGCTGGGCAACTTCGCGAGTTGGGGCAGCGGATGTCGGCGTCCCCCTCCTTGGCGGGCGCGAGCGTGGTGCCGCACTCGGGGCACTGCGTCGGCATCTCGAATTCGCGCTCGGTGCCGTCGCGGACGTCGACCACGGGGCCGAGCACTTCGGGGATGACGTCTCCGGCCTTCCGGATGACGACGGTGTCACCGATGCGCACGCCCTTGCGCTTGACCTCCGAGGCGTTGTGCAGCGTGGCCTGGCTGACCGTCGACCCGGCCACCTTGACCGGCTCCATGAAGGCGAACGGGGTGACGCGACCGGTGCGGCCGACGTTGACCTTGATGTCGAGCAGCCTGGTGGTGGCTTCCTCGGGCGGATACTTGTAGGCGATCGCCCAGCGAGGTGCGCGCGACGTGGCACCCAGCCTGCGCTGCAGCCCGACCTGGTCGACTTTGACCACCAGACCGTCGATTTCGTGTTCGACGTCGTGGCGATGCTCGCCCCAGTAGGCGACGCGCTCGGCGACTGCGGCAATCCCGGTCACCCGCGTGGTGTGGTCGGACACGGGCAAGCCCCATGCCTTCAACGCGCGGTAGGCATCGTGCAGCGTGGCCGGAGTGAAACCCTCGGCTCGGCCGAGCCCGTGGCAGATCATGTGCAGGTTGCGGCGCGCGGTGATCGCCGGATTCTTCTGTCGCAGTGAGCCGGCCGCGCTGTTGCGCGGGTTGGCGAACGGCAGCTTGCCCTCCTCGACGAGGTTGGCGTTCAGTACCTCGAAGTCGGCCAGCCGGAAGAAGACTTCGCCGCGCACTTCGAGCACCTTCGGGACCGGGAACTCCGCGTTCTCGGCGAGCGTCTCGGGTACGTCGGTGATGGTGCGGGCGTTGAGCGTCACGTCCTCGCCGGTGCGGCCGTCGCCGCGGGTGGCCGCCCGAACCAGCTTGCCGCCGCGGTACACCAACGCCAGCGCGACGCCGTCGATCTTCAACTCGCACAGGAATTCGGGATCGTCGCCGACCTCACCGACCAGGCGCGCCGCCCACGCCGTGAGTTCCTCGGGCGTGAAGACGTTGTCCAGTGACAGCATCCGCTCGAGATGATCGGCGGAGGTGAAGTCGGTGGCGAAGCCGGCGCCCCCCACCAGTTGGGTGGGTGAGTCGGGGGTCCTCAACTCGGGGTGACGCTCTTCGAGGGCGGTGAGCTCGGAGAGCAGCTTGTCGAACTCGCCATCGGAGATGACGGGCGCGTCCCTGACGTAGTAGCGGAACTGGTGGCCACGCACGTCCTCGGCCAGCGTCTGCCACTCGCGCCGCACCTCGGCGGGAACCGGATCGGCCTCAGGATCTGAGGAGGGGTCGGGCGGGGCTGAGCTCACCATCGAAGGCTATCGGAGAGCCCCGACGCTCAGCCGGTGTACTCGACGAACGTCGCCATCCCACCGTCGAGGTGGTAGTCGTTGTGGCAATGCACGATCCACCGGCCCGGGTTATCGGTGTCGAAGTCCACCTCGACGGTTTGCTCGGGTGGGACCAGCACGGTGTCCTTGCGGGGTCCCTTTCCGCCCGGCTGGACCACCTGGAACGTGTGGCCGTGCAGGTGGAACGGGTGGAACATCATCGACTGGCTGATGAACCGGAGCCGCACCCGCTTGCCTGCAGATAGTGCGATGGGGTTGTTGGGTGGATCGTAGAGCTTGCCGTTGATGGGCCAGGTGTAGCCGTCGAGCGGCCCGGTCAGCCGAAGATCGATCGAGACGTCCGGATTGCGTTGGGGCAGAGTCACATCCGGGGAAGACTCGAGCGCGGCGGTGTTGAGCGGTGCGCCGGCGCGCACGGTCTTGACGAACCCCTCGACGTCGACGTCGGACGGTTTCTGGTCGACCCGCAGATTCAGCTGGGCATACCCGTCCTTGCCCTCCGCGGCCGCGACCACCGGCACCGACGCGTTGACCGTCACGATGGCGTCGACGCGCTCCCCCATGCCAAGGATGACCGAGTCGGTGCGACGCGTCACGACGGGAAAGCCGTCAGTATGGGTGACGTTGAGCTGAACGCCCGGTACCGCGACGCGGAAGGCGGTATCCGCGCCCGCGTTGATGATGCGCAACCGGACCCGTTGTCCCGCACGATAATCGTGCACTTGTGGGTCCTTGGCGGTGCGGCCGTTGATCAGGAAGTACGGGTAGGTGACGTCACCGCCGTCCATGCCGAGCGGCATCGTCGGTCCGAGCATCGGCCCGCCCGCCGCCATCGGCTTCATGCCCGTCTTCTTGAGCTTCGCGGCCACCTCGTCCGGGGTGGTGCCCGTACCGTCGATCCAGTCGTCGAGCACCACGACCAGCTCGTCGTCGTAGTCCTTGCCGTCGGCGGGGTCCTCGATGATCAACGGTCCGTACATGCCGCGATCGAGTTGGGTGCCGACGTGCGAGTGGATGTAGTACGTGCCTGCGTCGGGCGCGGTGAACTCGTAGGTGAACTTGCCGCCAGGGGGGATCGCGGGCTGAGTCAGCACGGGTACGCCGTCCATCTTGTTGGGAATGGCCAGCCCGTGCCAGTGCACGGTGGTTTCCTGTGGCAGTGCGTTGGTCACGTGGGCGCGCAACTGTCCGCCCTTCTGGAGGCGGATCTCGCGTGCAGGCACGGTGTCCGTGTACGTCCACGTACGCACGACGACTCCCCCGAGATCTACGTCGGTCTCGCGTGCAGTCATGTCGGCGACCACGGGAGCCGCAGCGGGCGGGCCTGGGGCCGTCGGCCGCGGCGAGCACGCCCCTGCCACACCCGCGACCGCACCCATCGCGGACAGCGCGAGGAAGCCACGTCGGTCGATCATGATCCGATGGTGACACCGTCGCGAACCCGTCGGTGAGGAATCGACACTGTGCGTAACGTGCTCCCCGTGCCGCACCCGATCATGTTCGACGACGACGATCCCGGCCTCGCCGAGTTGAGGAAGCTCGCGCTCGGCTATCCCGAGGCGTTCGAGAAGGTGTCGCACGGCAGACCCGGGTTCTTCGTCTCCAAGATGTTCGCCATGTACGGCGGCAGCACGAGAGAGTCGGGCCAGATGGTCGCAGTCCCCCACTGCGTGATGGTCAAGGTCGACGAGGCCGAACGAACGGCTCTGCAGCAGGACCAGCGGTTCTTCTACCCGGCATACCTGGGTCCATCGGGCTGGTTGGGGTTGGACTTCTCGGTGGCCACGGTCGACTGGACCGAGGTGGGTGAACTGGTCGACGCGTCCTACCGACTCGTCGCCGGAAGAAAACTGACCAAGCTGCTCGACGAAGCCTGACCCGCCGCGAGCCCCACGTGGTTCGATCGAACACGCTATGAGTTTCGCGAGCCCCTTCCCCCAGGTCCAGATTCCCACCACCAGCCTGTACGAGTACCTCTTCGGCACGCTTGCCGACGACGACCGCGACCGCGTCGCGTTGGTCGACACCACATCCGACACGAAGACCACCTACGCCGACATGATCGCGCGCATCGACGCCTTCGCCGGCGCGCTTGCGCAGCGCGGTATCGGGGTCGGTGACGTGGTCGGATTGCTGGCACCCAACAGCTCCGCGTTCGCCATCGCGTTTCACGGCATCCTGCGAGCCGGCGCAACGGCCACCACCATCAACGCGCTGTTCACCGCAAACGACATCGCCAAGCAGCTGACCGACGCCAAGGCCACGATGCTGGTGACGGTGTCACCGCTGCTGGCGCAGGCCGCGGACGGAGCCGCCGCGGTGGGGCTGTCGGCCGCTCAGGTCGTGGTGCTCGACGGCCCTGGCCTCGCAGTCGACGGCCACCCCAACGCCGCCGACCTGGTCAGCCCCGGACTGCCCGCACCGGACGTGACTTTCGACCCGGCCACCCACATCGCGGCGCTGCCCTACAGCTCCGGCACGACGGCCAACCCCAAGGGCGTCATGCTGACGCACCGCAACCTGACCTCCAACGTCGCGCAGATCCGGCCGCTGCAGGGCATGACGCACGAGGATCGAATCCTGGCCGTGCTGCCGTTCTTTCACATCTACGGGATGACGGTGCTGCTCAACGCCGCCCTGCATGCGCGGGCGCAGTTGATCATCATGCCGAGCTTCGACCTCGAGGAATTCCTCGGCAACATCGCGAAATACAAGTGCACCTTCGCGTTCATCGCGCCACCCGTCGCGGTGGCACTGGCCAAGCACCCGCTGGTCGAGCGGTACAACCTGTCGAGCCTGCGCGGCATCATGTCCGGCGCCGCACCGCTTGACGAGGAACTCGGCACCGCGGTCAAGCAGCGGCTGGGCTGCCAGGTGGTCCAGGGCTACGGCATGAGCGAGCTGAGCCCGGTCAGTCACGTCACGCCGTTCGACGGAGGGCGCGAGCTCCTCGGTTCGACCGCGCGGATGAGTTCGTGCGGCTGGACCGTACCCAACGCCGTCACCAAGATCGTGGACGCAGACACCGGCGCCGAGATCGACCCGCCCGCATCCGGGCTCAGTGAGACCGGCGAACTGTGGTTCAAGGGCCCCAACGTGATGGCCGGTTACCTGGGCAACGACGAGGCCACCCAGGCGACGATCGACGCCGACGGCTTCCTGCACACCGGCGACGTGGCCCGGGTCGACGCGACAGGGTGTGTCTACATCGTTGATCGGCTCAAGGAGCTCATCAAGTACAAGGGCTACCAGGTGCCGCCCGCCGAACTGGAGGCCGTGTTGCTTTCCCACCCCGACGTCGCCGACGCCGCCGTCATCGGCGTCACCGACGCGGACTCCGGCGAGGAAGTGCCAAAGGCGTTCGTAGTCAAGCAATCTGGTGCCGACCTGACCGAAGCGCAGGTGATGGAGTTCGTCGCCGAGCACGTCGCCCCGTACAAGAAGGTGCGGCAGGTGGCGTTCATCGACGTCATCCCGAAGTCGGCGTCCGGAAAGATCCTGCGGAAGGATCTGCGCGGCAGCTAGCGATCGGCGAATTGGTCGGCGGCGTCCGCGCCGCGAGCCTGGCGGTAACCGATCCACACACCCGCCAGCGGCGCGACCACCAGGCCTGCGATGCCGAATACCAGCCCGCCGGGGAACGCCGGGTGCAGCGGCGCCCAGACGCGATCGATGAATTCGGTCCGCTGCGAAGCTAATTCACGCACTGCCGTCGTCGGCGGCGGTACCGCGGGGGCAGGCGACCACTGACCCGCCGCCGCGGGGTCGATCGGTAACGGGATCGGCTCTGGTGCCCTGGTCAGCCGGCCGGCGCCGCCGAGGACGCCGGGTGCTCTGCCGTTGCCGAAGGTGACCTTCGGCGCCACGAAGGCGGGCTGGGCCGCGCCCCCGGAACCACCGCCGGCAATGGCAGCGGGCGCCTCGGCCGGCGCTGCTTGTGGAGCCTGTTCGGCGACGAGCGAGTTCGTCGTCGGTGCCGGAACGCTTGCTATGGACCGAGCGGCTACTTGCACGTCCTCGATGCCGTCGGTCCCGTTGGCACCTCCGACGTCGGACTTCCCACCGACGTCGGACGTCGCTCCGCGGTCGGACTTCCCACCGCGGTCGAGGTCGCCGCGGCTGTCGCGATCACCCCTGCGGTCGTCCTGGTCGTTGCCTCGGCCTTGGCGACCATCACCCGATGAGCCGCGGTTCCGGCCCTGCCGGTCGCCGCCGTGGCCACGTCCCGAATCCTTGTTGGGCTTGGAATGACCGTGGCCGGAACCGCCCGGATCTGCCGAAACGGCCGCGATGCCGGGACCGACGATGCTCAACGAAGCGGCGAATAGTCCGGCACCCGCTGCCACGCGTAGGCGTGCTGGTGCCACTGCCAACTCCCGTCGCATTGTGCCGAATGCTTCGCGTGCGGAACGACCCGCTAATGGATCTTCGCATGTCTAGCCGCGTCGCTGGGCGGTTAGGCGCAACGAGCTAGGCGGAATCCGGATCGAGCTCGATGCCGTCGGCGACCTTCTGCGCCAGTTCGACCGCAGTCCTGGCCCATTGCGGAGTGGCTCCCGCAAGGCCACAGGCCGGCGTAATGCCGATCCGCTCGCGCAACACCGAACGCTTGAAACCGAGCCGATCCGTGATCGACGCCGCGGCCGCCGCTGCCTCTTCCACAGTCGGACGTTGGTGCGGCGGTGTCACGGGGATGACGCCCAGCACGACGGTCCGACCGGACTCGACGAACTCGCCAATCCCGTCCAGATCCGCTGCGGTCAACGTCGCCACGTCGACGGATATCGCTTGAAAAGTACTGCGCTGAAGCAACTTCCATGGAAGCTCGGGGGCGCAACTGTGCAGGGCTACCGACCCCCCGACGACTGCGACACATTCATCGAACAGGCTGGTCGCCAGGGCCTCGTCCACCGGGTGCACGGGCGTCATGCCGGTCACCCCGGTCAGCCGGCCCAACAGCGCGGCCTGCAACGTGGGCTCGTCGAACTGGACGACGACTTCGGCTTCCAGGCGTCGCGCCACCAGCGCCCGGTGGGCGGCGACGCCCTCGGCAAGGCTTCCGGTCAGATCGCGCAGCGCCCCCCGGTCGGTGATCGCCCGGTGACCGTTGGCGAGTTCGAGCTGCGCGGCCAGCGTGATGGGACCCGGAGCCTGCACCTTGACCTTGCGCCCGCTCCCCCGCAAACCCGCGAGCTCCCACGCTTCCTCGAGCGCATCGACGTCCTCCCCGAGCAAGCTCACGGCACGCCGGTGCACCGAGCTGCGGCCCGGTGCAATGCGGTAGCCGCGGGGCACCGTGTCGATGCCGATGTCGACCAGCAGCGCCCCGGCCCGGCCGATGATGTCGGCCCCGACTCCGCGGCCGGGCAGCTCCACCAGATGCGTCAGCTGATGCAGTTCACCGACCACGACTTCGGCGGCCTCGCGCGCCGACGTGCCGGGCCAGGAACCGATGCCCGTCGCTACGGCGAAATCGCTCACGCCGCCACAGTATTCGATGGTGGCGCGTTATCCTCAATCATGCCCGGCTCCGCGACACGGTCGCCGGACCGCGCGTGGTCCGCCCTGGTGGCCGGGTGTGCCGTGGTGCTCCTCGCGGCCTGCACGCACACCGTCACCGGGGCTGCGGTCCGCGCGACACCGGGGCTCGATGACGATTCCCGTTCGCCGGTCGACGTCGAGTCCGTGATGCTCGAGCAGTCGCAGATGCGCGCCATCACCGGTGCGGGCGAAGACCTCACCGTCATCCCGAGCATGGACGGCAAGTCGCCGGTCGACATCGAGGTGCTGGCCGAACCGGCACCCGCACCGTGCCGGTGGTACTTCGAGGAGACGAAGACCTTCGGACCCGAGCTCGAGGAGTTCCACAAGACGACGTACCAGAATCCACCCGACGGCGGGTTGATCTCGCAGGGGGCGGCGGCGTATCGGGATCCACCCGCGGCTCGCCGTGCCTTCGACGGGCTGGCCGGACTGGTCGCCGACTGCGAGTCCAGTGGGGACGGCCTGGTGTTCGTCGGCGATGTGACCGCGACGGCGGATTCCCTTCAGCTGCGGAACGGCGCGTGCGGCAGGGATTATCGCGTGAAGTCGGTGGTGCTCGTCGAGGTGACCTTCTGCCGGTTCTCGCCGTCGGTGCCCGACATCGTGATGACGAACCTGCTGAAGCACGTTCCCGACTAAGCGGGCGCAGTGCCTCGGATCGTCGCGCTCGCGATGACCTCGTCACCGTCTGCGTCGGGCAGGTACAGCACCATCGTCTGGCCCGGCGCCACACCGCGCAGCGCGGTGCGCAAGTCCACCACCAACTGATCCCCACGCAGTTCGGCGACGCCTGGGGCAAGCCCGCCGTGCGCACGCACCTGCACCTCGCACTCGATGGGTGCACCCGGCGCGGCGCCGGACGTGAAGACCGGACGCTCGCCGGTCAACGTCCACACGTCGAGTTCCTCGGCGTCGCCGACCCTGACGGTCCCGGTTTCGGCGTCGATCGCGGTCACGTAACGCGGAGTGCCTTCGGGGCCGGGCCCGGCGATGCCAAGACCCTTGCGCTGACCGATCGTGAATCCGTGCACGCCATCGTGTTCGGCCAGCACGGCGCCGCTGGAATCGACGACGGTGCCGCGCCGCATGCCGATGCGCGACCCGAGGAACGTCTTGGTGTCACCGCTAGGAATGAAGCAGATGTCGTAGCTGTCAGGCTTGTCCGCGACCGCCAACCCGCGCTGCGCCGCCTCCTCGCGAATCTGCGGCTTGGGGGTGTCGCCGATCGGAAAGACGGCGTGCCGCAACTGATCCGCGGTGAGCACTCCCAATACGTACGACTGGTCCTTGTCCCGATCGACCGCGCGGCGCAGCCGTCCGTCGGACAGCCGGGCATAGTGACCGGTGGCGACGGCGTCGAAACCGAGGGCGAGCGCGCGGGCGGACAACGCCGAGAACTTGATGGTCTCGTTGCATCGCACGCACGGGTTGGGAGTTTCGCCGCGGGCATAGGAGGCGACGAAGTCGTCGATGACGGCTTCCTTGAAGCGTTCGGCGAAATCCCAGACGTAGAAGGGGATGTCGAGGATGTCCGCGACGCGACGCGCATCGCCGGCGTCCTCCTTCGAGCAGCACCCGCGCGAACCCGTGCGCAGGGTTCCGGGAGCCGCCGACAGCGCGAGGTGCACGCCGACGACGTCGTGACCGGCGGCGACCATCCGGGCGGCGGCGACCGAGGAGTCGACCCCGCCGCTCATCGCAACAAGAACTCGCATGACTACTTCGCGTGCCCCGCGCTGGCGAGCGCCGCCTCGCGGGCACGGTTCACGGCCGCGGGCAGCACGTCAAGCGCCGCATCGACGTCGGCTTCGGTGCTGTTGTGCCCCAACGAAAAGCGCAGCGATCCGCGCGCGCTCGCCGCGTCGGCACCCATCGCGATCAATACGTGCGACGGCTGGGCCACTCCGGCCGTGCACGCCGAACCCGTCGAACATTCAATGCCCTTGGCGTCCAACAACATCAGCAGCGCGTCGCCCTCACACCCGCGGAAGGTGAAGTGTGTGTTCCCTGGCAGCCGCCCGTCGCCGACGGCTCCGTTGAGGTCGACGTCGTCGATGGTGGAGCGCACCCCGTCGACAAGCCGGTCGCGCAGCGCGCTCAGCCGGGCCCGATTGTCATTGAGGCCTTCGACCGCGACCCGTGCCGCGGCGGCCATCGCGACCGCCCCAGCGACGTCGGGAGTGCCCGAGCGCACGTCGCGCTCCTGACCGCCACCGTGAAGCAGCGGCACGCAGGCGGTGTCCCGGCGCAGGAACAGGGCCCCGACGCCGGTTGGACCGCCGAACTTGTGGGCGGCGATGCTCATCGCCGAGAGCCCGCTGGCCCCGAACTGGACGGGGATGTGACCGACGGCCTGGATCGCATCGCTGTGCATCGGCACGTCGAATTCGGCGGCGACCGCGGCCAGGTCGGAGATCGGCATGATGGTGCCGACCTCGTTGTTGGCCCACATGATCGAAACCAGCGCGACGTCGTCATGCGCCTGCAGGGCTTCCCGCAGTGCCGACGGTGCGACGGCGCCATCGGAATCGACGGGCAGCCACGTCACATCGGCGCCCTCGTGCTCGACCAGCCACTCCACGGCGTCCAACACCGCGTGGTGTTCGACGGGTGAACTGATGATGCGGCGGCGGCGTGGATCGGCGTCCCGGCGTGCCCAGAAGATGCCCTTGACCGCCAGGTTGTCGCTCTCGGTGCCGCCCGCGGTGAAGATGACCTCCGACGGCCGGGCACCGAGCAGACCTGCGAGTGTCTCGCGCGCCTCCTCCATCCGGCGGCGCGCGGTGCGGCCCGCGGTGTGCAGCGAGGAAGCATTGCCGACCGTCGCCAGCACGTCCGTCATCGCCTCGATGGCAGCGGGTTGCATCGGGGTGGTGGCGGCATGATCCAGGTAGACGGCACGCATAGCTCACCAAGGATACCGGCCGCCCAACCGGGCTCAGGCAACCAGCGCGTGCGCCCCCGCCCGGACGGTGGTTCCACGCACCGCGGCCTCGCAGCGCGCGGTCAGGTCGCGGCGGTCGTCGCCAGGCAACTGCAGTGACTGCACCTGCACGTGGCAGATGGTGAGCCGCGCCGTGATGACGCGCCGGATGGACGCCAACAAGCTGTCGTCGCCGATGAATGCGGGCACCGTCGAAGGCTGACCGTCGCGATGGTGATAGTTCAGGCGCAGCGGTTGCACGGGGCGGCCCGCGTCGATGGCGCCCTGGAACATAGCGGGGCGGAAGGCGCCGTAGCCCAGCCCGCACCACGTGGTGCCTTCCGGGAAGGCCACCACGGTCTGACCGGCCCGCAACCGGACGGCGATGGTGCGCACTACATCGGGCAGCCGACGCAGATTGGTGCGCTCGATCGGGATCACCTTCATCAGCCGCGCGAGGAAACCCAGCGCAGGCCAGTCGATGAGATCGGCGCGCGCGACGAACGAGCCAGGAAGCACAGAGCCGATCACGAAGATGTCCACCCACGACACGTGACCGCTGACCACCAGCACACCGCTGAGGTTGCGAATCGGACCGCCGGACACCGTGATTCGCACGCCGAGGCAGCGCAGCATCAGCCTGCAGTAGACCCGCTGAATACGCGAACGGCCGGGCAGTGGGACGGCGAGCATCGGCACCGCGGCGAACAACAGCAGCGCACAGCACACGCGGCCGGTGGTGCGCAGTGCCACGACCGACCGCCGCGACGCGTTCGCATCGACTCCGATGCAGTGGGCGCCGCAGGAGGCGCGGGGCAGCCAGGGATGCTCACTGAGGTCGTGGCTGCTCATTCCGATGCCCCTTGAGTCATGTCGGTGGCCTGCGACACCGATCTCAACCGTGTGAGGTAGCGGACGTCGGCCTCGCGCTTGTCGAGCAGCGCGGGGAAGTCGCCGACGCCGAAGTCCGGATCGTGCGCCGGTTCGCCGCAGACTTTCGCACCGAGGCGCAGGTAACCCCGCATCAGCGGTGGGACGCCCAGTCGATCCGGCGGCGCGATGTCGTCCAGGCCCTTGCCGTCGATGAGCACCGGCCGATGCGGACGGACGGTGTACTCCGACGCGTGGCGCTTGCGCACGAAGTCCCGCACCCCGCGGATCTGCGTGCCGAGTGGCTCGCCGTTGCCGCCGTCCACTGGCACCGAGACGCAGCCCGTCACGTAGTCGTACCCGCAGCGATCGAGGTAGGCCAGAATGCCCGCCCACATCAGCAGCACGACCGCGCCGTTGCGGTGATCCTCGCGGACCACCGCCCGGCCCATCTCTACGAGTGCCGGCCGTAGCGCGTCGAGGGCGCTCACGTCGAACTCAGTGGCCGTGTAGAGGCCGCCCGCGGCGATGGCGCCCGGCGGCGGGAGCATGCGGTAACAGCCGACTAGCTCGCCTGACCCGTCCTCGCGAACCAGCAGGTGGTCACAGAATTCGTCGAAGCGGTCGGCATCTCGGCCGGCGTCGAACCCCGGGGCGGCCCCGGAGAGGTCGAAGCCAGGCTCGGAGGTGAACACGTCGTGACGCAGACGCTGCGCGGCATCGATGAGCGCAGGGTCGGTCGAAACGAGCAGGGTGTAGCGCGGCCCCGTCGCACTTGGGATCGCGCCACCGAGTTCATCAGCGGCTATGAGTACGGATGCGGTGCTCATATCCAGCACGTTCGCTGAGCAGGTAGGCGAGCCGACTACGGCTACGTAACGTGTCCGTGCACGCTGAGTGACGAATGGGCGCGCCGAAGGTGTGGAAACCACACCTCGGCGCGCCCATTGCGCGTCTTGTCTGGAGAACTACCCCTTGCGGGTCTTGACCGCCTCGGTCAGCTGCGGCGCAACCTTGAAGAGATCGCCAACCACGCCGTAGTCGGCGATGTCGAAGATCGGTGCCTCTTCGTCCTTGTTGACCGCGACGATCGTCTTGGACGTCTGCATACCGGCCTTGTGCTGGATCGCCCCGGAGATGCCCAGCGCGATGTACAGCAGCGGCGACACGGTCTTGCCGGTCTGGCCCACCTGGAACTGGCCCTCGTAGAAGCCCGAGTCGACGGCGGCGCGGGAGGCACCGACGGCAGCACCGAAAGCGTCGGCGAGCTCTTCGATGACGCCGAAGTTCTCCTTGCTGCCGACACCACGACCGCCGGAGACGACGATCTTGGCCTCGGTGAGCTCCGGGCGCGCGCTCTTCTGCGCGGGGTGACGAGCCGTGACCTTGGTGGCATTCTCCGCGGGCGCGGGCACCTCGACGGTCACCAATTCGCCTGCCCCGTCAGCTGGCTCGGCCTCGACCGAACCCGGGCGCAGCGCGATGATCGTGACGTCGCTGGCGGCCTTCGCCTCGACGGTGTACGCACCACCGAACACCGAGTGGACGCCGACCGGGCCCTCGTTGACACCGACGACGTCCCACAGCACACCGGAGTAGGTCGCGGCCGCAAGGCGACCGGCAACTTCCTTGCCCTCGGCTGTGGAGGCGACCAATACCGCTGCCGGGGAAGCCGATTCGATGAGCCCCTCCAGCACCGCCACCTTGGGGGTGACGAGGTACTGATCGACGACGTCGGACTCGGCGGCGTAGATCTTCGCCGCGCCGGCCGCCTTCAGTGCGTCGGTGAGCGTCGCTGCGGTGCCAGGAGCGGCAACCACGACGGCCGACGGCTCGCCCAGTGTGCGCGCCGCGGTGATGAGCTCACCGGTGATGGTCTTCAACTTGCCTTCTGCGTGCTCGACGAGCACGAGTACTTCTGCCATTGCCTTCGCTCTCTGCGTATGGGTTCTAAGTAGGTCTGGAGAAGGATCGACTGAGCTCAGACGAGCTTCTGCGCGACGAGGTAGTCGGCAATCTGCTTGCCGCCCTCGCCCTCGTCGGTCACCTTCTCGCCCGCTGTCTTCGGGGGCTTCGGGGTGGCCGAGGACACGGTCGACCACGCATTCGCGCCACCAACCTCGTCGGCTTCGACGCCGATTCCGGCCAGCGTCAACGCTGCGACGGGCTTCTTCTTGGCGGCCATGATGCCCTTGAAGGAGGGGAATCGGGCGTCCTCGACGATCTTCTCGCTGACGCTGATGACCGCGGGCACGGTGGCCTCGAGTTCGAAAACGCCGTCATCGGTCTCGCGCTCGCCGGTGACCTTGCCGTCGTTGACGTCGATGGTGCGCAGGTGCGTCAGCTGGGGCAGTCCGAGGTAGTGCGCGAGCATCGCGGGGATGGCCCCGCCGACGCCGTCACTGGACTCGTTGCCCGCGATGACGAGCCCGATGTCCTCGATCTGTCCGAGCGCACTCGCCAGCGCGAACGAGGTCTGGATGGCGTCCGAGCCGTGCAGTCCCTCATCGGAGAGGTGGTACGCCTCGTCGGCGCCCATCGACAGCGCCCGACGGATCGCCGATTCGGCAGTCGCAGGGCCTGCGGTCAGCACGACTACGTTGTAGCCGGCGTCCGCGTGCTTCTCCTTGAGTTGTAGCGCGACCTCGACCGCCTTCTCGTTGATCTCGTCCAGCACGGGGTCGCTACCAGCCCGGTCCAGCGTGAAGTCATCCGAGAGTTGGCGATTCTCGTAGTCTGGGACCTGCTTGATCAGGACCACGATGTTCGTCATGGGTGTGGTTCGTCCTCCTCGATGAGGCCGGAAAGCGGCCTGTGTTATCACGTCTTACGCAATGAACACCATGTTACTCGTCGGTAACTTTAGGTGATACGCAGAAACACCATAACCGGTCTGCGTTTGTGTGCTGACCTCCCCTTGCGTCGGTGAAGCGTTCATGGTCGGGTGACAAACCACTCCCCTGCGTTAGCCTGCGTTTGCAATGAGCACATATTCCGTCCACGGGCCGTCGGCTGACCTCCCCCTCACCGGCGAACGCACGGTGCCAGGGCTGGCGGAGGAGAACTACTGGTTCCGTCGCCACGAGGTCGTCTACCGACGGCTGACGCAACGCTGCGCGGACCGCGACGTATTGGAAGCGGGCTGCGGCGAGGGCTACGGGGCAGACCTCATTGCCGAGCACGCAACCCGGGTGATCGGCCTCGACTACGACGAGCAGACCGTTGCGCACGTGCGGGCCAGGTACCCCAGGATCGACATGCGCCACGGCAATCTGGCCGAATTACCGCTGCCCGCAGGTGCAGTGGACGTGGTGGTCAACTTCCAGGTGATCGAACACCTTTGGGACCAGGGTCAATTCGTCACCGAATGCCACCGGGTGCTACGTCCGGGTGGGGTGCTGCTGATGTCCACTCCCAACCGCATCACGTTCTCCCCCGGGCGGGACACCCCGCTTAATCCGTTTCATACCCGTGAACTCAATGCCGCCGAACTCACCGAATTGCTCGTCGAGTCGGGCTTCGCCATCGAGGTCATGCTCGGCGTCTTCCACGGGCCGCGGCTGGTCGAACTCGACGAGAAGTACGGCGGTTCCATCATCGACGCGCAGATTGCCCGCGCCGTCGCCGACGCGCCGTGGCCGGACGACCTGCTGGCCGACGTGGCCGGGCTCTCCACCGGCGACTTCGAACTCGTCGACGCAAACCAGCGCGACATTGACGAGAGCCTCGACCTCGTCGCCATCGCGGTGCGTCCGTGACACATCCGCCGGCGCCCGGCCTCTTCACCCTCGTCCTCCACACGCATCTGCCGTGGCTCGCGCATCACGGGCGGTGGCCGGTCGGCGAGGAATGGCTGTACCAGTCGTGGGCAGCGTCCTACCTTCCGTTGATGCGGGTGCTGCGCACCCTGGCAGGTGAGGGCAGGCAGCGGCTCGTCACGCTCGGCATGACGCCGGTGGTCACCGCGCAACTCGACGATCCGTACTGCCTGACCGGAATGCAGCACTGGGTGTCCAACTGGCAGCTGCGTGCGCGCGAGGCGGCCACGCTACGCGACAGCGCAGGCAACGGCGCATACGCGACACCGGAAGCCATGCGCGCGTTCGGGATTCGCGAGTACGCCGAAGCAGGCCGCGCGCTCGACGAACTCGCCACGTCGTGGCGTCACGGCGGTAGCCCGCTGCTGAGGCAGTTGATCGACGCGGACACCATCGAACTGCTCGGCGGCCCGCTGTCGCACCCCTTTCAGCCGCTGCTGAATCCGCGGCTGCGTGAGTTCGCACTCCGCGAAGGCCTCGCCGACGCCGGCCAGCGGTTCGCCCACACGCCAGGCGGCATCTGGGCGCCCGAGTGCGCATACGCGCCCGGCATGGAGGACGGATACGCCGCGGCCGGTGTGACGCACTTCATGGTCGACGGACCCTCGCTGCACGGCGACACCGCGCTCGGCAGGCCAGTCGCCGGGTCCGACGTCATCGCCTTCGGTCGCGATCTCCAGGTGAGCTACCGGGTGTGGTCACCGAAGTCGGGCTATCCGGGTCACGCCGCCTATCGCGACTTCTACACCTACGACCACCTCACCGGGTTGAAGCCGGCCAGGGTCACCGGACGCGCGGTTCCGTCCGAGGACAAGGCGCCCTACGACCCGGAGCGCGCCGATGCCGCCATCGACGCGCACGTGGCCGACTTCGTCGACGTCGTGCGACGACGGCTGCACTCCGAGTCGGAACGCCTCGGTCGCCCTGCGCACGTCGTCGCGGCGTTCGACACCGAACTGTTCGGCCACTGGTGGTACGAGGGCCCGGTCTGGCTGGAGCGGGTGCTGCGCGCGCTGCCGGCGGCCGGAGTCCGCATCGGCACGCTGTCCGACGCCATCGACGACGGCTTCGTCGGCAGCTCCGTCGAATTGCCGCCCAGTTCTTGGGGTTCCGGCAAGGACTGGCAGGTATGGAATGGGAGCCAGGTCACCGACATCGTGCACCTCAACAACGAAGTGGTCGACGCCGCGCTTTCGACGGTGGACAAGGCGCTGGCGCAGAACGCCTCCATCGGTGCCCCCACTCCCCGCGACAGAGTGGCCGACCAGATCCTGCGGGAGGCGTTGCTGACGGTGTCGAGCGACTGGCCGTTCATGGTCAGCAAGGACACCGCCGCCGACTACGCCCGCTATCGGGCTCACCTGCACGCCCACGCGACCCGCGAGATCGCCGACGCGCTGGCCTCCGGCCGTCGGGATCACGCGCAGCGGCTGGCCGACGGCTGGAACCGCGCCGACGGCTTGTTCGGGGCCCTGGATGCCAGGCGCTTGCCGCGATGAAGGTGCTGATGGTGTCGTGGGAGTACCCGCCCGTGGTGGTCGGCGGGCTCGGACGCCATGTCCACCACCTCGCGACGGCGCTCGCGTCCGCGGGCCACGAGGTGGTCGTACTGAGCCGTCGCCCGTTCGACACCGACCCCGCCAGCCACCCGTCGACCGACGAGCTCAGCGAGGGCGTGCGGGTCGTGGCGGCCGCCCAGGACCCGCACGAGTTCGATTTCGGGACCGACATGATGGCGTGGACGCTCGCCATGGGCCACGCGATGGTTCGGGCCGGACTGGCGCTGAAGACCCAACGCCCCAGCAAGCCGTGGCGTCCCGACGTCGTGCACGCGCATGACTGGCTGGTCGCCCACCCGGCGATCGCATTGGCCGAAAACTTCGACGTCCCACTGATTTCCACGATTCACGCTACCGAGGCGGGCAGGCACTCCGGGTGGGTGTCCGGCCGCATCAGCAGGCAGGTGCACGCCGTCGAGGGCTGGTTGGTGCGCGAATCCGACTCGCTCATCACATGTTCGGCGTCGATGGGCGACGAGCTCACCGAACTCTTCGGACCGGGGCTCGCGGAGCTCCGGGTCATTCGCAATGGGATCGACGCGGGAATGTGGCCGTTCGCCAAGCGCAAGCCCCGCAGCGGCCCGGCTCGGCTGCTCTACCTCGGTCGACTCGAGTACGAGAAGGGCATCCACGACGCCATCGCGGCCATGCCGCGAATCAGGCGCACTCACCCCGGCACCACGCTGACCATCGCAGGCGACGGTACGCAACAGGACTTCCTCGTGGAACAGGCTCGAAAGCACAAGGTGCTCAAGGCGATCGAGTTCGTCGGCCGCTTAGATCACGAGCAACTCGTCGCGCTGCTACATGACACCGACGCGGCCGTGCTGCCCAGCCACTACGAGCCGTTCGGCATCGTCGCGCTCGAAGCCGCGGCGACGGGCGCGCCACTCGTCACGTCGAACGTCGGTGGCCTCGGCGAAGCCGTCATCAACGGCGAGACCGGGGTCTCATTCCCGCCGCGGGACGTCGCCGCACTGGCCGCTGCCGTGCGGGGCGTCTTGGACGATCCCGCCGCTGCGCAACGCCGAGCGTCGGCGGCCAGGGCCCGGCTCACCTCCGACTTCGATTGGCACACCGTCGCCGCCGAGACCACGCAGGTCTACCTTGCGGCCAAACGTGGTGAACGCGAACCGCATCGGCGCCGTTTGATCGTAGAGCGAGCGCTGCCCGACCGCGGCTAGCTCACTGCGGGTTGGCCAGCGGTGACACCGACCAGTTGGACAGCTCCGACGGCCCGAGGATCCGATGCCTGGTCTGACCGGCGCTGTAGAACGTGAATTTGGTTGCCCGGTAGCACTGTTCAAAGCAGTCGAACGCTTGCCCGGCCGCGTCGAAGCTGACCCCGCGGATTCGCACGACCGGTTCGTTGGCGGGCAGCCCGAGCTGTTCGGCCTCCCAGCTGTTGGGACTGTCGACCTCGAACGCCTGCTCGGTGTGTTCGTCGGTCAGTCCGTACCGCTCCTGAACGAAGCGGTACAGCGAGTCACCCCGGGCCAGCCCTTCCTGGTCGATGGCAGGCACCCTGCTCAACGGCAGCACGGCGCGTTCGAGGATCTGGTCGGACACCTTGTCGGGGCCCTCGATGCTGCGCTTTCGCCAGATCTCCCATACCGGTTGGCCGGTGTCGACGCCGAGCGCCTTGGCGATCGTCGAACTCGGCAATCCGACGGACAAGGCGATCAGCGACGTCGTCACCGTCGTCGGACGTCCTGGCTCGCCGATCAGCGTGTGAAGCAGCTCGCCAGGCCGGGTCGGATCGGTCGCAATGCGGGGTTCGGCGACGAAGGTGCCGAGGCCCTGGTGCCTCCGGATTCGTCCGGCCCGCTCCAGTTCATCGAGCGCCCGACGCACCGAAATGCTGCTGACCTCTGCGATCTCGGCGAGTTCTGCGGTCGACGGTAGCCGGTCGCCGGGTTGCAACTCGCGCTCGGCCATGATGCTCAGCACCAGTTCCTGCACCTGCTGGTAGCGCAGCTTGCGGTCGCCGCCCGCCGCGGCTCCGCCCTTCGCTGCCGGCATGCCGCCTCCCTTCATAATCGTGCTGTACACGGCAAAGCACATACTAACTATGCATCATGTCCCGCTGTGTCATAGCTAGGACCCTTGACCTGCTGTAAGAGGTGCTCTTTTGCGTAAACTCCCCGAAACAATGCGGATACACCCACATAATTTCTCAGACTCACAATACTGTGTATGCACACTGGCCGGGGAAAGGATGGATTCATGGTCGAAATGGATCGGCGCAAGTTCATACGGGCATCGGCGGTGTTCACCCTCGCCGTCGGCGGCGCCGCGGCCCTGGCCGCTTGCGCACCGGAGACTGCAACTCGCACCGTGTTGCGGGTCGGGTCGCTGACCGACATCGATTCACTGAACCCGTTCACCGCGTTCTCCACGCAGTCCTACGACGTGTTCCAGCTGATGTACGACAAGCTGATGGACTACGACGCGCAGCTGAATGTCGTGCCCGCCCTGGCCACCTCGGTGGAAAAGACCGATGGCGGCAAGACCTTCACCTACACCCTGCGCTCGGGCGTGACGTGGCACGACGGCAAGCCGTTTACCGCCGACGACGTGGTGTTTACCTTCCTGCTGATCCGCGACAACGACTACGGCTCGTTCGGCGCCTACTTCAAGGACCTGACCGAGGTCACCAAGGTGGGCAACGACAAGGTCAAGCTCACGTACGCAAACCCGCAGACCCTCGAACCAGGCGTCATCACTCCGATCGCGCCAAAGCATCTGTGGGAGACCGTCTCCAAGGACGACCTGCCCAAGTTCGCCAACGACAAACCCGTCGGGACGGGACCGTTCAAGTACGACTCGTGGAATAAGGGCAGCGTCGTCACCGTCACCCGAAGCGACTCGTGGTGGGGTCCCAAGCCCGCCGCGGAGAAGGTGACCTGGACCAAGTTCGGTAGCGACGACATCGTCACTCAGGCGTTGCGGACCGGCGACATCGACATCGTTGCCGAGGTGCCGCCGACGATCTTCACCGGTCTCAAAGATGCCCAGAACGTCAAATCGACTGAAATGGAATCGTTCTCGTTCCACATGATCGGGTTCAACTGTTCGACGGTGCCCGGGTCCAAGGGCAATCGCACCCTACTCGATCCGGTGGTCCGCCAGGCCCTGTCCTGTGCGGTCAGCCGCCAGCAGCTCGTCGAACTCGCGATGGCGGGCTACGGAGAGCCGGGCACCGGACTCATGCCTCCCGCGTTCGGCGACTATCACTACGTGCCGGCCCCAGACGCCGTACTCGACAACAATCCCGGCAAGGCCGGTCAGCTGTTGGACGCCGCCGGTTACACCCGCCGCAACGGTGACGGCATCCGGGAGTCCAAAGACGGCAAGCCACTGGACTTCCGGATCCTCGCGATCGCCGACACCGCCGTCGACGTCAAGGCCGCGGACCTGTTCATCACGGCCGCCAAGGCGGTCGGCATCAACCTGAAACTGTCGACCACCGACGCCGACAGCATGGGTGCCACGGTGTACAACACCGACGCCCCGGACTGGGACATCATGGTGTGGGGTTGGGATTCCGAACTCTACGATCCGTCCTACCTGCTGGGCATCCCGACGACCGACCAGATCGGCGGCAACAACGACACCTTCTGGACCAACCCGCGTTACGACGAGCTCTACGCGCAGCAGAACACCACGATCGACCACGCCGCCCGCGTCAAGCTGGTTCAGGAAATGCAGGGCATTCACTACGCGGCCTGCCCCTACATCGTGATGTGGTACCAGAAGAAGCTCTGCGGCACCCGCACCGACACCTGGACCGGCTGGCAGGAGATGCCTGGTGGCATGATTCTCAACTTCCCAAGGATCAACTACCTCAACGTGAAGCCCAAGTGAGGTCCGACCGCACTCCATGTCGCGTTACGTCGCAAAGAAACTCACCTACCTGGTGCTGACGGTGCTGGCGGTGCTCGCAACGAACTTCGTGATCTTCCACTTGATGCCCGGCGATCCGGTCACCCACATCGCCAGGGGTCAGCATCTGGACGCCGCCGCGATCGCGCGGCTGCGCGCGTACTACGGCCTCGACGACCCGCTCAGCAGCCAGTTCGCCGAGTACGTCGGACATTTGGTGCACGGTGAGCTCGGCTACTCCTACACCTACCAGGCCGCCGTCGGTCCGATCGTGCTCAAGGCGCTTGGCAACACGCTCATTCTGGTGGCGGTGTCGACCCTGCTGGTGGTCGGACTTGGCGTGATCATCGGGGTGTTCGCGGGCTCCCGAAGGGGCACCCGCACCGACGGCGGAGTGGTCATCGGCTCGCTGGTGTTCTGGAGCCTGCCCACCTTCTGGGTGGGCATGCTGCTGATATTCGTGTTCGCGGTGACGCTGGGCTGGCTGCCGATCGCGGGCATGTTCACCGCCGACGCGCTGTACCCCACGGTGTTCACTCAGCTCGCCGATCTGGCCCGCCATCTTGTGCTGCCAACGATCGCGATGGTGCTCGTCGACATCGCACAGTTCGTCCTGATCACCCGAAGCTCGCTACTGGCAACGCTTTCCGAGGACTACATGACGACCGCCAAGGCCAAGGGACTGCACCCCCGCCGAGTGCTGTGGCGCCACGGAGTCCGGAACGCGTTGCTTCCCGTGGTCACCGCGACCACGCTGTACTCGAGCGCCGTAGTCGGCGGCACCATCCAGGTGGAGACGGTGTTCTCCTGGCCGGGCATGGGCCAGCTGATCTACCTGTCGGTGGTGCGGCGCGACTACCCGGTCATGGAGGCGTGCTTCCTGGTCTTCGCCGTTGTGGTCGTGCTTGCGAACTTCGCGAGCGACCTCGTCTACCGTCGGCTCGATCCAAGGGTGCGGCTGACATGACCGTCTTCGAACCGATCCCCGACACCACCGGGTGGCGCAGCACGGGCCGCCAACTCTGGCGGGCTTGTATGGGCCGCACCGGAATCGTGATGGCAGCGGTGATCGTCGCCATCGCCGTCATCGGTCCGTTGGTGGCGCCGTTCGACCGGGGTGCGGTGGCGACGTCGCGCGCAGGCATCCTGCAGCCGCCGAGTGCAGCGCACTGGCTCGGTACCGACGAACTGGGCCGCGACGTCCTGCGACAGGTCCTTGCCGGCACCTCGGTGTCGCTCGAGATCGGTTTGGCCGCAGCGTTCTTCACGGTGCTCATCGGGACCATCGTTGGTGTGCTGGCCGGCTGGTTCACTGGATTCATCGACGCCGTGCTGATGCGCATCACCGATTTCTTCCTGGTGCTGCCCAGCCTGCCGCTGATGATCGCGCTCGGTGCGATCGTCGGCCAGAGCATGCCGATGATCGTCCTGGTGATCGCGGTGACGAGTTGGCCCAGCACGGCGCGTATCGTCCGGTCACAAGCACTGGCGCTGCGCGAACGCGAGGTGGTGGCGCGGGCGCGCACCGTCGGGCTGTCGCCGCTGGCCATCCTGTGGAAGCTGATCCTGCCCGGTGTGCTGGCGCTCGTCATCGCCAACGCGGTACTGGTGATCGCCGGTTCGATACTCGCAGAGGCGACCCTGTCGTTCCTCGGCCTCGGCGACCCGACCCGTTCGTCGTGGGGTCAGATTCTGCACGACGCGTTCGTCTCCGGTTCGGTGGGCAACGGGTACTGGTGGTACTTCCTGCCGCCGGGTATCGGAATCGTCGTTGTGGTGCTTTCGTTCTCACTCATCGGTCAAAGCCTCGAGCGCATCCTCGATCCCAAATTGGCGGCGGTATGAGCCTTCTGGAGCTGCGCAACCTCACCGTCACCTATCGCGGCGAATCGGGCCCCATCCGCGCCGTCGACGGTGTCGACCTCGACGTCAATGCCGGTGAGGTGGTCGGACTGGCAGGTGAATCCGGCTGCGGCAAGAGCACATTGGCATTGGCAGTGACCCGCCTCCTGCCACGCGACGCCGAGGTTACCGCCGACCGCATGCAATTCGCCGGAACCGGCCTACGTGAGCTCGACGCGCGCAAGATGCGGGCGCTGCGGTGGCGGCGGCTCTCGATCGTGTTCCAAGGCGCCATGAACGGGTTCAACCCGGTGATGACCATTGGGGCCCAGATCGCCGAGGCCGTCGCGACCCATCGACCGGAACTCCGGCGGCGCGAGCAACGCGAGAGGGTCGGCGAGTTGCTCGCCCAGGTCGGCATCAGCCCGGGGCGCGCCGCCGACTATCCGCACCAGTTCTCCGGGGGCATGAAGCAACGCGCGATGATCGCGATGGCGCTGTCGTGCGATCCCGATCTCGTCATCGCCGACGAACCGACGACGGCGCTGGACGTCATGACGCAGGCCCAGATCCTCGATCTGATCCGGCGGCTCTCCGACGAGCTCGGACTCGCGATGCTGATCATCTCGCACGATCTGACGGTGCTCAGCGAGCTCTGTGATCGTGTGGCGGTGATGTACGCAGGCCGCATCGTCGAACGCGGGCCCGCATCGACTGTGCTTTCCGAGCACCCGGGACCCGCCCACCCGTACACACGGCAATTACTGGCCTGCTTCCCGCGCCTAGGTGACGGCGAAGCCTCCATCAGTGGAATCCCCGGCAGCCCACCCGATCTCTCGAATCCACCGGCGGGCTGCCGGTTTCACGAGCGATGTGCGGTCGCCCTACCTCGATGCTCAGAGGTTGAGCCCGCCCTAACCCAGCTGGCCGACGGCGACAGCCACATCGCCGCGTGCCACCGCCTCGACGCCGTGGCGGAGGTGTCGTGATGAGTGAATCCGTGGTCGCCGAAATACGCGACCTCCACGTCCACTTCCCAGTGCGGCACGGTCGCAGGCGACTGATCGCCCGTGCGGTCGACGGCGTCGACCTGTCCATTCACGACCGCGAGATCCTGGCGCTGGTCGGCGAATCGGGCTGCGGGAAGACGACAATCGCCCGTGCGATCATGCGCCTGCGAGATCCAACGTCGGGCTCGATCTTCCTCGGCGGATCCGATGTCACCCACGTCGGCGGCCATGCGCTGCGCAAGCTCCGGCGTGACTTTCAGATGATCTTCCAGGATCCCTTCGAGAGCTTGCCCGCCAACGCCACCGCGCTCGACGTCGTCTCGGCGGGGTTGGTGGTTCACCGCAAGGACCTCGAGCCGGACGTCCGTCGCACCACGGCGCTGGCAGCGCTGCACGACTGTGGGCTACGCCCCGCTTCGTGGGTGGCTGGCAGGCGCATGTTCCAACTGTCGGGCGGGCAGCGTCAGCGCGTCGCGATCGCGGCTGCGCTCGCCATCGAGCCACGGCTGGTGGTCGCCGACGAACCGGTGTCGATGCTCGACGTCTCGGTGCGCGCAGGCGTGCTGCGGGTGCTGCTCGATCTTCGTGAACGGCTAGGCGTGGCGACGCTTTTCATCACCCACGACCTGGCGCTGGCCGGCGTCTTCGCCGACCGGGTCGCGGTGCTCTATCTCGGGAAGGTCGTCGAGGAGGGCACTGCAACCGACGTCATCGGCAATCCGCTGCACCCCTACACCCGCGCGCTGGTCGAAGTTATGCCCACGCTCGGCAAGACGCACACCGGGCCGCGCAAGCTGTTGCGCGGAGAGCCAACGAATGTCACCACGGTGTTCACCGGATGCCGGTTCGCACCACGATGTCCGCTGCACCAGGAGCTCGATCGACCCGAGCGCTGTCTCACCGAAGAACCCGCGCTGAACGCGTTGAGCGCCGCCCACACCGTGCGATGCCACTTCGCCACCACCCCAACGGATTTACCTACCAGCACCGAGGAGCACACCCCATGACCGTTACCCGCGAAGAAACCGTCGAACTGCTCGAGGCCATGGTTCGCATCGACTCAGTCACGCCATGGCTGATCCCTGGCGGCGCAGGCGAAGGCGAGGTCGCTCGCTACGCGCAGGACTGGTTCACCAAGCTCGGGCTAGAGGTGATCCTCGAGGAGGTCGAGCCGGGACGTCCGAATGTGCTTGCCTGGTTACGTGGTTCGGCACCAGGTCCGACGATCTGCCTCACCGCCCACAGCGACACCGTCGGCTATGCTGGCTGGCCCGACCGGGCCCTGAACCCCGTCATCGAGGGTGATCGGATGATCGGCCTCGGGGTGGCCGACGACAAGGGCGCCTGCGTCGCGGCAATGCTGGCCGCCGCCGAGTTGGTGCGCTCCGGAGCACAACTGGCGGGCAACGTGCTCATCGCACTGGCGATCGACGAGGAGGGCGTCAGCATCGGCATGGAGCATCTGGTCGCCCACCACGCCGACGAGATCGACCTGGCCATCAATCTCGAGCCCGACGGCTCCCACACCATCTTCGGCGAACATCAAGGCTTCGGCTGGATCGACATCGTGGTGCACGGCGTTCCAGCGCATGGCTCAGCGCCCGAGAAGGGTGTCGACGCCATCGTGCACATGGCCGAGGTCATCACCCGACTGCACCGGCTGGACAAGACGCAGTGGACACCCAAACCCGATCCACGCAACGGCCGAACCGTGTTCCACACCGGGACGATTCACGGCGGCACCGACTACGCCACGTATCCGAACGAGGTGGTCCTCGGCATCGAGATCGGCACCCAGCCCGGCGAGACGCTTGCCAACCGGGTCGCCGATATCGAGGCGATCTTCGACGAGGTCAAGGCCGAGGAGCCAAGCTTCTCCGGCGAGGTCAGGGTCCGGCTCGACCGCAACCCGTTCACCGGGGAAGGCAACGAAGCGCTACTGACCGCGCTCGCCGACGCGACCGAGGAAGTCAACGGCGTGCGCAGCAAGATCACCGGCCTGAACGCGTGGACGGATGCCGCGCTGCTTCAGAGCGCAGGCATCCCGACGGTGCTGTTCGGTCCGGACGGGGGCAACTATCACGCCGCCGACGAATGGGTGTCGATTCCGGACGTCATCGCCTCGGCCGAGATCCTGCGCCGCACCGTCGTGACGTTGATCGGTGCGCCGGTCAACTCGGCACTGTGACATGAGCACCGTCGAAACGAAAGAGAGTCCGATGTCGTTCGCCGAGGCCTACGCGGCAAGGACGCCGCGTACCCAAGCGCTCTTCGAGCGCGCCAAGCGCACCGTGCCGGGCGGCGCCGGGTCGACGGCCCGGCTGCCCCGAAACGGATGGCGGCCCTACCCGATCTTCATGGCCGAAGGCACCGGGTCGCGGCTGACCGACGCCGACGGCAACACCTACATCGACTATCTGCTTGGGTTGGGACCGATGATTCTTGGCCATCGCCATCCGGTGGTGACCGAAGCTGTCGCGCAAGCGATCTCAGATTCGGGTACCTGCTTCGGGTTGCCCTACGAACTCGAGATCGAAGCCGCCGAGAAGGTCGTCGCCGCGGTACCCGGCATCGAGCAGGTACGGTTCACCAACTCAGGGTCGGAGGCAGTCGGCACGGCGGTGCGGCTGGCGCGCGCCACCACCGGACGTCGGCTCATCGTCCGGTTCGAGGGGCACTACCACGGCTGGCAGGACACCGTGTACTGGTCCAATCACGTCGACCCCGTGCTCGCCGGGCCGGCCGACCATCCCCGTCCGGTGGCGATGGGTCCGGGCGTACCCAGCGAGCTCGAGGACACGCTCGTAGTGCTGACCTGGAATGACCCGGAGAGCTTCATCGCGCTGATGGCGGAACGCGGCGACGAGGTGGCGGCCGTGCTGACCGAGCCCGCGGTGTTCAACACCGGGTGCATCCTGCCCGCGCCCGGCTATCTTGAATTGCTGCGCACCGAGACCCGAAAGTACGGGGCGCTGCTGATCTTCGACGAGGTGATCACCGGTTTCCGATTCGCGCGCGGCGGCGCTCAGGAGTGGTTCGGGGTGCTGCCTGACATCACCACTCTGGCCAAGGGACTCGGTGGGGGCTTCCCGGTGGCTGCGATCGGCGGCACCATGGAGGCGATGCACCTCGTCGCCGAGGGCGTGTATTCGCACTCAGGTACCTACAACGCCAACGTCGTACAGTGCGCTGCGGTCTCGGCGACCATGGACGTCATCGCCGAGCCCGGACTCTACGAACGTCAACGCGCACTGGGCTTTCGGCTCGCCGAGGGCTTGTCCGCGATGGCCACCGAGCGCGGCCTTGACGCCTACGTCGAGGGGTTGGGCACTGTCTTCCAGTTGTGGTTCGCCGACGGCCCGATCCACAACTGGCGCGATGCGGTGGCCCACGCCGATGAGGACCTGTTCACCCGCTGGTACCAGGAGATGGTGATCCGAGGGGTGTTGTTCCACCCGTTGCAGTTCGAGAACCTGTTCGTCTCGCTGGTGCACCAGGATCGCGACATCGACGAGACGCTCACCGCTGCCGCCGATGCACTGACCGTGGTGGCCCGCAGCCGAAAGCCCGTGCGCTAACCATGACCGTCCATCCGCCCGCCTTCCTCGGCGTCGACCTCGGTACGTCGGCGCTGAAGGTGGTTGCGGTGGGCGGCGACGGAGCGCTGCGAGGCGCCGCGCGCCGTGAATATTCGACCTCCCGCCCTGAACCCGCAGCAGCAGAACAGGATCCCCGCGACTGGTGGTCAGCCCTGGACTGCGCGCTGAACGACCTCGCCTACGACGTGCCCCCCGCGTCGTGGGCGGGGCTCGGGTTGTCGGCCATGCTGCCGACCCTCGTCGAACTCGACGATGACGACGTGCCGCTGTCCCCCGCGATCACGTGGGAGGACGGCAGGGCCGAACCCGAGGCCCAGGACTTCCTCGACGCCGTGGGAGCCGACGGGGTCTACCGCATCACCGGGCAGCGGGTCGACGGCCGCTACCTGGCCCCGATGCACGCCCGACTGCGCCGGCTCGACCGGCACGGTGCCAGGGTGGCCGGCGCCAAGGATGTGCTCTTCTGGCACCTGACCGGGGAGTTGCTGACCGACCCGAGCACCGCGGCGGGTAGCGGTGTCTACGACCTCGCAGCCGCGCGCTGGAATGACGAATTGGTCGCCGCAGCAGGCATGTTCAGGCTGCCGGATGTCGAGCCGGCGGCGACCGCGCGTCCGCTGCGCGCGGCGCTGTGCCAGCGATGGGGCGCCCCCGTCGGAATGCCAGTGGTACTCGGCGCGGCCGACTCGGTACTCGGGGCCACCGGAGTCGGCGCTACTCGACACGGCGACGTCGCCGTCAT
Organism: Mycobacterium sp. RTGN4; assembly: GCF_033804635.1. Classification (NCBI taxonomy): domain Bacteria; kingdom Bacillati; phylum Actinomycetota; class Actinomycetes; order Mycobacteriales; family Mycobacteriaceae; genus Mycobacterium; species Mycobacterium sp. RTGN4. The sequence goes on along the minus strand of NZ_JAPZLB010000007.1, from coordinate 295,217 downwards.
CGCAGGAACCAGCGCGATCGTGCTCGGCGTGTGCGACAGCGCGGTGCTCGACGGCGACCGGCGCTATCTGGTCACACCGCTCACCGGTACCAGCTGGGGGCTCGAAATGGACCTGCTGGCAGTGGGTTCGGCGTTCGACGGCATCGCGAGCCTGCTCGGGCTCGCCGGTCCGGCGGCCCTGCTTGCGGCTGCGGAGCAGGTACCCCCGGACGAAGCCCCCGTGTTCCTGCCCTACGTGTCCCCCGGCGAGCAGGGCGCGCTGTGGGACCCCGACCTGACCGGCACCCTGCACGGGCTGCAGCTCGGGATGAGCGCAGGGCACGTCGGCCGCGCGCTGCTCACCGGTGTAGTGGTCGAATTGCGCCGCTGCACGGATGTTTTGGCAGAGGCCACCGGGCGGCGCGGGCCGATCCTGCTTGGCGGCGGCGCGGCGGCAAGCCCACTGATGTGGCAGGACCTCGCCGACGCGACCGGACGTGAGGTACTGGTCGACCCGTCGACACACGACCACTCGGCCCTTGGCGCCGCACTGTTCGCCGCTTCAAGCCTCGGGGCACCGATACCGCGCACCGCGGTGACGCACCGCGTCGCCCCGCGCCAGCACGGGTCCGGATGGTGGGCTGACGCCGCCGATCGCCACGACGCGTTGCGCACCACGTTGCGAGCGGATCGGGAATGACGGCGCTGGGTGCACTCAAGTTGCTGGTGGTCGATGACCGCGACGTCGGATCGACCGCGGCGGACGCCGTACTGGCCGGGCTGCCGGCTACCCGGTCAAGGATCGGCGTCGCCACCGGCGCGACGCCGCTGCCGCTCTACTGGGAGCTCGCGCGGCGCGCCGCCGCAGGCACCATCGACCTGAGCTCGGCGACGCTCGTTGCGCTCGACGAATACGTCGGGCTGGGCCAAGGGAATCCACGCAGCTATGCCGCGTACGTGCACGATGTGATCGCCGGGCCCTTGCGCATCGACGCCACCCGCGTCCTGGTGCCCGACGGCCTGGCGCCGGACCCAGATCGCGCGGCGGATGCATTCGAGCGGGCGATCGCGGCGCTGGGTGGGGTGGACGTCCAGATCGCGGGCCTCGGAGCGAACGGGCATCTGGCGTTCAACGAGCCAGGATCGGCCCTCGATTCGACGACGCGCACGGTCGAACTGTCGGCAGAGACCCGGCACGACAACGCCCGCTTCTTCGCCGACCGGTTTTCCGACGTACCCACCAGGGCCATCACGCAGGGACTGGGGACAATCAGCCGTGCTCGCTCCATCGTCTTGGCAGTCCGGGGCGCCAACAAGGCACGGGCGCTGCGGGCCACCCTCGCCGGGCCGGTCACCTCGGCCGTACCGGCGTCCATACTGCAAGAGCATCCTGCAGTAACCGTGATCGCCGACCGCACCGCGGCGGTCCTGCTGCCATCACCAGAGGAGGACCGGTGAACGCCAACGAGATACTCGATCTGTTCCCGCCAGGCACCCACACCGACGGTGACGGCACTCTCGTGGTCGGCGGGTGTCGCCTCGACGAGCTCGCAACGGAGTTCGGCACGCCGGTCATGGTGGTCGACGAGGGTGCGTTACGGGCGCGGGCCCGCGAGTACTTGCACGAGTTCCGCAGCCGCCGACCACGCACCGACGTGGCGTTCGCGTCGAAGTCCTTCCCCTGCACTGCTATTCAGCGTGTGATGGTGGAAGAGGGCTTGCACCTCGATGTCGCGGGCGGCGGTGAGATCCTCACCGCACTTGCCGCAGGGGCCGATGCCAGCCGGCTGGTGCTGCACGGCAACGCCAAGACCGACGAGGAACTCGAGCTCGCCGTGCAAAGGGGGGTCGGGCTGGTCGTCGTCGACAACTTCGACGACATCGACCGGTTGGAACGCATCGTGCCTCCCGGGTACGTCCAGCCGTGCCTGGTCCGGGTGATCCCCGGCGTCGTCGCAGCCACCCACGCGGCCGTGGCCACCGGCCACGCGGGCTCCAAGTTCGGGCTCATGCCCGATGACGCGAGAAGGGCGATCGCCCGCATCGAGCGAAGTGGTGTGCTGCGCTGCGACGGCTTGCACACCCACGTGGGCTCGCAGTTGCTCAACGTCGAACAGCTGGCGGAGGCCGTCGCGCCGCTGGCCGCCCTCGGCGACTTCGACACCTACGACCTCGGCGGCGGGCTCGGGGTGCGCTACACCTACGACGAACATCCGCCCACGCTCGCCGAATACGCCGAAGCCATGGTCGGGGCGGCCGACGCGCTACTACCTGCGGGCAGCCGCATCATCGTCGAGCCCGGCCGCAGCATGGTGGCGACCTCCGGATGCACCGTGTACCGGGTGACGACCGTGAAGCACGGCGAACTCACTCATGTCGCGGTCGACGGCGGCATGGGCGACAACCTGGAGGTAGCGCTGTACGGACAGCGTTTCGAGGCCACCGTCGTCGACCGCGTCGGTGGCGGGGCATCGGTCAGCCTGGTCGGGCGGCACTGCGAATCCGGTGATCAACTGATCGACGGTGTGGCGCTTCAGGATCCGGTGGTCGGCGACCTGGTGGCGCTGCCGGTGACCGGGGCGTACTGCTACACCATGTCGAACCAGTACAACGGCGCCCGACGGATCCCGGTGGTGTTCGTGAGCGACGGAGCCGCACGACTGGTGGTCCGTCGTGACACCTGGGACGACCTGCTGGCCCGCGACGTGACCTGACGACCGACGGTTCGACCGGCATCGAATCATTCCGCACTTAGCGTGCGGTCATGGCTTCCAACCGATCCCAGGTACCCGTGTTCATCGCCGCCTACCTGGGGCTGTTCGTCGGACTGATCGACAGCAACGCCGTCAACCTTGCCCTGCCCGCGATCCAGCACGACCTCGGCGGCGGCGTCTCCGGTGCCCAGTGGACCGCTGACGCCTACAACGTGACGTTCGCCGCCGCCCTGTTGACGGCCGGCTCGCTCGGCGACCGCTTCGGCCGCAGGCGTGTACTGCGAGCCGGCTTGTGCGCCTTCTTCATCGCGTCGCTGGCGTGCGCGCTGGCCCCCAGCCTGGGCGCACTGCTCGCAGCCCGCGCCGCGCAGGGGGTGGGCGCCGCACTGATGTTGCCGCAGGGGTTGGCCATCGCAGCGGCCGCGTTCCCAGATGCGGCCGGACGAGCCAGGGCGACCGCGGCGTGGGCGGTGGCGGCGGCCTCCAGTGCGGCGTTGGGTCCGATCGTCGGTGGGGTGCTGACCGATACCCTCGGCTGGCGTTACATCTTCTGGCTCAACGCGCCGGTCGTCCTCGCCGCACTCGCGATGTCGTTCCGGTATCTGCCCGAGTCACGTGATCCCGCCGCGGGCAAGCTCGATCCCATCGGACAGACGCTGATCATGCTCACGCTCGGCACCCTCACGCTGTTGCTCGTCGAGGGCCGCACGTTGGGCGTGAGTTGGACCTCGGCGATGGTCGTCGTCCTCGCGGCAGGCGGCGCAACGCTGGTCTGGTCCCAGCGGCGGGCCGCCCACCCCATGCTCCCGCCGCAATTCCTGGGCAACCGACGCCTGGTGATCGCCCTGGTCGCGACTTTCGCGATGACATTCGGTACCTACGGCATGTTGCTGGTCAACAGTCTCGCGTTCCAGCAGCAGCGGGGCGTCAGCGCGTTGGCCACCGCGGTGGCGTTCCTCCCGATGCCACTGACGTATCTGGCACTCATCCCGGTGGCCAACGTGCTGGCCCGCCGGTCGGGCCCACGGCTTCCGATGACGGCCGGCCTGGCCCTGATGGGTGCGGGGATGTTGCTCTACGCGCTCGTCGGTCCTGGCGCCGAGCTGTGGCTGCTGGAGTCGGCGTTCGTGCTGGCGGGCGCTGGACTAGCGCTGAACACCGGCCCTGCGGTCGGGATGGCGATGGGTTCGGTGTCGGTTTCCCGCGCGGGCCTGACGTCGGGCATCGTGAACCTCGCGCGGTTGGTCGGCATCACCGTTGGCGTTGCCGTCATGGGAACCGTGTTGGCACTAGTGGGCGCTCGAGCCGCCGTGCTCACCGGCGGGGTGGCCGAACTGCTCGGTGCTGTCGTGGTGTTCGGGTACACCCGAAGTGGACGGGCGCAGGAAACGGCGCTGAAAGACGTGAAGGAAGAGGTCTGCCATGCGTGAGCTTGCCGAACTACCCGCCACCGGCGACGCCGACATCGCCGCGCTGGCCAGCTTGCTCGCCGACCCCGCGCGGTGCAAGGTGCTGCTGGCGCTTGACGACGGCAGAGCGCTGCCCGCCAGCGTGCTGGCCGACGAGGCCGGGGTCAGTCGGTCGACGGCCAGTAGCCACCTCGGCAAGTTGACCGAGGCGGGGTTCCTCACCGTGCAGACCCACGGACGTCATCGTTACTACCGGCTGGCTGGTCCCGAAATCGGCGACCTGCTTGAGCGGCTCGGCCGACTGGCTCCGCCGCGGCAGGTGACGTCGCTACGGGACGGCACTCGGGCAGCCCGATTGCGTTCGGCCCGTACCTGTTACGACCATCTTGCGGGCCGGCTCGGCGTGGCGGTCATGGGCGCGCTGCTGGAACATGACGTGCTCGTCGGCGGCGACGGACGCTACGATCCGCGGCTGCACCGACACGACTCCCCGAGCAATCCGGGTCACGACGTCGACTACGAACTCACCACTGCGGGGCGCACCTTCTTGAGCGACGTCGGCATCGAATTGCCAAGTGGGCCAAGACCGGTGCTGCGCTACTGCATCGACTGGACCGAGCAGCGCCACCACCTGGCGGGCGGGCTCGGCGCGGCCGTGCTGGATCGCTTCGTCTCGGCGCATTGGATCAAGCGGTCGCCGCGGGGTCGCGCGGTGACGGTCACCGACGGCGGCCGGACCGCACTGGCCAACTGCTTTGGCATCGACTGGCCGGACTAGTCCATCGCCTCCGCGATCGCGATGTGCCCCTCGAAGCCAAGCTCATTCGCCATGTCGCGGTAGCGCTCCCGATAGTCGAGGTAGGCCGGCTCGTCGCCGTGGGCTAAGGCCAGCAGTGCGCGAAGCCGCAGCAACGGCAAATCGTGGAGCACGAAACCCGGGTCGGTCGGAACGGCGGCCAGGCGTTCGATCGCGGACTTGGCCTCCACCAGATCGGCGACACCACAACGGCTGACAAGGAACTCGACCAGCGCCGTCACGGCCGACCCGCGTGTCATCATGTCGCCGGATTCGTACACGAACTCGACGGCCACCCGCGCGGTATCGATGGCACCATCGAGGTCCCCCGACCGTGCCTTTTCCTTCGCGTTCTCGATGTCCACCCAGCGCACCGCGTTGGTCGCGTAACCGTGGAGCAAGCACGCATCCCGATACTGGTTCATGAGCCTCAACCCCGCGGAGCGGTGGGCAGCGCCCGAGTTGACGAGCACCACTCCACGGACCAACCGAGCCGAGTCGAGCGAGAAGTCATCACTACCACGCTCCGCGGCCTCGAGCGCCTCCTCCGTATCGGCCAGCGCCGTCGCGTCGGGCCGGAAGGCGCCGTAGACCACGGCGGCCACGTATTTCATCAAGATCCCCCCGACGTGCGAGGTCAGGTCCATGGATTTGGCGATGGTCGCCCCGCGATCGAGGTCGTCACGCCACCCGGGCATGCCCAAGGCCAGCCGGCTGACACCACTCAAGGCGTAGGCGATCGCCAGCGGTGCGCCGACGATCATGCTGTCCGCCAACGCGTCTCCGTCAGCCAGTTCGATCGCACACTGAGCCATCCTCAAGCCCTCGATCGTGTGACCCGCTTGCACCATGGCGTTGGCCGGGGCGACAAACAGCGAGAGTGGCAGCGGCTCGTCCCCCATCGATTCCAGCAGTGTGCTGCAGTCAGCTGCGACACGCGCGGCATCACGGAAGCGATTGTGAAAGATCAACGCGGTCAGCATTCCCGCCATGCCGAAGGCAAGTGAGATTCTGTCGTCGGCGGATGTGCACAGCTCCTGCAACTCCTCGAACCCGATTTCCTCGATGCTGCCGCTAAATCTGAATCCGCTGGCCGCGAGCAGGGTGCGCGGGCCGATCCGCATTTCAAGCTCGGCTTTGGTCTCGCCGGCTAGCCGATCGGCGACGTCTTTGGCCCGCAGCCAACTCGTCCGAGCCGCCCGAACGTCTCGGTACTGCGCCCAGGTACCCGCTCTCATGTGCCACTGGTACGCGTCACGAAGGTCGCCCGCCGCTTCGAGGTGTTGCGCGATGAGGGCGGCGTCTGCGTCGGTACCCCGACCCTCGATAGCGGCCGTAAGTACCCGATGTAGTTGCGCGCGATCGGCTTTCAGTTGTGATTCGTATGCCACGGCGCGAATCATCGGGTGCCGAAACGCGTACCGGGCGGGCCCTGTGAAGGTGACCTGGTCGATGAGCTCGGCGGTGACGAGCTCCTGCAGATCGATCGCCGCGACGAGTTGGGTGAGCGTCTCGGCGTCGAATTGCGAACCGATGACCGCCGCTGCGTTCAGTGTGCGCTTGCCGGGCGTGCTCAATCGGTCGATGCGGGCGGCAATGGTGGCCTGCAGCGTTGCGGGCACGCGTACGTCGCCCGAGTCGATCCCAAAGACGAAGGAGCCGGGACGACCTTCGACGACACCACGCTCGGCCAGGTCACGAATGAGCTCCTCGACGAAGAACGGATTCCCTGCGGCCCGGTCGGCAATGGTTTCGACCAGTCCCGCCACTGAAGCGTCTGCTCCCAGCAACTCGGCTGCCAATGCGGTGGATTCCGAATCATCCAGTGGTGCAAGGGCTATTCGATGCGAGCCCGACACGTGGCCAAGCGGGCCACCGTACTCGGGTCGATACGTCACGAGCATGAGCGAGCGTGTCTGCGGCACCACTGAGGCAAGGTCGGCCAACATCGCCTCGCTGGCCTGGTCGATCCAGTGCACGTCCTCGATCGCGTAGACGACCGGTGAAGTCCGCGCGGCCGCGGCGGTTTTGAGAAGCACCGTGAGCCGTCGCCTGCGGGCGTCGGCATCGATGGCGGGCAACTGCGTGTCGCCGTCGCGGATACCGATCAGATCGTCGAGCAGAACGAGGTCATCGGGGTCGGCTTCTGGCATTCGGGCTCGCACGGTCGCCCGAGTCCCGCCCGGATCGCCAGCCGCCCCGAAGATGTTGCGCAGCAGGCGCGCAACCACGTAGAACGGCAATTCGCTTGTGTGAGACTCACATGCTGCCTGGAAGACCTCGACGCCCTTGCTCGCGGCCATCGAACTCACTTCCCAGGCCATGCGACTCTTGCCGATTCCCGGCGGGCCGACCAGACCAACGACGCGGCCCTTGGCGTGCATCGACTGGTCCAGGATGCCGGCGATCGTGGACATCTCCCAATGGCGACCGATCAGTGTCGACAGCTGCCGCACGGCGCTTCCGGACTCCGCACCCACAGCCATGAGCCGTCGAGCGATCACCGGAGTCGTCGCGCCCTTGATGCTCACGTGTTGGGGATCGCCCAGCGTGACCGCTCGCTCGACCAGGTTGACGGTGGACTCACTCAACATCACCCCACCTGGAGGCGCAACGGACTCCATGCGCTGCGCCAGTCCCACCTGTTCACCCACGGTCGTGTAAGTCGCCGCACCCGAACCTATTTCGCCCGCTATCACCTCCCCGGAATTCAAGCCCACCCGAAGCTGCAGTCCGACTCCATCGTGAAGCTTCACGTCGGTGCCGATCCGGTCGGCCGCCTGCTGGAGTTCAAGCGCGGCCAGGCAGGCGCGAATCGCATGATCCTCCAAGGCAATCGGCGCCCCGAATACCGCCATCACTCCGTCGCCGGTGAACTTGTCCACGGTGCCGCCGTAGCGCTGCACCACCGCAGAAGACCGTTTGAACAACTCGGCCATGATCTCGCGCAGGCGCTCCGCACCGACCGCCGCAGCGAGGTCCATCGAATGCACGACGTCTGCGAACAGCACCGTCACCTGCTTGTATTCGGCCTGACCACCTTCTGGTGCCAGCCGCGCACCGCAGCCGTCGCAGAACCGGGCGCTCGGGCGCACGTCGCCGCCGCAATCACCGCATGTGTCCCCCACGTCAATATCGTGGCACTCGCGGCGGCGCCGCGGTCGAACTTGGACAGGCTGCTAGCGCGCGGCCTTCTTGCGTTCGATATCAGCCAGCGCAGCGGCATGTGCGGCCCTTTCGGCCGCAGTCGTGTCCCATGCCAGCTTGCGGTTCTTGACCACCTTGGCAGGTGCACCGACGGCGATCGAGTAGTCCGGAATCTCACCCTTGACCACGGCGTGCGAGCCGAGCACGCAGCCCCGCCCGATCGTCGTCCCGCGCAGGATCGACACCTTGGTGGCCACCCAGGTGTCCGGTCCGATGCGCACCGGGCCCTTGATGATGCCCTGGTCCTTGATCGGCAGTTCGATGCTGTCCATCCGGTGGTCGAAGTCGCACACGTAGCACCAGTCCGCCATCAGCACCGAATCCCCCAACTCGATGTCGAGGTAGGTGTTGATGACGTTGTCCCGACCGAGCACAACCTTGTCGCCGAAGCGCAGTGAACCCTCGTGGCAGCGGATCGTGTTCTTGTCGCCGATGTGGACCCACCGACCGATCTCCATTGTGGAGAGCTCCGGCGTCGCCTGGATCTCCACGCCCTTGCCAAGGAACACCATGCCGCGGGTGATGATGTGCGGGTTGGCCAGCTTGAACTTCAGCAGCCGCCAGTATCTGACCAGGTACCAGGGCGTGTAGGCCTTGTTCGCGATGACCCACTTCAGCGACGCGAGCGTGAGGAAACGGGCCTGACGTGGGTCGCGCAGCCGCGATCCGCGCCAGCGAACGTGGATGGGTGCCCCCCACATCGTCGTCATGGCGGGACAGCCTACGCGAGCCGTCGCATGACATTCCCCGGTCGCTTCGCTCCTGCCCTCCGTGACATTCCCCGGTCGCTTCGCTCCTGCCCTCCGTGACTACCACTACGCTCGAACCTCGATGCCTGCTCGACGAAACACCGCGCGCCGGATGGCGGCCGCCGCAGCCGCAGCACTCCTGCTGAGCTCGTGCGGCAACACCGACTCCTGGGTGGACGCCCATCCCGCGGGTGGCTGGCCCGCCCAGTACGGCGACGCCGCCAACAGCAGCTACGCCGATGTTGCTGGCGCCAACGCGTTACGGCTGGACTGGACGCGGTCCGTCAAGGGCAGCCTCGCCGCGCAGGTCGCGCTCGGCTCGACCGGCGCAACGAACTACCTGGCCGCGAACGCCCAGACGGCGGGTGGCTGCTCGCTGATGGTGTGGGAGGCCGACAACCAGGGCAGGCAACGCTGGTGCACCCGACTCTGGCAGGGCGGCGGGCTGTCCGGTCCCCTATTCGACGGGTTCGACAACCTCTACGTCGGGCAGCCCGGAGCGATGCTCTCGTTTCCGCCGACGCAGTGGATCCGCTGGCGCCAGCCGGTGATCGGCGTCCCGCTGACGCCGCGGATCCTGAATCCCGGTCAGGTGTTGGTGGTGACACACCTGGGCCAGGTACAGGTATTCGACGCGCACCGCGGCGAAGTCGTCGGCACGTCGCTTGATCTCGTCGACGGCCTCGATCCCACCGATTCGCAGCGCGGACTCCCCGACTGCGCCGTCGGCCGAAAGGGATGCCCGGTCGCTGCGGCGCCGGCCTTCTCGCCCGCCACCGACATCGTCGTCGTCACACTGTGGGAGCCCAACGCAGACGCGCCCGAGGTCGTCGGCCTTCGTTATCGGCCTGGCCAGACCCCACTGCTGGCGCGTGCGTGGACCAGCACCGACGTGGGCGGCGGCCCGATGGCCAGCCCGGTGCTCTCGGCCGATGGACGCACCGCGTACGTCACCGGTCGCGACCAGAAGCTCTGGGCGCTGAACACCGACGACGGCAAGGCCAAGTGGTCGGTGCCGTTGAACTACCAGCCCCAAACCCCTCCGTCGGTGTCGCCAGACGGGCTCATCGTCGTGGGCGGTGGACCCGGCGCCAAGCTGGTCGGCATCAAGGATCGCGGGGACAAGGCGGACGTGGTGTGGTCACGCGACGACGTGGCGCCGTTGTCCAGCTCGAGCCGCGCACGCGCGAAAGTGGCGTACACCGTCGTCCGCGATGGCGCCGGAGACCCCGCCGGTCAGGCCGTGCTGGTCTTCGATCCCACCGACGGCCACACCCTGAATCGGTATCCGATGCCCGGCGCCACCGGGTTCCCGGTAGGCGTCTCGGTTGGCCACGATCGCGGTGTCGTAGCGGCCACCAGCGACGGTCAGGTGTACGGGTTCGCGCCTGCCTGAGTGCTCAGTTGATCATCGAGTCGAAGGGCCCACGCGGGACCGACACCTGCACCGCTCCGGCGGCCTCAGGCAGCAGCTCGCCCTGGCTGAAGAAGAAGATGATCGCGTCATTGGTGATGGCGAAGTTCTGGTACTTCGTGGGATCGAGACCGGCGGCGGGCGAGATGTTCACGGGCTGACCGAGCTGTTTCTCGAGCTCGCTCTGCACGACGGGCAGGATCAGCGGGAAGGGCTGGGTACCTTCCCGGAAGAGCGTGTCGATGGTGATCGGCTTGCCCAGCCCTTGATCCCAGTTGAACGACTTGTAGTAGGTCAACGGGTGGGCACCGCCGACCCCCTGATAGGTCTTGAACACGGCCGACTCGGTGCCCCGCCGGGGGACGGTCGAGTTGTACTCCTGAACGGTGGTCTCGAGCTCGTACGGCATGTCGCGCCCGTCGGGCGTCTTGGCGACGTTGAGGAAGCCGTCCCGAGTCTGCTTGACGTAGTCGGTGACGGCGACGAGATCGGGGTAGTCGGTCGGATAGCTGATCGTCATCGTGTACCCGGGGTCGCTGGCCTGGATTTGGCAGGTCTGACCGCCGACCATGACGCCGGAGAGGTCCGAACACTTGGGGGGTGCAGGCGACGCAGCGGCGACACCTGACCAACTGAGCGTAGCGGCTGCCAGCGCGGCCACCGCCGCGAAGACTGGAGTCGGAATGCGCATTTGAACCTCCGGAAGGAGCGGCACCGGCGCCGCCGCCGCAAGGATACCTGTGGGTCAGCGGGACGGTCGGCAAACGTATGCCACCGCCCGGCTCGCGGTACCCGCCCCGATCCTGGTGATGATCAGGGACAGCGATTGCGAACCTCGCGGGCGCAGTCGGGCCCGCAACGCATCTGGGTCAACGTCGACGCCGCGCACGAGGATCTCGAGTACACCCACGTCACGGGCCGAAAGCTCCTGCCGCAGGACGCGTTCCCGGAAGTCGACTTGTGCCAGCACTTCGAAACCCCGGACGCCGGAAGGTAATTCGGCTCCCGACAGGTATGCGATGTCGGGGTCGAGCTGCCAAAGTCCGTGCCGCGCCGCGTATTGGCGAACCAGACCCGATCGCACCACCGCTCCGTCGGGATCGACGATCCATCGACCCGCGGCGGCGACGGCGCAGTCGTCGGGCTCGGCGTCGGTCAGCTGCTCGCCGGAATCCAGCATGGTGGCCCGCCTGGTCACCGACGCATCGGCCAACCCGCCCGACCACAGGCAGGCTTCGCGGACACTGCCTGCCAGCGACGTCAGCTCGATTTCGCCGGTGAATCCGATACGTTCCAATTGATCGAAATCCGCTCCCGGCGCGCACTTTACGACCATGTCCCGGTTTGCGTATACCTCGAACAACCGATCAAGCGCCGGCGCGTACGCGCGCGGGTCGAAGCGTCGACGGCCGCCACTTCGGCGCGCGGGATCGGCGACGATGACGGTGTCGCGGGTGACGGGCGCAAGCGCGTCGGCGCGGCAAAGCTCCACCCCACTGACGTTGTGGCGAGCCATCGCAAGCCGCACCGGGTCGAGATCGCTCCCGATGACCAAACTTGCCGTATCCCGAAGCGCCGCAAGCTCGGCGCCGATCGAACAGGTGACGTCGTGCACTCTCGCGCCGGCCAGTCGACGCGCCCGATGGCGGGCGACCGGGCCCGCGGTGGCCTGTTGCAGCGCCTCGTCGGTGAAGAGCCAGCCATCGGGATCCGCGACCTTGCCCGCCGCCTTGCGCCGCAGCAGCGTGGTCTCCACGAGCACAGCAACTCGATCGCCGAATCGTGTTCGCGCGGAAGCGATGTCGCCGATCCGAGTGGCATCGGTGAACCCGTGGCCGGCCACCTCGGCGAGAGCCGCCAGCCCGGGCTCGCTGCCGAGATAGGCGACGTCGTCGACGCTGAACGCTACGACGGAGTCGTCCCCCGTCGCTCCGCTCGCCCAGGTTTGGTTCCCGTCACCATCACGTTGTAGAACCAACCCTTGGGCACGACCTGCCGCCACACGTTGGCGTCGACCCAACTCAGCGTCGTCCAACTCTTGAACGCGAACCTCGCCCAGCCCCAACCCAATCGGCCGGGCGGCACCGACGCCTCGAACGTCCGGATGGGCCAGCCCAGCATCGCCGCGGTGAACTCCTCGCTGGCGGTCAGCACGTCGACGGCGCCTGCGCTGCGCGCCATCTGCTCCAGGTCTCCGGGTTCGAACGTGTGAAGGTCCACCACCGCCTCCAAAGCCGCGGCGCGCGACGATTCATCGAGCTCCTCCTGCGGGCGCCGCCAACCTTCCAGGCCAGGCAGCTTCGTGACTTTGGTGGCGATGCGCCACGTCAGTGTCGACAGGTTGCGCGCATAGACGTTGCCCTTGGTCGTCGGCTCACCGGCGAACACGAACCGGCCCCCGGGCTTGAGCACGCGCACCACCTCGCGCAGCGACAGCTCGACGTCGGGGATGTGGTGCAGCACCGCATGGCCGACCACCAGGTCGAAGGTGTCGTCCTCGTACGGGATGCCCTCGGCGTCGGCGACGCGGCCGTCGACGTCCAGTCCGAGCCCCTGACCGTTGCGGGTGGCCACCTTGACCATCCCTGGCGACAGGTCGGTCACCGAACCACGCCGAGCCACCCCGGCTTGGATCAGGTTCAGCAGGAAGAATCCCGTGCCGCAGCCGAGCTCGAGCGCGCGATCGTAGGGCAGTTCACGCTGGACGTCGTCGGGCACAATCGCGTCGAAGCGGCCGCGGGCGTAGTCGATGCAGCGCTGGTCGTAGCTGATCGACCATTTGTCGTCGTAGCTCTCCGCTTCCCAGTCGTGGTACAGCACCTGGGCGAGCTTGGAGTCGCTACGGGCGGCCTCCACCTGCTCGACCGTGGCGTGGGGGTTCGGAGCCGGATCCTCACTCATGAAGGGCAGCCTAACGGGGCGCATCGAAGGCGGCCTTGGCGGCTGCCAGTACCTGCGGCGATAAGTCGGCGAAGCGCAATGCCCAGGTGCGCGCCGCGTCGTAGACGTGGTCGGGAGCGACGAGCTCGTCGACCAGTCCCATGGCCAGCGCCTCCTCTGCTCCCGCGAACCGGCCGGTGAACACCAAGTCCTTGGCCTTGCTCTCGCCGATCGCGCGGGCCAACCGGGCAGGTCCCCCATCGGCAGGTGCCAGCCCGTCGAGGATCTCCGTGGCGCCGAGCTTCACGTTGTCGCCGCTGACGCGCCAGTCGGCGGCCAGCGCGAGCGTCAGCCCACTACCCAGCGCGTAGCCGGTCAGCGCCGCCACCGTTGGCTTCGGGATGGCCGCGACGGCGTCGATCGCCCGCCGACAGACGTCGGCGGCACCCTCGGCTTCGCGCGCATTCAGCGTGCGGAGCTCGGGTACGTCGCACCCCGCGGAGAAGATCTCATGGCCCCCGAACACGATCACGGCCGTTACGTCGGTCCGCTCCCCGACTTCGGCCGCGGCCGCCGCGAGCTCGCGGCACATTTGGCGGGTCATGGCGTTGGTCGGCGGCCGTGACAGCAGCAGCGTCGCTATCCCTGGACCGTCCGCATCCGACGTGTGGACGCTGACGAACTCGTTCATCGATAGCCTTCGGGCGACCTGCCCTCGCGCGCCGCGTTGTAGCGGTCACTGTTGAAGAACTCGATCTCCCAGTTGCCGTTGCCTGCAGTCAGGTGCGGTTCCACGGCGACGATCTTGCGCTCGACGGCCAGCACGTCGGCCACCGTGCGGTTGTTGAGCGAATCGAGCTGCGTCCACGTCGGCGGCAACAGGAAGGACTTGCCGTCTGCGAACTCGTCGAGCGCAGCCTGCGGGGTCGTCCAGAAGGCCTTGTCCGTCTCGGTGTTCTCGCCGTCGGCCCGTTGGCCGTCCGGCAGTGCCCCGACGAAGAAGTAGGTGTCGTAGCGCCGGGTGCGCTCCTCCTTGGGCGTCACCCAGTTGGCCCACGGCCGCAACAGGTCGGCCCGCAGCACCAGCTTCTCCTCGCGGAGGAAGTCGGCGAACGACAGCTCCTTGCTCTCCAGCGCGTGCCGTTGCGCGCGGTACACCGAGGCGTCGTCGACGAGGAGGTCGGGATCGTCGGCCGATCCCGCGAACAGCACGCCGGACTCCTCGAACGTCTCGCGCGCCGCGGCGCAGACCAACGCGCGTGCGAGGTCGACGTCGACGCCCAATCGGGTTGCCCACCACGCCGGTTCGGGACCGAACCAGGCGATCTCGGCGTTGCGGTCGCGCGCATCGACGCCGCCACCGGGGAACACCATGACGCCGGCGACGAACTCCATCGCCGCATGCCTGCGCATCAGGAAGACCTTGATTCCGTCGGCGGTATCGCGAACCAGCATCACCGTGGCCGCGGGCCGTGGGGTCAACGGGTCGGTCATTTGGCTCTCCTATGCGCAGCACGCGTGCGAGTCCGGCGCGCGAAGTAGCGGCCATCGATGACGTCGAGGGTGATGGACTGTCCAAACGCCTTCGACAAGTTCTCCGAAGTCAGCACGTCGGTCAACAGCCCCGAGGCGACGACCTTGCCTTCGGACAGCAGCAGACAGTGACTGAAGCCCTGCGGGATCTCTTCGACGTGGTGGGTCACCAGCACCGTGGCGGGGGCGTCCGGGTCGGCGGCCAAGTCGGCCAGCCGGGCCACCAGTTCCTCCCGGCCACCGAGGTCCAGCCCTGCGGCGGGCTCGTCGAGCAGCAGCAGTTCGGGGTCGGTCATCAGCGAGCGGGCGATCAGCACCCGCTTGCGCTCCCCTTCGGACAACGTGCCGTAGGTGCGCTCGGCCAGGTGCTCGGCACCGACGCTTTCCAGCATGTCGATGGCCTGGCGATAGTCGACGTCCTCGTACTGCTCGCGCCACCGTCCGAGTACGGCGTACCCGGCGGAAACCACCAGATCGCGAACGAGTTCGCCGTCCGGGACGCGCTGCGACAACGCTGAGCTACTCAGTCCGACACGGGAGCGCAACTCCGCCATGTCCGTCTTGCCGAGCCGCTCTCCGAGCACGTAGGCGGTGCCAGAGGAAGGATGTTCGGCCGCGGCGGCGATGCGCAACAGCGAGGTCTTGCCTGCCCCATTGGGTCCGACGACGACCCAGCGCTCATCCAGTTCGACAGCCCAGGTGACGGGCCCGACGAGCGTCTGACCACCGCGTCGCAGGGAGATCCTCGCGAAGTCGATCAGCAGGTCGGGGTCCGCTGCTCCATTTCCCGTCGCTTCGCTCGCCCCTTCTCCGTCTTCGGCTCCTGGCACTCGCCCATCGTAGTCAGGCTGGTGTCGGTGAACGCCCAACCACTGACGGCCAGCCATCGGCGGGGGGTCAAATGCACGAACAACTGGACGAGCGGCCCGATTCCGAATGCGTACACGGCGGTGCCGACGCCGACCGTTCCGCCGAGCAGCCATCCGACGACGAGCACCGTCACCTCGATTGACGTGCGCACCAACCGAACCGAGCGCCCGCTGCGCGCGACCAGGCCGGTCATCAGGCCGTCGCGCGGGCCGGGGCCCAGCCCGGCCCCGATGTAGAGCACCGTGGAGACGGCGTTCAGTACGACGGCGCCGAGCATCATCGCGATGCGGACCGGCATGGCCGACGGAGTCGGCAGCAGCGCAATGCCCGCGTCCACGGTGATGGCGATGACGATGACGTTGGCGACCGTGCCGATTCCGGGCCGGTTCCGGAGCGGAATCCACAGCAACAGCACCGCGACGCCGACGACGGCGGACGCCACGCCGATGGTCATCCCGGTCTGCTTGGACAAGCCCTGGTGAAAGACGTCCCACGGGTCGAGTCCGAGGCCGGCCTCGACCATCAGGGCCATCGAAAAGCCGTAACCGATCAGCCCAGCGAGCAGTGCGCCGCCACGCGTGGCGGCGCGGATCAGGCGCTTCACGCGTGGTCGGGGAATCGGGCGCGGATGGCGTCCAGTTCGACCCGGATGCGACGGGCGTCCGCGTCGTGTTCGTTCGCGTAGCTCCCGCGTGGCAGGGCCCGGAAAATGCCAGCAGCCCTACGAGCCACTGTTGAGGTCCAGTTTTGAGCCATGAGCCCATATTGGCGGCAGACTGGCCTTGATTTCAATATCCAGTTGCGGCAAACTGGCCTCAATGACTGACGATCTGGCAGCGCGGCGGCTCGACGCGGACCTCCTGGTCCGCGAGCTCGGTAACTGGCGCACCGCCAGCACGAGTGGCCCCGCCTACCAAGGACTGGCCGACGGGCTGCGGATGCTGATCGTCGACGGGCGACTGCCGATCGGTGCGCAACTCCCGAGCGAGCGTGCGCTGGCCGATACCTTGCGGGTCTCCCGCACCACAGTGACGGCCGCCTACGCCGAGATGCGCGAGGACGGCTACCTCAATGGCCGCCAGGGCGCACGCAGCACGACGGCATTGCCCGTCTCGGCGCCGGCAAGCGTTGCGCCCAGTCCCGTCACCGTGAATCTCGCCGCAGCCACCTTGGCCGCTCCCGCAAGCATCGCGGCGAAGGCGTTCACCGAGGCCGCGGCCGACGTCGCGCCCTACCTGCACGACATCGGCATCGAGTTGATCGGCGTACCACCCCTGCGCGAGGCGCTAGCCGAAAGGTATTCGGCCCGTGGGCTTCCCACCCATCCCGACGAGATCATGGTCACCACGGGCGCACTCCACGCCATCGGTTTGATCCTCGCGACCTACACCCAACCCGGCGACCGGGTGCTCGTCGAACAGCCCACCTATCACGGCGCGCTCTCGGCCATGGCGACGCGGGGCGTCCGTCCAGTCCCGGTCGCAATGACTTCGGACGGTTGGGAACTCGACGCAATCGAGGCCGCCGCACGTCAGTTGTCCCCGAGCCTGGCCTACCTGATTCCGGACAACCACAACCCCACCGGCCTCACCCTGCCCGCACCCGACCGCGAGCGCCTGGCCCAGCTCATCACCGAAACGCGCACCCGCACGATCATCGACGAGACGATCGCCGACATGTGGCTCGACGAATCCGTCCCCGCTCCGTTCGCCGCGTCGATGAAGACGCGCAAGGACCTGGTGCTGACCGTCGGATCGATGTCGAAGTCGTTCTGGGGAGGGCTTCGCGTCGGCTGGATCCGAGCCGAGCGCAGCACGCTCGCGAACATCGGGGCGCTGCGCCCATCCATCGACATGGGCACCGCGATCCTCGAACAACTCGCCACGGCAAGACTTCTCGCGGTCGAAGCCGACGTCCTTCCCGAGCGCCGCGACATCCTGCGCTCCCGGCGGGCACGACTGCTCAGCCTGCTCGACGAGCACCTGCCCGATTGGCAACCGTTGCCCGGCAAGGGAGGAATGTCGCTGTGGGTGCGATTGCCCGCGCCCATGAGTTCGGCCCTATCCGCCGCAGCTTCGCGGATGGGCCTGGAAATTCCGCCGGGTCCGCGTTTCGGCGTGGACGGCAGCCTCGAGCGCTACATCCGGGTGCCGTACACGTTGCCCGATGACCAGTTGATCGAGGCGGTCGAACTGCTGGGCCGCGCGTGGCGTGGGGTGACGGGTGCGGCCGGTCCGGAACCGTTCGCTGTCGTGGTCTAGTCGTCGTCGGGGATCTCGACGCGGCGCAGCGTGCCGTCGTTCGCGTCAGCGGCCTCGATCTCGCCGCGGGTGACGCCGAGGATGAACAGCACGGTGTCGAGGTACGGATGGCTCAAGGAGGCGTCGGCGACTTCCAGCAATGCGGGCTTGGCATTGAACGCCACGCCAAGCCCCGCGGCCGCCAGCATGTCGATGTCGTTGGCTCCGTCGCCAACGGCGACCGTCTGCTCCATCGGAACACCGGCCTGCTGCGCAAAGTCTCTGAGCGCCTTGGCTTTCCCCGGTCTGTCGATGACGGGGCCGATGACCCGGCCGGTCAGCTTGCCGTCGACGATCTCCAGATCGTTCGCGGCGACGAAGTCCATCATCAGCTCGTGCGCCAGGGGTTCGATGACCTGACGGAAGCCTCCAGAAACGATGCCGCAGTGGAAGCCAAGGCGGCGCAGGGTCCGAATCGTGGTCCTGGCGCCCGGCGTCAACTCGATCTGATCGGCGACGTCGTCGAGCACCTCGGCAGGCAGGCCCGCCAGTGTCGCCACCCGCTTGTGAAGCGACTCGGCGAAGTCCAGTTCGCCGCGCATGGCCGCCTCGGTGACCTCCGCCACCGCCGCCAGTGCACCCGCCCGCTCCGCAAGCATCTCGATGACCTCGCCCTGGATGAGGGTCGAATCGACGTCGAAGACGATGAGCCGCTTGGCCCTTCGCGACAGGCTGTAATCCTCGAGCGCGATGTCGACGCGCTCGTCGACGGCGACCCGGGCCAGCGCGGTTTGTAGCTGACCGTAGGCCGAGCCCGCGGGTACCGACACGCGGAGCTCGAGCCCCGTGACCGGGTAGTCCGAGACACCGCGAATGGTGTCGATGTTGACACCGAGGGTCGCCACTTCGCGGGCAACAACACCGAACGCCTCGGCGGTGATCGGCCTGCCGAGAACGACGATGGTGTGGGTCGACGGCCCGCGCAGTACCGGCATGTCCTCGCTGCGTTCGATCGTGACGTCCAACCCGACGCCGCGGATGGCCGCGCCGACCTCGTCGTGCAGCGCGGACCCTCCGGCTACGTCAGCCGGGCCGACCACCAGCACCGCGAGCGTCAGTCGCCCCCTGACGACCACCTGTTCGACGTTGAGCAAATCGACCTTGTGCCGCGAGAGCACTTCGAAGAGCGCCGACGTCACGCCCGGCTGATCGCGTCCGGTGACAGTGATCAACACCGACACCTTTGACGTATTCACGCCCTGGTCAACCCCTACTACGCCGCTACTAGTTGCTCAGGTACGGACGTTTGCGTCGTCCAGTTCGGTGACGTCGCCGTGGGGCGGATGGGGTCCACTACCAATGTGCGCCTCGGCGCGCATCCGCTCCACCATGTGCGGGTAGTGCAACTCGAATGCTGGCCGTTCCGAACGGATTCGGGGCAGTTCGGTGAAGTTGTGGCGCGGCGGTGGGCAGCTGGTGGCCCACTCCAGGGAGTTGCCGTAACCCCAAGGATCGTCGACCACTACGGGCTCGCCGTAGCGCCAGCTCTTGAACACATTCCACGTGAACGGAATGGTCGAGATGCCGAGGATGAACGCGCCGATGGTCGAGATGACGTTGAGCGTGGTGAAGCCGTCGCTCGGCAGGTAGTCCGCGTAGCGGCGCGGCATGCCCTCGTCACCGACCCAGTGCTGCACCAGGAACGTGGTGTGGAACCCGATGAACGTCAGCCAGAAGTGCAGCTTGCCGAGCCGCTCGTCAAGCAGGCGACCGGTCATCTTCGGGAACCAGAAGTAGATGCCCGCGTACGTGGCGAACACGATGGTGCCGAAGAGCACGTAGTGGAAGTGCGCGACGACGAAGTACGAGTCGGTCACGTGGAAGTCCAACGGCGGGCTGGCGAGCAGCACGCCGGACAGGCCGCCCAGCAGGAAGGTGATGAGGAAGCCCACCGAGAACAGCATCGGTGTCTCGAACGTCAACTGGCCCTTCCACATCGTGCCGATCCAGTTGAAGAACTTGATGCCCGTCGGAACCGCGATCAGGAACGTCATGAAGCTGAAGAACGGCAGCAGCACGGCACCGGTGGCGTACATGTGGTGCGCCCACACCGCCACCGACAATGCCGCGATAGCCAGCGTCGCGTAGATCAGCGTGGTGTATCCGAAGATCGGCTTGCGGCTGAACACCGGGAAGATCTCCGTCACGATGCCGAAGAACGGCAGCGCGATGATGTACACCTCTGGGTGACCGAAGAACCAGAACAGGTGCTGCCACAACAGCACGCCGCCGTTGGCGGGGTCATAGATGTGCGCACCCAGATGGCGGTCGGCGGCCAAGCCGAACAACGCGGCGGTCAGCAGCGGGAACGCCAGCAGCACCAAGATCGATGTCACCAGGATGTTCCAGGTGAAGATCGGCATCCGGAACATCGTCATGCCGGGGGCCCGCATGCAGACCACGGTGGTGACCATGTTCACACCACCGAGGATGGTGCCCAAACCGGCTACGGCAAGACCCATGATCCACAGGTCACCGCCAGCGCCTGGCGAATGGATGGCGTCCGTCAGCGGCGAGTAGGCGGTCCAGCCGAAGTCGGCGGCACCTCCCGGGGTGATGAAGCCGGCGATCGCGATCATCGCGCCGAACAGGAACAGCCAGAAGGAGAAGGCGTTCAGACGTGGGAACGCCACGTCGGGCGCGCCGATCTGCAGCGGCAGCACCAGGTTGGCGAAGCCGAACACGATGGGCGTCGCGTAGAACAGCAGCATCACGGTGCCGTGCATGGTGAACAGCTGGTTGAACTGCTCGTTGGACAGGAACTGCAGCCCCGGCAACGCGAGCTCGGTGCGCATGAGCAGCGCCATCAGCCCGCCGATGAAGAACATGATGAAGCAGGCGACGCAGTACATGATGCCGATCAGCTTGTGATCGGTGGTGGTCACCAGCTTGTAGATCAGGTTGCCCTTGGGACCCAGCCGGGCAGGGAACGGACGCCGTGCCTCGAGTTCTCCGATTGGGGGCGCTTCGGCTACCAACAGATCCTCCAAAAGTTCGACGGGCATGGCCCGCGTGCTCCCCCGAATCCTAACTCCCGACTGGCCGATGAGCGTCATGGGTCCTACAAACCGTCGTAATTGACAGGAAACTCGGCGCGCATGGCGTCTGACCGGCCCGAAAGCGCCTGGACACCGGTTCGGCGGGCTTGGACCCGTGCTTGCCGGCTGACGCGCAACGACCACGGGCATTGGTACCGTCGGCGGCGTGGTGTGCGCCAGTCAGCGGATGGGCCCGATCGCCGCGGCCGTAGCAGTGGCCGCGGCCGTGTCGGTCACCCTGGCCAGCGGCTGCGGGACTGATGCCAAGGCACCGTCGACCACCGGAGCCGTCGTCACCAGCACCACCAAGATCGCCGGCGCAGGCGTGTTGGGCAACGAGCGCCGACCCGACGAGTCGTGTCCGGCCGAACCCGCGCCGCTCGATCCCGATTCGGAGCAGCGCACCGTCCGCCACGCCGCTGGTGAGACCGAGGTGCACGGGGACCCACAACGCATCGTGGTGCTGTCTGGCGATCAACTGGACGCCTTGTGCGCGTTGGGCTTGCAGTCCCGCATCGTGGCCGCCGCACTGCCCGACGGGTCGAACGCTCAGCCTTCGTATCTCGGCACCGTGATTCACAACGTCCCGGGCGCGGGGACACGCAGCGCGCCCGACCTGAACGCGATCAAGGCCGCCAACCCCGATCTGATCCTTGGCTCCGAGGCGCTGACCCCGGAGAGTTACCGCGCGCTGACGGAAATCGCACCGACGGTGTTCACCGGCGCGCCCGGACCTGCCTGGCAGGACACGCTGCGCACCGTCGGGGCGGCGACGGGCCGGGCCGACGAAGCCAACCGACTGGTCGACGGATTCAAGTCCGACGCCGACAAGACCGGCGTTCAGAACGACGGAACCCACTACCAGGCGTCGATCGTCCAGTTCACCGAGGACACCGTGCGGGTCTACGGGGCAGCGGACTTCCCTGGCAGCGTGCTCGCCGCCGTGCGCGTCGATCGTCCTGCCGCACAACGGTTCACCGACAAGCCGTATCTCGAGCTCGGCACGACGGATGAGAAGAACGCCGACTTCTCCCCCGCGGACGGCGACATCGTCTACGTGTCGTTCGATTCACCCGCCGCGAAGGTACGCGCCGCCAAGGTGCTCGACGGCGACGCATGGAAGAAGCTGTCGGCCACCCGCGACAACCGTGTCTTCGTCGTCAACAACGAGGTGTGGCAGACCGGCGAGGGCATCGTCGCCGCGCGCGGCATGCTCGACGACCTCCGCTTCGTCAACGCACCGATCAACTAGGCCCGCTCCGACGCGCCTTGCAACGCCTGCTGACCGAATTGTCCGGTCGTCAACGAGCCATCGGGCAGCACGAGTTCTCCCGAGTCGATGCGGTTGCGTAGGTAGGCGAACGTCTGTGCGGTCTGAGCGAAGAGGTGCTCGCCAGCCCGCAGTGTCGGACGGTCGGTGCCGTCGGCCGAGGCGAACTGCGGCAGCGGCTTGACCTCGGTGTCGTAGTCGACGTTGAAGAACAGCGGAAAGGAGTACCGCTCCTCGACGACCTTGCGGACGCGGTGACTGGTCGCCACGAACGCGCCGTTGGTCCACAGTTCCAACATGTCACCGATGTTCACCACGAACGTGCCGTCCACCGGTGGCACGTCGATCCACTCCCCAGCGCCGTTGAGCACCTCGAGGCCGGGCGCCGTCGGCTTGAGCAAGGTGAAGCACTCGTAGTCGGTGTGCGCGCCAATACCGAGCGCGTCCTCGGCGTCCGGGTTGTAGGGATAGTGGACGAGCCGCAATTGGCTTGGCGTCTTGGTGGCGTGCCGGGAGAACACGTCGGGGTCCTCCCCGAGCGCCACCGCGAACGCCCGCAGCAGCCGGTGCCCCACCTCGAGGATCGCGTCGTAGTACGCGGTGACCGCCTCCGCGAAGCCCGGCAGTTCGGGCCAGGCGTTGGGCCCGAGCATCGGGTTGCCCGCGAGGTAGTCCGGATCGTCGGCGGGCAGGTCCAGCGCCGTGTCGAACGCCTCCTTGACGTCGGGTGTGCCGGTCTCGACGCCCTCCTCACCGACTGGCACGTAGCCGCGATGGCAGCGGGACAGGCCGATGTAACTGCGCATCTTCTGCTCGACCGGCAGTGCGAAGAACTCCTTCGTGGCGGCGAGCATGCGGTCGAACAACGATTCGTCGAGCCCGGAGCCGCTGACGTAGAGGAAGCCGACTTCGCGTGCCGCGTGGCCGATCTCGTCGGCCACCCGTTCCCTTTCGGCCCGGTCCGGTGAGCGCAACCCACTGATGTCCACGATCGGCACCGAGGTGAATGACGTGATGCTCATGGATTGACGTTCCCTTCGCTTCGTTCGATGAACCAGCGCACCCCGTTGGACTGGACCTGATGACCGGCAACGTCGATTTCGAGCGCGGCCCACCGCGACGTCCCGACCTCATCGATGACGACCTCGCCTCCGCCTGCCCAGCCAAACTTCAGGCCGACGCGGACGAGCAGGCCGGCGCCGCCGTCGGGCGCGGTCAGGAACAGCGCGCCGCACGGCTCTGCGGACACTTCGTCGCGCACCCAGTGCTCGACGTAGTTCTCGTGGACCCCCGTCTCGATCAGCGTTCGACCTTCCCAGCGCATCGAACCCGCGTCGGGAAACGGGCCGGGGGGTTCCAGGTCGACGGCGCGGTGCCACTCGAAGACGTCACCGCGCTGGTGCAGCGTGCCGGCGAAGCCACGTGAGTCGACGTAGCCGCTGATGCCCTGCAACCACGTCACGCCTGCGCTCGCATCGCGCGTGCCGTCCGATTCGATCAGCAGGGTGCGCCGCCACAGGCCTGCGCAGTCGGACAGTACCGGCGTGGTCACGACGACGCCTCCCATTGGCTGCGGAGTCGATCGAGGCCGGCGCTGGTCGGCGTGCCGATGGCGCGCACCCTCGCGATCCCGCCGTCAGGATAGGCCTGTACCCGGAGCGCGCTGATATTGCTGACGTCGACCGGGAATACCGCTCGCGTGTCGGCGGTCAGCCGAGTCCGAGGTAGCACCGCGACGTCGAATGGGACCAGCGCCCAACCGTGTTCGCTATCCGGGCGGACCCTGGTGCCGACGACGGAGACCTCGGGCGAGGCATTGAATACGAAGTACGAGGTGTCGATTTCCAGCCGCCGAAGATCGGCGGGCACGGCGAACGAGATCATCACGGCGTCATGGGTCTCCGGCCCGACGTCGCGGCGCCTGCGGGCCTCCCAGCCATCGCCCATGTTGCGCGGCCGGTCCGGCGCGATCAGCGCGCACGCGTGCGAATAGAAGCTGTCGCTGCACCATTCGACGCGGCCGCCCTGCTCGAGCCCGGACACCTCGACCGTGACGTCGGCCCACAGTGCGGGGTCGGGAATCACCTCGCCGAAGGCGCGCAACCGCGCGACCCCTCCGTCGGAGCTCAGCCGCAGCCGCAGGTGAGTCCACCGCCGCCGGTCCTCGATCGGCAGCAGATTGTGCGAATCCGGTTTCAGCACAGTCAGTTCCACCAGCGGTGTCCAGACCACGTCGGGTGTGGTCGGGTCCGTCGTCCGGTCGAGCAGGCAGGCCTCCACCAGGCCAGCGGTCGGATGGTTACCGGAGAAGAAGCGAGTGTCGACGTCGACCGTGTGCAGTCGGCCGGGTGCGCCGAGGCGCACGATGACCCAGTCACCGTCGGGTCCGGCGTGGCGTCGGGTCTCCCACCCGTCGACCACCTCACCGCGCAGGTCGAAGGTGCCCGGTACGAACGCGGGTTCGGCCGGGTCGATGAGCCGTTCCTTGAACCCGAACGACTCGTCGCTGGCGGCGACGACGCTGCCACCGATCACGCGGGACGCGAGATCGACCTCGCTCGAGCCGTGACTCACGAGTCCACGCCCAGCGCGCGCGAGATGGGCCAGTGACTGCGGGGATTCTCGGGTCCCGGCGCGTAGGTGCCCGCCTTGCTCGTCGACAGTCCGAGGCCGACGACGGCCTGCGCCAACGCAATCGCCGCCGCGACCCCGTCGACCGCGGGCACCCCGAGCTTATTGGAGATCGCGGCCGTGACTCCGGCCATCCCCGCGCAGCCGAGGCAGATCACGTCGGCGCCGTCCTCGGCGATAGCCTTGGCGGCCTCGTCGACGATTGCCCTGACGGCACCGGCGGGATCGGCGTCGACCTCTGCGGTGCCCAAGCCGCACGCCCGCACGGAGGCGCAGTGCGCGTCGAGCCCGGCCAGTAGCAGCCTGTCCTCGATCGGAGCGATCGAGCGGGCCAGCGTGGTGATCACCGAGAACCTTCGGCCGATGAGATGTGCTACGTGCGCGGCACATTCGGCGATGTCGAAGACCGGCACCGAAAGCATCTCGGCCAGCGCGTCTCTCCCGTGTTCCCCGAAGCCGGCCAGCACCACGGCGTCGTAGTCGAAGGCGTCCGCGTCGAGCAGCGTCGCGACGACGTCCATCACCCCGACCGCGGACAGGTAACTCTCGGCGGCGGAGTCGATCGCCGATGCGCCGAATCGCGGGGCAAGGCAGACCACCGTCGTCCCTTGAGCCGCTGCGGCCTGCGCCGCCTCGGCGATCTCGGCAGTCATCGACTCCGACGTGTTCGGGTTGAGCACCAGAATTCTCACGCTGCGGCCTCCAGTCGGGCGAACACGCGCTCGCCGGCCACCCAGGTCTGCAGTACCGAACCGCGCAGGGTAACACCGTGATACGGGCTCACGGGGTGCCGATGGTGGAGCGCATCAACGTCGACGACGTCGTCGACATCCGGCGCCAGTACACACAGGTCCGCACGCAGCCCGACCTCGATTCGGCCGCGGTCGGCGAACCCGGCCAGCGTCGCAGGCCGTGCCGACATCCACAGGCTGAGTTCGGCCAGTCCGATGCCGCGCGTGGCGGCCTGCGTCCATACCGCGCGCAGGCCGAGCTCCAGCGAACTGACTCCGCCGAAGGCGCGCCCGAAGTCGCCGTCGCCCTTCAATTCCGGAGCACACGGCGAGTGGTCGGAGACGATCATGTCGAGTGTTCCGTCGAGCAACGCGTCCCACAGTCGGTTGCGATTCCCGGCGTCGCGGATCGGCGGACATGCCGCGAATTCGGTTGCCCCGTCAGGAATCGTCTCGGCGACGAAGGTCAGATAGTGCGGGCATGTTTCCGCCGTGACCCGTACGCCGGACCGCTTGGCGTCGGCTATCAGCGGAAGCACGTACGAACTGGACACGTGCACCACGTGGGCCCTGGACCCGGTGGCGGCGGCCGTCTCGATCACCAGCTTCACCGCCTGCTCTTCAGCGGCGTCGGGCCGGGATGCGAGGAATGACGCGTAACCGCGGCCCGATGGCCGAGGGCCGCGTTCGATCACCTGATGGCTTTCGGCGTGCACCAACATCACCGAGTCGAGGTCGGCGACCCGGGTCATCGCCGTGCGAAACTGCGCAGGCGTCAGATGACCGAACTTCGGGTTGCCGGAATCGGCGAGGAAGCACTTGAAGCCGCGCACCCCCGCGTCTGCCAGTGGCGCAAGATCGTCGATGTTGTCGGGTACCACACCCGCCCAGTAAGCCACGTTGATCCGGCAATTACCCTGTGCAGCAGCCTTTTTGACTTCCAGAGCGCCGACACTGGTGGTCACCGGATCTGAGTCGAGTGGCATGTCCACCAGTGTGGTGATGCCACCGGCGGCAGCTGCGGCAGTAGCGGTCGCGAAGCCTTCCCAGTCGGTCCCCGGTTCGTTGACGTGGACGTGCGTGTCGACGAAGCCCGGGAGTAACACCGCTCCATGGGGCACCACGACCTCGGTCGCGCCAGGGTAATCGGCATCGACGTCGGCGATCGCGGCGATGAGCCCATCCGCCACCGCGACGGCGGCTGGCCGGAGCTCACCGCCGAGTAGCACCCGTTCGGCACGCAGCACCACGTCCATTACTGCGCGACCGGTCCGAACCGCTCGTGGAAGTGCTGCGTCAACTCGGGCCACACGTGCGGATCATGACCGGGTATCAGGGGATAGCCCTTTTCGGCGGCGAGTCGTTTGAGCTTGCGAATGGGCTCGATGGTCTCCTCGGGTTCGACGCCGATGAAGCCGCCGATGGCCAGTTCCTGCTCGATGTTCTCGGTCAGATCCGCAGCGTCGAACGCGAACACGAACCCTTCCGCGCCATCCCCACCGGTCACCGACTCGTCGAGTTCGACCACGAAGCTCTGATGCCCGGGAGTGTGGCCGTAGGTCGGCACGACGGACAGCCCCGGCGCGATCTCCGCCTCGCCGTCGGCGAGCCGCCAGTCGATTCGCGGGTCGTCGAAGTCCACCCTGACGATCGCATTGTGTTCCGGCTCAGGGTGATTCGACAGTCCGTATTCGAGCTCCCTGCGCTGCGCGTGTACCGGCACCCGGCCTGCGAAGAGCTTCAGCCCTCCGGCGTGGTCGTGGTGTAGGTGACTCAGCGCGACCACGTGGATCTGGTCGAAGTCGACACCGACCTCAGCCAACCGCTCCTCGATCGGCTCGCCAGGCCCTGGCAGCACTGGCCGGTACTCGACGGTCGGGAAGAACCGCCGCGCCAACGCCGGGTCACGCACCAGCGCGGTGTTGAACCCCGTGTCGAGCAGCACCCAGCCGCCGTCGGTCTGTAGCAGGACGCCGGGCACGGGCTCGCGCATCCGCTGCTCGGGTGGTGCTCCGTAGACCGACACCGACTTGGGCAACTCCTCCCAGCCGAGGGTCAGCAGGATGATTCTGCGGATGCCGCTCTTCTTGACCAGCGTCGCCATCAGCCCACCGACAGTGCGGCCAGCCGCAACGAGTTCGGGTTCGTCACGACGTGCGCCTGCTCGACACCCTTGAGCCACGGCTGCGCGACCATGAAGTCGTTGACGTCGGCGACGTTGAGCCAGCAGCCCGTCTTGACCGCTTCCAGTCCGGCCGTCGAGAAGTCCGGGTCCGAATCGTTTGGCAGACCCGCATTCAGCGCCGCGGTGACCGACGGTGCCGAGCACCCGAAGAAGTTCAAGCCGCCGTCGGCATCCCAGGAGATGTGCCCCCAGGTGTACGGCGACGGTGCGTCCGGCCACCCGAGATAGGTCATGATCTCCGGCGCGGCCTGCCCGTCGCTGCCGACCCAGCCATAGATCTCCGACGTGGGATACGCCTGCACCTTGGCGTTCAGGCCAGCCGCCGCCAGCTGCGTCTGAATAAGGTTGCTGATCAGCTGGTTGTCCGGGTTGCTGGAGTCGTAGCCGATGGTGACGGCCTTCTGGTCGGCTGGCAATCCCCCGGCGATGCCGGACAGCACCGACGGATCGTGCGGCACCGACTGCTTGCCGAACTCGGCGGGAATCATGTTCGGCGGGTAGATCTGCTCGGCGGTCTTCCCGCGCCCGAAGTACGTCTGCTTGACCAGTTCGTCGACGTCGATCGCCTGCAACACGGCGGTGCGATTCTTGGTGTCGGTCATCATGCCCTTGCGCGGGTTGATGTACACGTAGTTCGACATCATCGTCGGCAGCGAGTAGTTCGCGAACGACTTGTTGTCGAGATAGGACTGCACCGCAGAGGACGGTAGGTCGTGCAGTACCGCAGCGAGCTGACCGTTGTTGAACTGCAACTGCTGCGCCGACACGTCGGTGATGACCGGAAGCTCGACCTTCTCGAAGTAGGGCTTGGCGCCCCAGTAATCCGCGAAGGCGGTCAGTTCGTACTTGGAGCCGACCTCGGCGGCGGTCAGCGTGTAGGGGCCGGTGCCCAGGTCGTGGTTGGTGAGATAGCCCTGCGCGTTGTCACTTCCGGCGTTCTTCTTCAAGCCTTCCGGGCTCATGATGCGCGGCCCGTATGGGCAGGCCAGGTAGTCCAGGAACGCCGAGTTGGGCGCCTTGAGCGTGACGGTGACGCCGTAATCACCTTGGGTGGTCACCGATTCGACGTCGGTGACCATGTACGCCGGGCCCTGATTCACGGCCGCTCTTCTGTCGAAGGAGGCCTTGACCGCGGCTGAGGTGAACGGGGTGCCGTCGTGGAACTTGACGCCTTCGCGCAGCGTGAACGTGAACACCTTGTTGTCCGGTGAGGCCTTCCACTCCGTAGCCAGAAGTGGCTCCAGTTCGGGCTTCTCGGTGCCGGCCTTGTACTGCAGGAGGCCCTCGTAGGTGTTCGTGGTCAAGAGCAGGCCCTGCCCGGCGTAGTAGACGTCGGGGTCCGGCGGCTGGCCAGGATCCTGCAGGAACGACAGGTGCAGCACCTTGTCGGTCGGGGCAGCATTGGGAGTGCTTGGGCCGGAAGTCGAACCGCCACAGCCACTTAGCACAAGGGCCGTCACCGCACTGACGGCGGCCCAACCCAGCAGACGGTTCTTCATCGGGTAGCTCCTTCGAGGATCGGGGTGGACGTGGCGAGTTCGCCAAAAGCGGTGAGAATCTCGGCGCTGGTGCGTAGCGCACCGGTCTGCAGGTATTCCATGGCGTCGAGCGCCGCGTCGTGGCGGTATTGCGACGAGCCGCCGACGCAGTCGGTGACCACGCGGACGTAGAAGTCACGCTGGTGAGCATCGGCGAACGTGTAGTGCACGCAGACGTCGGTCAAGCCGCCGACCAAGATCAGCGTCGAGGCCCGCAGCCCCGAGAGCACGATCTCGAAATCGGTTCCGATGAAACCGGAGTAGCGCCGTTTGACGATATGAAACTCTCCGGGCTCAGGCAGTAATGCCGGATGAAGGCCGGTGCCCGGCCGACCCTCGACGCAGTGCACGCCCTCGGTGCCGTCGAGTTCGCGGCCGAAGTCGACGCCGCTCGGACGATGGACCTCCTGGAAGAACACCACTGGAATGGCCGCTGCCCTTGCGGCCGCCAGCAGGGCCTGTGTCTTGCCGATCCGCTCGGCATAACCCGGCATGTGCGGGATGCCGACCTCCTCGACCGGCATGTCACCGGACTCCTGCATGTCAACGACGACGAACACAGGGTTTCCCACTATCAGTGGCTGTTTGGGCACCTAACCTCCTATGACTGCAATACGTGGATCGGCGGCGGCCTGCAGTAGATCCACGGCCGTATTGATGAAGACGTAGAGCGCGCCGAGCATCAGCGTGACGCCTGCGATCGCAGGAAAATCGGCGACGGGGATGCTCTGCGCGATGTACTGGCCGATTCCTGGCCACCCGAATACCTGCTCCACCACGAGCACGCCCGAGAACATCAGTCCCACTTGCAGACCCGTCATCGAGAGCGCGGCACCGACGGAGTTGCGCAGTACGTGGCCCGCCATGATCCGACCCTCGGACAGGCCCTTGGACCGAGCGGTACGCGCGTAGTCGCTGTCGATGTCGCCAAGCAGGCTGCTGCGAAGCACCCGGCCGATTGCGACCGCGGGCCCGATTGCGATGACCAGCGCAGGCAGGATCAGGTGGTGCAGCGCGTCGGCCACCACGTCGAACCTGCCGTGCAACAGCCCATCGACCGTCAGCAGTCCGGTTGGCCCGGTCGGCGGGTTGGGTATTGCTATGCGCCCGTTGGCCGGAACCCAGCCGAGCTCCTTGTAGAAGACGATCAGCCCGAGGATGCCGAGCAGGAACATCGGTGCAGAGGCTCCGGTGAACAGAACCGCGCGCAGCACGCCTGCGCCACGCCAGTTCAACGTGGTGCTGAAGGCCAGCACCACCGCCAGTATCAGCGCGATGCCGATGCCGTACAGCGCAAGCTCAAGGGTGGCGGGGAAGAAGTTACCAAGGTCGGAGGCGACGCCGTGCCGCGTACGGTACGACGTGCCGAGGTCGCCGGTCACTGCGCCGGTCAGATAGTGCCAGAACTGCACCAGGATTGGCTCGTTCAGGCCGAGCGCTTCCCGGCGCGCGGCCACCGCCGACGCCGACGCCTGTGCGCCCATCTGCGCCTTGACCGGGTCCAGTGGCGAGATGTGTTGCAGTACGAACATCACCCCGGTGAGCGCCACCAGGATGGCCACCATGGCGCCGAGCCGGGTCGCGATGAAGGTCTTCACGGCGCTCCTAGCTCGTCTTCATCAGGTTGCGTAGGCAGTCGCCCGCGATGTTGCCCACCAGTGCCAGTACCAGCACACCGAGCCCTGGCATGACCGGAATCCACCACTGCTGCAGGAAATAACTGAGGTTGCGGGCGGAATCGGCCCCGAGTTCGGCGGCCGGAGCGGACTGACCAAGGCCGAGAAACGACAGCGCAGCGAGCGTGAGGATCAGCGTGCCAATGTCGAGGCTGGCGGCGACCAGCGCGTTGGGCACCGCGCCCGGTAGCAGGTGGCGACCTGCGAGCCGAAACCGGCTGACCCCAGCAAGTTTCGCCGCTTCGACGTGCGGACGTGCCGCCAGCCTCGCGACTTCGCCGCGCACCAAGCGCGCGTAGAACGGCCACCAGACGATCGACACCGCGACCAGCGTGTGCACGAAGCCCGGGCCAAGCGCTGCCACCACCGCAATGGCCAGGACCGGCGCGGGCAACGACAGGAATCCGTCGGTGATCCGCATCAGCGCCGCGTCCACCCAGCCGCCGGTGCTGCCCGCAATCAGGCCGACCAGCCCGCCAAGGAACAGCCCCACCGCAACCACCACCAGTGCGGCGAACCAACTTGACCGAGCGCCGTAGAGCACCCGCGAGAAGATGTCTCGCCCAACGCTGTCGCTGCCAAGCAGGAAACCGTTCTTGCCAGGCGCCTGCAACGGCATGCCGACGGGAAGCAACGGATCGTGCGGAGCCAGCAGCGGCACGGCGATGACGATCAACGTCACCACGATCACGAGCGAAAAGCCCACCCAATTGAGCACGACCGAGCGCGACTGCGGTAGCGACAGCACGCGTCGTCCGCGGACCAGCGGGACTTCGGCACGAGGAGATATCGCGATGGCCATCAGACCGCCCGCCGTTCGATGCACGCCACCTGATGCGGGTTGCCGGGCATGCCCTCGAGGCGGACGTCGAGTTCGTCACCGCTGCAGGTGTCGACGGCGATCGCGCAGCGCGGGTGGAACGCACAGCCAGTCGGTGGCGACAGCGGGCTGGCGGGTTCGCCTGGCAGGATTCGTGATTCGCGACCTAGGTCGGGGATTGAGTCGACGAGCGCCTCGGTGTAGGGGTGCGCGGGGGCGGCAATCACCTGTTCGGCAGGCCCGAGTTCGACGATGCGGCCCAGGTACATCACCGCGATGCGGTCGGCGACCACGCGCGCCACCGAGAGGTCGTGGGTGACGAAGACGACCGACATGTCGAGAGTGCGGCGGAGGTCGCCGATGAGGTTGAGCACCGAGGCGGCCAACGACACGTCGAGCGCGCTGGTCGGCTCGTCGCACAGCAGCACCGACGGCGGTACCACCGTCGCCCGCGCCAGCGAGACGCGCTGGCGCTGACCGCCGGAGAGTTGGCCCGCGCGCGACTTCGCAAGCTCCGCAGGGAGTCCGACGCGTTCGAGTGCGCCGACCACGGTGTCACGGCGTTGCGCCCGCGACATCCCATGCAGCCGTTCGCCGATCAGTTCACCCACCGACAGCCAGGGCGTCAGCGATGCGCCCGCATCCTGGAACACCATCTGGGGCCGCTCGCCATCGGCGAGCTCGACCGCACCCCCCGTGGGCTTCTCGAGCCCGGCGATCACGCGCAGCAACGTCGACTTGCCAGAGCCGCTCTCCCCCACCAGCGCAACGGATTCGCCGTGCCCCACCCGTAGCGTGACTCCGCGCAATGCGTGGAGCTTGCCGTGGTTGTCCGACGAGCGGTCCAGCCAGCGCCTGGTCACCGTGAACGTCTTGGTGACGTCCTGTAGTACCACCGATGGCGGCGGTGCGTCGCCAGCTGCGGGCGTTGCGGGCGTGAGCACGGCCTCATCGGTGTTGGTCGGGGCGGCCCCAAGGTCTTTGGCGATGTCGTCAACTGCCCGGATGCAGGCGCTGACCCGGGCCGGCCCAACAACGACGGTCTCCGGCGGCGTCACGGCGCAGTCGTCGGCGGCCAGCGCGCAGCGTGGCACGAACGCACATCCGGGAAGCGGGTCCACCGCGCTGGGTACCGAGCCCGCGAGCGCGGCCAGTCGCCGATCGCGTGCCGTCTCCAGGGTGAGCCGCGACCGCAGTAGGCCATGGGTATACGGGTGAGCGGGCGCGCCGAGCACCTCAGCGGACGGTCCGAGCTCGGCCATGCGGCCCGCGTACAACACCGCGATGCGGTCCGCGATCTGAGCAGCCACCCCGAGGTCGTGGGTGATCAGCACGATGCTGCACCCGAGCTCGTCGCGCAGCCGCCGCAACAGGCGCAGCACCTGGGCCTGCACGGTGACGTCGAGCGCCGTCGTCGGCTCGTCGGCGACGATCAATTCCGGGTCGCCCGCGATCGCGATCGCGATCATCACCCGCTGCCGCAGGCCGCCGGAGAGTTCGTGCGGGTAGGCCCGCATCCGCCGCTTCGGCTCGGGGATGCCCACTGCGGTCAGCAGGCGCAGCGCCTCTTCGTCGCTGCCTGCCGCTTCGGCGACCTGCTTGCCTATGCGCATGGTGGGATTCAGCGAGGTCATCGGATCCTGGAAGACCGCGCCAAGGTCGAGCCTGCGGACCTTGCGCAGCGCCTTGGCGTTGCCGTTGACCATGTCCGAACCCGTCACCGACACGGTGCCGTCGACCTTGGCTCCCTTGGGCAGGAGTCCGAGCAGGGTGAACCCCAAAACGCTCTTGCCTGAACCGGATTCGCCAACCAGCCCAAGGATCTCACCCGGGGCTATCGCGAGCGAAACACCGCGCAGCGCATGCACGTCACGACCGTTTCGGCGAAACGTCACGCTCAGGTCGGCGACGGTCGCGACGGGATCGGGGGTCGGCGGAACCGCAGCGCGCACCGTCGGTGCGTCGACTGCGGAAGCGGCGCTGCCCATCTGAGCACTCCCCGGGGTTGAGCTCGTATTGCCGCGGCACGTCAGCGGGCCGCTTGCCTGTCACTTGACAGTTTTCACGCCGCCCGGGATGGATGGGTGTCGCTGGCGTAACCAATTGACGATGGACGTAACCGATTCGTATCGCGCGTTTCTATCGTGTGACAGAAACCGTCGGGTCACCAGCCAGGCGCTCCCACGAGTCACGATGAGACTCATGCCGTTCGCACGGGCCGGGCGCCCAAGACTTCACTCCCAGCGGCGCCCTGGAATGACCCCGCGCGACGAAATCCTCGACGCCGCAGGCGAATTGTTCACCACGATGGGCTACGCCAGCACGTCGACCAGGACAATCGCGGAGTCGGTCGGCATTCGCCAGGCTTCGCTGTACCACTACTTCAAGACCAAGGACGACATTCTGTGCGCGCTATTGAGCCAGACGGTCGCCCCAACACTGTCGTTCATCCCGTGCCTACTGGGCGCATCGCCCGCGCTCAATGCGGCCGAGCACCTGCACGCACTGTCGGCCTTCGACGGTGATCAGCTGCTCGGCGGGCAGTGGAATCTGGGCGCGCTGTATCTGCTCCCCGAGTTGCGCGACGCCAGGCTGGAGCCGTTCTGGTCGGACCGCGAGCGGCTGCGGCTGCACTATCTCGCTTTGAGCCAGGCCGTCATCGAGCGGACCGGCGTCCACGCGGCGGCCGCCGACCTTCCGTTTCGGCTGGTCGAGTCGCTGGTCAACATGTGGTCGATGCCTGCGGGCCAGGAGCGGTCCGAGCTTCCCGTTCACGTGGCCGACGCATGCATGCGAGTGCTGGGCGTCTCCGATGACGCGACCGCCGCCTTACGCGAGCGCAGCCGTCAAGAAGTGGCGCGCTATTAGCCCGCGCCGACGACGACCAGCGGAGTACCCGGGTCGACCTGGTGCCCGGCCTTGACGAGCACGTGGGTGATGACGCCGTCAGCCGGTGCGGTCACCACGGTCTCCATCTTCATCGCCTCCAGCGCGAGCAGCGCCTGCCCTGCCACGACCCGCTCCCCGACGGTGACGTCGACCTTCCACACGCTCGATGAGAAGGGGGCGTCGACGCGCTGTTCGCCGACGTCGAGTACTAGCTCGGTGCTGACGGCGGCAACGTGAGACGCGGCCCGTTCCGCCCGGTCGAACTCGCCGGCCGCGGCCCATGCCGCGCGTTCGGCGCCGAACGCCGCGCTCTGAGCAGCCCGGAAGTCCGCGATCGAGGCTGCGTGGTCGGCCAGGAAGAGCTCGTGTTCGGCAAGTGAGAACGTGCCGTCGGTGATGTCGATCGATCCGCGGCCCGCGGCCACGTCGGCCCGAAGGTCGAGCAGTTCGCTCGCGGTCACCGGATACCAGGAGATGCGGTCGAAGAACCGCAGCAGCCAAGGCTTTTCGGGTTCGAAGTGGTGATAGCGGCTCCAGACCTGAGTCGTTCGACCGACGAACTGGTAGCCGCCCGGCCCCTCCATACCGTAGATGCACAGATAGGCCCCGCCGATGCCGACGGAGTTCTCCGCGGTCCACGTGCGGGCGGGGTTGTACTTCGTGGTGACCAATCGGTGGCGCGGATCCAGCGGTGTCGCGACCGGTGCGCCGAGATAGACGTCACCAAGCCCCAACGTGAGGTACTCGGCCGCGAACACCGTGTCCATGACGTCGGCCTGAGTGTCCAAACCGTTGACGCGGCGGATGAATTCGATGTTCGACGGACACCACGGCGCATCGTCGCGCACCCCCGACACATACCGCGCAATCGCTTCCTTGGTGGCCGGGTCGTCCCACGACAGCGGTAGCCGAACCGACCGGCTCGGCACGACCAGTTCGGACGTCGCCGGTAGCTCCGTCTCGAGTTCGAAGAGTAAGCCGAGCAGTCGCGAGCTGGGCAACTCGTCGGGGTCGAAGTGGACCTGCAGCGACCGTATGCCCGGCGTCAGATCGAGGATGCCCGACACCGTCCCGTCACGCAGCGCCGCTGCGAGCCGTTGGTGCAACGCGTGCACGCGGGCCCGCAGCGCGAGGTCGAGCACCATGTCGCCGTACTCGACGAGCACGTTGTCCTCGCCGTTGCGGCGGTACGTGACGGCGGGTCCCCCGGCCCCGGAACGCCGGGCGAGCACGCCGTCGTCGCCGTCGCCGCGACCCGTCGTGGACACGGTCGCGGAGGCGGCCCCACGCGCGGTCCCCAGCATTGCCCGCGACGGAGCGTCGCAGGCGCGAATCGGTACGAATGAAACGGTGTCCCCCGGCCGCAACTGCCCAAGCTTCCAGCGGTCTGCCGAGGTGACGGTCACGGGACAGACGAACCCGCCGAGGCTTGGGCCGTCCGGACCGAGCAGGATCGGGGTGTCGCCGGTGAAGTCAAGCGCACCAACGGAATAGGCGGTGTCGTGGATGTTGGACGGATGCAGCCCCGCCTCCCCCCCATCGCTACGGGCCCACTGCGGCCGTGGTCCCTCGAGCCGCACCCCGGTGCGCGCCGAGTTGAAGTGCACGCGGTAACGAGCTTCGAATAACTCCTCGACATCGGTCCTGGCGAAGAACTCCGGCGCACCGTGTGGCCCCTCGGTGACCGCCAGTTCCCACTCGGACTGCATCGCCGGTCGCAGCTCGGCAGGCACGGCGCCACGCTCACCCGTCGCGACCCTCGACGCGGCCCTCAGCACGTCGCCGGCGACCAGCGCGCGGCCGCCGTGACCACCGAACCGCCCGAGCGTGAAAGTCGATGCACTGCCCAGGTATTGGGGTATGTCGAAGCCGCCTGCGACGAGTACGTAGGTGCGCAGTCCGGCCGTCTCGGCGGCACCGACGTCGAGCAGTGCACCAGCCGGAAGCTCCAGCGGTTCCCACATCGGTGCGGGCGATCCGTCCACGGTGACAAGGCATTCCGCTCCGACGATGCAGACGGTGGTGGCGTGCGTCACGCGTAGCGCGGGCCCGGTTGCGGTGCACTCCAGCCCTGGCGCGCCCTCGGGATTGCCGAGTGCGCGGTTGCCCAGTCGAAACGACAGGTCGTCCATCGGGCCACTGGGCGGAACGCCGACGTCCCACAGACCGATCCGCCCAGGGAAGTCCTGCACCGTGGTGAGCAGACCCGCGCGCTCGACGGTGATTCGCGGCCGCGGATCGACGACTCCGGCGAGCGTCGACGTGCTGTGTCGCGCCGCGCGCACGTCGGGTTCGACCAGGGCTGCGCACAGGGCTCCAACATTGACCTCGACGCCGTGCAGCACGGTGTCGGCGAGCGCGCGCTCAAGCCGGTCGAAGGCCTGCTCGCGGTCGGACCCAACGGCAATCACCTTGGCCAGCAACGGGTCATAGGACGCAGACACCTCGGTGCCATCGGCCACCCAGGTGTCGACGCGAACGGCCTCGGCGATGGGAAACCGGACCGACGTCAGCGTGCCCGTGCTGGGTCGGTAGTCGCGGGATGGATCCTCGGCATACACCCTGGCCTCGACGGCGTGGCCAGCCACGGCCACTTCCCCCGTCGACGCGCCATGGTTCAGGTGGGGCTCCAGCACGTTGCGCTCGCCGCGAGCCAGCCGGAACATCCAGCCGGCCAGGTCGATACCGGTGACGGCCTCGGTGACGGGATGCTCGACCTGCAGCCGGGCGTTGACCTCGAGGAACGAGGCTTCCTTCCGCCGCGGGTCGTAGACGAATTCGACCGTGCCAGCGGACCGGTAATCGACCGCTGCGGCCAATGCCAGCGACGACGAATGCAGTTGCGCCCGCACTTCTTCCGGTAGGGCGGGCGCAGGCGCCTCTTCAATCACCTTCTGGTTGCGGCGCTGCAATGAGCAGTCGCGATCGCCGAGCGACACGACCCGACCGGTGCCGTCACCGAAGATCTGTACCTCGACGTGCCGTGCGTGCTCGACGAACTTCTCGACGAACATGCCCGCCGAGCCGAAGCTGCGTTCGGCCACCCGGGCCACTCGCTCGAAGGCGACGCGAAGCTCGGTGGCGTCGCGGCATACCTGCATGCCGATCCCTCCGCCGCCGCCGGTTGCCTTGAGCATCACGGGATATCCGATCTCGGCTGCTGCCTCGACCGCTGCTGTCGGGCCGTCGAGCAGTTCGGAGCCCGCGAATACCGGAACCCCCGCCGCCCGCGCCGCCGCGCGAGCGGTGTGCTTGCTCCCAAAGACCCTCAGCTGGTGTGGTGTCGGGCCGACGAACACCAATCCGGCGGCCTCGACGGCACTGGCGAATTCGGCGTCCTCCGAGAGGAATCCGTAGCCGGGATGAATCAGGCCGGCCCCCGTGGTCTTGGCCGCGTTCAGGATCGCGTCCGCCCGAAGATAACTCGCGCTGGGAGCGGCCGGACCAAGCCGCACGGCCTGGTCGGCCATGCGTACGTGGGGCGCGGCGCGGTCGGCGTCGGAGAACACGGCGACCGTACGAAGTCCGACGGACCGTGCGGCACTCACCAGCCGCACGGCGATCTCGCCCCGGTTGGCGATGAGTACCGTGTCGCCGGCCGCAGTCACGTTGCCTCCCACTGTCGATCCCGACGATTCCTGTCGACTGACAGTTTTCGGCCTCGCGGCCCGGCGGTGGTTGCCACGGTGTAACCGATCCCACGAAGCCCGTTAACAACGCGCGTCTCGCGTGTCTGTCATGTGACAGATATTCGATCGCGTCTTCGGCGTCCGATATCGTCGCTGGCGTGTTCCACGTGCTGACGCTGACGTACCTGCAGTCCACCGACGTCGTCGCTCAGGCCCGGCCCGCCCACCTCGACTGGATCAAGGACGAGGTCGCGCGCGGGCGACTGATTCTGACCGGGCGACTGGAGTCGCAAACCGGGGGCGTACTCATCACCGGCGATATCAGCACCGAGGACGCCGAGTCGTTGATCGCCGATGACCCCTATCACGTGGCCGGGTTGGTCCGATACGACCGCGTCGGATTCACCGGTGGGGCCCGCGCTCCCGGGCTGTGACCTTGGCAACCATGGGAATTAATCCCTGGTGGTCCCCCGTTCCCGTGACGAGGTGCAATGCTGCATCCAATTCGTTACCTTCGCTAAGTTTCTGGTGAAGGCATGTTTGCCATACGACACAAAGAGGGACGTAAAGACATGACCACGACCGTTTCGGCCTACGCCGCAACCGACAAGTGGGGTTCGGACGCACCCCTGACCAAGACCACCATCGAGCGCCGTAACGTCGGCCCCGCCGACGTGGCCATCGACATCAAGTTCGCAGGCATCTGCCACTCCGATCTGCACACCGTGAGCGCCGAGTGGGGCGAGGTCACCTTCCCGATGGTGCCCGGGCACGAGATCGCTGGCCTGGTCACCGAGGTTGGCGCCGAGGTCACCAAGTACAAAGTCGGCGACCGCGTCGGCGTTGGGTGCTTCGTCGACTCCTGTCGCGAGTGCGAGAACTGCAAGGCCGGCGACGAGCAGTACTGCAACAACCCGGGCATGATCGGCACCTACAACGGCGTCGGGCGCGACGGCAATCCGACCCAGGGTGGCTACAGCGACGCCATCGTCGTCGACGAGAACTACGTGCTGCGCATCCCGGACTCCATTCCGCTGGACAAGGCGGCACCCCTGCTGTGCGCAGGCATCACCACCTACTCACCCCTGCGGCACTGGGGCGCGGGACCTGGCAAGCGGGTCGCGGTCATCGGCTTGGGCGGCCTCGGCCACCTCGGCGTGAAACTGGCCGCCGCGATGGGCGCCGAGGTCGCGGTGCTGAGCCAGTCGCTCAAGAAGATGGAAGACGGGCTCCGCCTCGGCGCCACCGAGTACTACGCCACCAGCGACCCCGAGACGTTCACGAAACTGAAGGGCTCGTTCGACCTGATCCTGAACACGGTGTCGGCCAACCTCAACATGGCCGACTACCTCGGCTTGCTGAAGCTGGACGGCACCCTCGTCGAACTCGGCATGCCCGAGAACCCGATGCCGGTACCGGCGGGCGTGCTGATCTTCGGGCGTCGCAGGCTGTCCGGCTCGTTGATCGGCGGCATTCGCGAGACCCAGGAGATGCTCGACTTCTGCGCCGAGCACGACGTCACTCCGGAGATCGAGGTCATCGGGGCCTCCTATGTCAACGAGGCGTACGAGCGGATGCTCGCCAGCGACGTGCGGTACCGCTTCGTCATCGACAACGCGACGATCTAACCGACCGACTCAAGCGGGCGGGGCCTCTCCGGGGGCTCCGCCCGTCGTCATTTCCGGATCCACCCCGGATAGCGGCCAGCCTGCGGCGGCCAACTTTGCGGCCACCCGTCGGACATTCTCGGGACCGGCGTCGTAGTTCGTGACTTCGGAGATGAATGCCTCGATCTCGTCCTTGTCGATCGGATCGTCGTCGCTGGCCGGCGCCTTCACTTCGGTGATGTTGCGAATGACCTCCTTGAGCTCGTCCTCGGTGAGCGGCGTTTGGCGCAACAGCGCGAGCAGCGGAACCCGGTCGGGGCCAGGCACCCCCTCGGGATACCCGGCGCGCAGCCAGTCGAGGATCGAGGCAATCACAGACTTCGCGGACATCGGTCAAGTGTCTCGCGACGCGTTGGCACCATCAAAATGCCATTGCGATCTAGCTTGCTATCATGCTAGCTTCGACGAGTGGGCGATGACGACGTCAAGCAGTTCAACGTCTATCTGCCGATCGGACTGATCAGGCAGCTCAAGCACCACGCCATCGAAACCGAGCAGTCGTTGTCCGCGCTCGCCACCGAGGCGCTGCGGGCCTATCTCGACGCTCGTGACGCAACCGGCAAGGAGGAGTGACATGACTGAGGGCATCGAAGCCGTGTACCTGGAGACTCACAACTGGGGTGGCAGGGTGTGGACGCTGCACTCCAGAGCCGCGAAATGACGTCGGCGCCCGACAGCACGGCCGTCCGTGTCGCCTTGTGGCGCGCATTGCATCTCGAGGTCGACGATGCTCCGCACGTGATCACCGACGACATCGGGCTGCGGCTCGCCCAACCCGACCCCGACTGGCGTACCCGTGGCGACATGGATCCCGCAGGGACCGCCGCCTTCCGCGCCTCGATCGTGGCGCGTGCGCGCTTCATCGACGACCTGGTGTGCGAGCTGGCAGACGCGGGCGTCGGGCAGTACGTCGTGCTCGGTGCGGGACTGGACACCTTCGCCCAACGTCATCCCGACCGCACCGACACGCTGCGGATCTATGAAGTCGATCAACCGGGCACCCAAGCGTGGAAGCGGGGCAGGCTCGTCGCGGAGGGCTACCCGTTGCCAGCGGGACTACGTCTGGTGCCGGTCGACTTCGAAAGCGGTGAGTCGTGGTGGGAAGCATTGCTGGCCAACGGTTTCGATGCCGCGCGCACGGCAGTGGTGTCGTCGACCGGAGTCAGCATGTACCTGACGAGGGAGGCCACCGAAGCCACCCTGCGACAGGTAGCCGCGCTCGCCCCTGGCTCGGTGTTCGCGATGACGTTCATGCTGCCGCTGGACTTGGTCGACGCCGCCGAGCGCCCGATGCAGGCAAGCGTCGAACAGGCAGCGCGCGGTTCGGGCACGCCGTTCATCAGCCACTACGCGCCAGACGAGATGGTCCAGATGTGCCGCACCGCAGGGTTTTCGGCGGTGCGGCACATCGGCCCGAGCGACCTGATCCAACGGTACTTCGCTGGGCGTACCGACGGACTGCGCCCGCCGACGGCCGAGCAGTTGGTTGTGGCGACGGTGTAGTCGCTAGACCTTGTCGACGCCGGCCAGCTGCCAACCGGCGGCCGCAAGCTTGGCCGCCACCCGGGCGACGTTCTCCGAACCCGCGTCGTCATGGGTGACCTCGGAGATGAACTCGCCGATCTCGTCGGTGGTGATTTCGCCGTCGGTGAGCGCCGCCGAATCCGCAGTGGTGATGTTGCGAACGACGTCCTTGATCTGTACTTCGGTCAACGGCGTGCTGCGCAGGAGCGCGAGCAACGGCACCCGATCCGGGCCTGGCACGCCCTCGGGGTAGCCGGCGCGAAGCCAGTTGAGAATGGACTCGAATAGCGACGTGGTGGTCACATCGCCAAGTGTCTAGGTCGCCGTACGCGGAGGCTACCGCCGATCCGCACAGTTCCTCGGTCATTCACCGGTCGTTCACGCGACGAACTCGCGCTACCCGGGGTCGACCCGCGGCCCGAGAAACCTGTCAATTGACCAGAAATCTCGCCGCTCGAGTTGTGAGGTAGTGGCCCGAGTGCGACGCTTTCCGGTGGAACTGCAGCGTCGCCGTCCAATCACGCAATCCGATCCGAACCAGGATGGCCAGATGAGCACTGAATCCGAAGCCGCCGAGTCGGCGCCGCAAGCCCCCGCCGGGCTGAAGAAGGGTGCCATCGGCATCGTCGCGGTTCTGTTCATGGCCGTCGCGAACGCTGCACCGATCACCGCGATGACGGGCAACACGCCCATCGCGGTCGGATTCGGCAACGGCCTCGGCGCGCCCGCAGGGTTCCTGTTCGCCACGATCATCCTGACGCTCTTTGCGCTGGGCTATGTGGCGATGGCAAGGCACATCACCACGACGGGCGCCTTCTACGGCTTCATCTCGCATGGGCTGGGCCAGATCTGGGGCATGGCCAGCGGCATGCTCGCGACGTTCGCCTACGTGGTGTTCGAGGGTTCGCTGATCGGCGGGTGCGCCTACTTCGCGAACGACGCCATCAACACCATCTTCGGCTTAGAGATCCCGTGGCTGGTGATCGCCGTCGTCGCCATCGTGGCCATCGCGCTGCTCTGCTACTTCGACATCAGCCTGACGGCGGCCATCCTTGGCGTCACGCTGACCGCGGAAGTCCTTGTGCTGCTGGCGCTCGCGCTCTCGGTGATCTTCAAGGGCGGCGGACCCGACGGGTTCATGCTGAACCAGACCGTACTGCTCAACAACGCGTTCGAGAGCCTGCCCGCAGGAGCGTTCGGCACGGCGGCCGCCGCCGGATCCATGGCCATCGGCCTGTTCTTCGCGTTCTGGTCGTGGGTCGGCTTCGAGACAACCGCGGTCTACGGCGAGGAGTCCCGCAACCCGAAGAAGATCATCCCGAGAGCGACCATCATCGCGGTGGTGGGACTCGGCCTGTTCTACACCTTCATCTCGGCGATGGTCATCGCGGGCAACGGCGCCAAGACGTCAGTCGAGACGTCGATCAGTGCGTCGCCACTGGACCTCTTCTTCGGGCTGGTCAACTCGAACCTCGGCGGCGTGGTCCTCGACGTCTACAAGGCCCTGCTCGTCATCGGATCCTTCGCCTGCGCGTTGGCTTTTCACAACGCTGCCTCGCGCTACCTGTTCGCACTCGGGCGCGAGATCCCCTCCGACAAGGTCAAGTCGACCATCGGCAGCACTCACCCAAAGCACGGTTCGCCCTGGATCGCGTCGACGATCCAGAGCGCGATCACCCTGCTCATCGTGCTCGCGTTCGCAGTCTTCACCGCCGTGCAGGTTCCGGACACCAACGGCACT
This sequence comes from Mycobacterium sp. RTGN4, assembly GCF_033804635.1. Lineage (NCBI taxonomy): Bacteria > Bacillati > Actinomycetota > Actinomycetes > Mycobacteriales > Mycobacteriaceae > Mycobacterium > Mycobacterium sp. RTGN4. The sequence goes on along the minus strand of NZ_JAPZLB010000007.1, from coordinate 252,027 downwards.
CCGGTCGACACGCCTGCGCTGGTGCCGTACGTCAACATCTACGGTCTGCTTGCGCTCATCGGCACCGCGGCAATCCTTCTCGTACAGGCCATCTGCTCAGCGGCGGTGATCTGGTATTTCTGGGTCCGAAAGACGCACCGCGGCAACGTGATAACGACGCTGATCTGCCCGCTGATCGGTGGCGTGGCGATGTTGTACGTGGTGTGGCTGCTGTGGGACAACCGCGCGTTCGCGGCGGGCCTGGCGTCCAACTCGGACGTCTTCAAGGTCGGCCCGTACATGATCCTGGCCGTCTTCGTGATCGGTGTCGTCTACGCGGTGTGGTTGCGCCAGGCCAAGCCTGCCGAGTACGCCGAGATCGGCCGCACCGTCATGGAAGACGCCCACGAGCGCACCGAGGACGCGCCCGCGACCTAGCGCGAGTTCCCAGCGCGAACAGACGCAAATGGCCCTGAATCGCCCGGATTCACGGCCATTTGTGTCTGTTCGCGGGGTGTTGGCGGTCAGTCGATTATGAAGTCGCCGCCTGCAGCGGTCGCAAGACCGGGCCCGAAGACGGCGGCAGGTGTGTACGCCCCTGGACGCTGCCCACCGCGGGCCAACCGAGTCGCCACCTCGGCGAGCACGCTCGCGGTGAAATCCATTGCCTCGCCGGCGCGCAGCCAACCCTCGCGGCTGGTTCCGTCCGGCCACGTGATCCGCGCATGTCCATACGAGTGTTCCCGGTCGCGGGGCCGCGACGAGGTGCGGGTGCGGGCGAGCATCCGAGTGGCGAGCGCGCGCAGCGGTCCGATGGACAGCGCGGCGCTCGCGATGGGCAGGACCGCCCGGACCGTAGACGTTGCGGGCAGCAGGCCGGAGCCCGCGGTCACCGAAGGAGCACCGCTGGCGATCCATGCGGCGTGCAGGTCCCCGGTGGGCACGGACGAGGTCGTCACCGCGGTGCCGTCGGGAAGGGTGAGGTGCTGCACCTCGCCACCCAGCCGGGCACGTACCAACTTGCCTTGTTCGTACCGTCGGCCACCGGCGGGCAGCCCGTCGAGAATGGTGGCGGCCAAGGCTTCTCCCACCACGCCGGTCTCGGTATCGACGGACGGCAGCGCGTCGACGCGGACGTGACTCGGGATCGGACGGCCTTCGCACAGCGTCATCACGACGCTCTCGGTGGCCAGCACTCCGAAGCCGGCCCCGGTCACCAGCGTGCGGCCGGCGGCTACCGCGGCGTCGTGCAGGCCGAGCAGCCCGAATAGCGATTCGAGGTCATTCGCGAGATCGACGTAGTGGCTGCCACTCAAACCGGCCCTGGCGATGGGCAGCGCGGTCTCGGTGAAGGGGCCGATCGTGTTGATCACCACGGTCGGCCGCTCGTGTTCGATCAGCGCGGCCATCGCGTCGACCGAATCCGCAGCCACCGTCCGGATGCCGGCGCCAATGGCCGTGGCCACCTCATCGAGCCGGGCGCCGTTCCGTCCGACAAGCACGGGTGCGACATCCGTTGCCGCCGCCAGCCGTTCGGCCACCGCTCGGCCGGACCGGCCGGTGGCGCCGAGGACCCACACTTCATCGCTCGGGCCGTGCTGCTCCATAACCATCTGCTCTCGTTCGTCCAGTAATGACACGGTGTGCCATCACTTCACCATAGCAGCGATGGCACGCTGTGTCATCAGGGCTACGATGTCCACATGGCGCGATGGGACCCCGGGGCTGAGAACAGGCTCCGCCAAGCGGCGATGGACCTATTCCTCGAGCGTGGGTTCGAGGCCGTGACGGCGACGGACATCGCGGTTCGCGCCGGGTTGACCAGACGGACGTTCTTTCGCTACTTCACCGACAAGCGGGAAGTGCTGTTCGCCGGTTCGGAGCGACTGGCGGACGCTGTGGCTGAGGCGGTGCACGCCGTCGATGCCACGCACTCCCCTATTGATACTGTCCTGCAAGCGCTTTCGTCAGTGGGTAGCGCACTGACAGAGCTCAGCGAACGGGCTTCCGACCGACGCGCGATCATCGCCGCCAGCCCCGATCTGCAGGAACGCGAACGGACCAAGATGGCAGCCGTGACCGCCGCCCTCACCGCAGCACTGCGCGAGCGCGGCATCGACGGCTCGACGGCGCACATGCTCGGGCAGGTGGGCGTGGCAGTCTTTGCGACCGCGTTCGGACGCTGGGTCGACTCCGCAGGCAAGGCCGACTTCGCGGAGACCTTTCAGCAGGCGGTCGCAGAACTCCGGTCCGCAATGGCCGACGGTTAGCATTCCTCAGCGGCACGTGGAGTAGATGCGCGCATCCCAGCCCGCAAGGTCGAGGACCGTCGACCCCGTAGCGGACGGGGTATCGGGCAGGTTGCCCAGCACTAGCTCCGCCGAGGCCCAATCTCCGCCGACATCGACGGTCCGTGGCGCACGTCCACAATTGGCGATGACGAGGAGTCGGCGGCCCACGGTGGTTCTGGTGTACGCCCAGATCTGCGGATCATCCTCCATCAGCGGCGTGAACACACCGTCCACCAGGACCGGCAGTTCGTGACGCAGGCGGATCAGCGCTTGGTAGTGCGCGAAAACCGAATCCGACGCGTCGAATTGGGCTGCGGCGTTCAGCCACGTGTAGTTGGGGTTGACGCGCAGCCACGGATCGCCGGTAGTGAATCCGGCGTTGCGTCCCGCGTCCCATTGCATTGGCGTGCGGGCGTTGTCGCGGCTCATCTTGGCCAGCCCGGCGAGCGCCGCAGCCTCGTCGCCTCCGACCTCGACCACACTGTGGTAGAAGTTGACGGCCTCGAGGTCCTTGTGGTCCTGCGGAGTTCGGAACGGGTAGTTCGTCATTCCGAGTTCCTCACCCTGATAGACGAAGGGCGTGCCGCGCATGCCATGCAATATGGTCGCGAGCGCCTTCGCCGACGCCGCCCAATAGTCGGGGTCGTCGTCGCCGAACCGGGATACGACGCGGGGTTGGTCGTGATTGTTCCAATACAGGCTGTTCCAACCGATTTCGGCCAATGCTGCCTGCCAGCGGTGGAGCGCCTTCTTCAGGACGACCAGGTCGAGCCCTCGGTAGTCGAACTTGCCCGCTGGGCCCTGGTCGACGGACACATGCTCGAACTGAAACACCATGTTCAGCTCGCCCCGCGCCGGATCGGTGTAGAGCCTGGCCTGTTCGGGCGTCACTCCCGGCATTTCGCCGATCGTGATGAACTCGCCCTCGCGGCCACCGAAGACCTCACGGCTCAGTTCGGCGAGATAGTCGTGAACGTGCGGGCCGTCGACGAACTCGTTCATGGCGCTGACGAATCGCTGTCCCGGCACTGGTGGCGCGTCGGGAAGCCCCTCGGCCTTGGAGATGAAATTGATGACGTCCATGCGGAAACCGTCGACGCCGCGGTCGAGCCACCAAATCATCATGTCCCGCACGGCTTTACGTACCTCGGGATGCTCCCAGTTCAGATCTGGCTGCTTGCGGTCGAAGAGGTGCAGGTAGTACTGCTCCGTCCGCTCGTCCCACGCCCATGCCGAGCCGGAGAAGAAGGACCCCCAGTTGTTCGGCTCGGTGCCGTCGCGCGCATCCCGCCATATGTACCAGTCCCGCTTCGGGTTGTCCCGCGACGAACGCGACCCCACGAACCACGGATGCTCGTCGGAGGTGTGGTTGACCACCAGGTCCATCACCAGCTTCAGCCCGCGTTGGTGCACCTCCGCAAGGAGCGCGTCGAACTCGGCCAGGGTGCCGAACGTCGGATCGATGTCGCGGTAATCACTGATGTCGTAGCCGTTGTCGACCTGTGGGGACGGGTAGACCGGCGACAGCCAGATCACGTCGACCCCGAGTGCCTGCAGGTAGCCGAGCCGTGCGGTGATGCCATTCAAGTCGCCGAGCCCGTCGCCGTCCGAATCGGCGAAGCTCCGCGGATAGATCTGGTAGACGACGGCCGACTTCCACCAATCCTGTTGGGATGGTGTCATTTCCGATTGCCGATGACGTCGCGGTACACCTTGACGTACTTCTCGATCATGGTGGCGACCGTGAAGCGCTGGGCGGCGTGCTCGGCAATCCCGCGTCGGTCCAGTGCGCCCGCAACACCCACCGCAGTCACCGCCGAATCGACGTCGTCGACCAGATAGCCGGTGATCCCGTCCTCGATCAGTTCACCCATCGAACCTCTGGCGTTGGCGATGACCGGTGTGCCACAAGCCATCGCCTCCACGACGCTGTAGCCGAACGGCTCGTCGAAGTCGATCAGGTGAAGCAGTGCGTGTGCGCCGCCCAGTACCTCGGCGCGCGTGGCGGCATCGACGGCACCGAGATAACGCACCCGCACTCCGTCGACGTGCGGCGCGACTTCGTCGCGGAAGTACTGCTCATCTTGGATGATGCCTGCGATGTCGAGTCGGCGGCCAGATCGGCGGGCGACCTCGATGGCGTGCGCGGTGCCCTTGTCGGGGTGGATTCGTCCGAAGAACAGCAGATGCTCGCCCGGACTGGGATGGACGGCGAACTCGCCGACGTCAATACCGTGGTGAATAGTGCTGGCGTAGTGCAGATCCGGGTGTCGGTCGGCGTCGCTGATCGACACGTATGCGCCTGCGCCGTCGTAACGCTGGTAGACGGGAACGATCCTTTCCGACGAGAACCCGTGGATCGTGGTGACCACGGGTGTATCGACGAGCTCGCTATACGTCAGCGGCAGGAAGTCGAACCCGTTGTGAATGACGTCGAACTCGCCGGCCCGCTCGAACACCGAGGCGATGTGCAGGCATTCCGCCACCTTCGCGTCGATCGTCGTGTCCTCAGACCAACCCGTCGGCGACGTCGCGTGCAAGGTGGCCGTGGTGATCGAGTCTGCGGTGGCGAACAGCGTGACGTGATGGCCGGCCGCCACCAACCCCTCGGTGAGCAACGATGCGAACTGCTCCCACGGCCCGTAGTGACGGGGCGGGGTCCGCCATGCGATGGGCGACAGCACGGCGACTCGGATCGGGCTGCCTGCCTCGCCATGGATGGGAATGTGCTCAGGCTACCCGCGCGTGAGCCGGACCACCGCACTCCACGGCCGCTTCTCCGGAGGGCGGTGCGCATCGGGTTGGGGTAGGTGGGCGGCGAGCCGGTACAGCCAGGGCAACCGGTGGAATCGGTAGGCCGCATCGAAGACGGATTCGACCTCGACCGGATGCCAACCGAGCTCCTCGAAGTAACCCAGGCCGTTGGCTGGCGCAAACTTGAACGGTGCGTTCTGCAGCAAGCCGTCGGTCTTGTCGTTCATGAACTTCTTCAGCCCAGGACCGGCCAGATCCAGCATCCACCACGCGATCTCGGGTCGGGTGAAGGCCTCGGAAAGGGCTGCCACGTCCCGGGTTTCGAGGTACATCAGCAGGCCCTCGGTGAGCACCAAGGCCTTCGTTGCGCCCGCCAACGCCTCGGTCAAGAACTGGTCGCGGGCGGCCGGATCGGCGAGGTCGACCGCATGCCGAGTCAAACTGCATCGCGGCCGCTGATCAGCGAGCAGCTGTTCCTTCTCGGCGAGTAGCGCAGGCAGGTCACCCTCGACCCAGGTGAAGCCGGGCGGAAGCTCCAGGCGGTAGGGCCGGGTGTCGAGCCCGGCGGCCAGGTTGAGCACGCGGTCGCAACCATCGTCGATCGCTTCGAGAATGATGTCGTCGATGACCTTGGTGCGCGCCACCAGCCACCAACCCGACCGCATCATGCGCGGGAACCGGGCGGCGATGTCGCGTCCATGTTGACCGGCGAGGCGCTCGGCAAGGGAATCCTCGAACAGCGCGTCGGGACGGGCGGATTCTCGTGCGCGGTAGACCGCTACCCAGCGCGCGGTGTCCGAGACGTTGGAAACGGGGGTGCGTCCCGGCTTGGACGCGTGGGCATCAGGGTTCACGTCACGCCAGCTTAGGCCGAGGACAACGTCGACCTGGCGACCGCCAAAGCGGTCATCGAGTCGCTCTAGAAGTCCCAGTCCGCGTCTTCGGTGTTGACGGCCTTGCCGATGACGTAGGAGCTACCCGACCCGGAGAAGAAGTCGTGGTTCTCGTCGGCGTTGGGCGACAGCGCCGACAGAATCGCCGGGTTGACGTCGGTCTCGTCGCGCGGGAACAGCGCCTCGTAGCCAAGGTTCATCAGCGCCTTGTTCGCGTTGTAGCGCAGGAACTTCTTGACGTCCTCGGTGAGGCCGACCTCGTCGTAGAGATCCTGGGTGTACTCCACCTCGTTGTCGTACAGCTCGAAGAGCAGCTCGTACGTGTAGTCCTTGAGCTCCGCCTTGCGCGCCTCGTTCTCGAGCGCCAGGCCCTTCTGATACTTGTAGCCGATGTAGTAGCCGTGCACAGCCTCGTCGCGGATGATCAGCCGGATCATGTCGGCGGTGTTGGTCAGCTTGGCGCGGCTGCTCCAGTACATCGGGAGGTAGAAGCCCGAGTAGAACAGGAAGCTCTCCAGCAGCGTGGACGCCACCTTGCGCTTCAGCGGGTCGTCGCCACGATAGAAGTTCATCGTGATCTCGGCCTTGCGCTGAAGGTTGGGGTTCTCCTCAGACCAGCGGAACGCCTCGTCGATCTCGGAGGTGGAGCACAGCGTCGAGAAGATCGAGCTGTAACTCTTCGCGTGCACCGACTCCATGAACGCGATGTTGGTGTAGACCGCTTCCTCATGGGGCGTCAGCGCGTCGGGGATCAGGCTGACCGCGCCGACGGTGCCCTGGATGGTGTCCAGCAGCGTCAGGCCGGTGAATACGCGCATGGTCAATTGCTTCTCATGCGCCGTCAGGGTCCCCCACGACGGGATGTCGTTGGACACCGGCACCTTCTCTGGCAACCAGAAATTGCCCGTCAGCCGGTCCCAGACCTCGGCGTCCTTGTCGTCCTGCACGCGGTTCCAGTTGATGGCCGAAACTCGGTCGATCAGCTTCATTCCATCAGACACGTTGGACCCCATTTCACCTGCGAACTCTATTGCCGAACTGGCTGTAGCCGACACTACCCCTGGGGTGAGACAACGGGGGCCAACACAACAGCTTGTGTTGCGCGTGTCGACAATTGGGCTTTGATCAGGCCACGGTTTCGCGCCGGGTGACGCCCTCGTGCAGCGGCAAGTCCCGGTCGATCCTGATGCCGAGCAACTCGCAGGTGCCGTTGATCGCGCCGAGCATGATCGTCGTCATGTGAGCAACGAACTCGTCGGCTGGCATCCGGCGCGGACTATCGACGTTGGGCCCCAGCCACCAGTCCGTTGCGGCGGCCGCCGACCCGAACGTGGTGAACGCGGCGAGTTCGATTGCCGCCCCGTCGAGTTCCATCTCGCGCAACTCGTTGCTGAAGAGGTTCGCCATGGCCAGGGTGATCTCACGCCCCTCGTTGATGGCGCGCATCGTCGATTCGCTCTGTTCTGCGAAACGGCCCTGGATCAGAAAGCGGCAGACGTTGGGGTGTTCGTCCACCAGTCGCACGTACTGTTCGACGCTCCGGCGGATGACCTCGCGGGCCGAGTCGGAGGCCAGGTCGATCTGCGGGACGATTGCCCCCCACAGCATGTCGCGCAGTCGCTCGCCGATGGCTTGGAAGAGGTCGGACTTGTCGGTGAAGTGACGGTAGATCTTGGGTTTGGCGGTACCTGCCTCTTCGGCGATCTCGCGCAGGCTCAGCTCGGGACCCAGCCGGTCGATCGCCCGGAAGGCGGCGTCGACGATCTCCTCGCGCACCTTCTTGCGGTGCTCGCGCCAACGCTCACTGCGCGCGTCCACCTTGACACCGGGCTGGGGGCCCGGCGGACGAGGTAAGGACGGTCTGCGCACTTATCCACTGTAGCGGCTGGCACCGCCTGACCTGGCAAGACCGCGCGGTGTGCCCACATCAACAGTGCGCCCGGGTCATGGTTCCGTCACGATGCTCGTCAGACTCGGTTCAATTACCCCGGGTACGATCGCCCCTGATACAGCCCAGCTATTCAATCGGGACGGATGAGATGACGCAGCGATACGACCTGGTCATTGCGGGCGGAGGCCCTTCGGGCGCCGCCGCGGCGTGGCAGGCGGCTCAAACCGGCGCCAAAGTAGTCGTCCTCGACAAGGCCGAGTTCCCCCGTGACAAGCCTTGCGGTGACGGGTTGACCGCCCGGGCGGTCAGCTACCTACAGAAGATGGGCCTCGCCGAGGAGGTCGACAAGTTCCACCGGGTCAACCGGGTCACGGTGTTCAGCCCGTCGGAATGGGAGTTGTCGTTCCCGAAGCGCCCTGGCATGCCCGACCACGGCTACGTGGCCCCGCGCCCGCTGCTGGACACGCTGCTGCTCAAGCATGCCGAATCGGCTGGTGCGGAGATCCGTCAGTCGTGTGAGGTGAGCGGCCCGGAGCTCGACGCGAACGGCCGCGTCGTCGGCGTTGTGCTCAAGAGCGGCGAGAAGGTCCTCGGTGACGCGGTGATCGCGGCCGACGGCGCCTACTCCCCCATCAAGCGCGCCCTGAAGCTCGACTCGGAGTACAACGGCTATTCGGCGATCGCGATCCGCGCCGAGATGGATGCCAACAAGCCGGACTCCGATTCGCTCGACATCTACCTCAAGCTCGCCTTCAACGGTGACCAACTGCCGGGCTACGGCTGGGTGTTCCCGTTCGGCGGCGGCCGCATCAACATCGGGCTCGGCTACGTCAACAGTTACAAGGACTGGCAGCAGATCAACGCCACCCAGTTCCTCGGCGAGTTCATGAACACGCTGCCACGCGAGTGGGACCTGCCGTCGATCGAACAGCTCAAGAAGGACAAGATCGTGCGGGCATGGCGGTTGCCGATGGGCTTCACCGCGTGGCCGCCGTGGCGTCCCGGTGTGCTGTTCACCGGTGACTCGCTAGGCGCAGGCAGGCCAACGTCGGGTGCGGGCATCTCCAAGGCACTCGAATCCGGCTTGGCCGCAGGCGAATGCGCGATCGCCGCGCTCACCAACGGCGGGCCCGACGACTTCACCAACTACGCACAGCGCATGGAAGCCGCCTGGGGCAAGGAGTATCGGCGGGGCCGCTACTTTCACAAGCTCGCGGGTATTCCCGCCGTCGCGAACGCAGGGATCAAGTTCATCGACAACTCGTTCCTCCGCGACCGGATGCTCAAGTCGCTGTACAAGAAGGAACAGGGCCCGCAGCACACGGTGAAGTAGGTCTGCTCACACCGTGAACGCGTATTGCACGTGCTCGGCGACGGGCACGAAACCCAAGCGTCGGTAGATCCGATTCGACACTGGGTTGGCCACGTCGGCGAACAGCACCACGTCACGAGCACCTAAGCGCTGCGCGTGCCGGACCGCTTCCGCGGTGACCGCGGCACCGTACCCGTGGCCTCGATGCTCGGGCGGCGTGTACACCGGACCGATCCGCGACATCCCCAGCAGGGCGCCGTGGACCCGTGCCATCGCAACCGGCGCACCGTCCACCTCCCACAGCACGACGTGGCCGCCCGCGGGGGCGATGTCGACCAGCACTTGCCGGCTCGCGTCGGGGTTGGACTCGGAGTCGAACGCCTCTACGAAGAACGCGTCGAGCCAGCCGACGACCAAGTCGGCATCCCCGTCGTCGGCAACCCGCGACTGGCCAACGACTCCGCTGGGCGGCACCAACTCGTCGAGGCGGTACAGCGTCTCCTCGAAGGACATCGCCGCGGTGACACCGGTGGCCTCCGTCCATGCCTGACTGAAAGCCGCAGCAGTGGTAGGCGTTCCACGCACGGCGGGAAGGTCGGCCCGGACCGGCGCTAGCGCTGCGGCAGCGTCCTTCGCCATCGTCGGTGGTAGTCCGCTGACCAGGAGCACCGCGCCCCTCATCTGCAGTGCGGCGCCCACGTCACCGTCGCAATCGAAGGCGGCCAACAGGATCTGATCGGTCGGCCATGTCGCGGTCCGCAGGGTGGTCAGCTCAGTCGTGAACAGCACCGGGTCCCGCCGGTACACCCAGCGGGCTACCGGGCCGAAGTCATCCGGCGAGGCGTGTAGACGAACGTTCACGCCTTCGAGAGTGAGCTACTCCGAGGCGAATCTCCACTGATTTATTGGCGTCCGCGCCCGGCCCGGCCCGGCTTGCGGGCGACCTTCCCCGCGGCGGCGCGGGCGGCCTGCTTCGCGAGGGTCTTCTCTCGTGCAGTGCGCTTCGGCGCCGACTCGACCAGCCCTCGCGACGAATTGGGTTTGCGACCCCGCACGATCCCGATGAACTCCTCGACCAGTGCCGGCTGCTGCCCCGCTGGAACGACAAGCGCGACGGGGCAAGTGGGCGCGTCGGTGATCGGGCGGTACGTGAGGTCCTTGCGGTGATGCAGCCGCGCCAGCGACTGCGGGACGACGAGCGCACCGACCCCAGCAGCGACGAGTTCTGTTGCGTCCTCGGCGGTCTCGGGCCGGTGATCGACCAGTACACCCGGGATACTTGCCCAGGCGACGACGTCGTCGAGTGGGATCAGGATTGGCTCACCGGCGAGGTCCGCGACGGTGACGGCGTCGACGGCGCTGAGCAGGTGATCGGTCGGCACCACGACCACCGTTGTCTCCTCGTAGAGCGGGATGACGGCCACCCCGGACCCCTCGACCGGCGGCCGGAGCAGCGCCACGTCGATGGTGCCGGCCCGCAACGCGTCGGCTGCGTCTGCTGCGGCGACGGCATGCAACTGCAGCGGAACCTCGGGGCGGCGCTGCGCCCAGGTCCGAGCCCACTTCGCTGGCGTCACACCGGGGACGTACCCCACTGTGAGCGAGGGCAGCGAGGATGAAGCCACCGCATCAGGCTACCGATAGGCTCTCCTTCATGAGCAGGCCGAACGCGCAGTCCATGAAGCCCGTCACGGCGGCGAAGAAGCTGGACGTGTACTTGCCTGCCACGCCTGCGGAGTTCCAGGAGAACGCGATCACCCGCGCCGAACTCGCCGCCCTGCAGGAGGACCCGCCGCAGTGGCTCAAGGACCTCCGCAAGAACGGCCCGCACCCCAAGAACCTGGTGGCAGCCAAGCTCAGCGTCTCGATCGCCGGTCTCGCGCGTGGCGGCATCACCGATGCGCTGACCACCGAGCAGATCAATCAGCTGCTCGAGGAGAAGCCGGAATGGCTTGTCGCGGAACGCGAGAGCTACCAGAGCGTGCTGCGCGAGGAGCGGCGCTTGAAGGCGTTACATGCGGAACGAGCTAGCGAAAGCTGAGCTGCCCTTACAACATGCAGCTGACGCAACCCTCCACCTCAGTGCCCTCCAGGGCCATTTGGCGAAGCCGGATGTAGTACAGCGTCTTGATGCCCTTGCGCCATGCGTAGATCTGCGCCTTGTTGACGTCGCGCGTGCTGGCGGTGTCCTTGAAGAACAGCGTCAGGCTCAGCCCCTGGTCCACGTGCTGGGTGGCCGCGGCGTACGTGTCGATGATCTTCTCGTAGCCGATCTCGTACGCGTCCTGGTAGTACTCCAGGTTGTCGTTGGTCAGATACGGCGCCGGGTAGTAGACGCGGCCGATCTTGCCTTCCTTGCGGATCTCGATCTTGGAGGCCACCGGGTGGATCGAACTCGTCGAGTGGTTGATGTAGGAGATCGATCCGGTCGGCGGGACGGCCTGCAGGTTCTGGTTGTAGATGCCGTGCTCTTGCACCGACTCCTTGAGCCGCACCCAATCCTCTTGCGTCGGAATGCGAATGTCGGCTTCTGCGAACAGTTCCCGCACCCGCTGGGTGGCCGGCTCCCACACCTGGTCGGTGTACTTGTCGAAGAACTCCCCCGACTTGTACTTCGATCGCTCGAAGCCGCCGAACCCGTGGCCGCGCTCGATCGCGATGCGATTGGACGCCTTCAGCGCGTGGTAGAGCACCGTGTAGAAGTAGATGTTGGTGAAGTCGATGCCCTCTTCTGAGCCGTACAGGATGCGCTCGCGGGCGAGGTACCCGTGCAGGTTCATCTGTCCCAGCCCGATGGCGTGAGAGTCGTTGTTGCCCTGCTCGATCGACGGCACCGACCAGATGTGAGTCTGATCGCTCACCGCGGTCAGCGCCCGGATCGACACCTCGATGGTCTGCGCGAAGTCAGGCGAATCCATGGCCTTGGCGATGTTGAGCGAGCCGAGGTTGCACGAAATGTCCTTGCCCACCTTGGCGTAGGTCAGGTCTTCGTTGAACAGTGACGGCGTCGACACCTGCAGGATCTCCGAGCACAGGTTGCTATGGGTGATCTTGCCCTCGATCGGGTTGGACCGGTTCACCGTGTCCTCGTACATGATGTACGGGTAGCCCGACTCGAACTGGAGCTCGGCCAGCGTCTGGAAGAACTCGCGCGCCTTGATCTTGGTCTTGCGGATCCGCGCGTCGTCGACCATCTCGTAGTACTTCTCGGTGATCGAGATGTCGGCGAACGGGACGCCGTAGACCCGCTCGACGTCGTACGGCGAGAACAGGTACATGTCCTCGTTGCGCTTGGCGAGCTCGAACGTGATGTCCGGGATGACCACGCCCAGCGAGAGCGTCTTGATCCGGATCTTCTCGTCGGCGTTCTCGCGCTTGGTGTCGAGGAACCGGTAGATGTCGGGGTGGTGCGCCTGCAGGTACACCGCACCCGCGCCTTGGCGCGCACCCAGCTGGTTGGCGTAGGAGAACGAGTCCTCGAGCAGCTTCATGATCGGGATGACGCCCGAGCTCTGGTTCTCGATGTTCTTGATCGGCGCGCCGTGTTCGCGAATGTTGCTCAGCAGCAACGCGACTCCGCCGCCGCGCTTGGACAGCTGCAGCGCCGAGTTGATGGAGCGCCCGATGGACTCCATGTTGTCCTCGATGCGAAGCAAGAAGCACGACACGGGCTCGCCGCGTTGCTTCTTGCCCGAGTTGAGGAACGTCGGGGTGGCCGGCTGGAATCGGCCGTCGATGATCTCGTCGACCAGCTTCTCGGCCAGCGTCGTGTCGCCGGCGGCCAGCGTCAACGACACCATGACGACGCGGTCCTCGAACCGTTCGAGATAGCGCTTCCCGTCGAACGTCTTCAGCGTGTAAGAGGTGTAGTACTTGAACGCTCCGAGGAACGTCGGGAACCGGAACTTCTTGGCGTACGCGCGGTCGAGCAGCGTCTTGACGAAGTTGCGGCTGTACTGGTCGAGCACCTCACGCTCGTAGTAGTTCTCCTTGACCAGGTAGTCGAGTTTCTCGTCCTGATTGTGGAAGAACACCGTGTTCTGGTTGACGTGCTCCAGGAAGTACTGGTGCGCGGCTTCCCGGTCCTTGTCGAACTGGATCTTGCCGTCGGCGTCGTACAGGTTCAGCATCGCGTTGAGCGCGTGGTAGTCCGTCTCGCCCGTTCCCGCGGGAACGTGGGCGCCGGAGGTTACAGGCTCTGCAGCTGTGACGGTTGGGGGCACGTCTGGTCCTTCCAAAATTCGGCAAGGCCCTCGCGGACGGCGACGACGTCGTCCGTGGTGCCCATCAGTTCGAAGCGGTACAGGTACGGGACGCCGCACTTGCGGGAGACGACGTCCCCCGCGTAGCCGAATTCGGCGCCGAAGTTGGTGTTGCCCGCGGCGATGACACCGCGCAGCAGCGACCGGTTCTTTTCGTTGTTGAGAAATGCGATCACTTGCTTGGGGACGTATCCCCCGGCGTCGGGATCGGGTCCGTTTGCGTGCCCGCCACCGTAGGTGGGGAGCACCAGGACGTAGGGCTCATCAACCTCGATGCGCCCGTGCAGAGGAATCCGGACGGCAGGCATTTCCAGCTTCTCGACGAAGCGGAGGGTGTTCTCCGAGACGCTGGAGAAGTACACGAGATTGCTCATCACACCCTCCTTCCTGCCCGTGGTCTACCCGTTACGCCGTGGCTGCGACTGCTCCGGACAAGGCCTTGATGCGGTCCGGCCGGAAGCCCGACCAGTGCTCGTTGCCGACCACGACGACAGGTGCCTGCAGGTAGCCGAGCGCCATGACGTAGTCGCGGGCTTCGGTGTCCAGGCTGATGTCGACGACGTCGTAGGCAACGCCCTGCTTCTCCAACGCCTTGTACGTGGCATTGCACTGCACGCAGGCGGGCTTCGTGTACACGGTGATCGAAGGCTGAGTCATCTTCGGTACGGCTCCTCTTGAATGAATCGGCAAGAACTAGACATGTACTGGACCATGACTGGCAACTGCTGGGTTACTGCATCTCACTCAGTTACAGCGGCCTCCGGACCTTTGAAATTCCAGTCGATCGGGGCCGTGTTTCGGGCGAGTCTGGGAACCGACGCCACCCGATTCTGGGCTCCGGCCGACCCTCGAAAGCTTGGGAACCGTGGGGGTCTGTCGGTCTGCAAGACACTACACCTAGTGGCCGACAATCAGAATAGATACAAGATGTTCTGAACAACATTCGTGAAATTCCCAGGTCGTAACGAAACTTGCAGTGCCGCGCTCGGCGTGTCGCACGTCACATTTTGGGGTGTGTCGCGCTATGTACGTGTGTCTACCACCAGCCACCGACACCGCTGCCGGCTCGACTGGCCAACAGCAAAGCCGCCGACGAGCCCGATTCGGGGCCCGCCGGCGGCGATGAGCGCTCGCGCGAAGGGTTCAGCCGACCTCGGCGGCGAGCTTGCCGACCACGTCGGCGACTGCCGCGGCCACCTCGGCGCTCTCGCGCGGATGCTTGCCGTCCAGTGATTTGAACGGCACCGACAGCTTGAGGTCCTCCACGATGCGCGGGCCCGCGATGCCGAACGTCTTACGCGTCTCGTCGTGCGCCCAGACGCCGCCGTACTGGCCGAATGACCCGCCGATCACTGCTGCCGGCTTGCCCTTGAGCGCGCCGTCGCCGAAGGGTCGCGACAACCAGTCGATCGCATTCTTGAGCACGCCGGGGATGCTGCCGTTGTACTCGGGCGTCACCACGAGTGCGGCGTCCGCTTCGGCCGCGGCCTCGCGTAGCGCCTTGACCGGCTCGGCCACGTCGTCGCCGTCGATGTCCTCGTTGTAGAAGGGCAGCTCGCCCAGCCTGTCGAACAGCTGCAGCGTCACCCCGTTGGGCGCAGCCTCGCCGGCGAGCTCGGCCAGCTGGCGGTTCACCGATGCGGCGCGCAGACTTCCCAGAAGCACCAAGACCTTGATGTCCGACATGTTCCCCAGTCCCTTCGACGTTGCGTCCGATCTTTGCATGAGTTAACCGGACTGCGGTCCGAATAATTCCGACTGAGTTAAAGTGCAGGTGTGCGCGCCAACAACGGATCGGCCGGGCCGACCGGGCTGCCAGTCAGCGACACCGCGCCGATCGAGCGCGGGGACGCCGCCCGCAACCGCGTGCTTCTGCTGGACGCCGCGCGCAAGCTGATCTCCGAACACGGTACCGACGCCGTCACGATGGACGACGTCGCGTCCGCCGCAGGTGTCGGCAAGGGCACGCTGTTCCGCCGTTTCGGCAGCCGCGCCGGGCTGATGATCGTGCTGCTCGACGAGTCCGAGAAGATCCAACAGCAGGCCTTCATGTTCGGTCCGCCTCCGCTCGGGCCGGGAGCGCCGCCGCTCGAGCGCCTGCTCGCCTACGGGCGCGAGCGGCTGACGTTCGTGTGGAACCACCACGCCCTGCTGTCCGACGCAGGCCGCGATTCGCAGACCCGGTTCAACGCTCCGATGACCTTGCACCGCACCCACGTGCGGACCTTGTTGAAGGCTGCGGACACCACCGGTGACCTCGACGCGCAAGCCGATGCGCTGTTGGCACTCCTCGACGCCGACTACGTGACGCATCAACTGACCGACCTGGGCAAGAGCCTCGACGCGCAGGGTGATGCGTGGGAAAGCTTGGCGCACAAGCTCTGCGGGAGGTAAGGGTGCGCTGGATCCTGCACGTCGACCTCGACCAGTTCCTCGCCTCGGTCGAACTCCAGCGCCACCCCGAGTTGAAGGGCCTGCCCGTCATCGTCGGCGGGAACGGCGACCCGGCAGAACCGCGCAAGGTCGTCACGTGTGCGTCCTACGAGGCCCGTGAATACGGCGTGCACGCCGGCATGCCGCTGCGGACGGCGGCGCGCAAGTGCCCCGACGCCACGTTCCTGCCATCCGATCCCCAGGCGTACGACGAGGCCTCCGACCGGGTGATGGGGCTGCTGCGCGACCTCGGCCATCCCCTTGAGGTGTGGGGGTGGGACGAGGCCTACCTCGGGGCCCAGGTGGACGACCCCTTCGGCCTTGCCGAGCGCATTCGCACCGTCATCGAGTCCGAGACGGGGTTGTCGTGCTCGGTGGGCATCAGCGACAACAAGCAACGCGCCAAGGTCGCGACCGGGTTGGCCAAGCCTGCGGGTATCTACCGACTTGACGACGCCAACTGGATGACCGTGATGGGTGACCGCGGCGTCGATGCCCTGTGGGGCGTCGGTCCCAAGACGGCGAAAAGGCTTGCGGGCCTGGGTATCACGACCGTCGCCGACCTTGCCGCCACCGATGCCGCGCTCCTGACGGCGACGTTCGGCCCGACGACGGGCCTTTGGATCCTGTTGCTCGCCAAGGGTGGCGGCGACGCAGGAGTCAGCGCCGAGCCCTGGGTACCCCGATCCCGCAGCCACGTCGTGACATTCCCCGAAGATCTCACCGAGCAAGCCGAAATGGATTCGGCCGTCGTCGAACTGGCCACCCAGACGCTGGCCGAGACAACGGCGGCGGGCCGCACGGTCACCCGGGTCGCGGTTACCGTGCGCACCAAGACCTTCTATACGCGCACCAAGATCCGCAAGCTGGCGAACCCTGGCATCGATCCCGAACCCATCATCGCCACCGCACTGGAGCTGCTGCACCAGTTCGAACTGGACCGTCCGATCCGATTACTCGGCGTGCGGCTGGAACTGGTGATGCCGGAGTCGCCGGTTGTCACCGACGGCGTTTAGCGTCGAGTCGTGCTGCACACCGTCGCCATCCGCGGCTACCGCTCGTTACGCGAGGTCGTGGTGCCGCTGTCGGGACTCACCGTCGTCAGTGGGGCCAACGGCACGGGCAAGTCCTCGGTGTACCGGGCGCTGCGACTGCTGTCGGACTGCGGTCGGGGTGAGGTGATCGGCGCGCTCGCCCGCGAGGGTGGGCTGCAGTCGGTGCTGTGGGCGGGGCCGGAACAGGGCGGCGCTCAGGGCACCACCCGCACCAGGCCGGTGTCGCTCGAACTCGGTTTCTCCTCGGCCGACTTCGGCTACCTGACCGACCTCGGGCTGCCACAGGACGCGGGCCTGCACTCGGCGTTCGCGCGCGATCCCGAGATCAAGCGGGAGGCGGTGTTCGCAGGCCCACGGCTGCGCCCAAGCGCGACGCTGGTGCGCCGCACCCGGGACTACGCCGAGGTTGCCGCGGAGTCCGGCCGCGGCTTCGAAGAGTTGACGCGCGCGTTGCCGACGTACCGCAGCGTGCTCGCCGAGTACGCGCACCCCGGCGCGCTCCCCGAACTCGCCGCCGTGCGGGATCGACTGCGCGGCTGGCGGTTCTACGACGGCTTCCGGGTGGACGCGGCCGCACCCGCCCGCCAGCCGAGGGTCGGCACCCGCACCCCGGTGCTCTCCGACGACGGCGGCGACCTGGCGGCCGCCATCCAGACGATCATCGAAGCCGGCTTCGACGACCTGCCTCGCGCGGTGGCCGACGCGTTCGACGGCGCGACCATCTCCGTCGCCGTCAACGACGGGCTCTTCGAACTTCAACTGCGTCAGCGCGGCATGTTGCGCCCGCTGCGGGCCGCCGAATTATCCGACGGCACACTACGTTTCCTGCTCTGGGGCGCCGCCCTGCTGACCCGCCAGCCGCCCACGCTCATGGTGCTCAACGAGCCGGAGACGTCGCTTCATCCGGAGCTCGTCGGCCCGCTGGCCGCGATGATCCGGTCCGCCGCCGCGGGCGCCCAAGTCGTCGTGGTCACCCACTCCGCGGCCATGCGCGACCACCTCGACACCGACGACACCACCGAGCTAGCGCTTTACAAAGAGTGGGGCGAGACGCGTGTCGCGGGTCAAACGATGCTCACCGCGCCGCCGTGGGACTGGGGCAAGCGGTGAAACGTCCGCTGTTCGCGTCGTCATAATCAGCCGTTCACCAACGTCCCGTTCAATCTCACAGGCAGTTCACGGCGAACGAGGAGTACTAGGTGTCGGTCAGTAGGCAGCTCAAGTTGGCAGCGGTCATCGGCGCCATCGCGGTGCTTCCACTCGCGGCGTGCAGCAGCGACGGCGAGAAGGGTTCGAACGGCAATCCAGTCACCCGCGCGGCCACCGGCGACCTGGCTGTCAACGGCGGCGCTCGCAGGCTCGATGGCGACCAGAGTCAGGCCATCCGCGACGCGATCAACGCCTCGGGCGCCAAAAACGTCATCATGCTGCTCGGCGACGGCATGGGCGACTCCGAGATCACCATCGCGCGCAACTACGAGAAGGGTGCGGCCGGCTTCTTCACCGGTCTCGACGCACTGCCGCTGACCGGGCAGTACACCACCTATGCGCTGCGCAAGGACGGCAAGCCCAACTACGTGACCGACTCGGCGGCCAGCGCGACCGCGTGGTCGACCGGGACGAAGACGTACAACGGCGCGTTGGGCATCGACATCCATGGCGCACCGCAGAAGACGATCCTGGAACTTGCCAAGGCTCAAGGCTTCGCGACCGGCGACATCACCACTTCCGAGATTCAGGACGCCACGCCGGCCGCGCTGTTCTCGCACATCACCGAACGCGACTGCTACGGCCCGAAGGAAGTCGCCGAGGACTGCCAGTCCGAGGCGCTGGACCGCGGCGGTCTCGGCTCGGTGACCGAGCAACTGCTGGCCACCAAGCCCGACATCACGATGGGCGGCGGCGGCGAGACGTTCGCTCAGACCGCAAACGGCGGCGAGTACAAGGGCAAGACGCTGGAGGTCCAGGCCAAGGAGCGCGGCTTCCAGATCGTGCGCACCGCAAGCGAATTGAACGGCGTGTCGAAGGCCGATCAGGACGCGCCGCTGCTCGGGCTCTTCGCCGACGGCAACATGCCGGTCAGCTGGACGGGTCCGGCCGCGGTGCGCCAGGGCTACCTTCAGCCGGCGGGCAAGTGCACCGACAACCCGGAGCGCGGCGCCGACGTGCCGGAGTTGGCGGCCATGACCCAGAAGACCATCGACCTGCTCTCCGGTAGCGAGAAGGGCAAGAACAAGGGCTTCTTCCTACAGGTGGAGAGCGCGTCGATCGACAAGCGCGACCACGCGGCCGACCCATGCGGTCAGATCGGCGAGACCGTCGCGTTCGACGAGGCCGTGCAGAAAGCCCTTGAATTCGCGAAGAAGGATGGCAACACCTTGGTGATCGCCACGGCGGATCACGGTCACACCAGTCAGATCGGCGAGCCCTACACCGAAGAGGATCTGCAGAGCATCGCCGAGGACAAGAAGCTACCGATCGAAAAGGTCCGCGACGTCATGTATCCCGGCCTCACACGCCTGCTGACCACCAAGGACAACGCCGACATGTTGGTCAGCTACGGCACGTCGGCTGACGTGGAGGTCGAGGACGAGGGCCACACCGGAACGCAGGTGCGGATCGCGGCGTTCGGTCCGGGGGCGGCCAACGTGGTCGCGCTGACCGATCAGAGCGACCTGTTCTTCACGATGACCGACGCGCTGGGGCTCAACCGGTCTTAGTGGGCCGCAGGGCACGGGTGAAGATGAGGTTCACCCGTCGCATCGCGACGCTGTACGGCCACCAGGCGAGCCGCTTGAAGGCGTACAGCGCGCGGATGTCATTCGACGTGTAGATCAGGTACCGATTGCGGGAGATTCCACGAAGCATCTTGTCCGCCACCACTTCCGGTGACACCGCGTGTCCGCCGAACCGATCCACCCACTTGCGCACCTGCGGATGCTCGCGGTCCACGCCCGCGATCTCCACGGTCTGCACCAGCGGCGTCTTGACCGCGCCGGGCACGACGACGGATACCCCGATCCGGTGCCGTGCGAGATCGAAGCGCAGCACCTCCGAGACGCCGCGCAGTCCGTACTTGCTTGCGCTGTACGCCGCGTGCCACGGCAAGGCCACCAGCCCAGCGGCCGAGGATACGTTCACCAGATGCCCACCGTTTCCGGCGAGCACCATTGGGGGAACGAAGGTTTCGATGACGTGGATGGGGCCCATCAGGTTGATGGACACCATCGACTCCCAGTGCCGGTGGGTGAGTTGGCTGACGGTCCCCCACGCCGACACACCAGCGATGTTCATCACCAAGTCCATGCTCTGGTGCGCGCTGTGGATGTCGGCAGCGAACGCGGCCACCTCGTCGTAGTTCGAGATGTCGAGCGCACGGTGCGCGCTGACCGTGGCGCCGAGTGCGCGGGCGTCCGCGACAGTCTGTTCCAGACCTTCGGCGTTGCGATCGGTGAGGAACAGTTCGGCCCCCTCGGCGGCCAACTTCAACGCCGTCGCCCGGCCGATCCCGCTGGCCGCTCCGGTCAGGAAACACCGCTTGCCCGCATACTCCTGCGCCATGTCGGTGACCTTACCGGCTACCCAGCGGCCTCCCGAGCGAGGAATTCCTCGATCGCGACCGGTGGGCGGCCGGTCAACGCCTCGAAGTCGCCGAGTGGCGTCTCGAACAGTCCGGACCGGATGCTCTCACCGAACCCGGTCAGCAACCCGGCCAGCTCGGCGGGAAGACCGGTCGCCACCAGGCCGTCCTGGTAGTCGACGTCCGCGATCGCGACGACGTCGACCGGACGCCCATGACGATTGGTCAGCGCCGTCGCGATCGCGCGGTCGTCGAGTAGCCGCGCGCCTGCGATGTCGTAGGCGACGCCGTCGTGACCCTCGCCGAGCAGCACCGCGGCCGCGGCGGCGGCGCAGTCGTCGCGCGTGATGGGGGCATGTCTGCCGTCGCCGTTGTTGGTGACGAGGTGTCCGCTGGCCACCGCATGCGCCCACCCTCCGCTGATCGCTTCGAGGTACATCGCGTTGCGCAACACGGTCCAGGCCGGACCGGCTTTCTGCAGCACTAGCTCGGTCGACGCGTGGTCATCCGAGAGCGCACGAGCCCTGGCGGGGAAGTCGGCGTCCGCGTTCGGCATCGAGGTGTACGCGATCCGGGCCACCCCCGCGTCGGCTGCCGCCACGATGGCCGCCTCGTGCTGGGCCCGCCTGCGCCCGACCGCATCGGTCGAGATCACCAGCAGCACGTCGACCCCGCCGAAGGCGTCGGCGACGGAGTCCGGCTGATCGAAGTCGACGAACCGGGTCTTGGTTCCGATCTTCGCCAGGTCGGACAGCGCGTCGGGCGACCGGCTGAACAGCACCAACTCCTCGGCCGGATGTGATTCGAGCACGTACTCGGCCGTGCGCCGACCCAGCTGCCCGGTGGCGCCGGTGATTCCGATGATGGTCATGGCGACTCCTCGCGTCGACGGTTACTGTTTGATACCGACCACATCGTCTGATCCTGGAGGACGTCATGCAAGAAGGCACTTTGATGTCCGTCGGGCACACCGATGTAACCGACTCCCTGGCCGGGATCCTGGCGAGGCCGGACGACGAGATGTTCGGCGCGTGTCCCGTGCGCGACGTGCTCGACACCATCGGCGACAAATGGTCGGTGCTCGTCATCACGCTGCTCGCCGATGGCCCCATGCGATTCATGGAGCTCAAGCGCACGATCGGGCTGGTATCGCAGCGGATGCTCACGCGAACGCTGCGGGGCCTCGAGCGCGACGGGCTGATCACCAGGACCGTGTATCCAGTGGTTCCGCCCCGAGTCGACTACGAACTCACCGAAGTCGGCAACGGACTACACGGCATCATGGCCGAGCTGGCGACGTGGGCGTTCACGCACGCCGACGACGTCGCCGCGGCGCGCGCAGCCTACCGCCAACTGGAGGATCGACACCCCGACGAGTGAGCGATCAGGTCAGCGCTCGGACCGGGAACTGCCGCCCCACAACGCATTTAGCCAGAGTCGCTCGAGCACCTCGAGTGCACGCGCTGGGTCGTTTTGCCTGCCGACAAAGGCGGGGTCGTGCGACAACGTCATCGCCGTCGTGGCAGTCAACATCCGGACCAGGGCGGGCACGTCGTCGGAGATGGGCCGCGCCCCCGCGTCTTGTTCGACGATCGCGACGATCTTGTCGATCAACGCGTCCTCGAGGTCGTTCATCATTTCGCCGATGACGGCGTCGGTGTTCTGCGCGATCGTGCAGGCCGTCATGATCGGGTCATTGCTCGCGAACATCAATGCAGCGCTACCGACCATGCGCTTGGCGAACGCCGGCGGCGACTCCCCGGGGTCGCGTGGCGCGAAGTCGTGAGTCAGTTCCTCGAGTTCGGCCAGCGCGTCCTTGACGATGAACGCGAGCACGTCGTACTTGGAGTCGAAGTAGAAGTAGAACCCCGATCGGGCGACCCCTGCGCGATCGCTGATGCTGCTGACCGACAGGTCGGCGAACGACTGGTGCTCGAGGAGTTCGCGCACCGCGGCAACGATCGCTTCGCGTTGCCGGTCGCCGCGACTGCGGCGGAGCTGCGGTGCGGCGGAGTCGGCGGTCATGGCCATCAACCCTTCCACCGGTGACACGCCCAAGCAAAACTTGACATGCGTCAAGTGTGCCCTACAGGATGGCTACATCGATCGAAATCGAGTGACATCGACCACAAGTCTTCAGCCCAGGAGTTTGCGATGGCGTCCATCAGCACCCCCGACTACTTGATCGACCAGGCCAAGCGCCGGTTCACCCCTTCGATCAACAACTTCCCCGGAATGGGGGCACTCGAGCGCAAGCTGCTGCGCACCGAGTTCAAGCAGACCGCACTGTCGGAACCGCCTGCGGGCAGCGACCTCAAGCCCGTGATGGGCGACAAGGGCCTGCCGATCCTCGGCCACATGGTCGAGATGTTCCGCGGCGGCCCCGAATACCTGATGCACCTGTACAACACGAAGGGGCCGCTGTACTACGCCGACTCCCCCGTCTTGCCTGCGGTGACCGCGCTCGGGCCCGACGCGGCCCAGGCCATCTACAGCAACCGCAACAAGGACTTCTCGCAGGAGGGCTGGATCCCGGTCATCGGGCCGTTCTTCCACCGCGGGCTGATGCTGCTCGACTTCGAGGAGCACATGTTCCACCGGCGGATCATGCAGGAGGCGTTCGTCCGCACCCGCTTGGTCGGATACACCGAGCAGGTCGACACCGTGGTCTCAAAGGTGATCGCCAACGACTGGGTCGCCAACGACCCGAGATTCCTGCTGTACCCGGCGATGAAGCAGATGACGCTCGACATCGCCTCGATGGTGTTCATGGGGCACGAGCCCGGCACCGACCACGAACTGGTGACCAAGGTGAACAACGCCTTCACCACGACGGTCCGCGCAGGCAACGCGATCATCCGCAAGGGCGTGCCGCCGTTCACCTGGTGGCGCGGGCTTCAGGCCCGCAAGGTGCTCGAGGACTACTTCGCAGCGCGCGTCGCCGAGCGCCGCGGCAAGGACGGGTCCGATCTCCTGACGGTGCTCTGTCAGACCGAGGACGAGGACGGCAACCGGTTCTCCGACGAGGACATCGTCAACCACATGATCTTCCTGATGATGGCCGCGCACGACACCTCCACCTCCACGGCCACCACCATGGCCTACTACCTAGCCGCGAACCCCGAGTGGCAGAACCGCTGCCGCGACGAATCCGATCGGCTTGGTGACGGCCCGGTCGACATCGAGTCGTTGGAGAAGCTGGAGTCGCTCGACCTCGTCATGAACGAGTCGATCCGGTTGGTCACGCCCGTGCAATGGGCGATGCGGCGCACGGTCCGCGACACCGAGTTGCTCGGGTACTACCTGCCCAAGGGCACCAACGTCATCGCCTACCCTGGCGTCAACCACCGGCTGCCCGAATTGTGGACCGATCCAATGAAGTTCGACCCCGACCGGTTCGCCGAACCGCGCAGCGAGCACAAGAAGCACCGGTACGCGTTCTCGCCGTTCGGCGGCGGCTCGCACAAGTGCATCGGCATGATGTTCGGCCAACTCGAAGTGAAGGTCATCATGCATCGGCTGTTGCGCAAGTATCGGCTGGAGCTTGCACATCCCGGACGCGAAGCGACCTGGGACTACGGCGGCATGCCGGTGCCGATGGACGGCATGCCCATCATCTTGCGCCCGCTGCGCTGAATCCTGAGCCCAGGCGCGCACTTTCGCGCCAACTAGCCGGCCAGCCGGTTCGCGCAGGCGATGACGGCTCGCAGCGCAGACTGCGTCGCGTCGGTGGCGAGCCCCATCGCCCACTCGTCAGCGCACCCATCCGAGCCGCACACGAACGTCGCAATGCCGTCGTCAGACGATATTTGGTGGAACTCGTGCAGTTCGACGGCAACGCCACGGTCGTGCAACATCGCGGTCAATGCTGCGACGGGCCCGCTGGCGGCGGCCATGGACATGCTGATGTGGTCACCGATCGCGATGGTCGCCCGGTAGTGCCGGGCCTGCGGGCCAAGCCGGCTTGCTGGGCGGGCTGCATCGGTGCACTCCCATTGGCCCAGTCGCACCGGGCCAGACGTCGCCGCGTACGTGGTGTGGAAATTGTCGAACGACATCGTTTCGGCCTCCTCGCGCAGTCCCCGCGGCAGTGGCGCCGCGAAAAGGGGGGTCGCGCTGGTTGCGGATTGTGTCGGAGCTTGGGAGAACATGTGCCGGGCCATCTCTTGTCAGAGGAATCGACCGACGGTGTAGCAACGACCCGCAACGAGGGGTCGGTCTGGATCAGACCCCGCTGCGGGTTGCTACTACGAGAAGACTGCGCACGGACGCGACCCTAGTCCGAGTCGGACTCTTCGTGCAAACGACTATCCCGACACGGTCCCCGACAGCAGGTAGAGGAACGGCCGATGGCTCGCCCGGCCGTCCCGGCGGAACGGCATGCTGTCAGCCGCCGCGGCGTACCACTGCGTGCGCCTCACCGCGGAAAGATCGAGGCTTCGGCCACAGCGCGTCGCCACCCCGTGCAATAACAATGCGCCCGTTCGACCGTTGCCCTCGCGAAATGGATGGACCTGATTGAAGTCGGCGTACAGCCTGGCGAGCTCGTATTCCAGCCGCGCATCGTCGTAACCAGCGCAGTCGGCCACGATCGTGAGCGCCGCGCCGTGCACCCTCGCCATGCCCGATTGAATCGTCGACACCCAGGCGAAACCCTGGTCGCCGCGACGCAATTCGGTGGTCCGGTACGCACCGGCCCACGAGTAGACGTCGACGAAGAGCTGCCGGTGCAACGTGCGCACGTCGAGTGCACCGGCGTAGTCGACCTGGCGGCCTAGCCACAGCGCCATTCGCCCTGCCGTGGCGACGAATTCCAGGTCGGCGAGCATCTCGGCGGAGGATGCGCCGAAGTGGTTGCGCAGCAACGTGGTTCCCGGGATCAAATATGGTGCCGCGCGACGCAGCCCCGGACGCCGACGGGGTCGCTGCGGCGGTGGGTGCCGGATGCGAAAGGTTGCCAAGTAGTCGGCGAACGTGATCCGCTCGTGCACCAGGTCGTTGAGCGCGGCGACGTGTTCGTCGGTGGGCGCCCAGCCCTCCAGGCGCTCGGCGGCCAGGGTCTGGGCGACGGCCTGTGCGAGGCGATCCTGGGTCAGCGGAAGGCCGATGTCGACGCCAGGTAGTTCAGCTTGCGACTGATGCCTGCCACTTCGTGGGCGACGTTGCGCAGTGCCGCCCGTTCCTGAGGGGCGAGTTCCGACAGCGACACCACGTCGGAGGTTCGGCGCCCCTCGAGGAACGCGGCCGCGCGCACCCGCCAGCGGAATCGCAAGAGCCATTCGAAGCAGTCCCGCAGGCTGGACACGTCGTCGGGATCGAGCACCTTGGCGGTCGCCGCGTCAAGTCGCGCGCACGTCGACAGCGCATCCGATCCGACCGAGACCGCCGCCCACCGGGCGATCTTGACGACCGGATCCACCGCGGCCAGCTTGAGGTCGACGGTGTCGGATTGCGTGGCGAACATCCGCAATCGCGACGGGATGCTCGCGCGCATCGACGTGGCGTCCTGCAGCATCGCCTGCCGGATCGGGTAGCTGGGTCGTGCCGCAGCCACGGTTTGCGCGCGCAGGACGTCCTCGGCCAGGCCGCCCGATACGCCCGTCGAGTCCGCCATCAGACCGGCCATCACCACACCGCGGTCCTCGCGTGGGTCGGCGGTCCAGCGCCGGATGCCGTCCGACCAACTGCTAGTACGCCTGCAGAACCGCGGCCTGCTGGCCAGTACTCCGTTGGCGTCACCGAGTATTCCGCAGCGTTCCAGTAGCGCGTGGACGTCGGCCGCACGGCTCAGTAGCGCGGTCTTGGCGTCGTCGTCGACGGCGTCGCCGAGCGCGACCATGGTCTCGACGTCGGAGCCCGGAGCGGCCTCCCCGCGTGCGACGCTTCCGGAGACGAACCACGTCCAGTCCGCGGGTCCGGCCAGCCGGACGGCGGCGGCCACCCCGTGCCGCAGCACCTCGGACCACACACCGGCCAGCGCGCCCGCGGGGGTGTTGGCCCGCAGTTCGGCGGCGACGGCCGCCAGCGCCGCATCCATTCCAGCGCGCAAAAGTGCTTCATCGCTGGCAGCATCAAGATCTCCGATGGTCGCGGCGATCTTCCGAGCCGTCTCCCGATCGGACGGCAGCTCGCTGGACATACGGATGATTGTCACCCGCCAGCGGCCTGGTCACACAGTCGTGACAGCTACGAAATGCGCGCAACATCAACTGCCGCTATTTTCTATCGCACGACAGGTATTTCCTTCACGTACCAGGAGCACACATGACAGCCACCGTCGATCCGGCGATCTCGTCCGAGGAGGACGCGTCGACTCTGGAAGAGCTCGGCTATACCCAGGAATTGCACCGCGGCATCGGCGGTTACGCCGCCTTCGCGTCCGGCTTCTCCTTTGTCTCGATCCTCACCACCGTGTTCGCGTTCTTCCCGCTCGGCTTCTCGCTCGGCGGACCGGCCTTCTTCTGGACCTGGCCGATCGTCTTCGTCTGCCAGTTCTGCGTGTGTCTGGTCTTCGCCGAACTGTCCGGAAAGTTCCCGGTCGCGGGCGCCATCTACCAGTGGTCGCGCCGCCTTGCCGGTAACGCGGTCGGCTGGTTCGCCGGCTGGTTCATGCTGGTCGGCTACATCGTGTCGATCGCCGCGCTGGCCATCGCCATGCAGACCGTGCTGCCGCCGATCTGGGGCGGCTTTCAGATCATCGGCGACGACATGGATCCCCTGTCGATCAGCGGAGCCGAGAATGGCATCGTCCTCGGCTCGATCACGATCGTGCTCTGCACCATCATCAGCGCGGCAGGCGTGAAGTTCATGGGCCGCATCACGGTCACCGGCGTCACGATCGAGATCATCGGCGTGTTCCTGATCATCGGCGCGATGTTCATCAACGCCCACCGGAATCCGATCGAGGCGGTGGCCAACTCCGGCGACCACGGCACCGGACTTGGCTACCTGCCCGCATTCCTGGCCTCGATGTTGATGGCCGCCTACGTCATGTATGGATTCGACAGCGCCGCAGAGCTTTCCGAGGAGACCAGAGATCCGCGCCGGACAGCCCCCAAGGCCATCGTCAACGCCCTGCTGGTGTCGTTCGTCGGCGGCGGGCTGATGATCCTCGCGGCCCTGATGTCAGCACCCAATCTTGGCGACGACCTGTCCACCGGCGGCATGGCGTGGATCATCGAGAGCCAGCTGTCCACCTGGCTCGGCAAGACGCTGCTGGCCCTGGTGGCAGTGGCGATGTTCTCGGCCACCCTCGCCATCCAGGCCTCGGCCTCGCGGGTGATGTTCTCGATGGCCCGCGACAACCGGCTGCCCTTGGGCAAGTTCCTGTCCAAGGTGAACAAGCGCACCGGCACCCCTGTCATCACCGGTATCGCGGTCAGCACGCTGGCAATCCTGGTGCTGCTGGTCAACATCGGTCAGTCCAGTGTGTTCCTCGCCATCGCCAGCGTCTCGGTGGTCATCGTCTACATCGCCTACCTGATGGTGACCGTGCCCGCCCTGATCCATCGACTGCGCGGCACCAGCCTGTCCTACGGACCGCCGGTGATGGACCTCGGCAAGTGGGGCATCCCGGTGAACCTCGTCGCCGTGGTGATGGGTGGCCTGCTGGTGATCAACATCGGTTGGCCACGCGCCGAGGTGTACGACCCCGCGGGCGGCTCCTGGTTCCTGCAGTACTTCGCACCGATCTTCGTGGCGTTCACGCTGATCGTCGGGTACCTGGCGTATCGCGTCGTGAAGGACCGCGACGGCGCCCCCGACCCGGCCGACGCTCTGGTCGGCAAGAAGAAGTAGCGATTTCGGCGTGGGCGGTTGCGGTGACCGCAACTGGCCACGCCGAAGTCACGCCGTAGCCTTGCCGCAGTGACGGTCTGGGATTGGGCGCTGCTGTTCGCCGCTGGCATCGGAGGCGGCTTGGCAGGCAGCATCGCCGGGCTGGCGTCGGTGACCACGTACCCCGCCCTCCTGCTGGTGGGGCTCAGCCCGGTGGCCGCCAACGTCACCAACACAATCGCCTTGGTGTTCAACGGCATTGGCTCGGTCTGGGGTTCACTGCCCGAATTGAAACCTCAGCGCGTCAGGCTCGTACGGCTGGTGCCGGCCGGTGTGGTCGGCGGCGCGGCGGGCGCGGCACTGCTGTTGTCGATCCCCGCAGAAGGTTTCGAGAAGGTCGTGCCGGTGTTGATCGCGGTGTCGGCAGTGCTGATCGCGCTACCCCAGCGCCAGCGCGCGGCGGGCACCAGTCGCAGCACTGCACAGCGCATCGTCGAGGCCGTCGCCGTGCTCGCCATCTGCGTCTACGGCGGGTTCTTCGGGGCCGCAGCGGGCGTGCTGTTGCTCGCACTGTTCCTGCGCACGGGAAGCGCGTCGCTTGCCGATGCGAATGCGACCAAGAACGTCGTACTCGGGATCGCGAATGCCGTTGCCGCCATTGTCTTCATCGTCCTGACGCCCGTACATTGGCTCGCCGTGGTACCGCTGGGCATCGGGTGCTTGATTGGCTCCAGACTCGGGCCGGTGATCGTCCGACACGCCCCGACCACTCCCCTTCGGCTGGCGATCGCCGTCGGCGGGATGGCGCTGGCGATCAAGCTTGGATTCGACGCCTACCGCTGATCGGTTAGCCGAACGGGTTGTCCCCCTTGGTCACCCGGGTGCCCAGATCGATCAACGATGTCGCCGAGGCGTGCAGGCGCTGGCCGGCTTCCCAGCTCGCCTGCCCGGCTAGGTATCGCGACCAGGTGCCCTCGATGACGATGCCGAGCTTGAAGCAGGCCAACGCCACGTACCAGTCCAGCGCGGGCGCCGGGCGTCCACCCGCAGCCGTGTAGGCCTCGAGTAGTTCGGCCCGGCTGGCGAGGCCGCCGAGTGCGGCCAACTCCGAACCGGCGTCGATGGTGTTGGGCTCGGTCGGCCAGCACACCATCATCCAGCCGAGGTCGAGCAGCGGATCACCGATCGTGCACATCTCCCAGTCGATGAAGGCGGCGAGCTCCGGGCGGTCGCGCCGCAAGAGCACATTGTTCAGATGGGCATCGCCGTGCATGATGCCGGGCTCGCCATCGGGTGGCCTGTTGGTCTCCAACCATTCGGCCAACTCGGTGACCGCAGGCAGGGACTCGGGTTCGTAGGATTCGTGTCGATAGCTCTCGAGCAAGCCCAGAAACTGCGGAACCTGCCGTGCCAGAAAGGATCCCGGCCGTCGAATCGCCGCGAGCGGACTACCCTCCCACTCGACCTCACCCAGCCGGGCCAGGCACGCGACGTACGCCAGTCCGACGTCGTGCCGCATCTGCGCGTTGTCGACGTACGCCTGCGCCAGCTCGCTGCCAGGGTTGAAACCGTCGACCTCTTCCATCAGGTAGAACACCACGCCGAGCACGTCGAGGTCCTCGCATCCGGCGATGAACCCCGGATGCGGCACCGACGTCTCCGCCAGCGTGCGAAGCACCGCGATCTCGCGCAGCATCGTCTTATCACTGGTCGGCCTCGGGTGTTGCGGCGGTCGGCGCAGCACCATCGGACGGTCGTCGATGCGCAACCGCACCACGATGTTCTGGCTGCCACCGGTGAGCGGTTCGACGTCGGTAACCGTCGAGCCGAGCCGCTGCTCACGCGCCCAGCGCTGCAGCGCTTCCTGGTCGGGTTCGGTCAGGGTGGGCAGCGCGGACACGTCATCGGCCATGCCACATCGTTACCGGCTCACCGACCCTCGAGCAAGCGCAGGGTCAGCACACGTGCGCGGTCAGCAGCAGGTACTCCCAGCCGCTGGCAGACTCCTGGTCGCCAAGCTTGGCGATGTCGGCATCGAGGGCGGCCACCTTGTCGGGGTGATCGGCGATGCCGCGGTACGCCGCGATCGTCGGGCCGTAGAAGGCCTTGAAGTAGTCGCGGAACTCCGCGCCGTCGGCGAACCGGTCGACGGGAAGTTCACGACGTTGCATCACCACGTCGGTGACCCGGTCGCCGAGCAGCCCGAGCACGTGTTGCTCACTGCCCCACAGCGGCGGGGACTGAACTCCCGGAGGCGGCGCGGCGACGTACCGCTTCATGGTCGCGAACAGACGGCCGATGAATCCTTCTGGCGTCCAACTGGTCAGCCCGATCGTGCCGCCGGCCCTGCAGACTCGGACGAGTTCGTCGGCGGCCTGCTGGTGATGCGGGGCGAACATCACCCCGATGCACGACAGCACCGCGTCGAATTGGCCGTCGGAGAACGGCAACGCCTCGGCGTTGGCTTCCTGCCACTCCAGCGAAAGCCCACGCTGCGCCGAACTACTGCGGCCTAGCTCGAGCAGTTCCGGGCACAGGTCGCTGGCGATGACGCTGGCGCCCGCCGCGGCCGCGGGGAACGCGGCGTTCCCTGTCCCGGCCGCGACGTCGAGCACGCGGTCACCCGGGCCGACCCCGGTCGCATCCACCAGCACGGGGCCCAACGGAGCGACGATTTCATCGGCGATCGTGCGGTAGTCGCCGAGCGCCCACAGCGCACGGTGCTTCGCCTCGAGCTCACGATCTTGGATCACGGCGGTCATCTCTGCTCCTTCGTTCGTTTGGAACAGCGTCTCGCTGACCGTCGCGCTCAGCTAGTTCCAGATCTGTACCAGGAGTGGTTCTAGATCTGTACCGATCGTGTGATGATCACCGGGACGGGGACGACGAAGGAGCCCACGATTCGAACCACGCTGCTCGCGATCCTGAGCGCAATCGTGCTGATCGCCTGCGTCGGGTGCGGCGCCTCCGGCGACACTCCGACCACGGTTTCGCAGGGCGAGCCTGCCGCCAGCGCTCCGCCGCCCGACACACTCACACCGCTGCTCGGCTCCGTGCCCTTCGCGCCGGTACCGTTCGCCGGCTCCGACGGCAAGACCCATCTGGTCTATGAGCTGGCGGTCACCAACTTCACCGGCGCCCGGTTGGTGGTCGACGACGTGAAGGTCGTCGACGGTCAGTCGGGCCGCGTGGTCGGCGAACTTGCAGGCGCCCAACTTCGGGACCGGCTGCAGCCGGCTGGCAGCCGCGAAGGCGCCGATCACCTCGAACCCGGTCAGGCCGGGACCATCTTCATCCACCTCGTCACCGACGCCGGGTCGGTGCCCGCGACCATCGCCCACGAGGTCGCGGTGACGAGTGCCGCGATGCCACCCGGCAGTAACCAGCTGACGGAGCGGCTGGCCACGACGAAGGTCGACGAGCGCACGCTCCCCGTCCTGTCGGCCCCGTTGCGTGGCGAGCGCTACGTCGCCGCCGACGCCTGCTGCGACGCCGTCCGCCACACCCGCGCCGTGCTGCCGGTCAACGGAGCGACGTTCCTCGCGCAGCGATACGCGATCGACTACGAGCAGGCCGACGCAGACAACCGGATCTTCATCGGCGATCCCCGAGATCCGGCCAGTTATGCGATCTTCGGCAAGGACGTGCTCGCCGTCGCGGACGGCACCGTCGTCGGCACCCGCAACGACTTGACGGAGCAGACGCCCGGCACGTATCCGACGAACATCCCGATCACCGAGGCCGACGGCAACTTCGTCGTGCTCGACATCGGCAACGGCTTCTACGTCAACTACGCCCACATGAAACCCGGCGGCGTCCGCCCGAAGCTCGGGGACAAGGTCAAGCGCGGCGACGTGATCGGCCTCGTCGGCAACACCGGCAATTCCGTTGCGCCGCACCTGCATTTACACGTCATGGACGGTCCCTCGCCGTTGGCATCGCAAGGCTTGCCCTATCTGTACGACCGCTTCGCGCTCACCGGCCAGGTCGCCAGCACCGCGGATTTCGACGCCTCCGAGGGCAAGGGCGTCCCGTTGGTGACAGTGCCTGGCGTCCACCCAGAAGCGCACACCGATCAATTGATCCTGGATCAGAACCTGGTCAGCTTCGCGCCATGACGGTGTAATGGACAGGTATCGAAACGGAGGTGAGGACATGACGGGATATGGCCAGTTCTGCCCGGTGTCCAAGGCCATGGAATTGCTCGACGAACGGTGGACGCTGCTGGTCGTCCGCGAACTGTTGTTGGGCAGCAAGCACTTCAACGAGCTGAGGCGGGGCGTGCCGAAGATGTCGCCGGCACTGCTGTCGAAACGGCTGAAGGCGCTGACCCGCGCCGGCGTGGTGGACCGCGTGGAGGTTGACGGCCGGACCGCCTATTCACTGACTCAGTGCGGCCAGGAGTTAGGTGAGGTCGTCGACGCCCTCGGGCGCTGGGGCGTGCGGTGGATCGGCGAACTCGGCGAGGAAGACCTCGACCCCCATCTTCTGCTGTGGGACATGCACCGCACCATCCCCATCGACGCGTGGCCGCGGACGCGCACCACGGTCGCGTTCCAACTCGACGGCGTGACGTCGAAGGCGTCGCGGTGGTGGCTCGTCGTCGCCGACGGCACCGCCGACGTCTGCGACTTCGACCCGGGCTACGACGTCGCAGGCACGGTGTGCACCAGTCTGCGCACGCTCACCCGTATCTGGCGAGGTGACGTCGGCTGGGCGCACGCCCTACTCGACGGCAGTGTCGCGGTGTCGGGTCCGTCCGATGTCCGGCGCGCCATCCCGACGTGGCTGGGGCAGGGCACCGCGGCCGCCGTACCTCGGCCGGCGTGAGGTACGGCCGCTAGGCCTGATAGTCCAGGCACGGTTTGGCGCCGTTGATGACGCCCTCGCGGAACGCCCGAGTGCGGTCGAATCCTGCGCCCTGGCGGTCGACGTCGCCGTCGCCGCGGAACAGCAGCAGCGCCTTGATGCCCTCGTCCAGATCACCCGGCGAGATGTGGTAGCTGCTCGTCTGTTCGCGATTGAACAGGATCACGCTGGCGGTGTATGCGCCGGCCAGACAGTCCCCGCGCAGCGTCGTCGTCTTCACGTCGGAAAGGTCGCCGCCCAGTCGATTCTGCGCTGCCAGCCCCCACTGCGTAGCGAGCAGCGTCGCCACCGCGTAGTCGCCACCCTGGTCGTAGATCTCGGGCATCCGCGCGACGTTGTCCCACCCGACGTAATCGTCTGGTACGCAATAGAACAACGCGTAGCCCTTGGCGGACTGGTCTCCACACATCGGCGGATTGTTCGGATCGAAGGGCTCGTCGGGCTTCAGCGGCTGCCAGGCCTTCCCTTCGGTCAACTCGGGGAAGACCTGCGTCCAGTAGTCCTCAAGGTCGTAGGGCACGCCGTTGACGATCGAGTCGTACGGCGCGTTCCCCTCGCTCGCCGCGTCCCGTTCGTCGTTGAAGGGCAGTTCGAGCACCACCGGCTCGCCGTCCTTGTAGTCCTTGCACTTCTCCACGCCATTGTCATAGCCCTCCTGAAACGCGCTGACCCGGTCGAACCCGCTGCCATGCGCGGACGGGTCTTGCACGTTGGTGCCCGGGCTGTCGCGCAGGTCGAGGATGCCGGCGAGCGACCTGTCGAGATCGGCGGCATTCACCTCGAATACGCCATCGTCCTGGGCATGTCGTGACCATCCGCCAGCGAAGCAGTCCGCCTGCAGCTCTGAACTGACGGTCAACTGGTTCTGGTCGAAGAACCCCGAGCGCTGCTGGACGGCGTGGCCGAACTCGTGCGCGAGCACGATGGGGATGACGAAGTCGCCGTACTTCTTCTTCAGCTCCGGCAGCAAGCCGGTGGAGTCCCAGGCGACCGAGTCGTCGAGCTTGCAGTAGAACGCGTTTCCTGCGACGTCGTCGTAGCTGGACGCGCAGGCCGGCCCGGACTCCGAATCGGGTGTCAGAGCGTAGAGCCCACCCTCCACGGGCTTGTAGTCCTCCTTGTACAGCTCGGGGAACTTGTCCTTCCAAAACGCCTGCAGGTCGGCGATGGCCTCGATGGCCAGCTTGTTCACCGGGGTGTCCGGGTCACCCTCGATCTTGATGTTGCTGGTGTCGGGCTTGTTGGCCTTCGACTGTGGGGGCGCCGGTAGTTTGGGGCCGCCACAGCCCGCGATCAGTGCGACTACAGCAAACAATGTGAGGACGCTCTTGCGCATGAGGCAAGAGCGTAACTGGCGCACTCAGGTTCCGTGCGGCAACTGTTCAGGATTCAGTCGAGCAGCCTGCGCGCCACGTTGGTGGAGACGAGGTCGAGTAGCTCATCGGCGCGGCCCGCCAGGATCGTCCGGATCGCGTACAGGGAGAAGCCCTTCGCTTGCTCGGCCGTGATGGCCGGCGGGATGGACAACTCCTGGCGCGCGGTAACGACGTCGACCACCGCAGGGCCGTCGTGCGCGAACGCGTCGGTCAGGGCTTGTTCGAGCTCGGCGGGATGCTCGACGCGCCTGCCGAACAATCCCATCGCCCGCGCGACGGCACCGAAGTCGGGATTGGCGAGCTCGGTGCCGAAGTTGACGATGCCCGCCGCCTTCATCTCGAGCTCGACGAAGTTCAGCGAAGAGTTGTTGAACACGATGACCTTGACCGGTAACCGATTCTGACTGAGCGTGAGCAACTCTCCGAACGACATCGTGAGCCCACCGTCGCCCGCCAGCGCCACCACCTGCCGGTGCGGGAACGCCGTCTGGGCGCCGATGGCGAGCGGCACCGCGCAGGCCATGGTGCCGTGGTTGAACGAACCGATGAGCCTGCGACGACCGTTCATGGTCAGGTAGCGGGCCGCCCACACCACCGGCGAGCCGACGTCGACGGAGAACACCGTGTCGTCGGCGGCCAGCCGGTTCGCCAGTCCGGCAACGTATTCGGGGCGGATGGGGGTGCGATCACGATCGTTGACGGCCAGCCCGTCCAGCGTCTTGCGGGCCTTGGAGTAGTGCTGCAGCGACCGGTCCAGATGGGCGCGGTTGGTCTTCTGCACCAACATCGGCTCGAGCGCGGCCAGGGTGTCGGCCACAGTGCCGACCAGGCCGAGTTCAATGGGCGTGCGCCTGCCGAGGTTGCGGCCGCGGACGTCGACCTGGATCACGTGCCCATGCTCGGGATAGAACTGCCCATAGGGGAAGTCGGTGCCAAGCATCAGCAGCGCGTCGGATTCCTTGATCGCCTTGTAGCCGGAGGCGAACCCGAGCAACCCGGTCATGCCGACGTCGAACGGGTTGTCGTATTCGATGAACTCCTTGCCACGCAAGGCGTGCACGACGGGCGCATTCAGCGTGCCGGCCACCTGAATCAGCGCGTCGTGGGCACCTTCCACCCCGGCACCGCCGAGGATGGTGACGCGCTCGGCGGCGTTGAGGATATCGGCCGCGCTGCGCAGTGACGCGTCGTCGGGGCGGATCACCGACCGGGTGGGTTCGATGGGGCGGGCCAGCCAACCGGATTCCTCAGCCGGTGCCAGGAAGATCTCGCCGGGCAGCACCACGACGGCGACACCGTTCTCCTCGACGGCGGCGCGCATCGCCATCTCGAGGATGCGCGGCGCCATTTCGGGGGTGCTGACCAGTTCGCAGTAGACGCTGCACTCGCGGAACAACTCCTGCGGGTGCGTCTCCTGGAAGTACTGCGAGCCGATCTCGGTGCGCGGGATGTGCGCGGCGATCGCGAGCACCGGAACCCTGCTGCGGTTCGCGTCGAATAGCCCGTTGATGAGGTGCAGGTTGCCAGGGCCGCAACTGCCCGCGCAGACGGCCAGCTGACCTGTCAGCCCGGCGTCGGCGGCGGCCGCGAACGCCGCGTTCTCCTCATGCCGGACGTGCTGCCAGGTGATGTCATCGGAGCGCCGGATGGCGTCGGTGAACCCGTTGAGGCTGTCGCCGGGCAACCCGTAGACACGACGGACCCCGCTGCGCCCCAAGGCCGCGATGAGTTGGGTCGCAATCGTGGCCATGGGCGCCTCCCGAAGTAGTGATTTCGGCGCGCATTTCGGGGTTGAGCCCGGAAAAGCGCGCCGAAATCACTCTATTACTTGGGGGCGAAGCGCTGGCCCGCATCCAGTCGGAGGCATTGGCCGTTGAGCATCGGGTTGTCGACGATCGCGACGACCAGCTTGGCGTACTCCTCGGGCTTGCCGAGCCGCTTCGGGAACGCCGCGTCCTTGGTCAATGCGCTGGCGAACTCGTCGGGGATGCCCTTGGTAAGTCCGGTGGCGAACAGGCTCGGCGCGATGGCCAGCACCCTGATACCCAGGCTGCCGAGATCCCGAGCCATGGTCAGGCACATTCCGGCGATGCCTGCCTTCGACGCGGTGTAGGCCACCTGCCCGATCTGGCCCTCGAACGCGGCGATGGACGCCGTGTTGATGATGACGCCACGCTCCTCGGCGTCGTCGTCGACCGGTTCCTGCTTGCTCATCTGAAATGCCGCCAGTCGGCTGATGTTGAAGCTGCCGATCAGGTTGAGGTCAACCGTCTTGCGGAAGGAGTCCAGATCGTGCGGGCCGTCCTTCTTGATGGTGCGCTCACCGATGCCGCCGCCCGCGGTCGTCACGATGATGTGGAGCCCACCGAGCGCCTCGATCGCCTCGCCGAGCACCCGTTCTGTTCCGTCGAAGTCGGTCACGTCGACCTCGTGGAAGGCCGCGCCGACTTCGGCCGCAACGGCCTTGCCCTCGGACTGGGGCCGGTCGAGAATCGCCACGCTAGCACCGCGCGCGATCAGCGTCTCCACCGTCGCCCGTCCGAAGCCCGACGCACCGCCGACGACGATCGCCTTCTTCCCCGAGATCTCCATTTAGCTCCCTTTCCGCGGGCTTGCATTCCAAAATGAGGCCATACTGTAAAGCAACCTAGCCGACGTCAGTTTGCGGTAAGCCTTTCGGGTCCGGTTATCGGTACGTTGGCGGCATGGCCGAACCGGATGCCCGCGACCGCTCCGCGCTGGCCGGCGTCGCTGCCGCCGCGGTCGCGCTCGGCGTCGCCCAGTTGGTCGCCGTGCTGTTCGGGCCGGGCGCGGACTCGCGGACCGCCGTCGGCTCCGCAGTCATCGACCTGACGCCTGGTCCCGTCAAGGAATGGGCCATTCAGCTGTTCGGCACGTCGGACAAGCTGGCCCTGTCGATCGTGGTGCTCGCGGTGATCGCGGTGATCGCCGCGCTCACCGCCCAACGCGAAACGGGCCGAATACCGTTGGGCAGCATCGCGATAGTGCTCGCCGGGGTGGCAGGCAGCGCCGCCGTGCTCACCAGGACGGGTGGCACGTGGCCCGACGTCGTGCCGACGGTGGTCGGCACCGTGTGCGGTGTGGCGGTGTTACGTCTGCTGGTGTCGGGCCGGTTCACCAACCGCCCCGCCGCCGCAGACCCGGATGTCGTCCCGGATACCGGGCGTCGACTGACGATGATCACCGTCGGTTTCCTCACCGCCGGAGTGGCCAGCGGGGTGGCTGGCACAGTGCTCAATCGGCTGCGCTCGTCGGTCGCGGGCGACAGGAGCTCCTTCGCTCTGCCCCGCGCGATCAACGAGATCCCGCCGATTCCCCCGGCCGTGCAACCCGCCGGCGTCGCCCTGCCGCCGTTCGTCACGCCCAATGCCGACTTCTACCGGATCGACACGGCCCTGGCGGTGCCACAGGTCAGCCGGAACGACTGGCGCCTGAAGATCCACGGCATGGTGGATCGCGAACTCGACCTCGGGTTCGCGGACCTGGATCGCTTCGAAGTGGTCGAGCAGGTCGTCACGTTGACGTGCGTGTCCAACCCCGTCGGCGGCGACCTCGTCTCCAATGCCAAGTGGCGCGGCTACCGCGTCCGGGACCTGTTGGCGCAGGCTGGAATTCATCGCGATGCCGACATGGTGTTGTCGACCTCGATCGACGGCTTCACCGCGGGTACGCCGACCGAAGCACTGACCGATGACCGCGGCGCGCTGCTCGCCATCGGCATGAACGACGTACCGCTGCCCACCGAACACGGTTACCCGGCCCGACTCGTGGTGCCCGGCTTGTACGGGTACGTGTCGGCCACCAAGTGGATCGTCGACCTCGAACTGACCAGATTCGATCGAGCCCAGGCCTATTGGACGCGGCTGGGCTGGTCGCCACGTGGTCCCATCAAGACCGAGTCGCGCATCGACGTACCGCGCAGCGGCCAGGTCGTGCCCCGCGGTCCCGTCACCTTCGGAGGGGTGGCGTGGGCCCAGAATCGCGGTGTCCGTGCCGTGGAGCTCAGCATCGACGACGGCCCATGGGCGCCTGCCACGTTGGGTGCCGGCTATTCGAAGGACACCTGGCGGCTGTGGAGCTTCCCGTGGGAGGCTGACGCTCCAGGAACTCACGCGATCCGGGTGCGGGCCACCGACGAGACGGGCGCCGTGCAGACCGCTCAGCAGGCCGACGTCATTCCAGACGGTGCATCCGGCTGGCACGCGGTGTCCTTCGTCGTAAAGTAGTCGCCGTCAGACGGGGATTCGGCGATTCGTCAGTACCGAGGCGAGGATCGCCAGCGCCATCACCAGCGCGCCGATCCGCATCCACGCGGCACTTGCGTCGCCGCGGATGGTTTCGTATCCGATTTGCTGCTGCAGGGTGGAGTAGACGCGGTTCAACTCGTCGAGGCTGCCTGCGTGGAACGCTTGCCCACCGGATAGCTCGGTGATCTTCTGCAGCGTGGCGTCGTCGACGGGCACTGGCACCTGCTGCCCGTTGATCTCGACGCTGCCGTCTGGTGTGCCGAACGAGATCGTGGAGATTGCCACGCCCTGGTCCTTGGCGGCGCGGGCGGCCATGTACGCACCGCGCGGCGCATCGGGATTGCCCGGCACGTTCTCCGCCCCGTCCGATTCCAGCACGATGTGTGCGGGCGCCGGGGTGTCGCCGCCGCCCATCACTGCGCCGATACTCGCAATGGCCTGCAGCGCAG
Source organism: Mycobacterium sp. RTGN4 (assembly GCF_033804635.1). Taxonomy (NCBI): domain Bacteria; kingdom Bacillati; phylum Actinomycetota; class Actinomycetes; order Mycobacteriales; family Mycobacteriaceae; genus Mycobacterium; species Mycobacterium sp. RTGN4. Next base: position 212,839 of record NZ_JAPZLB010000007.1, on the reverse strand, counting down.
TGAAGATCCCCTCCCCCGTCGCGGTGCGTTCTTCGACGTGAAGTCCGCCGATCGCCGTCCGCATGGCGGCGCGGTTGGTCGTCGGCGACACCAGCAGCGTCGCGGTTCCCCCGAACGCGATCAGCCCCAGGTTGATGCCCGGCGTCAGCTCGTCGGTGAATTGCACGCCCGCTTCCTTGGCAGCATCCAAGCGGCTGGGCGCCACGTCGGTGGCCGACATGGACTCGGACACGTCGATCACCAACATCACGACGGCTCGATTGCGGGGAATCCGGACGTCGTGGGTGGGCCCAGCGAGCGCGATCGACAACACCACCAACGCGATCACCAACAGAATCGCGGGCACATGGCGCCATCGCTTGGTGCGCCCGCGCGGCGCGACCCTTTCCAACAGATCCATATTCGCGAACCGGAGCACCTTTCGCCTTCTGGCGAATTGGACGACGACGTATGCCCCGATCAGCCCCAGGATGACCACCAGGTAGAGGAAGTACCACCCATGGGCGAAGCCCGAAAGGGCAAGTGGGCCAAGCAATGGCACGTTCATGCGGGAAGCCGACGATTGATCGCCAAGGCGAGGATGGCGGCGACGGTCAGGGCGAGCATCGCCAGTCTCAGCCAGCCGTCGCTGGCGGGACCGGGCACGTTCTGATAGCCGATCTGCTGTTGAACCGATGCGTAGCTGCTGCTGAGTTGTTCGACGGTGCTCGCGGTGAAGGACTGGCCGCCCGACAAGTCCGCGATCTTCGCCATCGTGTCGGCGCCGACGGGGACCGCCATCCGCTGGTTGTCGAGGTCGACGTACCCGCCCTTGGTGCCGAACGCGATGGTCGACACGGGCACACCCTGGTCCTTGGCCACCCGCGCTGCGGTGTAGGCGCCCCGCGGTGCGTTGGGGTCGCTCGGCACGGTTTCGTCGCCGTCCGAGAGCACCACTATTCGCGCAGGGGGCGGCGGAGTGTCGCCGTCGCTACTCAGCACGGCTGCGACGGTGGCGATGGACTGCAGCGCGCTGAAGATGGCCTCACCGGTGGCCGTCTTGTCCTCCAGCCGCAGGTTGTTCAGTGCGCTCAACGTCTGCTGGTGATCGGGCGTCGGCGCAACCAGCAGATTCGCATTGCCCGCGAAGGACACCAGCCCAAGATTGATCCCAGGGGTCAGGCTGGCGGTGAACCGTTTGGCCGCGTCCTGCGCCGCCGCCAGCCGGCTGGGGTCCTCGTCGGTGGCACCCATCGACTGCGACACGTCGATGGCGAGCACGATGACGGCACGATTCCGCGGGATCCTGGTGTCGCGGGTCGGCCCGGCCAGGCCAACGGTCAACAACAGCAACCCGACGAGCATCAGACCCAGCGGAACGTGACGCCACCGCGACGGCCTAAGCGGAACCGATGACCCGACACCGACGAACCGTGTAATCCGACGCCTGCGAAGCACTTCGGCAACGACGTAGCCCACGAGCAGGCCCAGCGGCACCACGCCGAACAGCAACAGCCACGGAGCTTCAAAACCCGTCAAGCTGAGCACGCCGATCCCGGGTAACGTCACCGCCACGGCCTCGAGCGACGCATCACTGAATCAGTGTGGCGTACAAACCATTCCACCTGAGGTGCCGCTGCCATCTGCAGTTCCGCCGTGCGCCGTTCGTCAATTGCAGGAGTGATGCATTCACTTGCAAGTGTGACAGCGTTGCCTGATCATCGGCTGCGAGCTTCCTTGGGTTTGGCGGGCTGGATCCGACGGCTACGGGGAGTCCGAGGCTGCGGTGATCGCCGAAGTGCTCGCCTCGCGCTGAGCCGTGTCGGACCTCCGTGCCAGGCTGATCGGGTGCTGCTTCTCGACGTCGCGACGGTGTCCGACGAGGTCGGTGCGGTGTCGGCCCGCTCGGCCAAGACGCGCCTGCTCGCCGAACTGCTGACCGGAGCAGCCCAGGAGTCTGACCCTGCGCTGATCGCTCTGATCGTCTCCTGGCTCTCGGGCGAGCTTCCGCAGCGCCAGATCGGCGTCGGCTGGGCGGCGCTGCGCGCGCTGCCACCTGCCGCCGATACGGCCACCCTGACCGTGCACGGTGTCGACAGCGCGTTCACCGAGCTCGGGGACGTGGCGGGCGAGGGTTCGCGGGCTCGTCGCTCCGAGTTGCTCTCGGCGGTGTTCGGCGCCGCCACCGACGTCGAGCAGGCCTTTCTTCGCCGGCTGCTCGGTGGGGAGCTCCGCCAGGGCGCGCTCGTCGGCGTCATGGCCGATGCCGTCGCCGCCGCGTCAGGACTGCCCTCCACCGGAGTGCGCCGCGCCGCGATGTTGGGCGGCAACCTGCCTGCGGTGGCCGCCGCGGCGTTGACCGGAGGTCAGTCGGCCCTCGCCGAGTTCACGCTCGTGGTCGGCCGTCCGGTCGGGCCGATGCTCGCGCAAACCTCGACCGGGGTTGCCGATGCGCTCGAAAAGCTGGGCGGCACTGCCATTTTCGAAGCCAAGCTCGACGGCGCGCGTGTCCAAATCCACCGTGAAGACGACGCGGTGTCGATCTACACCCGCAGCCTCGATGACGTCACCGACCGCCTGCCCGAGGTGGTCGAGGCCGCCCTTGCCCTGCCGGTGACCACCCTGATCGCCGACGCCGAGGCCATCGCGCTCCGTGAAGACGGTCGGCCGCACAGGTTTCAGGTGACCTCGTCGCGGTTCGGAAGGCGCGCGGGCCGAGACGCCCTACAGGCGCCGCTTTCGGTGTTCTTCTTCGACGTGCTGCACGTCGACGGCACCGACCTGTTGGACCTGCCGACCACCCAACGCCTGGCCCGGCTCGACGCGATCGTGCCAGCGGCCCAGCGCGTCAGTCGCGTCGTCACCTCCAGCGCGGCCGAGGCCTCGACATTCCTGGGCGAGACGCTGGCCGCGGGGCACGAGGGCGTGATGGCGAAGTCACCGTCTGCGCCCTATGAGGCAGGCCGGCGCGGTGCGGGCTGGCTCAAGGTCAAACCGGTGCACACGCTGGACCTGGTGGTGCTCGCCGTGGAGTGGGGCTCGGGCAGGCGTACCGGCAAGCTGTCCAACATCCACCTCGGTGCCCGCGACGCGGCGACCGGCGCGTTCGTCATGCTCGGCAAGACGTTCAAGGGCATGACCGATGAGGTGCTCGCGTGGCAGACCGCGCGCTTCACCGAACTCGCCGACGGTCCAACGGACGGTTACGTGGTCCGGGTGCGGCCGGAGCAGGTGGTCGAGATCGCGTTCGACGGAGTCCAGGGCTCGACGCGGTACCCGGGCGGCATGGCGCTGCGATTCGCACGCGTAGTGCGCTACCGCGACGACAAGGGGCCGGCCGAGGCCGACACCATCGCGACCGTGCGCGCGCTGTACGAACGCAGCGAATGACCCGCTAGCGCACCACGTCCGACGTCTCTATGTCGTCCAGCGAGGCGTCCTTGGTTTCCCGCATGACCAGGATCGCGATGAAGCTCAATGTCGCCGCGAGGAAGAGGTACAGCCCGACCCAGCCGACGCCGTAGGACGTCGCCAGCCAGGTGGCGATGAACGGCGCCACTGCGGCACCCAAGATGCTGGCGACGTTGTACGAGATGCCCGATCCGGTGTACCGCACATTCGTCGGGAACAGTTCGGGCAGGACGGCGCTCATGGGGCCAAAGGTGAAGCCCATCAACGTCATTCCAATCACCAGGAAGATCAGCATCGTGGTGTGCGAGGTGGTGCCGGCAGCAAGCATCGGGCCGAATAGCCCCCCGTAGGCCATGATGCCCACGGTGACGACCAGGAGCGTGCGTCGGCGGCCGAAGCGGTCGGAGATCAATCCGGAGAGCGGCAACGTCGCAGCGAAGAACACCACGGCGATCAGCTGCAGTTGCAGGAAGTCGACGTAGGCGAAGCCGAGGCCCTTTCCGTCCGGCGGCCGCTTCCCCGTGCCATAGCTCAGTGCCCACGTCGTCACGATGTAGAAGATCGTGTAGGTCGCCAACATCACGAACGTGCCAACGATCAACTGACGCCAACTGGATCGGAACACTTCGGCCACTGGCGTTTTCACCTTTTCGCCTCGTTCTACGGCGCGTTTGAAAACCGGCGTCTCCGCGATGCGCAACCGCACGTAGAGCCCGATCGCCACCATCACCGCGCTCAGCAGGAACGGGATTCGCCATCCCCACGTCAGGAACGCCCCGTCCAGATCTGGTTTCACGTTGCTGTGTCCGAGCCACAGAAGCAGCAGGATGAACAGCCCGTTGGCCAGAAAGAAGCCGAATGGCGCTCCGAGTTGCGGCCACATGGCGGCCCAGCCGCGTTTACCGGGCTTGGCGGTCTCGGTGGCCAGCAGCGCCGCACCGCTCCACTCGCCGCCCAGCGCCAAGCCTTGGGAGAAGCGCATGATCGCGAGCAACGCGGGTGCCAGAAGTCCGACCTGTGAGTAGGTCGGCAACAACCCGATCGCAAACGTCGCGATGCCCATCAACGAGAGCGAGGCGACCAGTGTGGTCTTCCTGCCGATGCGATCGCCGAAGTGGCCGAACAGCACCGACCCCACCGGACGGGCGACGAACGCGAGCCCGAAGGTGGCCAGCGAGGCCAGCAGCGCGGTCGTCGGGTCGCCCTTGGGGAAGAAGAGGTGTGGAAACACCGAGACGGCCGCGGTGGCATAGATGTAGAAGTCGTAGAACTCGATGGTGGTGCCCACCATCGACGCGATCACGATGCGCCGTCGGGGAACTCCCCCGATCAGATCGCCGTCCGCCAGTTGGTTGCTCATTCTCACGCCTCCCTGCCAGCCTTTGGCAAGGTGCCATCATGCCAGGGGTCAGGCGGTTCGGAGCCACGTACGCGGACCTGGGCGTGCAGGTCACCCCAGCGAGTAGCGGATCGGCAGGTGCTTGAGCCCGCCCACGAACGTGGTGGCCACGTACGCGGCGGGTCCGGCGAGCTCGACGGACTTCAGCCGCGGCAGCAGCGCAGAGAAGAAGCTGTTGATCTCCAACCGGGCCAGCGCGGCGCCCAGGCAGAAGTGGACGCCGTACCCGAAGGCTATGTGCTTGTTCGGATCTCGGCCCACGTCGAAGCTGAAGGGGTCGACAAACACCTCGTCGTCGCGGTTGCCGGACACGTACGACAGCAGCACCGATTCTCCCGCGGCGATCTTCACGCCGCGAATCTCGTAGTCCCGCTGCGCGGTACGCATGAACTCCTTCACCGGCGTCGTCCAGCGGATCATCTCCTCGACCGCCAACGGCATGAGGCTGGAGTCGTTTTGCAGCCGCGCCAACTGATCGGGGTGCTCCAGCAGCGCATGCATGCCGCCGGAGATGCTCGCGCTCGACGTGTCGTGGCCGGCCGCGGCGATGATCGCGTAGTACGACACCGTCTCGATGTCGGACAGCGGCTCACCGTTGATCGTCGCATTGGCGATCGTCGAGCCAAGATCGTCGGCCGGATTCGCACGACGGTTCGCCGTCAATTCGGTGAAGTACTGGAACATCTCGAGGAGCGCCGTCATCTGCTCCTCCTTACTGTCACCGCGCTGGAACTCCTTGTCATCGCTGCCGAACAATTCCTGCGTCCATCGCAACATGGAGGCGAAGTCGGCCTCCGGCACGCCAAGCAGCGTCATGATCATGTAGAGCGGGTAGTTGACCGCCACCTGTTGCACGAAGTCGCATTCCGGGCCTTCGGCCATCATCTTGTCGACGAACTGCGCGGCCAATTCGTCGGCGCGATCCTTCAACGCACGCATGGCCTTTGGCCGGAAGAAGTTGGTTCCGATCGCCCGGAAGTCGCGATGTTGCGGGTCGTCCATGTGGATGAGCGTCTTGATCCCGACGGCCGCCTGTTGCTCGTCAGCCTCCCTTGTGACCAACACCGGCCGCGGCGAGTTGGTGAACACGTCGTTGGCGCGCTCGATCTCCATGATGTCCGCGTGCTTGGTCACCGCCCAGAACGGCGCGTAGTCGTCCACGTCGACCCATGACACCGGCGCATGCGCGCGCAGATGGCTCAGCGCACGGTGTAGTTCAGCTTCGTCGGTGTAGGCCAACGGAGTCGCGAGTACCTTTGCAGCGTCGTCCATGATGGGCGTGCTCATGCTTCTGTCCCTTCCACTTCGAGACCCGTCGCATGTTGAGCGCGTTCCTCGTATGACTGCCTTACTCCGGAATCGAAGTCCAGGAAGACCCGGTCGCTACCCGTGCGCCGCTGCACCCACCTCCGACCGCGGGGGCCGAGCATCGCAATCACCGTGAGCGGCAACCGGACTGCGCTGGGCACCGACACGTGCGTCTTCGGCTTGTCGAGCACCTTCACGATGGCCGCCGCGATGTCCTCGGGTTCGACGGGCTTGTTGGCGGCTACCGGTTTGGTGCCGCTGATCAGTTCGGTGTTGGTGAACGGCGGCATGACAACGGAGACCTCGACGCCCTGCGGGGCGAACTCGTCGGCAAGCGCCGTGGACAACCCCACGACGGCGAACTTCGTTCCCGCATAGACCACTTGGCCCGGTACGGCCATGACGCCCGCCAGTGATGCGACGTTGACGATGTGTCCGCTGCGTCGGCGCACCATCTCGGGCAACACCTTCCGGCAGCCGGTGAGTACGCCGGAGAAGTTGACCTCGATGGACGTGCGGATCGCCTCGTCGGTCTGCTCGAGGAAGTGACCGATGGGCATCACCCCCGCGTTGTTGATCAACACGTCGACGTGTCCGGCCCCGTCGGTGCGAGCCTTGTCGAGGAAGGCGCCGAACGACTCCGGGTCGGTGACGTCGAGCGGGTGTCCCGAGGCCATCCCGAGTTCGGAAAGGGCTGCGACGGCGGATTCGAGCTTCGCCACGTCGCGGTCGCCGATCACCACCCGGGCTCCCCGTGCCAGCAATGCCTTCGCCGTCGCGTAGCCGATGCCGCGCGCAGCCCCGGTGATGACGATGGTCTTGCCACTGATCCTGTCCACTCCAGCCCTCCTAGCCATGCGCACGCACTTCGTCGAGCACCGCGGCGACGGTGTCCTCATCGATCCCTGCGGGGAACGCAGGCAACACCCGGTCGATCGCGCCATCGCAGCGCTCGCGCAAGGCCTTCGCGAGCACGGGCAGCGGCGCAACGACCGCGAACGCGGCGAGCACGTCGTCGTCGACGAGGTCGCCCATGGCGTCCCACTGGCCCTGTTTCGAGAGCCGGTGCAGCTCGGTGTGCAGGTCGCCCCAGCCGTGGAGGTCGAGCACCTTGCGGTAGGCGGGGGTCGATCCGTAGAAGGCGAGTTGCTTGCGCACCCCGACGGCGGCGCGCGCCATCGCCTCCTCGGTGTCCCCGGTGACGATGAACACCGGGCAGGCCACCTGAACGTCGGCGCGGTCCCGGCCGGCGCGCTCGAGGCCCGCCATCAATGCGGGCGTGGTGACCTCGTCGGCGTAGCGCTTGGTCGTGAACGCGTGGGCGATCAGACCGTCGGCCGACTCACCGCACAGCTCGGTCATCGCCTCGCCCACCGCCGCGATGAACACCTTGGGAAAACCACATGACAACGGTTCCGGAGTGAACATCGGCGTCATGAGCGTGTGCGTGTAGAAGTCGCCATCGAATCGAAGCCGAGTGCCGTCCTGCCAACACGTCCAGATAGCCCGCAGCGCTCCGACGAACTCCCGCATGCGCCGCACCGGATGACTCCACGGCATGCTGAACCGTCGCTCGATGTGCGGCTGAATCTGGGATCCGAGGCCGAGGTTGAACCGGCCGTTCGAATACGCCTGCAGGTCCCATCCGAGATTGGCTACCGTCATCGGGCTGCGCGCGAATGCCACTGCGATGCTGGTGCCGACCTCCAGCTGGGTCGAATGCTCCGCCGCGAGCAACAAGGGAAGGAAGGGGTCGTGGTCGAGCTCGCCGGTCCAACACCCGTCGTAACCTTGGCGCTCAAGGACACTCGCCACCTCGGGGACCCGCGAGAGCTCGCTGGGGATGCCCCTGTCGACCTTCAGCCGTCCGGCCGTGTCAGCCGACAATTGACCGCACGGCAGACCGGCCCTCGTCACCGTTACCCATGTGGCAGACGCTACAGTAAGCACTTCAGTATGGTCAACGCCCCGAGGCGCGACGCGCCGTCAGCCGAGCTGTGAGGATGGATGCATGACGAAGTCCGACGACTGGCAGGGCACGCTCGACGATCTCGAGCAGCGACGCCTGCGCACCTGGGCGATGGGCGGCGACGAGCGACTGGCCAAGCACCACGGCAAGGGCAAGCTCGACGCCAGAGCGCGCATCGACCGGCTAGTCGACAAGGGTTCGTTCCGCGAACTGGGCACCCTCGTCGGCGGCGAGATCGCCGCCGACGGGATCGTGGTCGGCTCCGGCGCGATCAACGGAACCCCCGTGATGGTCGGCGCCGAGGACTTCACCACCCTGGCCGGCAGCATCGGGCCAGGAGGCAACTCCAAGCGTTACCGCATCGCGGAACTCGCTCTGCGGGACCGCATCCCGCTGGTGATGATGCTGGAGGGCGCCGGCTTCCGCCCGACCGGCGGGCACTACGGACGCACCCCGACCGATCTGCTGTCGCAAGCCAATTGCTCGGGCAAGATTCCCACCGTCGCTGCGGTGCTCGGCCCTTCGGCGGGCCACGGCGCGCTCGTCGCGCCGGTGTGCGACTTCCGGATCATGAGCAGCCAGGGCGCGATCTTCACGGCAGGCCCGCCCGTGGTGAAGGAGTCGACCGGTGAGGAGATCACCAAGGAGGACCTGGGCGGGCCAGGGGTCGCGGCAGTCAGCGGCGTGATCCACAACGTCTGCGACACCGATGAAACAGTGATCGACGACATCAAGCGCTACCTGTCGTACTTCCCGGCCAGCGCGTGGTCCTATCCGCCCCAGCGACTGGCCGACGAAGCGTGCGCGCCGCGGCCGACACCCGAACTGCTCGACATCGTCTCGCGCGACAACAAGCGCGTCTACGACATGCGCAAGGTGCTCGACGTGGTATTCGACGACCCGGACTGGTTCGAGGTGCAGCCCAAGTACGGCCGGGCCATCATCTGCGCGCTGGCTCATCTGGGCGGTCATCCGGTGGCCGTCGTCGCCAACCAACCGCAGGTGATGGCCGGCTCGATCGATGCGGACGCCGCGGACAAGGCCGCCCACTTCATCCTGGTGGCCGACTCGTTCCACCTGCCCATCATCTTTCTCGCCGACAATCCGGGCATGATGCCCGGCAGCCGCTCGGAGCGCAGCGGCGTATTGCGCGCGGGGGCAAGGATGTTCGCCGCGCAGACCGCGGCCACCACCTTGAAGCTGCACGTGACCCTACGGAAGGCCTACGGCTTCGGGTCGATGGTGATGTCGTTGTTGGGCTTCGACAATCAGGGGGCGACGTACGCCTACCCAGGCGCCACGATGGGTGCGATGAGTGCGGCCGCACTCAGTCGGGCGACGCACGCGGAGGAAGACGTGAGCGCCAAGTTGCGCGACGCCGAACTGCAGGCGTCGTACCGCTCTGCTGAGCATCTCGGATTCGACGAACTGATCGATCCTCGTGAGACGCGTGACGCACTGCTGGCGGGCCTCCAACGCGGGCTCTTCAGCAGACAGGCGGCGGCGGAACCGGTGAGCCGAACCGTCATCCTGCCGTGAGCCTGCGCGAGAAGCTCTGCGGCGCCTGGAATCTGGAGTCGTTCGTCGCCCGCGACGTCGGCACCGGACTGGAGTCGCATCCATTGGGGCTCACACCGCGGGGGCTGATCACCTATACCCCCGACGGCCACATGTCGGCTCAGCTGTCACGCTCCGACATGAGTGAATACATCGCGTATGGAGGCGGCTTCGGTGTCGACGAGCGCACCGCGACCGTGCAACACGAGGTCACGATGGCGACGATGCCGGAGTTGTTGGCGGCGCCTCAGTTCCGGCACGCCGAGGTGGATGGTGACCGACTGGTGTTGTCGGCCGAGGTCACCGACAGCGACGGCACGGCGTCGCGCAGCACGTTGGTGTGGCTTCGCGCTCGCCCGTCCGACTAGCCGACGGACGCGCGGTACGCGGTAACGATCGGCTCGAGTTCGTCAGGGGTGGCGCCGTGCATGATCAATGCGTCGGCGCCGTAGTCGAACTCCTTGCGGATGCGGTCCACGCACTGCTGCGCCGACCCGGTGGCCGATGGCTCCAGCCATTCGTCCGGGATGAGCGTGGCGATGTGCTCGATCTGCTCGGCGGTGGCCTTGTGGTCGATGCCGCCTGCGATCGACTGCACCACCGAGTCGCTCCGGAAGCGTTGCAGCACTGAGTTATCCCAGCCGTTCGTGTTGACCAGCAGGTCGCCATAACCCTGCAGATAGGTGGCCAGCCTCGCGACGGTCTTCTTCAGCCGAAGTTCCTCGGGCAGGTGGTCGCCGACGGTGGCGAAACACGACCAGACCTTGACGTCGTCGGGATTGCGCCCCGCCTGCTCCGCGGCGTCCTTGACGGTCTTGACTGCCCGCTGCAGCGTCTCGGGCGTGAAGTAGGTGTGAAGGATGACGTCGTCGAACTCGCGACCGCCGAGCGCCAGCGTCTGCGGGCCGAACGCCACGATGGCCAGCCTGATGTCCTCGTTGAAGTCGGGATCCAGGAACAGCAACTGGTACTTGCCAATCGGCCCGTCGTGACCGAAGATCAGCTCACCGTGCCAGAGCCTGCGCATCACCTGCGCGAAGTCCTCCATCTGGGCAGTCGTCACCGCGGGCACGCCGAACGCTCCGTACATGGCCGCTACCCCTCGGCCGATGCCGAGCGTGAAGCGCCCGTTGGACAACCGGTGCATGGTGGTCGCGTACGACCCGGTGATCAAGGGGTGACGAGTGTTGTGATTCGTTGCGGCCGTGGCGATCTGCATGCGGTTGGTGACGGCGCACGCCGCACCGGTCAGCGATGACGCCTCCTTGACGTTCCACCGCTCGGAGATGAACGCGGTGCCGAAGCCAAGTTCCTCGCCGCGGCGGGCCTCGTCCATCAACCCGGCAGGCCCCTCACCGCCTGCCCCGGCCAGCAGGTAGTAACCCAGCTCATCCAGTACGCGTGTCATGCCCAGACCCCTTGCTTGTAGCCACAATTCCAGACTTCGGTAATTCTGCCGTCGACCACACGGAAGATCTCCATACTCCCGACGGTCGTCTCGGTTCCATCCTTTAGCTTCATCGGCGACTGATACACGATCGCCACGTGCTCCCCGTCGTCACCGGCGACCACGAGGTTCAGGTCGAATCGGATCGTCTCGAACATGTCCCAGTGGTCCACGATGCGCGCCACGGCCTGCTCGTGCGTCAGCACCGTCGCCTCTCCCACCTCATGCCGCGTCACCGTCTCGCCCATCAACTCCTCGGCGAGTGCGAAGTCACGTTCGTTCCAGACGACGAGGTTGTACGCCTCCACCACCTCACGCGCGGTGCGGGTCACGGCGGTCATACGAATACCTCCAGGGCGTTGATCTCGTCGATGGTCGCCACTGCCCGCTCGACCAGCTTGAGACATAGTGCGCGGGAGCGTTCGGGCATGGCGTCCCAGCCCACCAGGGTGATGACGGGAAGGACGATCAGGTAGGCCACTGCAAACCGGTAATGCCGCCAGGCCTCGTCGAATTCGTAGTCGGTGACTCCACGCTCGCGCAGCCGTTCAAGGTACTCGCGAACCAGCGCCTCATCGTGTCCTCGCCGCACGTCGGTGGGCAGCCCCTGGCTGACCAGATAACCGATGTCGGCGGCACCCGCACCATGGGCAGCGAACTGAAAGTCGACCACCTTCAATCGATCCCCGTCGAAGAACATGTTGTCGGCTCTGATGTCACCGTGCAGGAGCATGGACCGTTCACTCAAGGCATCGAGGGCTTGGGGCGCCAGTTCGGCGAATCGCTCGGCGTATCGGGCGACCGCGGGCGGCACGGGTGTCACCGAGTGGTCGAGGTAGACCTGCCAACCCATGGCGAATACGGGCAAGAACACGTCGCGGGCGATCGGAGTATCGATGCTCGGAAAGTCATCGGGCACTTCGGCGTCAGTCATCGACCAGGCATGCAGACCCGCGAGCTGCTCGATGCATACGCGGGTCCGATGCATCGACAGGCCGGCCAGGTGATCGGCGTTTTCCCAGCCTTGGAGGTCTTCCATGACCAGGACGAAGTCGACCGAATCTTGCGCCATGCGTGCGACATAGACGTGAGGCGTCGCCATCGGTGCGCGGTCCGCGACCTTCTGGTAGAACGCCAGTTCTCGCCGGTAGCCGCCCAGCATGTCCATGGCCCCGCGCGCCTCGGACTGTGCTGCCAACTTGACGATCACGGTGCCGGGCACGCCCACCCCGGTCAGTTGCAGGCGGTACAGCAACGACGAGAAGCCGCTGTCCTGCGCGATCTGCTCCGCACGGACCTCGTCGACGCGTGTGCCAAGCGCCTCGCTGAGCCAAGGCGCCGTGACGTCCTCGATTCCCGACGGCACGGTAGCGGTTGGCACCGAGGCTCTCCTTCGAGCTATTTGACAGTACGCAACTAAGTTAGTTGTCGAGCGTCTAATATGCAAGGGTGCCTTCCTCCGCCCGCGGGCTCACCCAGCCCCAGCGAGTCGAGCTCTCGGCCCGTAGGCTCGTCGAGGCGGCTGCGGAGTTGATCGCCGAGAAGGGTTGGGAAGCAACAACAGCCGCGGAGATCGGTCGTCGAGCGGGCTATAGCCGCGCGATGGTGCACGCGCGCTACGGCGGCAAGGACGCCATTCTGGATGCGTTCTTCGAGCATGGTTACGTGGAGCGACTCTTGCCAGCCCTGGAGCCCGGCGCCACCGGCATGGAGAACGCCGTCGCGCATTTCGGCCGGATCCAGGACTTGTACGCGCAGGACCCCGACTTCCTGCGTGCGATGTTCGTGATGACGTTCGAAGCGGTCAAGACGACTTCGCCAGTGCGCGCGCGGCTTCAGACCTGGTTCGAGCGTGGCGTCGAGGCCGTCGACGTTGGTCTGCGAGCCGGAATCGTCGACGGATCCGTGCGGCCGGACATCGATATCGAGCGTGCGGTCAACGACATCAGCGCTGCGGCCTTCGGCATCGCGTTCCATTGGATCGTGCTGTCCGAACGATACGACCTGTCGCGCGAACTCGACTACGCCCGCGCGCGCATCATCTCCGACTACGGTTTCCGCGCGCGGCGCTAAATTGCGCCCACGCGTCGCGTCGTGCTCCGACGGGATCGGACTCGACCCGCGATCGCCGGTCGAAGATCATCGTCGCCCGGTCTGCGGTCGTGTAGCGCGGCCAGTCGTCGCCCGGTATCCCGGTACGGCTGAACGCCCGCCACCGGCGCTGCACGTCGCGGCTGACGCGGCGCGCCGAGCCGCGATCTCCCGCCAGCGTCAACAAGCCACCCATCCGCGTGTCGTACACGTCGAAGACCGCCAGCAATTCGCTCGCGTGCGTGGCCCCGAAGCCCGCCCACTGCAGCGGGCGCGGCGCGTAGTCGTAGCGGTAGTGGTAGGTCGGCGCGTGCTCAGCGTGCGCCTCGGCCACCTCCCAGGCCCTGGCTCCGAAGGTGAAGTCGCTGCCGAAGGACATGCACGCCGCCTTGTCCGGATATCCCGGGTAAGCCGCTCGCAACCGCTGGGCCGCGACGGGTTCGGCGGCAGCCAAGTACTTTTCGATCACGGACTCGTTGGTGGGCAGATGATCCATGAAGCGCGCGAACAGCGTGGCTTCGGTCGCGTTGCTACCGATGATCAGAGGTACCCGGTGGGCCTCGCCGCGCGCCATCGCGTCGATGTGAATACGCGGCAGATAGTCCCCGCCGTAGGTGGCACCGATCGCGAAGGAGTCGGGCGTGGCGGCAATGGTGTCCGTCATGACCCGCTCTAGCGCTCGCACCAGCTGCGAGGGGCGCGCCGAGGACACCACGCGGGCTTCCTCACCGGGTTCGGCGCCGAGTCCGGCGGCGAACCTGCTGGCGATCTCGGCGGAGTACTCGGCCGAGTGGATCAGCCCACCGGGTGGGCTCTCCGAGATCGCCCGATGGAAGAGCCCGGCGGCGGCGGGCACGGCCAGCAGCGTGGCGACGGCGTGGGCGCCCGCACTCTCGCCGAAGATCGTCACGTTGTCGGGATCGCCGCCGAATTCGGCGATGTTGTCGCGCACCCAGCGCAGCGCCATCAACAGATCGCGCAGGAAGAGGTTGTCCTCCAAGGGATGTTCGGCAGTCGACAACGACGACAAATCGAGACACCCGAGCGCGCCGAGCCGGTAGTTGGCCGACACGTAAACGGCGCCGCGCCGCGCGATGGCCGCACCGTCGTACACCGAAGTGGCGGAACTACCGAACATGTAGCCGCCGCCATGGATGAAGAACATGACCGGCCGCGGGCCGTCGGACGCCTCAGTCGGGGCAACCACGTTGAGCGTCAGGCAGTCCTCGCTCATCGGCTGACGCCCGCCGATCCCGGTGTACGTGTATCTCGGGTCCTGCGGTGCGCAGTAACCGAACTCGTCGCAGTAGCGCACGCCCCGCCAGGGCAGCGGCGGCTCGGGCGCCCGGAAGCGCAGCCTGCCCACGGGCGGGCGGGCGTACGGAATGGACCGCCACCGCGCGATGCCGTCGCGGACGAAGCCCTGCACGGTGCCTGCCGTCGTCGGCACCCTGGTGTCGCCGGTCGGCGGCCTCGTCACGTCGCGGCCCACTTCCCGGCAAAAGCCAACTTCGTCACCCGAAGGACGTTACCAATCTGCGTGATACTGTAACTCTTACAGTAGCTTGTATCAGCGGAAAGGGCGACCATCCGTGAAGGTCCCGTTCACCTGGAAGGTCACCGGCTGGTTCATGATCGGCTGGTCACCGGAGTTTCCCATCGGCGAGACGCGCCCACTGCACTACTTCGGCGAGGACCTGGTCGCCTACCGCGACGAGGCCGGCGACCTTCACGTGATGGAGGCGCACTGCAAACACCTCGGCGCGCATCTCGGACACGGCGGAACAGTGGTCGGCGATTGCGTGGAGTGTCCGTTCCACGGCTGGCGTTGGGGTCCGGACGGCACCAACCGGTACATCCCCTATCAGCCGGATCGCCCCAACCGCGGCCTGACGCTGCGGGTGTACCCGGTCAAGGAGCAGTACGACTGCGTGTTCGCCTGGTACCACCCCGATGCTTTGGAACCGCAGTGGGAAATGCCCGACATCTTCAAGGCCTTCCCGCAGTACGAGACCGACCCGAACGCCTACTACCGGCCCTACCCCGAGTTCTCCCAGTTGGCGGAGCGGGAACCCGTACACCCTCAGATCGTGGCGGAGAACGGCCCCGACAGTGCGCACTTCCAGTACGTCCACCGCGCGACGGTCACACCAAAATTGTTGGAGTGGACCATCGTCGAGCAGGAATGGCGTTTCCTGACGGGCTGGCCGGCCGCCGACAGCGACGATGCCGACGAGATGGCGCTGCGGATTCACAGCAACATGTTCGGCCTCGGTGGCGCCATCAGCGTGTTCGCCGGACAGTCCAATCACCGGCTGATCTTCGCCTGCACGCCCGTCGACGACGGATACTCGAACATGTTCTACTCGATATGGGAACCGCGCCTGCCCGGTGACGAGTCAGACGTGCCACCGGAAGCGGTGCGCAAACGGATCGAGAAGCAGTTCCTCGTCACCGTCTGGGACGATCTCGACATCTGGCGCTACCAGAAGTACGTCGAGCATCCGGCCCTGTCCAAGGTGGACGCCAAACCCTATATGGCGCTACGTAAGTGGGCGCAGCAGTTCTACAACACTTCGCCCACCAGCCCGCCCGTCGACACAACGCCAGTATGAAACCTCAACTCGCCGACCAGGTCGACCCCGCGCACACGGCGATCGTCACCCAGGAAGTCCAGGGCGCGGTGATGGGCCCCAACGCCGGACTGGCGGTGCTGGCCGCCGAAGCTCGCCGGGAGGCACTGCCCAACATCGCCCGGCTACTACCCGTCGCCCGGGCCGCCGGGGTACGCGTCGTGCACTGCACCGTGCAGCGGCGACCCGACGGGTTGGGCTCCAACCACAACGCGCGACTTTTCGCGGGTGGCGCCAAGGGAGTGGACATCACCCCCGGCAGCGAAGGAGCCACGCTGCTGCCCGAAGTCGGCCCGGAGCCAGCCGATCTCGTCTTGTCCCGCTGGCACGGCCTTGGACCGATGGGCGGCACCGATCTCGACCCGATCCTGCGCAACCTCGGCGTGACGACGATCGTCGCCGTCGGCGTCTCGTTGAACGTCGCGATCCCGAACCTCGTCATGGACGCCGTCAACAAGGGTTACCGAGTGGTCCTGCCGCGGGACGCCGTGGCAGGCTTCCCCGCCGAGTACGGTACGGCGGTGATCGACTACAGCTTGTCCCTGCTGGCCACGGTGACCACCACCGACGAGTTGCTCGCCACGTGGCAGCACGCGTGACCGACACCCGCGGCTTCCCCGAGATGAAACCCGTTGAGGCGCCACCGGAATTGGACCGGTTCGCCACGGCGGTGCGCCGCCTGCAGGACCTCGCGGTGTCGACGAACCCCAGCGGTGAACTCTGGACGTCCACGGCCGAGCGGATCGAAGGGATCTGCGCGGAACTCGAGAAGTTCGAGGTGGGTGACGGCGAGGCGCCAGCAGGTCGGGCGACCAACTTGCCGGGACTTGGCCATCCCCTGATGCCGCCATGGACCATCAGCGACTACAGCGCGGACGGCGTCACGATGGAAGGGCACTTCAGCCGGTTCCACGTGGGCGGTAACATGGCCGTCCACGGCGGGGTCATCCCATTGTTCTACGACTGGCACTTCGGCATGATCGTCTCGGCAGCGGGACGGCCCATCAGCCGCACCGCCTATCTGCACGTCGACTACCGTGCCGTCACACCGATCGACAAACCCTTGATCAGCCGCGGCCGCATCGACCGCCTCGACGGTCGCAAGGCGTTCATCACCGCGACCATGACCGACCTCGACGGCACCGTGTTGAGCGAGGCGAACGGTCTGATGATCAAGCTGCTCCCCCACCAGCCGTAGGCCTATAACAGTCAAGGAGCGCAATGCAATTCACGGTTCCCGCCGTCCTCGACGCCGTGGCCGCGGCGATTCCCGATCGGGTGCTACTCACCCAGGGCAACCGGCGTTACACGTATGCCGACGTGGTCGACCGATCGAATCGGCTCGCGTCGTATCTGCACTCCGTCGGACTGGGTTGTCATACCCCGCGCTCCGAGCTCGCCGGGCACGACGTTGGCCAGGACCTACTCGGCATCTACGCCTACAACGGTAACGAGTTCGTCGAAGCGCTGCTCGGATCGTTCCGGGCCCGCGTGGCACCCTTCAACGTGAACTACCGCTACGTCAAGGACGAGTTGCGGTATCTGCTAGACGATTCCGGAGCGACGGCGCTGATCTATCACGCCGCGTTCGCGCCCCGCGTTGCCGAGATTCTCCCTGCACTACCGAAGCTCCGAGTGCTCATACAGATCGCTGACGAATCCGGCCACGAACTGGTGTCCGGCGCAGTCGATTACGAGGCGGCGCTCGCCTCGGTCGCACCGGAGCCGCCGCCGGTGCAGCCAGCACCCGACGACCTCTACGTGCTCTACACAGGGGGCACGACGGGTATGCCGAAGGGTGTGCTGTGGCGCCAGCACGACATCTTCATGACGTCCTTTGGAGGGCGAGACCTGTACAGCGGCAAGGCTGCCGAGTCCTACGCAGAGCTCGCCGAGCGGGCCGCCGCTGGTACCGGAACCAAGCTGATGGTGCTACCGCCGCTGATTCACGGCGCTGCGCAGTGGGGAGTGATGACCGCACTCACGACAGGACAGTCGGTGGTCTTCGCCTCTGTGGTCGATCACCTCGACATCGATGACGTCGTTGCGACGATCGAACGCGAGCAGATCATGGTCGCAACGGTGGTCGGCGACGCGATGGCCCGGCCACTTGCCGCGGCCATCGAACGGGGCACCGCCGACATCTCGTCGCTGGCAGTGGTGGCCAACGGTGGTGCGCTGCTTACCCCGACCACCAAGCAGCGGTTGATCGACGCGAAGCCTGGCATGGTCATCATCGACGGCGTCGGGTCATCCGAGACGGGTGCTCAGATGACTCACATGTCGGCTCCCGGCGCGGTGTCGACCGGGACGTTCAAGGCGGGGCCCGACACCTTCGTCGTATCCGAGGACTTCGGCTCCCTTCTCGAACCCGACCATGATGGGATCGGCTGGCTTGCCCAGCGCGGGTACGTCCCGCTGGGCTACAAGGGCGATGCCGCCAAGACGGCGGCGACGTTCCCGGTCATCGACGGCGTTCGCTACTCCGTGCCTGGCGACCGTGCGCGCCTGCTGAGCGACGGCACCATCGAACTGCTGGGCCGAGACTCCGTCACCATCAACTCCGGCGGCGAGAAGATCTTCGCCGAGGAGGTCGAGATGGCCATTGCCGCCCACCCGTCCGTCGCGGACGTGGTGGTGGCCGGGCGGCCGAGTGAGCGGTGGGGCCAGGAGGTCGTCGCCGTGGTCGCGCTCATCGACGGGGTATCCGTCGACGCCGATGAGCTGATCGACCATGCCGCACAGACATTGGCCCGCTACAAGCTGCCGAAGGCAGTAGTGTTCCGGCCGCTCATCGAGCGCAGCCCAGCGGGCAAAGCCGACTATCGGTGGGCCCGCGAGCAGGCGAGCACCTAGCGGCTGGCTTTCAACCTCTTGTTCGTGCGCCGCCGCGCCATCCGTAGCGAGAAGTCCGCGTAGAACTTCATCGGCCGAGTGAACGGCGGCGACGCGGAACCGGTGATGCTGAACGGGAGATCGCTTCCGACGATCGACCGCTGATGGCTGAACGTGTCGAAGCCGGCCTTGCCGTGGTAGGCACCCATGCCGCTGCGGCCAACCCCTCCGAACGGCGCAGCCGACGGAATCATCTGGGCAGCAAAGTCATTGCGCGCAACACCTCCACTGCGGGTGTTGCGCACGAAGCCGCGGAAGTACTCGTCGTCCGGCCCGTACCAGTAGGCCACCAACGGCGCAGGTCGCTGGTTGATGTAGTCGATGGCCTCGGGTAGTCGGGTGTACGCCATGACCACCAGCACCGGGCCGAATATCTCGTCGTTCGCGATCTTCATCCGATCGTCGACATCGCGGACGATGGTCGGTGCGATCTTGCGGGTCGCACGGTCCGGCAACGTTTCGCCGCCCGGCGCAACGGCCTCGACCCTGGCACCGTTGGCGCGTGCGTCGTCGATGAGGCCGACCACCCGGTCGAAGTTGGCCTCGTTGACCGAGGAGCAGTAGTCGGCGTTGGACACGATCGACGGAAACATCCCACGCAAGGTGTCACGGGCAACGTCGACGAACGTCTCGATGTGTTCGGCGGGCACCAACACGTAGTCGGGGCAGACGCATACCTGACCCCCGTTTACCATGCGCGCCTGAGCGATTCGCGTCGCCGAACGTCTCACGTCGGCATTGGGCGCGACCACGACCGGATTCTTGCCCCCGAGTTCCAGCGTCACGGGTACCAGGTTCTCCGACGCGGCCCGTTGCACCAGCGCCCCGACCGTCGGCGACCCGGTGAAGAACAGATGGTCGAAGGGCAGCTCGGCGAACGCGGCCGCCACCTCAACGCCACCCGTCACGACGTGAAGCTCGTCGGGTGCAAAGTACTTGGGCGCAAGGCGTTCCATCACCTCGGCGGTCCGCGGGGTGACCTCCGACATCTTGATCATGACGCGATTGCCCGCCGCGAACGCTGCCGCGGCAGGGAGCACCACGAGGTTGAGCGGGAAGTTCCACGGCCCGATGATCCCGACCACGCCGAGCGGTGTCGACTCGACCTCGGCGCGCATGCCGAACAGCCGGCCCCCACGCATGAGCTTGTTGGGCCGCATCCATTCGGTGACGTGCGATCGCGTGTGTTCGATCACGGGGATCATGCCGACGACCTCGGTGAACAATGACGCCGCTCGGGACCGGGTACCGAAGTCGACGCCCATCGCGTCGACGAACTCATCGGTGTTGTCGAGCACCAAGGCCAACATTCGGTCGATGCGATTGCGTCGGACGGCGTCACTCGGTGGGCCGTCGGCCACGAAGGCCTGGCGTTGCCGTTCAACCATGGTCCGCAGCTGCGACTGCTCCGCTTCGATGCCGTCCACCTGCTGCTCAGCTGTGCTCATCGCCACCCACGTTAGCATTCCTGGGCCGCCGAGATAGGATACTGTAATATTTACAGTACCTACCGTTGGAACTGTCCGAACGAGGTCATGGAGATCACCTGTGGATGAGGGCGTCACCGTCGACGAGACCTTCGACATACTCCGGGATCCGTACCCGATGTTCGCCCACCGGCGTCGTCAGGCGGGAGTGTTTCGCGGCAGCGTGATGGACTGGTCGAAGGCAGCCGAAATGATGCCGGAGAACCTCTACGCCGCAGTCTCATACGACGCCGTCAACCGAGTGTTTCGCGACAGCAAGGTATTCGACTCCAACATCTACGACAACACCATTGGCCTGTTCATCGGACCCACCATCCTGGCCATGGAGGGCAAGGTCCACCGCGAGCACCGAAATCTGGTGTCCGCGGCGTTCAAGACAAGATCCCTTGCCCGTTGGGAACCCGAGATCGTGCGGCCCGTTGTCAATGCCCTGATCGACGAATTCATCGAAACGGGCGAGGCGGATCTGGTGGAAGACTTCACCTTCGAGTTCCCGACCCGGGTCATCTCGAAGCTGCTGGGCTTGCCCGAAGAGGACCTGGCCTGGTTTCGAAAGCGCGCAGTCGCGTTGATCAGCTACCACGTCAAGTGGAAGCAGGCCTTCGAGGCGTCGGCGGAGCTGAAGGACTACTTCCTCGCGCAGATCGAGCTCCGGCGCTCGTCGCCGACGGAGGACATCATCGGCGATCTCGTCTCCGCGGAGATCGACGGCGAGCAGCTTAGCGACGAGGCCATCTACTCGTTCCTACGTCTGTTGTTGCCTGCCGGTCTGGAGACCACCTACCGGTCCTCGGGCAACCTGCTCTACCTGCTGCTGACTCATCCCGACCAGTTCGCCGCCGTACGAGCCGATCGCGAACTCATCGGGCCCGCCATCGAGGAGGGTCTGCGGTTCGAAACGCCGCTTACCACCGTGCAGCGCTCAGCCACCGAGGCCACGGTGCTCGACGGCGTCGAGATCCCGAAGGGCGCGGTCATCGACGTATGCATCGGTTCGGCGAACCGCGACGAGGCTCGCTGGGAGCAGTCCGAGACGTTCGACATCTTCCGTAAACGAGTGCCGCACATCTCGTTTGCCGCTGGCGAGCACACTTGTATGGGCCTGCACCTCGCGCGCATGGAGACCCGCGTCGCGCTGGAGTGCCTGCTCGACAGGATGGATGACATCACGTTGGTCACCGACGGCAACCCGCACATCCACGGCCAGCCGTTCAGGTCACCGACTGCACTACCGGTGACGTTCAGCACGGCCTAGGCATTCCGCCGAACGCCGTAGCGGCTCACCCCTTCCAGGGCACGGACTTGACGAATCCCCCGGCATCCACGCGTAATTGGGTTCCGGTGATGTAGCGCGAGGCGTCGCTGGCCAGGAAGACCACGGTGTCGGAGACGTCCTGAGGCTCGATGTAGGGAATCGGCATCGCCTGCATCGCGGGGAAGGCCAACTCCGCGTCCTCGCGGGTCGGTTCCTTCAGATCCGGCCGGAAGACCTGATAGAGGCCGTCGTTGTGGAGCATGTCGGTATTGACGTTGGTGGGATGGACCGCGTTGACGCGGATCATGCGCTTCGCCAGCTGAATCGACAGGTCGTTGACGTAGCGGGCGACGATCTGCTTGGCCAGGCTGTACGCCGATCCGCCCGGACCCTGGGTGGTCGAGCTACCGAGTTGTGCCGCAAGCGATCCCGTCGCAATGATCGATCCGCCGTCGCTGATGTGCGGCAAGCTGGCCTGGACGACGTTGAACACGCCGACCAGATCGGTGTCGATGGTGTCCGACCACGACTGGATGGTCTGAGCCTTACCCATGGGACAGATGCCCGCGTTGGCCACCACGATGTCAAGGCCGCCGAGGTCGGCGACACCGTCGGCGATGGCCTTCCACACCGCGCCCCGCTCACGCACATCGACGATGGCGGTGTGACACCGCACCGCTTCCTTCTCCACCATGCGCGCGGTCTCGTCGAGGTCCTCCGGCCGCGACAGTGGGTAGGTGTTGCCCTCGAGATCCGCGCAGATGTCGAGCGCGATGATGTGTGCGCCCTCCGCCGCGAGGTTGACCGCATGCGAACGCCCCTGGCCGCGCGCCGCGCCCGACACTACGGCGATCTTGTTGTCCAACTTGCCCATTGACGAACGTCCTTTGCTCAGCCCTGCCGGGGTACCCGGTGGGCGATGGTCTTGGTCTCCAGGTACTGCTGAAATCCTTCGATGCCGCACTGCCTGCCGACGCCGCTGTTCTTGTAGCCGCCGAACGGCGCATCGGCGCCGTAGTACATGCCGCCGTTGACGCCGATCGACCCGGTCCGGATGCGGCGGGCGATCGCATTGCCGCGTTCGAGTGACCCCGACATCACCGCACCCGCCAACCCATACGCACTGTCGTTGGCGATGCGTACCGCGTCGTCGTCGGTGTCGAACGGAAGGATCAGCAACACCGGGCCGAAGATCTCCTCGCGGGCGATCGCAGAACTGTTATCCAGCCCGACCACCACCGTCGGCTGCACGTAGAAACCTCCTGCCAATTCGGGCGGAAGATTGTCGTAAGAGCCTCCGCCCGTCGTGATCTCGGCGCCGTCTTTCCTGGCTCGGTCACATGCGGCAAGCACGCGGTCCTTCTGTTTGGCGCTGGTGACCGGGCCGACGAGGGTCTGTGGCAGCGCGGGGTCGCCGACGGGCACCATCCCGAACGCGGCCGTCACGCCGCGGACCACTTCGTCGAACATCGATCGGTGGACGAGCAGTCGCGTGTTCATGCCGCACGCCTGACCCGCGTGCACGCAGACGCCGACCGCGCCGGGGATGACCTTTGCAGGGTCCACGTCGTCGGTGACGATCAGTGCCGACTTGCCGCCGAGTTCGAGGAACGTCCGTTTCATGGTGTCTGCGCCCAGGCGGGCCAGCAGCTTGCCGACGGCGGTCGAGCCGGTGAACGAGACCATGTCGACCCGCGGGTCGGTGACGAGCAGCTCCGCGACGTCGTTCGCAGGAGAGGGGACGACGTTGAGCACGCCCGGCGGAATGTCGGTGTGCTCGGCGACCAGCCGACCGAGCCGAGTGGCGTTCCACGGGGTGTGGGGATCCGGCTTGAGGATGACGGTGTTACCCGTCGCGAGCGCGGGTCCCAGCTTGTTGAGGATGACCTCGACCGGAAAGTTCGACGGGGTAATCGCCGCGACGACGCCGACGGGCTCTTTGACCACGGTCCGGACGTTGCGATCGCCGAACAGCCCGCCGCCGTCGAGCACCCGTTCCCACTCGAAGTCGTCGATGAGGCCCGCGGGGTACCGCAGCGATTCCGCGAGCGGCCAGTCCAGTTGCGCGGTGGTGATCGTCATTTCCGGGCAACCGACCTCGGCGATCAGTTCCTCGCGCAACTGGTCCCGCTCGGTGGTGATGGCCGCCTGCAGCTGTTCCAGGCAGCGCTTGCGGAGCGCACCGTTGGTCGACCAGTCGGTTGTGTCGAACGCCCGGCGGGCAGCCGCGATGGCCCGACCCATGTCATCCGGACCGGCTGCCGCGGTGCCGCCGAGCACCGAACCCGTTGCAGGACTGATGTTGTCGAATTCCGCTCCGGAGGTAGCCGCAACCATCTCTCCGTCGACCAACATCCTGGACTCGGCCCGTTGTGCGGCGCGGCGACCGAGTTCCACACTCGGCGCAGCCGGCGCTTCGACGATTTCGCTCACGTGTCATCTCCCAGCCAGCGGAACTGCTGTTACCAACAGTAAACCTTACAGTATTAAGCTCGAGCGCTCGATGCGCGCCTAATCCACCGGGGTCTGCCCCACCTGCACGGGCACACCGGTCAACCACGACATTCCGGCCAGCGCCTCCACGTCGCGAGGATCACTGGACATCAGCTGGTTCACGTTCACGCCGCCTGCGCGATTGGCGACCCGCCATCCGCCGGTGCCCTTGTGGCCCCAGCCATGCGGGATCGCGATGGTCCCGCGCACGATGTCTCCAGTGAGCGACACCGGTAGCGCGATCCGCCCGTTCGGGGAGCTGACCTCGACCGTGTCACCGTCGGCGATCTGACGTTGCGCCGCATCGTCGACGTGCATCAGCGCGCGGTGCACTCGTTCGCCACGCATGAGCAGCGGCGCATTGTGCATCCACGAGTTCTCCGACCTGGGCTCGCGCATTCCGATCATCCGCATCGGGAACGCATCGGGTTGCTTGCGGGCCACCATTGCCGACAGTTCGGCGGCAATGTCGTCGTGCGCCAGCCGAATTCGCCCATGGCGGTAGACCACGACCTCACCGAGCACCCCGGTCTTGATGTGGGGCGCGACCACCACACCGTGCGGATGCTCGCCGCTGAGCCTGCTGAAGGTCAGCCCGCCCCGCCGCAGTCCGTAGCGGTCGCCACCGTCCGACAACCGGATCATCCCGTCGGCCAGTACGCGCGGATCGAGCCGACGCCCGAACGCCCCCAGCAACTTTCGCATCGCCGCCAGGACGGTGAATACCGGTGTGCGCGCGCCCATCGCGGCGGTCAGGCCGTCGACGATGTCCCATTCGGTGCGTGCCTCGCCAGGCGCGTCGACGACCGCTTCAGTGGTCTGCCGGAACGGGGTGGCCTGGAATTGCTGGAACGTCAGCGCGAAGTCGTCTCGCTCGTACATCGTGGTGACGGGCAAGATGTAGTCGCAGTGCGCGGTGGTCTCGGTGACGTAGAAGTCGAGTCCGACCGCGAGCTCGAGCCCTTCCAGCGCCGCCTCGAGCTCGTCGCCGTTCGGCACCGACAACACGGGGTTGCCCGCACTGACGAACAGCGCCTTGATCTGATGGCGTCCCGGCGTCGACATCTCCTTGGCCATCAGCGCCGCCGGCTCCGAGGCGATCACCGAGCGGAACCCTCCGATGCGGGTGCGCTTCCGACGGTAGCTACGCCGCAGCGAGGCGCCCATCGCCTTGAAACCCAGCCGTTGCCCGGAGATCCCGAGCGTGCTGAAGACGCTGCCACCGGGCCGATCCAGGTTTCCCGCGACGAGGTTGACGGCGTCGATGAGGTACGTGGTCAACGTGCCCTGCCGTCCCACGCACGTACCCAGCCGCCCGTAGACCGCGGCGCGCGGCGTCTGCGCCAGGTCACGTGCCAACGCGCGGACCGCTTCGGGCGCAACACCCGTGTGCTGCTCGGTGGACTCCGGCGAGAACGATGCACACTTGGCCGCCAGCCAGTCCAGCCCATCGGCTTGCGCGGCGACCGCAGCCAGGTCCACCAGCCCGTCGGCGAACATCACCTGCAGCAGCGAGAGCAGGAAATAGGCGTCCGAGTCGGGCACGACGCCGAGCCACTCGAACTGGACGGCCGTCTCCGATCGACGCGGGTCGATCACGACGACCCGGCCGCCACGTTTCACGATGTCGTGCATGCGGTCCTTGATGCGCGGCGCGGTGAGGAAGCTGCCATGGGACACAATCGGATTCGCGCCCATCAGAACCAAGAGGTCCGACCGAACGAGGTCGGGAATCGGCACCGACATCGGGGTGCCGTAGAGGAACTGGCTGGCGAGCAATCGACTACTGGTGTCCTGTGTCGACGACGTGAAGTAGTGACTGTGCCTGCCGATCCCCTTGATGAACGCCATGACCCCGAACAGATGTGAATAGCTGAATGCGGCCGGGTTGCCCATGTACCAGCCGAAGGCGCCGGATCCGTGCCTGCGGAGGATGTCGGTGCAACGAGCGGCGATGTCGCTGGTCGCCTCGTCCCACGACACCGGCACGAAGCCGTCGGGGGTGCGACGAAGCGGGTGAAGCACGCGGTCCGGATCGTTGACGATCTCGGTGAACGCGATGCCCTTCTGACAGGCGAACCCGGCCGACAGCGGATGGTCCTTGTCAGGCCTCAGCGCCACCAACCGGCCGTCCTCGACGGTGGCCACCATGCCGCATAAGGGCTCGCAGATGCGGCAGAAGGTGGGCTTGTGGTCGATCATCGGTACTAGGTTACTGTAATAGTTACAGTTGAACGGCGAAAACCCAACCTCGGCTCGCAGGGGGCATCCACATGACGAACGACGTCGCCATCATCGGCGTGGGCATTCATCCGTTCGGGCGCTTCGAGGGCAAGTCCGCGATGGCGATGGGTGTCGACGCGATCTTCGCTGCCGTCGCCGATGCGGGCGTGGAGTGGAAGGACATCGGCGCCGCCACGGGCGGCAGTTGGACGGTCGCCAACCCCGATGCGATCGTCGGGATGGTGGGGTTGTCCGGAATCCCGTTCACCAACGTCTTCAACGCATGTGCTACCTCCGCCAGCGCGGCGAAGGCCTGCGCCGACGGAATCCGGTTGGGCGACTACGACATCGGCATCGCGGTTGGGTTGGACAAGCATCCCCGTGGCGCGTTCACCGAAGATCCGGCACTGGTCGGCATGCCGGCTTGGTACGCAGAGAACGGCCAGTACCTCACCACCCAGTTCTTCGGTATGAAGGCGAACCGCTACCTCCACGAACACGGCATCTCAGCGCAGACCCTGGCGAAGGTGGCGAACAAGAACACCCGCAACGGTGTACTCAACCCGAACGCCTTTCGGCGCAAGCCGATCTCGGAGCAAGCCGTACTCGAATCCCCGATGCTGAACTACCCGCTCACCCAGTACATGTTCTGCTCACCCGACGAGGGCGCGGCCGCAGTGGTGATGTGTCGCGCCGACATCGCGCACCGGTACACCAGCAAGCCCGTGTACCTAAGGGCGGTCGAGATCCGCACCAGAAGCTATGGCGCGTGGGAGGTCAACACCACCTTCGCTCCCGTCGACGAGGACGTCTCCCCCACCGTGTACGCCTCACGCGCGGCATTCGAAAGGGCCGGGGTGGCACCCGAGGACGTCGACGTCATCCAGCTGCAGGACACCGACGCTGCCGCTGAAATCATCCACATGGCCGAAGCCGGGTTCTGCGCCGACGGAGACCAGGAGCAGCTGCTGGCCGATGGCGCCACCGAGATCGGCGGATCCATGCCGATCAATACCGACGGCGGCCTGATCGCCAACGGCGAACCGATCGGTGCGTCGGGACTGCGCCAGCTCCATGAGCTCGTCAAGCAGCTCCGCGGCGAAGCCGGCGAGCGTCAGGTTCCTGGCGAGCCGCGGGTCGGGTTCGCCCAGCTCTACGGCGCGCCCGGCACCGCGGGCGCGTCCATCGTGACCCTGTAGATCCCGCCGCTTCATGGGCCGCCCTTGGCCACCCCCGACCCCGACGCGGTCAATCCGCCAGCGCTCGCCAAAACTCACTGAGGGCGGCCGCACCCCGGGCCGGGTCCTCGAGCATCCACCAATGCCCAAGCCCGTCGAGTACCGCAGTGCGGGCGCCCGCGCGGTCGGCCGCCCTGCGGCGCATCTGCTCTGTGCCGACGAACGGATCGTCGGTGGCCAGCAGCGACAGCCCCGGCCGGGCCGCCGCCACCTCGAGGTCACGGCCGGCGTCGGCCATCGCGGGTTGGCTTGCCGACCGGTACAACTCGAGGATGGCACGGCCCATCTCCGGCCCCTGAGCCGCCGCGACCGACTTCGCCGTGTCCAGAGGTATGCCCAGTCCGGTGAGTTGGCCGGCCCGATCTTCCACGGTGCCGTCAAGCATGATGTTCACCAACTGCTCGCCGTCACCGGGCGTCTGCCACACCTGGGCCGCGTCGTGCCACACGTAGTCCACGTCGAACAGGCCCACCAGATCAGAGGCCCAACTGCGGACGAGTTCCGGGCGATGCATCATCAAATTCACGACATGACCGCCGCCCCAGTCGTGCCCGACCAGGTCGACCGGCTCGTCGAACGCCGACAACTCGCCCTCGAGCCAATCGCGGTACTCCACCATCGTCGCCGAGAAGCCGGCAGGCAGCGGGGCACCGAACCCGGGTGGCGACAGCCGCACCACGTCGTCGCGGCCGAGCGCTTCGACCAATGGGCTCCAGATCGCATCTGTTTCCGGATTCCCATGTACCAGAACGACAGTCATGCTGAACATCATGGCACGGGACGACTTCGAACCTAGGTCGGATGGGTTACCGTAATTCGTTACATCCGTCAACGCAGACGAGAGGGCAGCCGTGCGGGGAGTCGTCGCTCGAGCCGGAGTAGTCGGTCTCGAAGAACTCGAGGATCCGGTACCAGGGGCTGGGCAGGTCTTGGTCGCGCCGCTGGCCTGCGGTATATGCGGCTCGGACGTGCATTTCGTGGAGTCGCAGGCGGCAATGCCCGACATCGTGCCGCCGATCGTGCTCGGCCACGAGTTCGTCGGCCAGTTGCTCGACTACGGGCCGAACACCGACCGTCGGCTGGCCCTCGGGTCGATCGTCACGTCCGTCCCCTACCTCGACACCTCGGACGGTCCGCAGCTGATCGGGTTGTCGCCCAGCGTCACCGGAGGACTGGCGGAGAAGATGCTGCTGCAGGAGCGGAGATTGCTCGCAGTGCCCGAGGGCGCGGAGCCCAAGCTCGCGGCGTTGGCCGAGCCGCTGGCCGTCGGCGCTCACGCCGTTGGCGCGGCCGACATGCAGCGTGGCGACGTGGCCCTGGTGGTGGGTTGCGGTCCCGTGGGGCTGGCGGTCATCGCGTCGCTGAAGGCCGCCGGACACGGTCCGGTGGTGGCGGCGGACTTCTCTCCGGGTCGACGCGCGCTCGCCGAGCGCATCGGCGCCGACGTCGTGATCGACCCGAAGGCGTCCAGCCCATACGCTGCGTGGTCGGACCTCGCGGGGCCGGCGTTGCCTGCCTCGCCACTCATCGAGGTCGAAGCACGGCCGAACACGGTGGTGTTCGAGTGCGTCGGGGTACCGGGCCTGCTCCAGGCCGTGATCGATTCGGCGCCAACGCACTCACGCATCATCGTCGTCGGCGTGTGCCTCCAGCCCGACACCTTCACCCCGATGGTCGCGACCGTGAAGGAAGTGTCCATTCGCTACGTATTCGCCTACCGTCCTGACGAATTCGCGCGGGCTCTGGCGTGGATCGTGGACGGTACGGTCGACGTCGGCACCTTCATCACCGCGACCCGCGGACTCGACGAAGTGGCCGGCGCATTCGCCGATCTTCGTCAACCAGAAGAACACTGCAAGATCTTGCTGACCCCGGGTCCGTAGCCCTTCGGGATCAGTCCGAGCCTCGGCGCTCGACGTAGAACTGAGCAGCCCGGCGAATCGAGTCCGCCGTCGGGGCGGGCACCCAACCGAGTTCACGGGTCGCCTTGCCGTGATCGGCAGGCGACATGATGTGCAGTAGGCGAACTCCGGTGAGGTTGATCGCAGGGTCGCGGCGCAGCAGTCGGCCCGTCACTTGGATCAGACCGGCGACGGCGTACGCAACCGCGAGTGGCAACCCCAGCCGCGGCGGCTTGGCGCCGACCGCGGTAGCCGCCGTGCCCAACAGGTCACGCATCGGCATGAAGCTCTCGGAGATGATGTAGCGTTCGCCAACGCGCCCCTGCTCGCCGGCGAGCAGGAATGCCTCGGCCACGTCCTCGATTCCGACGACCTCGGTGGACACTCCCTTGAGGTACACCGGCACCTTGCCAAGCGCGGCCATCTGCACCATCATCCCCTGGTGCGGCTGAAAGTCCAGTGGCCCATATGGATTCGACACGCACATGGCGACCGCGGGCAGCCCCTCGTCGCGCGCATAACGCATCACCATGTCCTCGGCCTGACGACGGGACTCGATGTAGGCGCCGCCCTTGTGCGCCCAGTTGAACGGCATGTCCTCGGTGACGGGTTCGGGCCCCGTCGCGATGGCGATCGTGCCTATGGTGCTGCAGAACACGAAGCGGAACAGCTGAGCCCTCTTCGCGATGTCGAGCACCCCGCGCAGGCTCTCGACATTGGTCTGGAACAGCGGGGCCGGGTCACGCAGATTGAATCTGGTGTCGACCACGCAGTAGAAGACGACGTCGCGGTCGGACATCGCGGCGCGCAGTGCTTCCGCGTCGTGGAGGTCGCCGTAGCATCGCTCGACGTCGAGGTCGTCGATCCCGATGGTCGAGCTCGACTTGCGGAGATATACGCGCACGTCGTCTCCGCGCGCGACGGCGCGGCGGGTCACGTGGGACCCGACGAAGCCGCTCGCCCCCATGACGAGCACCTTGCGAGGACTCACGACACCTTCTTGGGCGGCGAGTAATTCGGCTTGCCAAGGCCCAGCACGTGTTGACCGATCATGTTGCGGAACACCTCGAGCGTGCCACCGTAGATGCCCACCAGCGGCGCGAACCGGTAGACGTACTCGGCAGCACCGTCGTCGGCGGCGCCCTCGGTCCCGACGGAGAGCGTGGACGCGGTGCCGAGCACGTCCATGAGGTCTGGCGCGACGTCGCGCATCGACTGCGCAAGAGCGACCCGGCCGAAGATGTTCGGCGTGCTGATCGCCACCTCCATCCGAGCCACACTGCGACCCAACCGATATGCCACGGAGTCGTCGTCGATCACCTTGCGGCCGTTCACATCCGGCGTCCCCACCACCTCGGCCACCCGATCGCAGGCCTTCACCATGAACTCGGCCTGGTGCATCATGATGGCCACGTCCTCGAGTCCATCACCGCTGCCTGCGGCCGCGCCGTGCTCGGCGTCGAGCGGTCCACGTAGCACCGTCCAGCCGCCGTTCACCTCGCCGAGCCGGTACTTGTCGTCGACGCGCACGTCGCTGTAGTACACGATGTTGGTGCGGTCGCCGTCGACGGTTCGGATGCCCTGGATCTCGATGCCTGGCGTGTCGAGCGGGACCAGGAACATCGTGATGCTCTTGTGCTTTGGCGCATCGGGATCGGTGTTGGTGATCAGAAAGACGTACTGGCAGTTGTGTGCACCGGTGGTGAACATCTTGGACCCATTGATGACCCACTGGTCGCCGTCGCGCACCGCACGCGTCTTGCACGTCGCGATGTCGGAGCCACCCTCGGGTTCGGTGTACCCGAGGCACAGTCGGGCGTGTCCGCTGAACACCTGGGGCAGCACTTCGTCGCAGAGTTCAGGCGACCCGAATGCGGCCACCGTCTTGGCCACCATCGACGTGGTACCCATCGTGACCCACGGCACGTGATAGCGGCGCTTCTCCAATTCCCACAGTCGCCGCTTCACGCGGCTGAACCCGCCGTCGTCCTCGGTATGCCACTCGCCATGGAGGTAGCCGGCCGCCCCGAGCGCCAGGTGGACGTCTTCGTCGAAGTTGTCGCCGGTCTCGCGGTCGCGCCTGATGACGTCGTCGGTCACCTGGTCGGCGAGGAACGTCCGCGCCTCGTCGAGGAAGGCTTGCTCGTCATCGGATAGCGCTACGCGTGAGAAGTCCATCGTGTTGTCCCCTACTGGCTTTCCCGAGCGGACACTAGCCGCCCGATCCGCTTCGTGGTCTCGCCGGGATCGCCCGCCGCAAGCGGCCAACCCCTGGCCCGCACCAGGTACGCGGTAGCGGCGGCTTCCGCGGAGACGCCGAGGCCGCCCTGGATGTGCACCGCCATGGTGGCGGCCTTGGCAGCCTCCTCGGAGGCGAAGACGAACGCCGAAGGTCCGAGTTCGGGCCGCACGCCAGGTTCGTTGTCGAGGTACCAGGCCGCACGTCGGGCCAATGCCCGCACGCCCTGCACCGTGATGGCCATGTTGGCCAATGGATGCGAGATGCCCTGCAACGTCGAGATCGGCACCCCGAGCGTGTACCGCGTCTTGGCGAACTCCGCGGCTATGGTCATGGTCTCCTCGACGAGGCCGGCAAGGGCGGAAGCCGTCAGCAACCGCCATTCATCAAGCGCGAGTTGGTAATCTGCGAGCGCCTGTCCTCCACTACCGAGCACGGTGCGGCCATCGGCGGTGGCCGGATCGATCCACGCCATGGGCAGCTTGCCGAGATTCTCGACGGGGGCAGGTCGGGTGTCGAACGTCAGGCGCACGACGTCGTCGCCGTCACGGACGATGATGTGATCGGCGATGGCACCGTTGGAGATCAGCCGGGGACCTGCCGCGTCGGCCTCGCGAAGGTCCAACCCCGCGACCTGCTCACCCGTCAGCACTCCGGCGGTGTCACCGCCGCACGCACCGAGTCGGGCCAGCAGCCTTGCCGCACAGACGTGATCGATCCACGGCACCGGGGCCAGCGCCCGCCCGATTTCCTCGGCGAGCAGGGTGAGGTCCACCAAACTCGCGCTGTCGCCGCCGACGTCCTCGGGTAGCGCCATGGTCGTTGCGCCCGTGGCGCACAGCTTCTCCCACAACCCCTTGTCGAAGCCGCTCGGCTCCGATGCCCAGACGACGTCGATGGGGCAGTTGGTCTTGATGAACTTCTGGTAGGCCGCCTGCAGTTCGGTGTGATCCTCGGTCAGGCTGTAATCCGCCCTACGCAGTTCGTAACGATCCACTCTCACTGCCCTTCTTTCGCTCCGCCGAAGAAGAACTCTTCGGCGTTGTTGTAGAGATAGTTGTCGAGCACGTCGGTGGGCAGATCCAGTGCCAGCGCTTCGGGCACCACGCGGCTCTGCCGTAGTACCGGCCAGTCCGATGCGAAGATGACCTTGTTCTTCCCGCGCGTGCGCATGTAGTGCAACAGGCTCTCCGGCAATCGCTTTGGCGACCAAGCCGACGTCATGATGCGCAGGTTCTGGTACTTGATCAGCATCCGGATCGCGACGTCCCACCACGGGTCGGCGCCATGGATCATGCAGAGCTTCAATTCCGGGAACCGCACGCACACCCGATCGAGGTGAATCGGGTTCTGTACCTCACCGGGGATCGGCGGACCCGGCAGTCCGGTGTTCATACACAGCGGCAGTTCGAGTTCCGCGCACTTCGCATACAGCGGGTAGTAAACGGCATCGCTGGGCGGATACATTCCGTCGCCCCAGAAGCTGGGCCCGACAGCGGTATACGCGACGGGCAGGTCGTTGCAGACGGCGGCCAATTCACGCAACGCGGGCACCGGCCGTAGCAGGTTGATTCCGCCGATCGCCAAGGCGAACCTGTCCGGCCGCTCCGCGACGAACTTGCGGGCCGTCACCGACGGCTTCCCGATGTTGTCCATCAGGATGGCCTTGGCGACGCCGTGCTCGTCCATTTCGTCGAGTAGCGCAGGCAATTCGACCTGGTCGTACAACGACT
Source organism: Mycobacterium sp. RTGN4 (assembly GCF_033804635.1). Classification (NCBI taxonomy): domain Bacteria; kingdom Bacillati; phylum Actinomycetota; class Actinomycetes; order Mycobacteriales; family Mycobacteriaceae; genus Mycobacterium; species Mycobacterium sp. RTGN4. Next base: position 179,581 of record NZ_JAPZLB010000007.1, on the reverse strand, counting down.
GCGGACCCTTGAAGTAGTCGTCTCGCACCTTGAGCATGAACTCCGGCTGCTTCTTGGTCTCGCCGAAGTGCACGTTGACCAAACAGTCGATCACTTTGTGCGTCATGGCCGGGTCGGCACCGCCGCGCGTCGAACCGCCTCGCTCTTCGCCCACCGGTAGTCAGCCTTTCCGTTGCCCAACCTGCGCACCTTGTCCACGAAGATGAACTCCTTGGGCGCCTTGAACCGAGCCAGATGTTCGACGCAGTCGGAATACAGTTCCTCGGGCGCGATGGTCGTGCCTGCCTGCGGTTCCACGAGCGCCACCAACTCTTGGCCCCAGCGCTCGCTCTCCCGGCCGACCACCAGCGCGTCCGCCACGCCGGTGTGCGCGCGCAACACCGCCTCGACTTCTTCGACGAAGACCTTCTCGCCGCCGGTATTGACGACGAGCGAGTCGCGTCCGAACAGCCGCAGGGTGCCGTCGGCCTCGAGCGAGGCGCGGTCACCAGAGATCACCACGCGCTGGCCCTCGACGACCGGGAAGGTCTTGCGGGTGGCCTCGGCATCGTCCAAGTAGCCCAAGGGAATCCGGCCCGTGCGCACTACCCAACCGACTTCTGGATCGCCGGGCTGCAGGAATCGGGTGAGGTCGTCGGACACCACCGTGCCGCCTTCACGCAAGTCGAACGTCTCGCGATGGGAGCCACGCTGGTTGTGCCCGAAGCCCATGTTCCCGGTTTCCGACGATCCGTAGCCGTTGATGATGGTGAGTTGCGGGAGGTGCTCCAATAGCGCGCTCACGTGCTTGGGATTGGTTGCCGCCCCGCCCGTTCCGATGGCGTACAGCGACGCGAGCTCATAGCTGTGCTGATTCAATTCCTCGATCAGCGGCGCCGCATACGCGTCACCGACCATCGTCATCAGGCCGACTTGCTCGCGCTCGGCGGTGCGCCACACGACCGGCGGATTGAACTTGGTCCGGTCGTCGTAGAGCACGACCGGCAGCCCCGCGAGCGATCCGGAGAACACGGTCCACAGCCCTGCCGCGTGCATGAGCGGGGAGACCGCGAACCACGGTGCGCCCTCGTTGCGTCGCACCTTGTCATGGATCTCGACGGCGGAGTCGTGGTCGGCTCCGACCATCGACGACACGTAGGAATCGCTCTGGCGCCACAACACACCCTTGGGCCTGCCCGTCGTGCCACCCGTGCAGTACATGATGACGTCGTCCGGCGATCCGGCGATCCTTCGGTCCGGATCACCTTGCGCCAAAGCGTCTTCCAACGTCACCGAGCCAGGCAGGATGGGCGCGTCGCTACCGTCGTCGACGGCAATGAGCAGGTCGGCACTCTCCGGCGGCAGCACGTCGGCGAACTTGGTCCCCAATGCCCGGTGATAGACCACGGCGCGGGGCTTCACATAGTCGAGCAACTCGGCCACTTCGCGCGGCGTGTAGTGGTGGTTGACGTTCACCGGAACGGTGCGGGCCTTGAGCGAGCCGACGACCAGTTCCGGATACTGGTCGTTGTACATGATCAGCGCGACGCGGTCCTGGCCGCACTCCCAGTTGTCCAGCGCATCTCGTTCGTCGTGGGCGCCGAATCCCTTGTCGGCCAGGAAGTTCGCGAAGCGCCGCGTGCGCGTCGCCATGTCGCCGTAGGTGGTCCTGCGGTCACCGCAGACCGTCATCGTGCGGTCGGGGATGACGTCGGCGATGGCGTCGACGACGTCGCCTATTGTCCATTCGCCCATGACTACGCGGCCGGCACGTGCACGCCGAGCAGGTCAAGTGCATTGTCGCGCATGACCTTCCGGGTGTCCTCGGCACTGAACAACGGGAATTGCGGGATATCGGCGGTGAAGGTCATCGGATCGGCGAGGCCCTCGCCGTGCGGCCAGTCCGAGCCGAACAGGATCTTGTCCACGCCGATGGTCTCGGCGAGCAATTGCACATCGTCCTCGTAGTAGGGGGCGATCCAGACGTTGTTCCTGATCTGCTCCACCGGATCCTCGGTGAAGTGGTGCGGCGCCGTGTTGGCGGCCTTCTTGAGCCGCTTGATCAGGCGGTGTACGAAGTACGAACCGTTCTCGATGCTGGCGACCTTCAACTTCGGGTGCCGAGTGAACACCTGGTGCACGACCATCGAGGCCATCGTGTCGTGGATCGCCCTGTCATCGAGCAGGATCTGGTCGAGCGGATCCTTCTTGCCGAAGCCCTCGAACTTGGCCTTGCCACCCCACAACGCCGCAATCGCCAGATAGCCGCTGTCCGACAGGTGGAAACCAACCGGCACACCGGCTTCGGCCAACCGCGCCCAGACCGGATCGTGGAGCGGATCGCCCAACGATCGCGGCTTGACGGGGCCGGGCACCGGCGCAGGGCGCACCAGCACCATCTTGGCGCCGCGCGCGAGCACGAATTCCACTTCCTCGATCGCCTTGTCGGGATCGGCCAGCGAGATGATGGGCGCGGAAACGAACCGGTGGTCCGGGCGATCGAAACCCCAGTCCTCATCGAGCCAGAGATTGAACGCGTGCACCGACGCCATCGTCGCCTCGATGTCGTGTTTGAGCGCCTCCTCCACCCCGCAGGCGAACGTGGGCAACATGAACACCGTCTCGAGGTTCTGCCTGTCCAGCACCTTCACGCGCGCGTCGCGGTTCTGATACTCGGGATGATTGGCCATCCGGTCGACCTTCATCAACGACGCAGGATCGACACCCTCGGGGATCTCGCCGCGGAACAGCAGGTCCAGGCAGCCCGGCTCGATGATCGGATCGAACGTCGGGTTCGGGATGAACTGATTGATCTCGCCGCCCATCACCGCGAAAGTGCGCTTGCCCTCGGTGAGCATCTGCACGCCGCGGCGTTTGAACTCCTTGGGCAGGTGGCGGGTGAAGGAGTCGATCGGCTCGTAGTAGTGGTTGTCGACGTCGATTGCGCGGTAGTCCAGCGGCTGCTCGTCAGTCATGAAGGCTCCTCCTGCTTGTCCAATCCCAGTGGCGGAAAGTCCGGCTGTCGCTTCTCGAAGAAGGCGGTGATGCCCTCGATGAAGTCGGGGCGCCCCATCGACTCGTGCATAAGTGTCTCCGCTGCGGCGCTGGTGTCGTGGACGTTTCGCAAGGCGTCCCCGTAGATCTGCCGCTTGATCACCGCCATGGCGCTTGGCGCGCAGTGCACGGCCATGTCCTCGGCGTAGGCCAGTGCCCGGGGTAGCAGATCGTCGGGCGGAAATACCTCTTTGACCAACCCCAGTTCCTTGGCCTCCTCGGCGAAGAAGGTGCGGCCGGTCAAGAGCAGGTCGAGCGACGCGCCCCAGCCGACCACGCGCGGCAGGATCCACGAGATGCCGTACTCGGCGATCAGCCCGCGCCGCGCGAACGCGGTGGTGAACTTGGCGCCCGCCGCAGCAAACCTGATGTCGCACATCAACGCCTGGGTGAGTCCGATGCCTGCACACGCGCCATTGATGGCCGCGATGATCGGCTTGCGCATGCCCGTGACGAAATGCGGATGGCGTTCGCCCACCAGTGCGGTCACGTCGGTCTCGCCGCCGACGCTCGCTCCACCGATGGTGCCACCGTCGCCCATGTCGGCGCCCGCACAGAAGGCGCGCCCGTTGCCGGTGAGCACGATGACGCGTACGGCGGGATCCGCTTCGGCCAGGTCCATGCAGCGATAGAACGCGGAGGCCAGTCCCCCGCCCCAGGCATTCATGCGCTCCGGCCGGTTCAGTGTCACGACGGCGACACCGCTGTCCCGCACGTCAAGCAAGACGGCGGCCTGCTGATCGACCGTGCTCGTCTGATTGGGAATGGTCACTTCGACCTCATCGATTGGGCACTCCTCGAAAGCGGCTCCAGGCTGGCTATTTGTACATACTGTACACCTATCGGTAGCGCCTTCCGCAACGCCGTCCGATCAGTCTTCTAGCAGGCCAAGGCGTACGTAGGCCTCGCGGATTTGGTGCTTGGCCGACTCGGGCAACTCGGCTTGCGGCGGCCGCGAATGCGGGTATGAACCGATGGGCAGCCCGAGCACCGAGGCCGCGTACTTGAACGCCCCGCCCCAGTGGGTGAAGTAGTCCGGCCGACCCGGATAGCAGGTGTACCAAGGCCCCGGTCGAGCTCGAACTGGTCCATGCCGGTCGTACGCGCATAGTCCATCGCCTCGATCAATTTGCCGTCCCACACCAGGTTCCAGTACTCGGTGAAGAGTCGCCGCTGCGGTGTCTCGAAAAGGTAGCCCGCGGTACCGAGTTGGGCTGCGCAGACGATGCCGTCGCGCAACCAACCGGCCCGGTAGACCGTGGTATCACACTCCCAGATGAGCAGTTCGGGTGACAGTTCGTGCAGCCGACGGCTATCGGCCGGCCTGAACGCGCCCTCCTTGGTGGCGCACACCGCAGGGATCGCGGCGGCGATGCGCGCACTCTCCTCCGCGGTCAGCACGTATCCGGAGGACGGTGAATTGAACATGCCAAGCGCGATGTCGGTGCGATCGGCGATGTAGCGGAAGAAGTTCAGCACGCCCTCGCCGCCGTGGGTCTCCATGACCGGCGTCTGGATGTACACGATGTCGGCACCGGACGCCTGCGCGTGGCGCGTGAGGTCCAGACAGTCCTTGGCGGCGGTAGTCGAGGTACAGGCCTGGATGACGACGTCCGGGTTGATGGCCCGCGCCTCTTCGATCGCCACCTCGAGCAGGCGCTTGCGTTCATCCAGCGTCAATGCCCAGAACTCTGACAGACCGCTTGTGCACCAGAGCATTTCGTGGCCGAGGGTGCCAACGCAATGTCGCACCAGCGTCCGGTATGCGTCCCAATCGATGTCGTCGCCCGCGTCCCCGCTGAACGGGGTGTACAACGAGTCCCCGATCCCGCGAATCGCTCCGCGCGCCCACTCGCGTGCTTCCTTGGCCGTTGCCATGTGCCGCTCCCCTCAGGTGAAGTCGCTGCCGCCGTCGACGTTGACATTGGCCCCAGTCATGTAGGAATTGCGCCGCGAGGCGAGAAACGCAGCGACCGGTCCGATCTCGTTGGGTAGGCCTGCCCTCGGGAGGTGTGCAGGATGCCCGAAGTGCTCGTCGATGGCTTCCATGAGTCGATAGGGATCGCTTCCGTCGACCCCCACCGAGTCGGCCCAACCAAGCAGCGCCTCCGATGAGATGCTGCCTGGCGAGACGACGTTCACCATGATCTCGTCCTTGGCCAGCAGCAGCGAAAGGTTCTTCGACACGCTGTTCACCATGGCCTTGGCGGCGGTGTATGCGGGCAGCATGACGCTCTGCCGTTGGGTGGAGTGTGCGGAGAAGTTGACGACGCGGGCCCACTCGGCACCACGCAGCAGAGGCAGGGCGGAGCGCACGCAGTGCACCATGCCCATCACGCCCTCGTCGACGGCGGCCCGCCACTGGTCGTCGGTGAGTTGATCGAAAGTGCCTGCGGCGCTGGGACCGACGGTGTTGATGAGCACATTGAGCTGGCCGTTCCAGCGCTCGCCCAATTCGGCGAACACCTCGTCAACGCGAGCGGCATCGCCGATGTCGGCCACCACGCCGAAGGCTTCGGGACTTCCACCGCGGGTCAGTTCGGCGGCCGCCTCTTCGAGTACTTCCGGCGACCGGCCGACGATCGCGATGCGCGCCCCGTCCTCGGCAAGACAACGCGCCGTGGCCAACCCCATGCCGCGGCCTCCGCCGACCACGACTGCGGTGGCGTCTGCGAAACCTAGATCCACGACACGACTCCGACCGGACCTGCTACGTGCCGGTCCAGTTCGGTGCGCGCTTCTCGGCGAACGCCGTGGCGCCCTCCATGGCGTCCTTGGACGAGAAGACCGGCAAGATCAGTTCCTGCTGCTTGCGCCACATCTCTTCTTCGCTCCAGCCCGCGGACTTCGCGATGATCTCCTTGGTCACTGCCACTGCCAGCGGGCCGTTGGCGGTGATGCGCTCAGCCAGCGCCAACGCGCCAGCGAGCGCTTCGCCTGGCTCGGTGAGCACGTTGACGAAGCCCCACGCCGACGCTTCCTCGGCAGTGAAGTTATCGCCAGTCAGTGCCAGCTCCAGCGCCTTCTGATACGGAATCCGGTGCGGCAACCGCAGTAGCCCACCGCCGGCAGCCACCAGCCCGCGCTTGACCTCCGGGATGCCGAACTTCGCGTTTTTGGCCGCCACCACCAGGTCGGTGGCCAACACGATCTCGGTGCCACCGGCCAACGCGTAGCCCTCGACGGCGGCGATTACGGGCTTGCGCGGCGGACGTTCCGTGAAGCCGATGCCGCGGCCGGGAACCGACGGCACCTCACCGGCCATGAAGGCCTTGAGATCCATACCCGCGCAGAAGGTTCCTCCGGCGCCGGTAATGATCGACACGGAGAGTTCGGGAGTGTCATCGAGTTCGTCCATCGCGTCCGCAAGGCCTTGCGCCACCGCGAGGTTGAACGCGTTGCGGGCCTCAGGCCGGTTGATGGTGATGACGAGGGTGCGCCCCTGGCGCTCTGTCAGAACTTCGTCGGCCACGTTGCCTCATTCACTTGGTCGTCCACACCGTCGGCGGAGCCGACGAATGTCACATCGGTACGCGGTGAAACTTACTATAGGTCTTTCAGTAGCTGCGGACTGGCCCGTCGTGCGACCGACCATCACCGCGAGTCGCTCGAGCTCCGGATTACCGACGCACCACCCGGCGCGCAATCGCGTTGCCGGACAGCACGTTCCGTCGGCCGCCCCCCGTACCCGGACGATCCGGGAACCACCTCGGGCGCGGGCACTCGAACAGGTCACTACCTGCGGAAACAACCGTGGAAGGGTCGCAACTGAATGGCTACCGGTAAGCTCATCGGGAACGGTGACCAGCGACACGCTCGCGTAGCCCCTGTTCACCTGGGAGTTGCCGGTAGATTGACGCTCAGCCACCCCAACGGGGCCGAGCGACGTCGAGTTCGATGGAGGTGCCACTCGTGGCCAAGCAGGCGACGACCGACAAACGTCAGCGCCGCGAACGGGGATCCATCAACCCTGACGACATCATCGCAGGCGCGTTCGAGCTCGCCGAGCAAGTGGGCATCGACAACCTCAGCATGCCGCTGCTCGGCAAACATCTCGGTGTCGGCGTGACGAGCATCTACTGGTACTTCCGCAAGAAGGACGACCTGCTCAACGCGATGACGGACCGCGCACTGAAACAGTACGTGTTCGCCACTCCGTACGTCGAAGCCAAGGACTGGCGTGAGACGTTGGCCAACCACGCCCGCACCATGCGAAAGACGTTCCTGGGCAACCCGATTCTCTGCGACCTCATTCTCATTCGCTCTGCGCTGAGCCCCCGCGCCGCGAAGCTCGGTGTGGTCGCGGTGGAGAAGGCGATCGAAAGTCTCGTTGAAGCCGGCCTCCCACCGGAGGACGCCTTCGATACCTATTCCGCCATGTCGGTTCACGTCCGCGGATCGGTGGTGCTGCAGCGGCTCTACGACAAGAACCGCTCGACAGACGACGGACCGGGCTACTTCGAGGAGGCGATGGTCATCGATCCCGAGACCGCCCCGCTGCTCGCGCGCGTCACCGAGGAAGGCCACCGTATCGGGGCGTCCGACGACAACAACTTCGAATACGGGCTCGACTGCATCCTCGACCATGCCGCCAAGCTGATCGAGGAGGCTCAATCGGGCAAGGCCCCGCAGCGCCGCAAGGCGACTACCGCACCGCGTCGAAAGACCACCGCCGCGCGCTAAGCGAGCGTCAGACGATTTCCCGCCCGCGAAGTTCGGTGATCTCCGCGGCTCCGTACCCAAGCTCGGCGAGCACCTGATCGGTGTGCTCACCGAGCAACGGAGCCCGATGACGAATGGTGCCAGGGGTCTTGGACAGCCGGAACGGTGTCTCGATGATCGGGACGTCGCGGGACGTGCCGGGGAACGGTACCGACTTGAGGTAGCCCATCGCCTCGATGTGGGGATCGTCGAGCACGTCCTGGGTCGAATGCATAGGGGCGGCAGGGAGTTTCGCTGCTTCAAGCGACTCCAACACCTGGGCCTTGGTCTTGCCGTCACACCAGTCCTGCATCAGGTCGTTCAGAAAGTCACCGTGTTGCCATCGTGAGTCGTCGTCGACGAAACGCGGGTCATCGATGAGGTCGTCGCGACCGATCAGCCTGCACCAGCGCCTGAACATCGGCTGCCCGGCCACTTGAAGTAGCACCCAGCCGTCCGTCACCTTGTAGAGATCGCACGGCGCCACCGACGCGCCGCGGTTGCCCATCCTCGGCTTGTCCACACCGAGCAACGCGCGCTCGATGAGGAACGCGTTGGACAGCATCAGCGCGGTCGGCAACAGCGCTGCCTCGACGTGCTGCCCCTCGCCAGTCTGGCTGCGGTGGTAGAGCGCCATCATCACGCCGATCGTCATGGTCAACGCCGTACCGAAGTCGGCCTGCGGCACCACCGTTCGGATCGGCATGTCGGGCAGTCCTTGGCGGTAGACGGCGCCCGACATCACCTGGCCCGCCCCATCGAAGCCGATGCGGTCGCTGTACGGGCCGCCTTCGCCGTAGGCCGTCGCACTGGCCAGGATGATGTCGGGCTTGATGTCGCGCAGGCTTTCGTAATCCAATCGGCTGGCCCGCATTCCCTTCAGTGGCATGTTCGCGATCACGATGTCCGATTGCGCGACCAGTCGACGAGTGACCTCCGCACCCTCTTCAGTGGTGGAGTCCAGCGTCAGCGAACGCTTGTTGCGGTTGCACTGCAGAAACGTGCCGCCTTCGCCTCCGTCGGCGACGGATTGCACCCAGCGGTCTTCGCCACCTTCGCGCTTCTCGACCCGCAGCACGTCGGCACCCATGTCGGCCAACAGCGCGCTGCACCATGGCGCGGCGATGAAGCGCCCGTAGTCGAGCACCCGCACGCCATCGAGCACGCCAACCATGATTCTCCTCGCGATTTGTGGGGGGCTAGACCTCCACGATGACGGCGCCGCCCTGGCCGCCGCCTGCACACATCGCAGCAACGCCGATACCGCCGCCACGCCGCTGAAGCTCATAGATCAGTGTGGTGATCATCCGTGCGCCCGAGGCAGCGATGGGATGTCCAAGGCTGCAGCCGCTACCGGAGAAGTTCACCAACTCCTCGTCGATTCCGAACTCGCGAACGGCCGCGATCGGCACCGCCGCGAACGCCTCGTTGATCTCCCACAGGGCAATATCGGAGGCCTTCAGCCCGGCCCGGTCGAGTACCTTGCCGATCGCCTTGACCGCGCCGAGCCCGGTGAGCTTGGGGTCGATGGCTGCGGCGCCCCACGCCTTCACGGTGGCCAGCACGCCGAGGTTGTTGGCCTCGGCGTAGTCGCTGGCGGTGAGCGCGACTGCCGCGCAAGCGTCGTTGGTGCCGCTGCTGTTGCCCGCGGTAATGGAGAAGCCCTCGATCTCGGGGTGCAGCACCTTCAGCCCGGCCAGCTTCTCGACGGTGGTGTCGCGACGCGGATGCTCGTCGACGCTGAAGTCGATGACGGACCCATCGAACTGCTCCACCTTCAACGGGATGATTTCGTCGAGGAACTTGCCCGCGTCCTGCGCGGCCACGGCGCGCTGATGCGACCGCGCTGCCCACGCGTCCATCTCTTCGCGGCTGATACCCACGGCCTGCGCGGTGTTCCAGCCGACGGTGATCGACATGTCCTTGGTCGGCGCCTCCGGCGTCTCGACGTGGGTGGGCGGCATCCACCGCTCCTCGAACTTGAGCTCGGGCCCCGGAATCCGCCAGTTGGTCAACGGCGTCATCGACAGTGATTGCACGCCACCGGCGATCAGCGCGCGTTCCATACCGGAGCCGATCTGTGCCGACGCATTGCCGATGGCCGTCAGGCTGCCCGCGCAGTGCCGGTTGACCGACTGGCCGGGTACGTCCTGCAGGCCCGTCGCGTCGGCCGCGTAGCGAGCAAGATCGCCACCACCGTAATGAGATTCAGCGAAGATGAGGTCGTCGATGTCCGCCGGGTCGATGCCAGAGCGGCGGACGACCTCGGGAAGCACCGTGGTGATCAGGGTCTCGGGCGGGGTGTTGACCAGCGTGCCCTTGAAGGACCGCCCGATCGCTGTGCGGACCGCTCCGACGATGACAGGTGTTGACATATCTTTGACCTCGGTTTTCGACGTAGACGACTTTACGCAGTGACATTACAAAGTTAACAGATACTGTATCGCGTTAGAGAGCCCGATCACTCCGGCTCCGGCACATGGAAGTGCTCGTCACGCAGCCGGAACGCCTCCTTGGTGCCGTGCTGGGCGCGAGTCTTGACGAAGTTGAACTCCCCCGGCGAAAACTGCAGGTTCGTGCCGTAGGCGTGGAAGAGATAACTGGCCACTTCCTCGCCCTGGTAGGCCTGGCTCTGCTCCACCCAACGGAACGCTTCCTTGGCGATGACGACGCCGTCGGCGGGCATCTTCGCCACCTTCTGCGCCCAGTACCAAGCCCGAGCGGTCACCGCCTCTGGCGCACACGTCTCGGTGAACACCCCGAGGCGCTCGACCTCACCGGCTTCGATGATGTCACCGGTCAGCAGCATGCGCCGGGCCAGCACCGGGCCGAGTCGGTGAAAGAACATGTGCAGACTGCCCAGGGCGGGCCCGAGGAACCGCGTCGCGGGCATGCCGATTCTGGTGTCGCGTGCGATGACTGAGATGTCCGTCATGAGGGCCATCTCGAAGCCTCCACCGAGCGCGAACCCGCTGATCTCCCCCACCGTCACCTTCGGGAAGCCCATCAGGTTGTGGTAGAAGCCAAAGGACTTGCGGTCCACCGTAAGTCGTCGACGCTGACTGGGCCGGCTCTTGGCCGGCTTCTCCCCTCCCCTGAAATTCTCGCCGTACCACCCGTATGCGTTGTTCATGTCTGCGCCGGTCGAGAACACACCCTCCACCCCGCGCAGTACCACCACCGTGATGTCGTCGTCCTCGGCGACGACGTCGAGACAGCGGCCGACGGCATCGCGCATCGTCGCGTCGTAGGAGTTGCGTTGCTTGGGGTTGTTGAAGGTGATGGTCGCGATCCGGAGTTCGCGATCGACCTCGAAGAGCACCCGTTCGTCGCCGCTGCTGAAGCTCGTCATGGATCGAAGATCCTTCCTGTCATTGCGAAATTCGATTCGCCTCGATGGTCTGGTCCATACCTAGCGTGCTGCGCCGCGCGGCCGAAAGGTGATCGGTCGCCAGCCGCACCGCGCGTGCCTCGTTGCCATCTCGAATCGCATCGACGAGCCGGTGGTGATCCCGAAGTGCCGCGCGCCGGGTCTTGGCCCGCGCATCGGCGTCACCCTCGTCTCCCTCACCGCTCCACACTGCCGACTCGTGCGCCGACCAGATCAACTCCAGGGAACCGATCAGCACGATCATCGACTCGTTGCCACAGCGGGCGACCAGCGTCTCGTGGAACCCGCGCGCGTTCGGCACGTATCGCGACAGGTCGTCGAACTCCGCTGTCTGCGTTTCGAGTTCGGCCTCCAAGTAAGGGACGACCTCGGTCAGCCGATCGTCGCGCGCCGCACACAAACCCGCGCACACCGGTTCGAGATGAATGAGCGCCCCACTGACGTCGGCCGGGGACGCGCCCCTCGACTGCAGCACCATGCCGATCATGTGCGCGGTCCGCTCCGCCGACGGGAGGTGCACCACCGCACCGCCGACGTTGCCCCGCCGCACCGAGATGAGCCCGTCGGTCTCCAAAATGTGGATCGCCTCGCGCAGCGCAGGCGGGCTCACGCCAAGCTCGCCGAGCAGGTGCTCCTGGGACGGCAGGACGTCGCCCTCCTTGAGCCGCCCGGACAGGATGTCCTCACGCAGTCGCGAGGCAAGGATCTCGGCCACCCGGGGCTGCCGGATGCGCGCGGCGCCCACGGGGCGACCGAAGCGGGGGCCGTCGGCCATCCGTCACCTCGTTCCGGTTGCGCACACCGAATCTTCCTTCGGTGGCCTTTCCTTGCTATCTTGTACAGGATAGTACTGGTATCCCTACTGTAGGGGTAACTGTAGGGAAGCGAAAGGGTGGAACCCGACGGTGAGTCAACAGGGCGCCCGGGACAACGGAGGCGATCCGGGCGACGGCTCCGTGTCCGTTACGCACGACGGGCCGATCCTCCGCGTCGTGCTCGATCGTCCTGGACGGCGAAACTCGCTGAGCCATCTCATGATCGACCAGTTGGTCGCAGCTCTGACCGAGGCTGCCACCGACGATGCGCTGCGGGCCGTACACATCCGAGGTGCCGGCGAGGACTTCTGCTCGGGGGCGGACTGGGTGGCCACGAATTCCGGCGGGCAGGAGCGAAGCGACTCGGGGAATGGCTCCGGCGGGGAGCGGCTGCGGACCGGTGACCTGGTCCGGCGCATCCCACTGACCGCAAACCGTGTCATCGAGTTGATCCACACCATCGCACTGCCGGTCGTGTGCACGGTGCGGGGATGGGCCGTCGGACTTGGCTGCAACCTCGCACTGGCTGCCGACTTCGCGGTCGCGGCCGACGACGCCGTGTTCTGGGAGCCGTTCCTCGCCCGCGGCTTCTCCCCCGACTCCGGCTCGACATGGCTGCTACCTCGCCTCGTCGGAGTCGCCCGCGCCAGACGCATGCTGCTGCTTGGCGAGAAGGTCAGCGGTGCCGACGCGGTCGACTGGGGACTCATCCATCACGCCGCCGCGGCCACGGACCTCGAATCCGCCACCGAGGAGCTGTTGGCCCGGCTGGCCTCCGGCCCGACGGTGGCGCTCGGGCTGGCCAAGCAGGCGATCAATTCCGGCCAACACGCGACTCTGGACCAGGCCATGAAGCAGGAGTTGTTCAACCTCGAACTCTCCAGCAGGACCAAGGATTTCAAAGAAGGACTGGCGGCGTTCCGGGACCGCCGCCCACCGGACTTCCAAGGCCGATGATGAAGGGACACACCAATGCCGGATAAGGCATACGACGACATCCGCTACGAGGTCACCGGGCATACGGCGACGATCACGCTGAATCGGCCGCAGGCGCTGAACGCACTCAGCCCCCACATGATCACCGAACTGCGCACCGCCTACGCAGAAGCCGAGGGTGACGACGACATCTGGTTACTCATCGTCACCGGCACCGGCCGCGCCTTCTGCACCGGAGCCGACGTCACCGAGATCCCCGAGGACGGCAAGGTCATCTACGACCGGCCCTACCTGTCCACCTACGACCAGTGGGAGGCCCCGCAGGAGGGCACGCCACCATTCCGCACCATGGCCAAGCCGGTGCTAGCCGCGATCAACGGATTGTGTTGCGGCGCAGGGCTTGACTGGGTGACCACGGGTGACATCATCATCGCCTCCGACAAGGCCACGTTCTTCGATCCGCACGTGTCCATCGGATTGGTCGCGGGACGGGAAATGGTCCGGCTGGCCCGGGTACTTCCGCGCAACATCGCATTGCGCATGTCACTTGCGGGCAAGCATGAGCGGATGAGCGCCGAGCGCGCCTACGACCTCGGGATGATCAGCGAGGTCGTCGAGCACGACCGGCTCCTGGAGCGCGCGCACGAGATCGCCGACATGGTGAACTCCAATGCACCACTGGCAGTGCGGGGCACCCGACTGGCCATCCACAAGACCCTCGACCTCCCGCTGCACGAGGCCGAGATCCTCGCCGAGACGTTCCGTGAGCGCGTCGTGCGCACCGAGGATGCCATCGAGGGGCCGAAGGCGTTCATGGAAAAGCGGGCACCGAATTGGCAGTGCCGCTAATGGTATTCGACACTGTCCTACTCGACGTCGACGAAGCTGCCCGCGTCGCGACCGTCACACTCAACCGCCCCGAGCGGCTGAATGCGTTCGACCAGACCATGTGTCATGAGATGGCCGAGGTGTGGCGCACCATCAAACTCGACGACCGGATCAACGCGGTGGTGCTGCGCGCGGCGGGCGAGCGCGCCTTCTCCGCAGGCCTCGACGTCAAGCAGGCGTATCACCAGCCGACCAGCGTGTGGAACCACGAGGATCCCGGCGAGTTCCTCAGCCCCAAGTGGCAGAAGATGTGGAAGCCCGTCGTGTGTGCGGTGCAGGGCATGTGCACCGCGGGCGCCTTCTACTTCGTCAACGAGTCCGACGTCGTCATCTGCTCGACCGACGCCACCTTCTTCGACTCTCACGTCAGCGCGGGGTTGGTCTGCGCGCTGGAGCCCATCGGGCTGATGCGCAAGATCGGCCTTGGCGAGACGTTGCGAATCGCGTTGACGGGCAACGAAGAACGGGTCAGCGCGCAGACCGCACTGCGCATCGGTCTGGTCACCGAGGTGGTCGACGCCGACGATCTGTGGGCCCGGGCTCACGACATCGCCGCCTTGATCGCCGGCCACCCGACCTCGGCCACCCAGGGCACCGTCAAGGCGATATGGGAGTCACTGGACAAGCCATACCGCGCCGCACTGGACCAAGGGCTCATCTACACCCGACTCGGCAACGCGCTTGGCAAGACCGAACTCGACCCCGATCGGCCTCGACGGGCGCCGAGGGTGCGCTGATGGTGCACCCGTTGAGCCAGCGAGTCGGCGACGTGCTTGCGATGGCCCCCGACTCCCCGGCCATCGAGTTCGAGGGCCTGTGGTCGTCGCGGGCGGAGGTCGGCACCCACGCGCGCCGCATTGCCGAACTAGTCACGCTCCATGGCGGGACACATCCGCAAGTGGGTGTGCTGCTGCGCAATACACCCAGCCACGTCGCAACCTTCCTTGGCATCTTGATCGCCGATGCCACCCTGGTCGTCATCAATCCAGCCCGCGGCGACGAGCGCACCAGATCCGACATCGCCGCGTTGAACTTGCCGGTGGTCATCGGCACCCGCGACGACATCGCAACGTTGGTCACTCCTTCGGATGCGACGACGGTCGTGACCATCGCCGGTCTTTCGGACCCCCCGCGGGTCGAGCCTGCCGGTGCACCGACCGAGGCCGACGAACGCCCCGGGGTGGCCGTGCGCATGCTCACCAGCGGAACCACCGGGCCCCCCAAGCGCATTGACCTCACCTACGACATGTTGGCGCGCAGCACGCTGGGCAGCGGATCCGCACCCACCGAGCCACGCCGCGGCGTCGCGATCGTGAACGCTCCGCTGGTCCACATTGGCGGCGTGTACCGCGTACTGCAGTGCGTCGCCGAGGCCCGACCCTTCGTGCTACTGCCGCGCTTCGAACTCGAACGCTGGGCCGACGTCGTACGCAGGCACCGCCCGAAGGCGGTGTCACTGGTACCCGCCGCGCTGCGGATGGTGCTCGGGTCCGACCTCACCCGCGACGACCTGAGCAGCATTCAGGCCGTCACCTCGGGCACCGCGCCGCTGTCGGCCGACGACGCCGATGCGTTCACCGAGAAGTACGGCATCCCCGTCCTGACATCCTATGCGGCAACCGAATTCGGCGGCGGGGTCGCTGGGTGGAACATTCGCGACCACCGGGAGTTCTGGGCCACCAAGCGCGGAAGCGTCGGTCGGGCCACCCTGGGCGCCCAACTGCGCGTCGTCGACGATGACGGTCACCCCGTCGGCTCAGACGAGTCCGGGTTGCTCGAGGTCAAACCCGGACAGCTGGGCCGGGACGCGGATTGGATTCGTACCACCGATGTGGCGCGCATCGACGACGACGGGTTCCTGTGGATTCTCGGCCGAGCCGACCAGGCGATCATCCGCGGCGGGTTCAAGGTGATGCCCGACGACGTGCGGGCCGCACTGGAGAGCCACCCTGCGGTGCTCGGTGCGGCGGTGGTCGGCCACCGCGACGATCGGCTCGGCGAGACGCCCGTCGCGATGGTGGAATTGCGGGGCGCCACAACGACGGACGAACTTGCCGAGTTCCTTCGGGCGCGGCTGGCGCGCTATGAGATTCCCTCCGAGTTCGCCGTCGTCGACACGATTCCGCGGACGCCGTCCGGGAAGGCCGACCTCGCCGCGGTGCGGCGACACTTCGACGATGCGACGAGGCTCATCCAAGGCGAACGTGCCTGAAGGTCCAACGGTGGGCGCCGCGATTCGCGAACGGGCGACGGCGCGAGGTGAGCACGAACTGCTGGTGTGCGACGCCGACCGGCTCACCTATGTTGCCGCCGAACGCCGTTCAGCTGCGTTGGCCCGCGGGCTCCTCGCGCTTGGCGCCGGAAGGGGCACGCACGTCGGGATTCTCGAGCCCAACGGCTCGGCGTTCGTGGTGGCAATGCTGGCCGCGGCCCGGATCGGCGCGGTGGTGATCCCGTTCCCCACCTTCGCGACCGCACGCGAACTGCACGAACAACTCGTCGCCAGCGATGTGTCGATTCTGCTGTCGGCGCGGGCATATCGCTCCCACGACTACGCGGCGCGGCTGTCCGAGCTGCTCGGTGGCGACGTGACCTCACCTCTGATGCACCCGGATCTGCCGCAGCTGCGACACATTGTCTTCGACACCGAAGCACTCTGCCACGCAGGTGAATCCATTGCCACCGACCTCCTGCGTGCTGCCGAGGACGATGTCGGCGGCTCCGACCCACTGGCGATCGTCTACACCTCGGGTTCGACGAGCGCGCCCAAGGGTGCCGTACACACCCATGCGGCCCTGCTGACCCATCAGCGCAACCTCAACGCGCTACGCGGGCTGACCGAGCACGACAGGTTGTTCTGCAACTCGCCCTTCTTCTGGGTCGGCGGACTCGGCTTCGCATTGCTCGCCACGCTGGTGGCCGGCGCCACGCTGATCTGTTCCAACGCCGTCGATGCGGCCGACACTCTCGACCTGCTGGAGGCCGAGCAGCCGACCATGACCAACGGCTTTGCTGCCGGGGTGACGGCGTTGGCCCGGCACCCGAGTTTCGGTACGCGGGACCTGTCGTCGATGCGCCGCGGCAACCTGTACCCGATCATGCCTGCCGACGTGCGCCCGGCGGATCCCGAATTGCGCCACAACATGCTCGGCATGACCGAAGCGGGCGGCACGTTCCTGCTGAGCGCCGATGAGGCGGACCAGCCGGAAACGCGGCGTGGCTCATTCGGCACGCCCGCACCGGGATTCGCGACGAAACTCGTCGACGGCGAGCTCTGCATCCGCGGCCCCTACGTCATGCAGCGCTACTACGGGCGCGCCCGCGAGGAGTGCTTCGACGCCGACGGCTGGTTCCACACCGGCGATCTGGTCGGCGCCGACCACGACGGCTTCCTCTATTACCTTGGCCGACGCGGCGCGATGATCAAGACCGCGGGCGCCAATGTGTCACCCGTCGAGGTCGCGCAGGCCATCGCCCGCGTGACCGGTGGCGTGGTCGCCCACGTGCTCGGGCTGCCCGACCCCGAGCGTGGACAGGTGGTCGCGGCAGTGCTGGCGTTGACCGACGACCAACCGTTCGACGAACCAGCGTTGCGCGAAGCACTCCGGCGCGAACTGTCGACGTACAAGGTCCCGCGCAAAATCGTGGCGGTACCGGCCGCGCGGATCCCGCTGCTGTCCAGCGGCAAGGTCGACACCAGGCGGCTGCCGGAGTTGTTCGATGCGTGACACCATCGACCGATTGCTGTCGGACCGCGCGGCCGTCGACGCCGACAAGGCTGCGGTCATCGACCCCACCACTCGAATCACCTATGCAGCCCTGGATTTCGACACCAGGGAACTCGCGGCCGCCTTCGTCGCCGCGGGTGTCGGCAAGGGCACCCGCGTCGGGCTGATCATGCCGAACGGCGTGGCATGGGTACGCATCGCACTGGCCGTGTCCCGGATGGGAGCGGTGCTCGTCCCGCTGAGCACCTTGTTGACATCGGCGGAGCTGGTCGCGCAACTACGCGTCGCCGGGGTGCAGGCGCTGGTGAGCGTCGAGGAGTTCCGCGGCCACCGCTACCTCGACGAGCTCCGCGCCGAACTGGGCGTGCCCAGCTTCGCGACCACAACGACCCAGCTGCCTGCACTGCGCCAGGTGTGGACTGCCGACGCGCTTCCGACCGCTACCGAAGCGGCGCGCCAGGTCGCAGCCGCCTTGGCCGAGTCCGTCACCCCGAGCGACCCTGTGGTCATCATGTTCACCTCAGGCAGCAGCGGAATGCCCAAGGGCGTCATCCACTCTCACGGAAATGCACTGGGCGCGGTGCGCTCGAGCCTCGCACCGCGCTGCATCGACGCCGATACCCGGCTCTACCTTCCGATGCCGTTCTTCTGGGTTGGCGGCTTCGGCGGCGGCATCCTGTCCGCGCTGCTGGCGGGTGCCACATTGGTCACCGAGCCTGCCCCGCAGCCTGACACCACGCTGGGCTTGCTCGAACGCGAGCGCGTCACGCTGTTCCGCGGCTGGCCCGACCAAGCCGATGCCCTGGCGCGGCACGCCGACTCGGTGGGTGCCGACCTTTCCGCGCTGCGTCCGGGCAGCCTCGATGCGTTGCTTCCCGTCGACCAACGCGCCGCACCCGGCGCTAGGGCAAGGCTGTTCGGGATGACTGAGTCATTCGGCCCGTACTGCGGATACGCCGCGGACACCGACATGCCGCCGTCGGCCTGGGGCAGTTGCGGTAAGCCGTTCGCGGGCATGGAAGTTCGGGTCGTCGACGTCGACACCGGGTTGGCTGTGGGCGCAGGCGAGGTCGGCGAGCTCCAGCTGCGCGGGCCGCACACGCTGCGCGGCGTCTGCCGGCGGAGTCGGGAGGCCGTGTTCACCGCCGACGGTTTCTATCCCACCGGCGACCTCGGCCATCTCGACGCCGATGGGTTCATGTTCTATCACGGCCGCTCCGACGACATGTTCAAGGTCAGCGGGGCGACGGTGTATCCCAGCGAGGTCGAGCAGGCGCTGCGGACCATCGACGGCGTGGACGCAGCGTACGTTGCGAACGTGCCCGGTGGGCAGGGCGACCGCGTGGGCGCCGTGGTGGTGTGCGACATTGGCTGCGCACCCGAAGAGCTTCGCGCCGCGGCGCGGAAGACGTTGAGCTCCTTCAAGGTACCGACGGTCTGGCTGCTGGTGACATCGAACGATCAGATACCGCGGGGCTCGACGGGCAAGGTCGACGTCCGTCGACTCCGAGACATGTTGACGGCAACGGAAGAAGATTCATGACGGGCAAACTCCAGGGCAAGGTCGCCTTCATCACCGGTGCGGCCCGCGGTCAGGGCCGGGCGCACGCGGTCCGGATGGCCGAGGAAGGCGCGGACATCATCGCCGTCGACCTCGCGGGTCGGGTGGCGCCGAGCGTCAAGTACGACCCCGCCACCGGAGCGGACCTCGACGAGACCGTTCGACTGGTCAAGGCCACCGGGCGCCGCATCATGGCGTCGGTGGTGGACACCCGCGACTACGCAGGCCTCGCGGGGGCCGTCGACGACGGCGTCGCCGAATTCGGCAGGCTGGACGTCATCGTGGCGAACGCGGGCATCGCAGTGCCCCAGACGTGGAACGAGATCACGCCGGAGTCGTGGGGCGACGTCATCGACGTCAACGTCACCGGCACCTGGAATGCCGTCATGGCGGGCGCCCAGAACATCATCGACGGGGGTCGCGGAGGTTCGATCATCCTGATCAGCTCGGCCGCCGGACTCAAGATGCAGCCGTTCATGGTCCACTACACCACCAGCAAGCACGCGGTCACGGGCATGGCGCGCGCGTTCGCCGCCGAATTGGGCAGGCATTCGATTCGCGTCAACAGCGTGCACCCGGGTCCCGTTGCTACCGATATGGGTTCGGGTGACATGGTGTCCGAGATCGGCCGGACGATGGAGTCCTACCCGCAGTTGTCGAACATGCTGCTCGGCTTCCTCACGATGGGCATCGCCGAGGCGGGCGACATCGCGGATGCCGTGCTCTGGCTAGCCAGCGACGAGTCGAAGTTCGTCACCGCAGCGGCCATCCCCGTCGACGGAGGAACGACGCAGTACTGACCGCCGTCAGCGGTTGACGATGGCAGGCGCCAACGCCCGGGTCACGAACGCCACCTGGTCGTCAGCGACCTTGTCGAACCATGCATTTCCGGGCCAGACGTCGAAGTGGTCGCACGGGTAGTGGTGCACTTCGCCCCGGCCCGCGACCGCGGTCTTGACGACGGAGGCGGCGGGCACGTACCTGTCGTAGTCGCCGAGTTGAACCAGCAGGCGGCACGTCAACCGTTTGGCCGCAGGGGTGGCCCGGATTCCGCCCATCTCGAGGCCGACGGCGGAGTCGACCTCGTTGCGCCACGTCGGTCCCGCCATCCCGGTGTAGCTCTCATACGCCCCGTCGAGCGCCAACGCGCCGCGCTCACCGGGGTGGGCGACCAACGGCATCAGCTTTGCGCCCCTGCCGCGCGCGACGGACACCTTGCTGGCAACACCGGTGGCCATCCACGACAACGCGGTGAGCACGCTGCGTTGCCCGACCGCAGCCCGACCGGCAGCCAGCCCGCTCGTCAACGGGGTCATCGCGATGACGGCGGCAACGTCTGCGCGATCCGCCCCGACATGAAACACGTGACTGCCCGACATCGACGAACCCCAGATTGCGACGCGCTGCGGGTCGACGTCGGGCAGCGCTTTGGCTGCGTCGATGGCGGCGCCGTAGTCCTGCACCTGACGCTTGATGGAAATCGACTGACGCGGTTCACCTTCCGAAGCTCCGAAGCCGCGATAGTCGAAGGCGAACACGTCGGCGCCGGCCGCGGCGAAGCGCTCGGCGAATGGTTCGAGCCCAGAGTCCTTGGTGCCGCCGAAGCCGTGCGCCATGACCACCACCGGGCGGCCCTGCGGCCCGGTCAATAGGTCGGACTCGGCGCGGAAATGCCAGGCGTGACAACGCACGCCATGGGAATCGAACGTGACCTCGCGGTAGCTCATGCGGTCTCCTGTGAATGCTCGGCCAGGTCGGTGATTCCGTAGACCGAGCTGAGCCAGATGGCCGCCGCCCCGTCCTTCAACTGTGCGCTGGTCAGCGTTCCGCCCAGCGTCAGCCGCTCCAGCAACCGGTCGTTGACCTCGAGCAGCACGGCCGCGAGCACATCGGGGTCCAGCCCGTCGGGGGCCCGCCCCGCTGCCCTGTCCCTGCGGATCATTTCAGCGATCGAGTCCGTGAAGGACGCCCTGGCCCCATCCCAGATGTCGCGCACCGAGGAACTGGATCCGCGTACCTCGAGCATCGCCTTGAACAGGTGGTGATGTCGGGCCCGCATCTCGAACAGTCCGTCGAGCATGGCGTAGATGCGGCGCCGAGGTGCATCCTCTGCGGCCGTGAAATGCTCGTTCACGACAATGGTTTCGTCGATCATGCGTTCCATGAGCGCGGCGACCGCGGCGCCCTTGTTCTCGAAGTAGAAGTAGAACGCCGACCGCGTCACGCCAGCCTGTTTGGAGATCTCGGCGATGTTGATCGCATCGAGGTTCGACTCCTGCAACCAGGTGTCGAGCGCGTCCAAGATCGCCTCGCGCCGGTAGTCGCTGCGCTGGGGCGGCCTGCGATCGGTCTGCGACCTCACGCGTGCACCGGTGCTCGCGTGGCGGCGCGCTTGCGCCCGGCGGGCAGTTCCCGCGCGCGCATGTCGTGCTCGTAGTGGAAGTAGTCCACCTGCTGGGTGTGCCGCGCACTACCGGTGCAGTGGCCCGTGTACAGCTTCTGGTCGGCGTCGATGACGCGTTCCATCTCGTCGGCCGACGGAAGCGCGTAACGCCCGATGGCATAGGCGGCCAGGCAACGTGATTGGCATTCGACGAATGGGAAGAGCGTCGGTATCGCCTGGGCGAAGCCGATGAACGCGAGGTCCTCCAGACCGGGGACGAACATGCGCTTGTATAGCCGAATGCTGTTGTCCGGCGCGCTGATGAAGCCGGGATCGAAGAACGGGAACGTGATGTTGTAACCCGTCGCGTAGATGATCACGTCGAACGCGTCGCTGGTCCCGTCGTCGAAGTGCACCGTGTCGCCGTCGAGCCGGGCCACGTTGGGCTTGGGGATGACGTCACCTGAGCCGAGCCGCAGCGGGAGCTCCACCGATTGCGTCGGATGCGCCTCGAACAGCTTGTGATTGGGTTCGGGCAGCCCGTACAGCGTGGGGTTGATGCCCATTACCGGGGCCAGCAGCTGAATCGCCTTGCGCTGCCAGGACAACGGGATGTGCGGCGATGTCTTGAACAGCGTGTCACCGGGTCGGCCCGCGATGTACTTGGGCACGATCCACGCACTCGACCTGGTGGACAGCGTCACCGTGTTCTCCAACGCCTTCGACGACAGCTCCACGGTGATGTCGGCCGCGCTGTTGCCAAGTCCGGCGATGAGGATCCGCTTGCCCGTCAGTTCCATCGGAGTGCGAGGGTCGACGTAGTGGTGGGAGTGAATCGTCTCCCCCGTGAACGTGCCGGGGAAGTCGGGATAGCGGGGATCCCAGTGGTGACCGTTCGCCACGACGAGGAGGTCGAAGCGCCGGCTGTCACCCGCTTGGTCCACGATGTCCCATCCGCCGCCATCGGCCCGGCGCGCACTGGTGACACCATTGCCGAACTCGATGTGGTCGAGGAGTCCGAAGGCGGCGGCGTAGTCGTCGAGATAGGCCTTGATGTCGGCGTGGTGCGGAAACGCCGGATAGTGCTCCGGCATGGGAAAGTCCTTGAACGACAACATTTGCCGCGACGTGTCGATGTGAAGCGAGCGGTAGGCGCTGCTGTGTCCGTTCGGGTTGCCGAACGCCCAGTTGCCACCGATTCGGTCGGACGTCTCGAACGTGGTGTACGGAACGCCGTAGTCCTTCAGCATCTTGCCCGCGGTCAACCCGCTGATGCCTGCACCGATGACCGCCGTGCGCGGTTGAGTCTTTTGCACTGCCGCTCCTGAAGGGTTTTGCGGGACAGTATCAACCGATTTGACGTACGTCAATGAGTTCTGACATCTGTCAATTGCAGGCATTCGCTACCGTGATCACCATGGCGGACATCGACTATCCCTCTGCCGACGGAGCCCTGCCCGCATACCTTGCGATTCCGGAGGGCGACGGCCCGTGGCCGGCCGTCGTCGTACTCCACGATGCGATGGGCATGACGAGCGACCTGAGACGCATCACCGACCGCTTCGCCGCCAGCGGCTACCTCGCAATGGCCCCCGCGCTCTACCGCCGCGGCAACCGGGTGAGATGTGTCGTGGGGACCTTCCGGGCGTCGTTCGAAGGCGGAGGTTCGGCCGTCGACGCAATCGTCGCCGCCCGCGATCATTTGGCCGCCGACCCCCGTTGCACCGGCATGGTGGGCTCGATCGGCTTCTGTCTGGGCGGCGGCTTCTGCCTGCAGTTGGCCCCGCGTGGCGTGTTCGATGTGACTGCACCCAACTACGGCGTCGTGCCGAGACTGCCCGACCTGACCGGCGCCTGCCCGATGGTCGCAAGCTACGGCGGGCGCGACGTGATGCTGCCCGGGGCGGCGGCCCGACTGGAGGCCGAACTAGCTCGCGTCGACGTCGCGCGAGACATCAAGGAGTACCCGAACGTCGGCCACGGGTTCATGAACGACTGGCGCTATCCGCAGGTCGTACAGTTCGTCGAACGCATTGCGGGGCTGTCCTATTCACGCCCGGAAGCCGAGGACGCCTGGGCTCGCATCCTGACGTTCTTCGACGAGCATCTCAACGGCTAAAGCGATTCGCCTCAGGGGCCGATGACCCCGCGCTCGACCAGATGGTCGGTGAGCGGCGCTACTCCGACGGTGAAGTGTTCGGCCATCGCGCTTCGCGCCAACTCGGGGTCACGCGCTTCAAGCGCGGCGATGACGGCGCGATGGTCCTTGATCGACTGCTTGGGCCAGCCGCGCAAGGTCGGGAATACCGACTCTGGCGCATAGCGGGTGATGCCCGACATGAACTGCGTCAGCTTGGGCGAATCGCCCGCAACGTTGATGGTGCGGTGGAATTCGTGGTTCAGGCGCACCGTGTGCTCCAGGTCGGTCTGCTCGTAGGCAAGCTCCAACTCGTCCTGGATGGCCCGCAGCGCGGCAAGTTGATCGTCGGTGATGTGCTCGGCGGCGCGCGCCGCGAGTTCGCCACCGATGAAGGCCTGCACCTTCGCGACGTCGGCGAGGTCGCGCGCCGTCACCTCGAGCACCATGAACCCACGCCTCGGATGTTGGACCAACAGCCCCTCGGCGCGAAGATTGAGCAACGCCTCCCGAACCGGCGTCACGCTGATCCCAAGCTCGACCGCGAGTTGATCCAGCCGTAGATACTCGCCGGCCCGGTACGCGCCCGTGAAGATCCGCCTGCGCACGTAGCGCGCGACGTCTTCGGACAGTTGCGGCCTGGCCGCGAACTCCGGCTCAGATGCGGTACTCATTGAGCAGACTCTTGCTGATGATGGTCTTCTGAATCTCGCTGGTGCCCTCGCCGATCAGGAGGAACGGCGCATCTCGCATGAGCCGCTCGATCTCGTACTCCTTGGAGTAGCCGTAGCCGCCGTGGATGCGGAAGCTCTGCTGTGTAACCTCCGAACAGAACTCGCTGGCAAGGTATTTCGCCATCCCAGCCGCCACGTCGTTGCGCTCCCCCGAATCCTTCAGGCGCGCGGCGTTGACCATCATCAAGTGCGCGGCCTCGACCTTCGTCGCCATTTCCGCAAGTTGGAATGCGATGGCCTGATGCTCGGCGATGGGCTTGCCGAAGGTGCTGCGCTGCTGCGCATACCGGGCCGCGAGCTCGAAAGCCCGGATGCCAACGCCACATGCGCGGGCCGACACGTTGACGCGGCCGACCTCGATGCCGTCCATCATCTGGACGAAGCCGCGGCCGGGGGCGCCCCCCAACACGTCGTCGTCGGAGGCCTGATAGCCGTCGAAGACCAGTTCGGTGGTGTCGACGCCCTTGTAGCCGAGCTTGTCGATCTTGCCGGGAATGAGCAACCCCGGCGCCACTTCGCCGAAGCCGGTGGGCTTCTCCACCAGGAACGCGGTGAGGTTGCGGTGCGGTTTGGCTTCGCCCTCATCGGTTTTCACCAGTGCCGCGACCAACGTCGAACTTCCGCCGTTGGTCACCCACATCTTCTGACCGGTGATGGTGTAGCCGCCGTCGGGGTTGCGTATGGCCTTCGTACGAATGGCCGCCACGTCGGAGCCCAACTCGGGTTCCGACATCGAGAAGGCCCCGCGCACCTCGCCCGTCGCCATCCGAGGCAGAAAGCGCTGCTTCTGTTCGTCGGTGCCGTGCTGACGCAGCATGTACGCGACGATGAAGTGGGTGTTGATCACCCCGGAAACGCTCATCCAGCCGCGCGCAAGCTCTTCCACGCACAGGGCGTAGGTGAGCAGCGACTCGCCCAGCCCGCCGTACTCCTCGGGGATCATCAGCCCGAAGAGCCCCAGCTCTTTCATCTGGTCGACGATGTGCTGCGGATATGTGTCCGAGCGCTCGAGTTCCTGGGCGTTCGGAATGATCTCCTTGTCCACGAATTGTCGTACCGCGGCAAGGATCTCGGTCTGCGTCTCGGTGAGCCCGATGGTCTGGGCAAGCTTTGTCATCAAACGACCCTTTCGAACACGGCCGCCAGCCCTTGGCCGCCGCCGATGCACATGGTTTCCAGTCCGTACCTGCCGCCGCGCCGGTCGAGCTCACGGGCCAGGGTGGCCAGCATCCGGCCACCCGTCGCACTCACCGGATGGCCGAGCGAGATGCCCGACCCCTGCACGTTGGTGCGCTCCAGATCGGTTGCGGTGAACTTCCATTCGGCCATCACCGCCAGCGCCTGCGCGGCGAACGCCTCGTTCAGTTCGATGAGATCCATATCGGAAAGTTTCAGCCCAGCGTTCCGTAACGCCAGTTCGGACGCGGGCACCGGGCCGATGCCCATGACATTCGGCGGAACCCCCGCGACGCCCCAGGAGACCAACCGGACGAGCGGGCGCAGGCCCAGTTCGGCCGCTCGCTCGGACGTGGTGACGAAGCACATTGCGGCCGCATCGTTCTGGCCGCTGGCGTTCCCCGCTGTGACGGTGGCTTCCGGATCCTGCTTGAGCAAGATCGGTTTGAGCCTGCTCAGCGTTTCGACGGAGGTGTCGGCACGGGGGTGCTCGTCGGTGTCGATGACGTCCTCGCCCGTGCGCGTGGTCACGGTGACCGGGATGATCTGGTCGGCCAGTAGCCCGTCGTTCTGTGCGGCGATCGCGCGCCGATGCGACGTGACGGCCAACTCGTCCTGCTCGGCGCGCGAGATGCCGTATTGACGACGGAGGTTCTCGGCGGTCTCGATCATGCCGCCGGGTACCGGGTAATCCCGCCCGCCCGCGGTGGTCCGGCCACGGTTCAACGCGTCGTGCACCTTGACCCCGCCGCGGGATCCACCCCAGCGCATGTCCGTGGAGTGGAACACCACGTTGCTCATGGATTCCGCGCCGCCCGCGACGACGAGGTCGTTCTGGCCACTGGCCACCTGCATGCACGCCTGGATCACGGCCTGTAGTCCCGAACCGCAGCGGCGGTCGAGCTGCATGCCGGGCACGGTCACCGGCAGGCCGGCGTCGAGTGCGACCACCCGACCTATCGCAGGGGCCTCCATGCTCGGATAGCAGTGCCCGAGGATGACGTCCTGCACGGCATCCGGTGCCACACCGGTGCGCTCGAGCAGTCCCTTCAGCGCGGCGACTCCGAGCTCAACTGCGCTCAGCGACTTGAACATTCCGCCGTAGCGGCCGATCGGTGTGCGGACGGGTTCGCAGATGACTGCTTCAGCCATCAGATGTGCCTTCCGCCGGTGACCTCGAGCACGATGCCGGTCATGTACGACGACAGGTCCGACGCCAGGAACAGCGCCACGGAGGCGACCTCGCTTGGCTCCCCCGCACGTGCCATCGGGATCTCGGCCAGCTTGGCATCCCAGATCCGTTGCGGCATGGCCTCGGTCATCGCCGAACGGATCAGACCGGGCTGGATGGCGTTGATGCGCACGCCGAGGTGGGCGACCTCCTTGGCGGCGGCCTTGGTCAAGCCGACGATGCCCGCCTTCGCCGCCGAGTAGTTCGTCTGGCCGACCAGTCCGACCTTGCCGGAGATCGACGAGATGTTGATGATGGCGCCGCTCTTCTGCTCGCGCATGATGTCGGCGGCCTTGCGGGTGCCGTTCCAGGTGCCCTTGAGGTGGACGGAGATCACCTGGTCGAACTGTTCCTCGGTCATCTTGCGCATGGTGGCGTCTCGCGTGATGCCCGCGTTGTTCACCATGACGTCCAGCGCGCCGAACTCCGACACTGCCGCCCTGACGAGGGCTTCGACGTCGTCGGCCTTCGTGACGTCACAACGCACCGCGCTCGCGACGGCACTGCCGCCGAGCTTCTGCACGGCCGCGTCGGTGGCATCGGGGTCGAGGTCGCCGAGCACGACGCGCGCTCCTTCGGCGACGAAGCGCTCGGCGATCGCGAAGCCGATCCCCTGCGCTCCGCCGGTGACCACCGCGGTCCGTCCGTCAAGCAATGCCATCGGTGCTCCTGCCTTCCTTGGGCGGGCTCGGCCGCCCGGGTATGCCACATAAAATATGATATTTGTTGTACAAAGCCAACCCGGCTATCGCCCACCTCAGGAGTTTCAGCATGGCCGACCCGACCGACGCCGCCGTTGGTGAAGAGGACTTCAACGACATCCTCGAGGCGACCCGAGGTTTCGTTCGATCCGTGGTGATGCCACGCGAGCTCGAGGTGATGAACGAGAACAGGGTGCCCGACGACATCCGCGACCAGGCCAAGGAACTGGGCCTGTTCGGCTACGCGATCCCCCAGGAATGGGGCGGGCTCGGGCTCAACATCGCCCAGGACGTCGAGCTGGCCATGGAATTCGGTTACACGACGCTGGCCCTGCGCTCGATGTTCGGGACGAACAACGGCATCGCAGGCCAGGTGTTGGTCGGCTTCGGCACCGACGAGCAGAAGACGCGCTGGCTGGAAGACATCGCCTCGGGCGAGGTCGTCGCCTCGTTCGCACTGACCGAACCAGGTGCGGGATCCAATCCGGCAGGGTTGCGCACCAAGGCCGTTCGCGACGGCGACAGCTGGGTGATCACCGGGCGCAAGCAGTACATCACCAACGCCCCGACAGCCAACCTCTTCATCACCTTCGCCCGCACCCGGCCCGCTGACTCCGACGGCCCAGGCATCGCGGTATTCCTGGTGCCCGCCGAGACCGCAGGCGTCGAGGTCGGCGCCAAGGACGCAAAGATGGGCCAGGAGGGCGCGTGGACCGCCGACGTGAACTTCGACGAAGTCCGGGTCGGACACGAGACGCTCATCGGCGGCGCCGAGGACATCGGGTACCGCGCAGCGATGACCTCGCTGGCGCGGGGCCGCATCCACATCGCCGCACTATCGGTCGGCGCCGCTCAGCGCGCGCTCGACGAATCGGTCACCTACGCCGCGACGGCGACGCAGGGCGGCACCCCAATCGGGGATTTCCAACTGGTGCAGGCGATGCTCGCCGACATGCAGACCGGGGTCATGGCGGGCAGGGCCCTCGTCCGTGACGCCGCAAGGATGTGGCTGTCGGGCGAGGACCGCCGAATCGCCCCGTCGACCGCGAAGTTGTTCTGCACCGAAATGGTCGGCACGGTCGCCGATCTGGCCGTGCAGGTCCACGGCGGCGCCGGGTACATGCGCGACGTCCCGGTCGAGCGGATCTACCGCGACGTGCGTTTGCTGCGTCTGTACGAGGGCACCAGCGAGATCCAACGCCTCATCATCGGCGGCGGGTTGGTCCGGGCCGCAAAGCGACGGCCGTGACGGACTCGTCGGCGGCAAATCTGACGTTGCTGTAGATCGCGCTCAACTCTCGACCCACGCGCCAGTCACCCGGGCGTCAGGCGAGGTAGCGGATGATCGACTCCGCCACCGCGGCAGGCTTGTCAGAGCCTTCAATCTCCACAGTGACGGTCATGGTGGACTGGGCCGCCCCCTCGAGTCGGGTGACCGAGGTGAGTTCGGCCCGCGCCCGCAGTCTGGCGCCGACCTTGACCGGCGAGATGAAACGAACCTTGTTGTAGCCATAATTGACGGCCATGGCGACGTTCTCGACGGTGTACAGCTGATGCGAGAAGTGCGGAAGTAGCGACAACGTCAGCAAACCATGGGCGATCGTTCCGCCGAACGGACCATCGGCCGCTTTCACGGGGTCGACATGGATCCACTGATGGTCGTCGGTCGCGTCCGCGAAGGTGTTCACCCGGTCCTGGCTGATCTCCATCCACTCCGTCGGCCCAAGTTGGCTGCCTTGTGCTCCAGCGAGCTCATCTAGACCACTGAAAACCTTCACTACTTCTCCTTAAATGGGGATCTTGGCGGCGCGCGCCGCCCCGTACTACATCTAGCGCCTCAGCCGCACCGCGCACAACGAGCTGTCCGCGATTTTCCTGGCGAGTTCGCGGATACGCCGTGCCATGGGGATTATGCAGCTGAAACAGGAATGGCGACCATAGCCAGAAATTCATCCTTTCTTTGCCAAAATCAGCGACTCCGGTTCAGAAATCTAACACCATGCTAAATCCGCGCCATAAGGGGCGGTTCCTTGGCGGTTTGGAGCCGATACTAATTGGGCAAACCCCGTGCCGCCGGGCAGCAAAAAACCGCCAGCACGCTGTGATATCGATGTCCTACCAGCACAACTGACGAATGAGGCAAGAATGCACGCTCCATCCCTCGAATTCGAATCCCGCTTCGATTTCGCGATCACCAACAGCCTGAGTTGGTGGGACCCGGATTCGCAATGCACGCTAGTGATATCGAGCCCCGCCGCCGATCCCGAACTCTGGTCGGAGTATCTGCGTGGCGCCGATCACAGCTATCGAAAGCATGGTGTCGAGCAAGCTCTCGACATCGCCGCGATCAGGGACGGATCGGACACGGTGATGTTCTGGGCCACCCTCGACGAGGGGGGCCGAATCATCGGCGGCGTCCGCGCCAAGGGGCCACTGACGTCAGCGGACGACTCGCACGCGGTCATCGAATGGGCGGATCACCCAGGACAGCCCGCCGTCCGCAAGATGATCACCGATCGCGTCCCGTTCGGCGTGCTCGAGATGAAGTCGGCGTGGGTCACCGACGACCGCGATCGGGCCAAGCCGATCACGCAGGTGCTCGCACGCAGCGGTTTTCATGCGATGGCCATGATGGAGGTCCAGTTCTGCATGGCCACGTCGGCGCCGCACGTGCTCGAGCGCTGGCGGTCGTCCGGCGGTGTCGTCGCACCCATCCCGGCGGCGCCCTATCCCGATGAGCGCTACCGCACGAAGATGATGTGGTGGGATCGACGTACCTTCGCCAATCATGCTGAGCCAGAACAAGTGTCGAAGATTCTTCAGGAGACGGAGTCGCTGTCGCGGATGGCGTTGGCGGGGTGAAGCCCGACTAAGCGTCCGCTCCGCCTGATCGGCCGCGGCGATGACGCACGGGGCTGGCGTCGGTTCCGGCCGACGGAGCGACAGCCTGAGCTGACCCTCGACACGGCCAACGCCGGGCCATCGGGGCATGGAGGTCAGCTTCGGGACTTAGTTTGCTTGTTTTGTCCTACACGTCGCCCGCTTCCCCCGCGGTGTCGTGCGGTCCACGACGAGCCCGCGACCTCGGATCAACACGACCCGTCATCAACACGGAAATTCGCTGGCCCCCTCGGCGGGGGGCTCGGGTCCGGCCGCAGGCCGGTACGGGGTGCTGCGTGCTGACGATTGTCCCCAGCGACGGATAAGCTCGCTCGGTGACCGCCGAGAATAACCCCCTCAGCCTGGAGCGATTGGTCACCACCGTCGCTACCCGGTTGATGGCGGCGAATGCGGCCACCTCGGTGGAGGTCAGCGAAGAGGTGCTCTCCGTGCTCGTCGAGTACTTCGACGTCGATGTGAGCTTCCTTCGTTACAACGACCACTCGATTCGGGCCTCGCTCCTGGTGGCCGAATGGCCCGTCCGGCCAGACATCCCCGATCCCGACCCGCTCGGCGTCGTGTACTTCGCCGACGCCGATCCCGTGTTCGCGGCATCCGAACACGGCAAGACCCCGCTGGTATTCCGGCCGGACAACGAGGTCTATCAGAAGCGCATCGAGGAAGGTCGCTACGTCCCCCAAACTTCAATGGCGGCAGCACCATTGGTGTCTGGCGAGTTGACGACGGGGATCATCGGATTCGTCAAGTTCGGCGACAGGGAGTGGCGCACAGACGAGCTCAACGCGCTCGAAGCCATCGGCTCGCTGTTCGCTCAGGTCCAGGCCCGGGTGAACGCCGAGGATCAATTGCGCCACCTCGCCGAGCACGACGACCTCACTGGGCTCTACAACCGGCGCGCGTTGCTTGCGCATCTGGAAGCCCGGCTGAAACCGGGCCACCCGGGACCGGTGTCCGCGCTGTTCTTCGACCTCGACCGCTTGAAGACCGTCAACGACTACCTCGGCCACACCGCAGGTGACTGGTTCCTCCAGGCGATGTCCGAACGGCTCAAGGCCAACGTCGATCCCGCGAGCCACATCGCGCGACTCGGCGGTGACGAGTTCGTCGTCGTCCCGGCAGGCGTGCTATCGGTCGAAGCGGCCGAACAAGAAGCGCACGACCTCTTGAACGTCTTGCGCGAGCGCGTTGCGATCGACGGTGAGTTGTTGACCCGCACCGTGAGCATCGGCGTGGCGCAAGGCCTGCCTGGCCGTGACACCACCTCAGATCTGCTGCGCCGAGCCGACCAGGCGCTGCTCACTGCAAAGGGCTCCGGCGGCAATCGGGTCGCCGCGTTCTCCGACGAGCTTTCGATGGATTCGGCGTTCCGCACCGACATCGAACTGCATCTCGCGGGCACCATCGAAGACGGTGGCCTGTTTCTGCGCTATCTACCCGAGGTGGACATGCGCACCGGTGAGGTGCTCGCGGCAGAGGCACTGGTCCGCTGGGAGCATCCGACCCGAGGGCTCATCTCCCCCGCATCGTTCATCGCGGTCGCCGAATCCATCAACCTGGCTGGAGAATTGGGACGGTGGGTGATGCGCACCGCGTGCGCCGAATTCGCCGGTTGGCGCGCACAGGGCATCGGCACTAGCACGGTGCTGCGGATCAACGTATCCCCGGTCCAGCTGGTGACCGACGGGTTCGCGGAGTCGGTGGCCGCCATCATGAGCGAATTCGGGCTGGAGCCGGGGTCGATATGCCTTGAGATCACCGAAAGTGTGGTGGTCCAGGACATCGAGACGACGCGCATCACGCTGGCCGGCCTCAAGGGAGCAGGCGTCCAGCTCGCCATCGACGACTTCGGGACCGGCTACAGCGTGCTCTCGCACCTGAAGTCGCTACCGGTCGACGTGCTCAAGATCGACCGGAGTTTCGTCACCGAACTTGGCTCTAACCCCGACGATCTGGCCATCGTGCGCGCCATCATCGCGCTGGCCGAGGCATTCGGGTTGCAGCTCGTCGCAGAAGGAGTCGAATCGGAGCTAGCCGCCCTGACCCTGCTACAGCACGGCTGCCATCGGGCTCAGGGCTTTCTGCTGTCTCCGCCGCTGAGCGGAGCAGATTTGGGTGCGCTAATGACGAAAGGCCGGGTGTCAGCGCACTTCTCGGCAACGCCCAACGCTTGACGGCAGCGCCCGCGGCGGCACCCGCAGGCCTGCGAGCAGTTGTCGGCCGGACGCCGTGCACATGGGCTTTACCGGAAACTCGGCAGCCACTGTGTCCAATAGCTCGACGCGGAAGAATCGGCTGGCCGACTGGCCGACGATGCACACCTGCAGCCCATCGGGCCCAGACGGTGCGACCAGCTGGTCGGAGGGTGCCACGAACGGGTCGCGCGACGACACCGAGAGTCCGTGGCGCACACCGACCCTCAACGGGCCATCAGGCGTGGCGAGCACGACCCCGACGACTCGTCCGTCCTCGAAGACAATGCGCTCCAGCGCGCTGTGCTCGTGCATGTCGACGTCGCGTTGGCGCAGCTTCTGCAGCATCCAGTCGGAGATGGTGCACCCGTCCGCGAGCTCGGCCGAATCGATCGATGCGACGGCATGGACCTCGAGCGACTGACCGTCGCTTGCGCGCATGCTCTTGGTACGCCAGCCCGACAGTGACGTGTACAGCAGCCCGTACTGCGACGCCAGGCACTTTGCATTCCATTCGCGGAGGTTTGCTCCCACGAACGGTGCGATGGTGCGGTCGTCGGCGGTGACGGCGCTGACCTCGCGCACGGGCAGCCCGGAATCTCCGGCTCCAACGCCAATCGATTCGAGTCCATGCGACAGTGCGGCAAAGTATTCGTCGGTTTCGGCGTCAGTGACGGTCGGCGACCAGCTTCGAAGAAATCCGCCGACCCGCCGATGAACCGCAACCGCGGAAGCCGGGGCGCGCCGTTCGGTGGACGGTATGGCCAACAGCACGTCAGCGCCCAGGTCCACGGTTGAGATGGCACTTGCCAGCGTTCCGACTCCGGCGCCGATGCACGCTACGTCAACTTCAAGATCCCACATGTGAGTTGATTACCTCGTCATTGCTTTAGCGACAGGATGAGCATTGAAGTCGCCAGGGACCTGCTCGAAGAGCGAAGTCTCGGACGGTCGTATTGCTTCCATGTCCCGCACTTCAAAAGGAATTTCGGGATATGGACGAAGCAAACTGCGCGCTTGACGAATATTCCTGAGTTTCGAGTTTCCCCGGCCCGCGCGAGGGCTCGATGGAATGTGCGGTTGACGACGGCGGCAATGGGCCGGAGCTACCTTTCCGGTCCTTCGTCTTTGGGGCGAGAACCCCATCCGACGTGCCATGCGACGCCCAGGCGTCGGCCAGGAGGAGGCTCCTTGGCTTCAGACCTTGAGTCATCACACCGGGTACTTTACATACTTTTGGAATGTTCCGCAGCGCTGGTGATGACTAAAGGTCTGTAGCAAAATTGGGTACGACTGAAGCCAGAATGTGGTTACGCAGAAAGTCAGATCGAGTCGAGCGACAAGCGCCGACCGCGCACGAGAGGCAGGGCCCGTTGGGGACTGATCAGACAGGCCCCGACGTTGACTAGCTCAGTGGGTTCATCCGACGCCGGTTGGCACTCGCGATCAGGAATACCGCGCCGCCGGGCGATGGCATTCTATGATCTCCCGGACACGTGAAACCGCCATCGATTGGGATGACTGAGGTATTCGAAGTGGTGCGTCAAGCCCGATCGGAAGCCACCAGGCAGAAGATCATCGACTCAGCGGTCGACCTGATCAATGCGATCGGATATCCTGCCGCCGGCTTGGCCGACATCATCGAACGGGCCGAGCTCACCAAGGGCGCGCTGTACTACCACTTCGACTCGAAGGAAGCGCTGGCAACAGCGATCATCGAGGACGGTGGGGGCAGGGTGATCGACGCCTTCGTGGCGGCCGGGCGCCAGGGATCTCCCGCGATGGAGAATCTCATCCACGGCGTGTTCATGGTCGGCGACACGATCTCCAACGACGTACTTGCCGCGGCGGCTTCCCGGCTGCTCCGGACGTTCGGCGGGTTCAATCCCGCCGCTAAGAGCACCTACGGACGGTTCCTCGACGAGATGACCGGGCGCGTCAAGGCCGCGGTGGCCGAGCACGACGCGCGATCGGATCTCGATCCAGACGTCATCGCGCGCACCATCTTCGGCGCGATGCTCGGTACCGAACTGCTGTCCGCCGCACTGTCGGGCGGCAGGGACATGGGCAAGCAGATGGCGGGCACCTGGGAGGTGCTGCTACCCGCCGTCGTCGAACCGGACTCGTTGAACTACTACCGGGAGTTCCTGGCCCGTCAGTCAATGCGCGCTTCGACACCACGCCGGTAGTTCGCGGCACGCCTGTTGCGCGGATCGCCTGTGCCGCAACGTGATTGCGGACCGAACTCGGGGCAGCCAAACTTGGTCACGGCCGTGATCACCGCGATGCCGCGCCGGTGAAATCGGTTGAGCGACGCCGCCAAATGACGCATCAACACGGTATCGGGGCATAGGCTGAAGCGCTGACCTGCAGTCCCCTATAATTTGCCGAGATACGCTAAGAAAACCGGTGCCGCGGGGGGAACCAAGCTGGAGGATGACGTGCTCGAGACGCTCACGCAGAGCAGTACCGCCTCCTTGCCCTTGGCCCCCAAGAATCCGCTGCCGTACCGCCAACGCGTCCGCGCCGCGAAGGCGTTCCATACCGGTCCCGAGATACTGCGCGATGCGGGCGGACCGGTGACGCGCTTCACACTCGGCCCGCGCTGGCTCGTCCCTCAGATCGTGCTGGCGACATCGCCCGGCGCGATCCGCGACATCTTGGCCGTCAACGACGAGAACGTCGACAAGACCAGCCCCGTACTCAACGAGCTACGCCGAATTCTCGGCGCCAACTCGTCCAATCTTCCGCATGAGTTGTGGATACCGCGTCGACGGACGCTACAGCCGATGTTCACAAAGCAGCACGTCCGTGAGTTCGGCGGCCATATGGCGGCGGCCGCCGAGCGCGTCTGCGCGGGCTGGCGTGACGGCGACGAGCTGGACTTGGACGCTGAAGCACGCACGATCACACTGCGTGCGCTTGGCCATTCCGTGCTTGGCATCGACCTCGACCAGCGGCTGGAAACGGTCTCGGAGCCACTTGGCGTCGCGTTGGGATACGCGATGAGCCGATCGCTGCGCCCGATTCGCGCTCCGCGATGGATGTACACCCCCGCACGTCGGCGCGCTCGGGCCGCCAGTGCCAAAGTGCATGAGCTGGCAATGGACATTCTGCGCGCCTGTCGCGCCGACCCCACGCGGGAAGCTCCACTGGTGCACGCCCTGCTCGCGGCGAAGGACCCGATCACTGGGCAAACGCTGTCGGACGAGGAGATCTGTGACGAACTGATCATCTTCATCTTCGCCGGTCACGACACCACTGCCACCACCGTCGCCTACGCGCTCTGGGCGCTCGGCCACCACCCCGACCTCCAGGACAGGGTGGCCGCAGAAGTCGCCGCGCTTCCCCAGCGCCCGTTGACGCCCGATGACGTCCCTGCGCTGAGCTACACCGTTCAGGTCGTGAGGGAGTCGCTTCGGCTGTGCCCGCCTGCGCCCACCGGAACGCGAATGACTGTGCGCGACATCGTCGTTGGTGGCTATCGCGTTAAGGCCGGAACCATGCTGGTGTTCGGCAGGATGGCAGTGCAACGCGACCCGGCGCTCTGGAACGATCCCCTTCGCTTCGACCCCGACCGTTTCAGTCCGGAGCAAGTCAAGGGACGCGACCGCTGGCAGTACATCCCGTTCGGCGGAGGGCCACGCTCATGCCTCGGCGATCACTTCGCGATGCTCGAAGCCACCCTCGCGTTGGCGACTGTCATCCGTCGTGCCGAAATCCACTCCTTGGACGCCGAGTTCCCTTTGGCACTGCACTTCACGATGGTCGCGGGCGGTCCGGTCCGCGCCTCCGTGCGGAGCCGTCGGTGACGCGCGAGGTCCGACGCCGCCACTCCCCGCAACCCGCACGCAACGACCGAACCGCACCGTGATGAACCCCGACGACGAACTTCGCTGCAGCGCCCAGCTTTTCGACGCTGACGCTGACGCGATCGCGGAGTTGCGGGCGGACCCGCGCATCGAATTCATCGATCGCCGCAGCGAACAACTCGACGGGCTGAGGCAGCTTCGCCCGGCGCCGCCAGCCGAACTCGTCGCAGAGCCGACCCAATGGGCCTACTACCCGTGGCGTCGAACCGTCGTTGGAGTGTTGGGGCCGCGCGGATTTCGGGCCCTCCGCCTTGACCGCAACAGAAGTCTCATCACCGCAGCGGAACAAACCCAGCTCGGCGGGCTCCGGATAGGGGTCGCCGGGTTGAGCGTCGGGCATGCCATCGCGCACACGCTCGCAATGCAGGGCTGCTGCGGCATGCTGCGCTTGACCGACTTCGATCGGCTCGAGCTGTCCAACCTCAACCGGGTCCCCGCCACGGTGTTGGACTTCGGGCTCAACAAGGCGATCGTGGCGGCACGGCGCATCGCAGAACTCGATCCCTACCTCAGCGTGGAGGTCGACACGACGGGGCTGACGCCGGAGTCCATGGACGACTTCCTCGACGGTCTCGACATCGTGGTCGAGGAGTGCGACTCGTTCGCGATGAAGGTCATGGTCCGCGAAGCCGCCCGCGCGCGAAGGCTTCCCGTGCTGATGGCGACCAGCGATCGTGGTCTGATCGACGTCGAACGCTACGACCTGGACCCGGATCATCCGGTGATGCACGGCTTGCTCGGCACGGTGGACTCCGGGCAGCTCGCGGGACTGGCCGGCCAGGAGATGATCCCGCACATGCTTCACCACCTCGACGCCGCCCGGTCGTCTCCTCGGTTCACGGCGTCGCTGGTCGAGGTCGGACAGACACTTTCATCGTGGCCGCAATTGGCTGGTGAAGTGACGTTGGGCGCCGCCGCCGTCGCCGAGTGCGTCCGCAGGATCGGGCTGGGTGAGCCGCTGCGATCGGGCCGGATTCGCATCGACATCGGCGACGCCTTCGACCACCTCACCCAACCCGACACCGATGACATCTCCGATTCTGCAAGCGATTCCATGAAACCGGATGACATTGGGGACGAGCAGGACACCGCACGGATCGTCGCGGCGGCCGCGATTCGCGCGCCCTCTGGCGGAAACGCCCAGCCGTGGACCATCGAAACAGACCCCGGCTCGGTGACCATCCGCCTCGCACCCGACCGCACATCGTCGATGGACGTCGCGTACCGGGGTAGCGCAGTTGCCTTGGGCGCCGCGATGTTCAATGCCCGCGTGGCCGCCGCGGCTCACCACGCATTGGGCCCCGTGGTCATGACGACCGATGACGAGCGCGTCCCGCTCGAGGCGGTGCTGACGCTCGAGTCAAGCGCGCATCCCGAACTCGCGGACCTGTATCGACCGATGCTGGACCGCGAGACCAACCGTCATCACGGCGTTCCACGCGCAATCGACGGCGAGACCGTGGCAACGCTGCACGCGTTGGCGCACAGGGAAGGTGCGCAACTGCATCTGCTGACCTCCCGGCCGGACATCGAAGCGGCCGCCGCGTTGTTCGCGGCCGCCGACCGCATCCGGTATCTGACTCCGACACTGCACCGGGAGTTGATCGCCGAACTGCGTTGGCCCGGCGACGAACCCGCAGACACCGGCGTCGAGGTACGAAGTCTCGAGCTCGACGAGACCAGCGTGGCGGTCCTGGAGATCCTTCGGCGCCCCGACGTCATGACGGAGCTCGCGCGGTGGAACGCCGGTGCGGTGCTCGGCGATGACATCCGTCAACGGGTCAGCACGGCGTCAGCGCTTGCCGTGGTGACGGTGGCAGGCAGCGGGTTGACCGAGTTCGCCAGTGGCGGCGCGGCCGCCGAGGCGGTGTGGATCTACGCCCAACAACGCGGCCTTGCCGTCCAACCGATTTCGCCGGTCTTCCTGCACGCCGTGTACGAGCACGAATTGCGGGAACTGTCTGCGTCGTTCGCTCCGGATCTCGTCCGCCTGCAATCGACCTTTCGCCAGTTGTCGGCCACCGAAACAGGTGAGTCGCAGGTACTGGTACTCAAGCTGGCTCACGCGCCGCCGGCCTCGGTGCGCAGCCGCCGCCGAACGCTCGCCCAAGTGCGCCCAGCAGCCACCGAGGCCCGACGATGAGCCGAAGACCGCCGTGTCGCGCAGCCTAGATCGTGTCGTCACCGACACCGCCACGTACCTGATGGCGGTTGACGCCGGGAGTGCGGCCGACGTCAGTCAACAGGTGCTGGCCGAGCTCGTCGACCACTTCGACGTGGACGTGAGCTTCCTGCGCCACAACGATCACCAGGTCCGCGCGACGAGGCTGGTCGCCGAATGGCCACCACGCCAGGACATTCCCGACCCAGACCCGCTGGGTGTCATCTACTTCAAGGATGCCGACCCGATTTTCGCCATGCTCGAGCACGCCAAGGCGCCGGTCGTCGTCCGCCCAGAACCCGTCACCGATGAGTACGGACGACGAATCGAAGTGAGCGGCGGCATTCCGGTCACGTCGATTGCCGCAGCGCCGCTCATCTCTGGAGCCGTGACGACCGGCGCGCTCGGCTTCATCAAGTTCGACGACCGCGAGTGGAACCCCCACGAGCTCAATGCGGTTCAGGCCATCGCGTCCCTGTTCGCGCAGTTGCAAGCGCGCATCGCCGCCGAGGAAGGGTTGCGTCACCTCGCCGATCACGACGACATGACGGACCTACCGAACCGCCGGGCCTTGCTCGCGTACCTCGACGACAAGCTCGCCCCGGGAAGGACGGGACCGGTCGCGGCACTCGTCGTGGACCTCGACAGGCTCAAGGTCATCAACGATCATCTTGGCCATACCGCAGGCGACCGGTTGATCGAGGCCGTCGCGGACCGCTTGAGCTCTGCGACCGGGGAGTCCGGCATTGTCGCCCGCTTCGGTGGCGACGAGTTCGCCGTCGTGCCGTCCACGCCCATGGATGCCGAGGCCGCAGAGGTGCTGGCGCAACGGCTGCACGATGGCCTTCAGGGGCGCCTGGTCATCGAAGGCGAGCTGTTCAGGGTCACGGTGAGTATCGGCATTGCGATCGCCGAACCCGGACACCACTCCTTCGACCTCCTGGGTCGCGCGGACGAAGCGATGCTGGCGGCCAAGACTGCCGGAGGCAATCAGACGGTGGTATTCCGCGAACAGATGCTCGAGCGTCGGACACTTCGCAGCGACGTCGAGCTGCATCTACAGGACGTCATCGAAGCCGACGGACTCGTTCTCCACTATCTGCCCGAAGTCGACTTGCGCTCTGGTGAAGTGCTTGGCGTCGAGGCACTCGTCCGATGGCCACATCCCACTCGCGGTCTGCTGTCGCCGGGATCCTTCATCGGATTGGCGGAATCCGTCAATCTCGCCGGAGCACTCGGTCGCTGGGTCTTGCAGACCGCGTGTCGTCACTTCGCCGATTGGCGCTCCAACGGGTTGGCCGAACACGTCTTGCTGCGCATCAACGTCTCGCCCGTTCAACTCGTCAGTGCGGACTTCGCCAGCACGGTCGGGCCCATTCTCGACGAATTCGGAATCCCCGGCAGTTCAGTGTGTTTCGAGTTCCGGGAAAGTGTCGTCGTTCAAGACTTCGAAGCGGCCAGCAGCACCCTCGCCGACCTACACGCGCTGGGGATAAACCTCGCCATCGACGACTTCGGCACCGGCTACAGCGTCCTGCAGCACCTCAAGTCGCTCCCCGTCGACACCATCAAGATCGACGGTCAATTCGTATCGGAGCTCGGGATCAACCCCGACGACGGCGCGATCGTCCAGTCGATCATGGGACTTGCGGAGGCATTCGGATTGGAGGTGGTCGCCGAAGGCGTCGAGACC
This sequence comes from Mycobacterium sp. RTGN4, assembly GCF_033804635.1. NCBI lineage: Bacteria > Bacillati > Actinomycetota > Actinomycetes > Mycobacteriales > Mycobacteriaceae > Mycobacterium > Mycobacterium sp. RTGN4. The sequence continues at coordinate 139,350 of NZ_JAPZLB010000007.1, read as the reverse complement.
GCGGCCGCGGCGAGACTGCTCCTGCAGTACGGCTGCCGCCGCGCGCAGGGCTACCTGTTTTCGCCGCCGGTCAGCAGTGATGCCACAAAGGAACTGCTGGTCAAGGGCGTCGTCTCACTCGCGGACGACGATCTCCGGCCCTGAACCTCGGGATGTTCGCGTACGGCACAGTTCGCTTGCTAGGTTAAACAAGTGGACTTGGCATGGTCGGACACGGACATCGATTTTCGCGACGAGGTTCGGGCATTTTTTCGAGACCGGCTGACCCCAGAGCTCCAGCAGGCGGGTCGGCTGATGACGAGTGTCTACAGCGACCACGACGCGAGCATGGCTTGGCAGGCAATCCTGCACGAGCGTGGCTGGGCGGCCCCTGCGTGGCCTGCCGAGTACGGCGGCTGCGACTGGACCCTGACGCAGCACTACATCTTCAGCCGCGAGTCGACGTTGGCAGGCGCTCCGAATCTGTCGCCGATGGGCATTCGGATGGTGGCGCACGCGCTCATCGCCTACGGAAGCGCGGAGCAGAAGGAGTTCTTCCTGCCCCGCATCCTGACCGGGGAGGTGTTCTTCTGCCAGGGCTACTCCGAACCCGAGGCGGGGTCTGACCTCGCGGCGCTCTCGATGGCCGCGGTCGACGACGGTGAGCACCTGGTGTGCACGGGTTCGAAGATCTGGACGACGCACGCGCAGGAGGCGAACTGGATGTTCGCTCTGGTCCGCACCTCCCGCACGGCGAAGAAGCAACAGGGCATCACGTTCGTGCTGATCCCGATGGACTCGTCGGGTATTCAGATTCGGCCGCTCGTCATGACGTCCGGAGAGGAGGTCCAGAACCAGGTCTTCTTCGATGACGTACGAGTGCCCAAGGGCAATGTGATCGGCGAAATCGACGACGGCTGGACCGTCGCCAAGTACCTCCTGGAGTTCGAGCGCGGCGGCGGCGCCAGTGCTCCCGCGCTTCAGGTGCTGGCAGAGCACGTCGCGACGGTCGCCGCCGGTCAACCGGGACCCGACGGCGGACCGCTGCTCGACGACGCGGCCTTCGCCCGCAAGCTCGCCGACGCGCGCATCCGCACCGATGTGCTCGAAGTCCTGGAACACCGGGTACTGGCGGCCCTCGCCGGCGGCGGGCACCCAGGACCCGCTTCATCGATGTTGAAGATCCTGGCCACCGAACTGAGCCAGACGCTGACCGAACTCGCGATGGAAGCGGCCGGCCCGCGTGGACGCATCTATCAACCTCACGCCACGTATCCAGGTGGCCCCGTCGCCGGATATGAGCCTCCCCCAGACGGTTACGTCAGCGGTGAACCGTGGCAGGCGGTAGCGCCGCTGCGATACTTCAACGACCGCGCTGGCTCGATCTACGCCGGCAGCAACGAAATTCAGCGCAACATCCTCGCCAAAGCGGCGCTGGGGCTCTGATGGACTTCAACCTCTCCGATGAACAAGTCCTCCTGCGCGACGGGCTGAACAGGTTCCTGTCGACCCGCTACGACCTCGAGAAGAGCCGGACCGCAGCCAAGACCGGAGTGGGCTGGCAGCCCGATGTCTGGACGGCGTTCGCCGACGAGCTCGGCATCCTCGGCGCGGCCCTTCCCGAAGACGTCGGCGGCATCGGCGGCGGGCCCGTCGAGACCATGGTGATCGCCGAGGCTCTTGGCTACGCACTGGTGGTCGAGCCCTACGTGGACACCGCCGTGGTGAGTGCTGGATTGCTCCGCCGCGCGGGTGGTGCGCGGGCCCTCGAACTGCTCGAGCGCATCGTTGCGGGTTCGGCCGTCGTTTCGCTCGCGGCCACCGAGGCCGCATCCGGTGACCATTGGCAGGACGTGGCCACGACCGCCCGCCGCGACGGGTCCGATTGGGTGCTAACCGGTTCCAAGATCCTGGCCATCGCCGCCCCGTTCGCGACGCACCTGTTGGTGACGGCCGCGACACCGGATGGCCTTTCGCTCTTCCTCGTCGACCGTGCAGAGCCGAACCCAGGCCTAGCGCTGCATGCCTATCGCACGGTGGATGACCGGCGCGCGGCAGACCTGGAGTTGCACGAACTGCGACTGCCATCGGATGCACTCCTCGGTACAGGGTCGGCCCTTCCTGCCTTGGAGGCGGCGTGGGACGAGGGTGCGGCTGCCATCTGCGCAGAAGCCGTCGGCTGCATGCGAAAGGTGTTGGGCGACACCGTCGAATACTGCAAGCAGCGCAAGCAGTTCGGGCAGCCGATCGGTAGTTTCCAGGCGCTTCAGCACCGGATGGTCGACATGCACATGGAGCTCGAGCAGTCGGTCGCCGCCGTGTACCTCGCCGTGCTCAACCTGGAGGCCGAACCGGCGACACGGGCGCGGGCGGTATCGGCGGCCAAGGCGACCATCGGACGCGCCGCGCGCTTCATCGGCCAGAACGCCGTACAACTGCACGGCGGCATGGGCATGACCGAGGAACTCGCTATCGGGCATTACTTCAAGCGGCTCACCGCCATCGGTTTCGAGTTCGGCTCCACCGACCACCACGTCGCACGGTACGCGAGGCTGACCCGACGGTGAGCCTCCGCGGGTGGGTGCTGTTCGCCGCCATGAGCGTCATCTGGGGCATTCCGTACCTGCTGATCAAAGTCGCGGTCGAGGGCGTGTCGGTGCCCGTGCTGGTGTTCGCCCGCACGGCGATCGGCGCCGCGGTGCTGCTCCCGGTCATGCTCTACCGACGCGAATGGACAGCGGTGCTCAGGCACTGGAAGCCGGTGCTGGGGTTCGCCTTCTTCGAGATGATCGCCGCCTGGCTGCTGTTGTCGGACGCCGAGCGACATCTGACCAGCTCGCTGACCGGACTGCTCATCGCCGCGACACCGATAGTGGTGGCGGTGCTCGATCGGTTCACCGGCGGGGAGCGCCGGATGGGCGCCAAGCGGATGGTCGGCCTTGGCATCGGGTTCGCAGGCGTCGCGGTGCTGGCTGGCCCCGAACTCACCGGCGGTTCTGCGTGGTCGGTCGCCGAGGTGCTGTTGGTCTCGATCTGTTACGCGATCGCGCCGCTGATCGCCGCCCGCTACCTCTCCGACGTGCCCGGACTTCCGCTGACGGCGGCCTGCCTCGGCGTCGCCGCAGTGGCATACGCACTTCCCGCCGCTGCGACGTGGCCGACCGAAATGCCGTCGACCCATGTGCTTTTGGCGATCGGCGGGCTGGCATTGATCTGCACCGCGCTGGCCTTTCTGGTGTTCTTCGCGCTGATCCGCGAGGTTGGGCCGGCCCGCGCGCTGGTATTCACTTACGTGAACCCCGCGGTCGCACTGGCCGCGGGCGTGCTGATCTTGAACGAACCGATCACGGTGTGGAACCTCGCGGGGCTGGCGTTGATCCTGACCGGATCGGTGTTGGCGACCCGCAGACCCGTTGCCGAGCCCGCCAGCGTCCCCACCCCGGGAGTGGCGCCGTAGGCGTTTACTCAGTGGACAAGTGTCCGGTATAGCTACGCGGAGGTAGCCTTCAAGCGAAGGTAAACCTCCAGCATGTCATCGAGAAATTCACCAATATCCCCTGGTCCTTATGCATTTCGAAGGAAGGATTGCGCACATGGAACGGGTCCGATAACCTGGACACATGTCCAGCATGGCGGTGACACATGTCATCCGTCTGCGCGATCCCCATGCCCAGCGCACGCACACGTGTCGGCGCGTGTTCGGTGCGGCCGCCGCCTTGCTCGACGAATCCGCGCAGGACGACGTCTCGGTGCACACGCTCGCCAAGCGCGCGAAGATCGCGCCCTCCGCGTTGTTCGCGCACTTCCCGTCCCTCGACGCGATGTTCGCGGAGCTCTACCTCAACCGCGTGTCGCAGTTGCCACTGGTGGTCGACCCGACGGCAACCGTCCAGACCCGGGTCAGCGATCAACTACGGGCGATCACCCTCGTCGTGGCCGACGAGCCCCGACTCGCCGTGGCGTGCACCCGCGCCCTGTTGCGTAACGACGACGACGCAGTTGTCGTCGCGCGCACGCTCATCGCCGCCGAGGTACGCAGACGCATTGCGGCGGCCATGGGAATGGGCGCATGGCCCGAGGTACTCGAGACGCTCGAAACGCTGTTCTGGGGAGCGCTACTTCAGGTCGAGTCGGGCGCCGTGAGCTATCGCGCGATGGCCAACCGGCTCGACACCATGATTTCGCTGATCTTGCCCGAGGCCGGTCATTAGCCACGCCGAGCACAAGGTGACCTGTCCCCTGTGTGAGGCGATGTGCGGGCTGACGGTACGGGTGTCGGACGGACACGTCAGCGACGTTCGCGGCAATCGGGCCGACGTCTGGTCACGGGGGCATCTATGCCCGAAGGGCGCTGCCCTTGGACAGATACATCACGATCCAGACCGGCTCCGGCTACCACTGATCAAGAAACCGAACGGCGACCACGAAGAGGTGTCTTGGGACGACGCCCTTGCCGAATGCGAGCGCGTGCTGCGGCCGGTGCTCGACCGGCACGGTGCCGGGGCGATGACCGTCTACCTCGGCAATCCCGTCGCCCACAACATCGGGCTGAGCCTGCACATCGGTGCGCTCATCGGCTTCGGCCAGGCGGCGGGCATGCAGGCGTACTACACACCGGGCACCGTCGACCAGTGGCCACTCAACGTCGTCAGCGCATTGCTGTTCGGCGGCATGTGGAATGGGCCGATACCCGATCTCGCGCACACCGATCACCTCGTCGTCATCGGCGCGAATCCCTCTGCGTCACAAGGCTCGATGCTGTCGACACCCGACATCATGGGCGCGCTCGGCGCCATCGCCAAACGCGGCAAGGTCGTCGTCGTCGACCCACGTCGCACCCAGACCGCGCAACGGGCCAGCGAGTGGATACCGATTCGCCCAGGCACTGACGCACTGCTGCTGTTCGCGATACTGCACACGCTCGCCGAGCACAACTGGATCCGCCGACCGGAACATCTGCGCGGGCGCATGCTCGGACTGGACGAGGTCGTCGCACTGGCCACCCCCTTCACACCAGAACGGGTGGCCGAGCAGACCGGAGTCTCCGCGCACACCATTCGCAGAATGGCCGAAGAGCTCGCGCACGCCGAACATCCCGTGCTGTACAGCCGAATCGGTGCGTGCACACAGGAATTCGGGACACTCTCGACGTGGTTGGTGTTCGTGATCAACGCCGCGATCGGAGCGCTGGACCGCACCGGCGGCGCCGCGTTCCCTAAGCCCGCGGTGTGGTCTCCCATGTTCATGAAACCGCCCGACCAGGATGGCCACGGGTGGCAATTCGGCCGAGTCCACAGTCGGGTGCGCGGCCTGCCCGAAGTCTTCGGACAGTTCCCGATCAGCTGCCTTGCCGAGGAGATCGACACTCCGGGTGCCGGACAGCTCAAAGCCTTGATCACGGTGGCGGGCAACCCGGTCATCTCCGCGCCGGGCGCCCGGCGGCTCGAATCCGCCCTCGGCACGCTCGAGGCAATGATCTCAATCGACAACTGGCTCAACGAGACCACCCGGCATGCCGACGTCATCCTGCCGGGATTGTCGCCGCTCGAGCGACCGCACTCCGACGACCTGTACTGGGCATACTCCACTGCGTCGTGTGTGAAATGGTCCGATCCGGTCTTCGAGCCGGCGCCTGACCGCCCCGCGGAATGGGAACTGCTGCTGCGCCTCGGCGGTTCGGTGTTCGGCACGCCGATACCCGACGTCGACGTGACGGCGATGGACGACCTGTACGTCGGTGGCCTGATCGCGACGATGTGTACTCAGCCCCAGACGCCGCTCACCGGACGCGATCCACAACAGGTCATGGCGGCGCTGCCCGGCCACGGGCCAGCACGACTGGTGGACTTGGGCATTCGCCTCGGGCCATGGGGTGATGAGGTCGGGCGCAGACCAGGCGGGCTCACGCTGGCGGCCGTCCGCGAGCATCCCGACGGGCTCAGGCTGGACGAGCTTGCCGGCGGCCGCATAGCCGAGGTCGTCACCACCCCCTCCGGACGGGTCGAGCTGTATCACGCACACCTCGCCGACGACGTGCCCAGATTGCTGGACCGACTCGAGCGGGACATCCCGGAGTTCGTGCTGACCAGTAGGCGTCACCTGCGGTCGAACAATTCGTGGCTGCACAACGTCCCGGCCCTGATGCGGGGCAAGGACCGATGCACCCTGATGATCCACCCCGTGGACGCGGAACGAGTTGGCTTGCGCTCCGGCGACATTGCGGAGATCGCGACGTCCGAGGGTGCCATCACGGTGACAGCCGAGGTCACCGACGAAGTCATGCCGGGGGTGGTCTGCCTGCCCCATGGGTGGGGACACGGCCGAGCCGGTACCCGACTCGACACCGCGAACGCGCACCCTGGCGTCAACTCCAACCTGCTCAACCCCTCCGGGCTCATCGACGTTCCGAGCAATACCCAAGTCGTCAACGGCGTGCCCTGCACGGTCCGGGCCGCCGCAGTCGCAGCGCAATCATGAAGGGGTACAAACCATATGGGCCTTAGCGGGGAGGCGGCGATCGTTGGCTACACCGAGCTGCCTGCAACCAAGCGACCGACGGGACCGCTCGAGTTCAACATCGAGCAGTGGGCCCGGCTGGCCGCGGCAGCGCTCGCCGATGCTGGTCTGGACGCCTCCGACGTCGACGGCATCTGCACCGGTCACCTGCAGGAGTCGCAGATCTTCGTTCCGTCGACGATCATCGAATACCTGGGCATCCGAGCCAATTTCGCCGAACTCGTCGACCTCGGTGGGGCCAGCTCGGCCGCCATGGTGTGGCGAGCGGCCGCCGCGATCGAGCTTGGCCTGTGCCAGGCGGTGCTGTGCGTGGTACCCGCGACGCCGTTGACGCCGATGAGCAAAGCCAAGCCCGTCGACTTCGGCGACCTGCTGTACTTCGGCGCCTCGAGCAACCGGTACGGCTCACCGCAAGCCGAGTTCGAGATCCCCTACGGCAATCTCGGCCAGAACGGTCCGTACGGTCAGGTGGCAACCCTGTACGCCGCCACCTACGGGTACGACGAGCGTGCGATGGCGAAGATCAGCGTCGACCAGCGCGTCAACGCCAATCACACGCCCGGCGCGATTTTCGAAGGCACTCCGATCACCGTCGACGACGTGCTCGCGAGCCCGATCATCGCGTCCCCGCTACACATGCTCGAGATCGTGATGCCCGTGATGGGCGGCGCCGCCGTGCTCGTCACCAACGCCGAATTGGCCAGACGCAGCCGCAACCGGCCAGTGTGGATCAAGGGCTTCGGCGAACGGGTTCCGTACAAGACGCCCACCTACGCCGAGGACCTGCTCGAGACGCCGATGATCAAGGCTGCCGAATCCGCCTTCGGCATGGCGGGTTTGGCGCCGTCGGACATGGACATGGTGTCGATCTACGACTGCTACACCATCACGGTGCTGACGAGCCTGGAGGATGCGGGCTTCTGCTCGAAGGGCAAGGGGCTGCAGTTCGTCGCCGAGCACGACATGACTTTCCGCGGCGACTTTCCCATGAACACCGCGGGCGGCCAACTGGGCTACGGACAGCCCGGCACCGCGGGCGGCATGCACCACGTGTGCGACGCGACCCGCCAACTCATGGGCCGCGCAGGTGCCACCCAGGTCGACGACTGTAACCGAGCGTTCGTCTCCGGCAACGGCGGAATACTGTCGGAACAAACCACTCTCGTGCTGGAGGGCGACTAACCATGGCAGCCATGCCGAAGCCGATGCCCACTCCAACGCCGACCGCGCAGCCCTTCTGGGATGCACTTGCAGAACATCGAGTTCGCATCCAGTACTCGCCATCGGCGGCCCGGTACGTCTTCTATCCCCGGGTGTTAGCGCCAGGGACGCTCGCCGACGACCTCGAGTGGCGCGAAATCAGTGGCGCCGGTTCGCTGTACACGTTCACCGTCTGCCATCGGCCGGTCTCTCCACACTTCGCCGACGACGTGCCGCAGGTGCTCGCGGTGGTGAAGTGGGACGAGGGTCCACATTTCTCGACTGAAATCGTCAACGCCGATCCGAGTCGGCTCACCGTCGGCATGCGCGTGACGCCGGTATTCACCGACTACCCCGACGCGGGCGTCACGATGCTGCGCTACGAGCCGGCCTGAGCGTCACAACGTACCCGGTTCGGCCACCCAACGGTGCTCGAAATCGATCACAGCGGAGGCCGTTTCGAAGTCGGCGTCGTAGTGTAGGACGGTCAGTCGGTGAGTTCTCGCCGTCACTGCGGTCAGCATGTCGGCGATGCCGACCGAGCGGTGTCGGCCCTGCTGCGCCAAACGCATCAGTGCGTCGATGGCGAGTTGCCAGTCCTCGTCGTCGGTTGGTAGGTATTCGAACGTGACAAGCCGCTCATGCCGCACCCGAGCGAACTCTTCGGCGGAGCGGGTGCTGAACAGTGCTTCCGCATCGAGAACGGCGGTCGTTGCCACCAACCCGGCCGCTATCGGCTCAGCCAGCTCGTCGCCGATGCGCGGCGTTCGCATTCGCGCGGTAGCGCTCGTGTCGATTAGATACCGCGCGGTTATCGCCACACCTGGTCACGCGCTTCCTTGTCGGCGAGCTCTGCCATGCCACCCGACCTGAGCCACTCGATGTGGCTGAGTCTCGCCGATCGTGCGGCGGCGAATTGCAAAGCCGACCGCACCGTGTCGGCGATCCCCGTCGTGCCGAGCTCCTGTTTCGCCGACTCGAGCAGCTCGTCGTCGATCTCGATGAGTCGTTTCGTCATGCTCGCCATCGTATATATCTCACGCGCCCTTCGTATATAGCAGGCGCTGGGTCCGGCACGCATCCGCGAAGCGGTTCAAGTTGCCCATATCCGCACTCCTCGCAATCGATGTTGCGACGAGTGTCAGGTGCGCCTCCGACGAATCAACGCCGTGCGCCGGGAGTTATCCACAGACGACGATTACTCACAGCTCAGGCTTGCGCCAACTGCTTCTGCTCGTAGAGCCGCGCCCATTCCTTGCGCGACCGGATGGATACGTCGACGTCGGTGGCCGTAGCCCGTAGCGCCCCGACGGTCGACTGCTCCTTCGGCGTCAACTTGAACGGATCCCAACCGAAGAACCGGCAGGAGTTCTCCCAGGTGATCTTGTTGATGTCCGAATCGTCGGCGCCCGCGGCATTCAATTCGGCGAGCACCTGCTCCGGCGCGTCGGGCCAGAAGCAATCCGAGTGCGGGTAGTCACACTCCCACGCGATGATGTCGATACCGATCTCGTGGCGCAGTTTCAGCGACGTCTTGTCCGTCACGTAGCAGGCCAGCGAATGCTCCCGGAATACGTCACTGGGTAGCTTGTCTCCGAAGTCCCGCCGCAGCCATTTCTGGTTCGTGTAGTGCCGGTCGGAGCGGTCCAAATAGAATGGGATCCAACCGATTCCACCTTCGGAGAAGGCGAACTTCAGGTCGGGGTAGTTGCGCATCGCCGGGCCCCACAGCAGATCCTGCGCACACATGGCCGAGATCTGGGTGGCCAGGATGATGAGGTTGTCGATCGGAGCGTTGGGCGCCATGCTGATCGCGCCGAATCCGGTGCCGATGTGCAGGCACATCACCACGTTCTCCTCGGACAGCGTCCGGAACACCGGACCCCAGTAGTCCTCGTCGTGGTAGCTCGGCAGCCCCTCAAGGTGCGGCAGTTCCGGCATCGTCACCGCACGGCAACCCTTGGCCGCCACCCGGCGGATCTCCGCGACCATGGCTTCGGGACTCCACGTCGGGAGCACTGCGATCGGGATGAAGCGGTCGGGATAGCTGCCCGCCCATTCATCGATGTGCCAGTCGTTGTATGCCGAGACCATCACCAGCGTGATCGGTTCCTGGGTCATGTTCAGGTGCCGCGCGGAGAACCCGGTGAACGTCGGGAAGCACATCGACGCGAGGATGCCGTTGCGGCTCATGTCCTTCACGCGCTGATGGACGTCGTAGACGCCGGGCCGCATCTCGGCGAACCCGGCGGGATCGCGACCCCACTCCTCGGGCGGCCACGACACCACTGCGTTCAGGCCACTGACCCCTTGCGGCCTGCCCTGATAGAACCACTGGTCGACGCCCTTGTCGTCGGTGACGACGATGGGTGCCTCGGCCTTGTACTTCGCAGGGACGTGGTTGAGGAACATGTCGGGCGGCTCCACGACGTGGTCATCGATGCTCACCAGAATCAGGTCGTCGACGTTCATAGTCTCCACTAGTACCCTCTACAGACGTGACCGGCTCTGCAGCTTCGGACAGAGCTTTAGCCGAATCGGCCAACATCGATCTTCGGCCAGTGATCGAACTGCGTCGCGGCGGGCGCGCACTGGCCGGGAGCTACCTCTACGAGGGCGACGGACTGATCACCGGCTGGCACTCCCACGAGGTGCACCAGATCGAGTATGCGATGCACGGCATTGTCGAGGTCGAAACCGATTCCGCGCACTACCTGCTCCCTCCACAGCAGGCCGCGTGGATTCCGGTCGGGCTCGAACATCAGGCCGTGATGAACCCCGACGTCAAGACGGTGGCAGTGATGTTCGATCCGGAGCTCATCTCCGATGCGGGCGGCCGCGCCCGGATCATCGCCGTCTCGCCGCTGATCCGGGAGATGATGAGCTACGCCCTGAGGTGGCCGATCGATCGAGCGCATGGGGACGACATCTCCGACGGCTTCTTCCGCACTTTGGCTCAGCTGGTGTCCGAAGCACTCGACCACGAGGCGCCGTTGAGTTTGCCGACGTCCGACCACCCGATCGTCGCGGCGGCGATGGCCCACACCAAGGAGCACCTGGATTCAGTGTCGGCCGACGACGTAAGCCGTGCGGTATCGGTGTCCGAGCGGACGTTGCGACGGCTCTTTCAGGACACCCTCGGCCTGTCGTGGCGGACGTACTTGCTGCACGCCCGCATGCTGAAGGCGATGGCCCTGCTCGCCGCTCCCGGGCAGTCGGTACAGGCGACCGCGTCGGCGGTCGGGTTCGAGAGCCTCAGCGCATTCACGCGATGCTTCGCCCGGTTCTGCGGCGAGACACCGTCGGCCTATCGGCGCCGCGTCACCGAGGCCTAAGGTCCACCAGCGCTAGCATCGTCGGGCCGTAGGAACAGCCCTTCGCGCAGCAGTGTGGTGACCGAATCCTGCCATCGCTGAAGCTGTTCGGGCGCGGAGAACGCGTTGGGCACCTGACGTTCGATGTGGCCGCGAAGGATGACGGTGCCCAGCGCCAGGATCAACGAGTTCAGGGTCGCCCACGTCAGGTCGATGTCTGCGCGCGATTCGCCGAGATCCCTACGCCTATTCCAGCGCGCAGTGCCGAATGCCGACAGCGTGTCGAAGATCGTGGTGCCGAGCGGGCTGCCATCGACGAGCGCCCGACCGAGATAAGCCACGACGTCGGGGTGGTCACTCATGAGCACGGTGATCCTGCTCCCCATGTCGGCGACCGAGTCTGCGGGCGGCGCAACGATCGGTTGGGCGGTGATCGTGACCACCAGCCCCAGGACGTAGTCGTCGACGGCCTTGATCAGGCCGGCCTTGGTGGCGAAGTGGTGCTGCACCAAGCCAAGGGACACCCCGGCGGATGCGGCAACCGCACGCAGCGTCGTCCCCGAAGCTCCGTGCGCGGCAAAGCTCGTCAACGCCGCGTGACGTATGCGTTCGATGGTTGAGCGCTCTGCCCGTTCCAGCCGGTCGGGCTCCGACAGTGCGGTCATCGGAAATATGCGTCGCTGTTCACGTCTCAAGAGTAGACAATACAAACGTATCGTGTCTACGATACGTCCGTATTGTTGCTACTACGGTGATGCGGAGGCCCACTTTCATGCACAACCAAGGACCACCAGCCGCCGCTGCTGCGCTGCGCGAATTCGATATCGACCGTCCAGTGACGTTCGCGTGCACACGCGATCCCGACCTGTGGACCACCACTGCCGACGAACGCGCCAAGGCGCTCTGCCGCACCTGCCCCCGCCGTTGGCTTTGCGCCCAAGAGGCCTGCAGGACGCCAGGCGCGGAGGGCGTGTGGGCCGGTATCCGCATCCCGGAAGCGGGCCGCGCGCGCCAGTTCGCACTCAAGCAGTTGCGCTCCCTGGCTGAACACAACGGATTCCCCGTCCGGACGACACCGCAAGAAAGCGCCGACGTCGCATAGCCGGGCATCGGCCGCAGATATCCTTCGGCCGAGATGACTGCCGCACGAATCGACCTCATTCACGAACTGGTGTCCTCGGCCGCCCGTGCTGTGCCCGACCGAGTGGCCGTCATCGCACCCGACGGCGAGCCGACGACGTTCGCCGAGTTCGACGGTCAGGTGCGGGCACTCGCCGCTTGGGTATCCGGGCTGACGCGCAGCGGTGACCGCGTCGCGGTCATCGCCGACAACGGCGCCGACTTCGCCCGCTTGTACTACGCCGTGCCCCGCAGTGGACGCATCCTCACCCTCATCAACCAGCGGCTCAGCCCAGCCGAGCAGTCGACTCAACTGGCCGCGACGGAACCCGCCGTGCTCGTGGGCGCCCCTCGGTACCTGAGCGCCCTGCCGCGCCTGAAGTCGATATCGCACGTCGTCCCCTTCAACGATCTGCAATGGCCACGCGCGCAAGATGATTCGGCCGACACCGACCGCGCGTCCGTCGCACCCGACGATCCCGCGTGGCTGCTCTTCACCAGCGGATCGACGGGCACCCCGAAGCCCGTGGTCCACACCCACCGCTCGATCACGACGGCGGTGCGTGGCACCGTCGCCGGGCGTTCGGTGCGCTCGGGCGGGGTGTACCTGCTGCCATTCCCGATGTGCCACATCGCCGGGTACAACATGCTCGTCCACCACTCCGTGCAGTCGACGGTGTTGCCCGTCCCGGTGTTCCGTCCCGAACTGTTCGCCGCAGCGGTGAACGCCCACGGTGTCACGTCCTGTTCGCTTGCCCCGACGATGTTGCACAGCCTGCTGGCCCATCTCGACGAATCCGGCACGACGCTGCCAACGCTGCGTGAGATCGCCTACGGCTCGGCGGCAATTCCGGCCGAGCTACTGCGCCGGGCAATCGCTCGGCTCGACGTCGACTTTCACCAAGGCTACGGGATGACCGAAACGGGCGGCAACGTAACGTTTCTCGGCCCCGACGAGCACCGTGCCGGGGCACGCGGCGATGCCAGGGCACTCGCGGCCGCCGGTCGCCCCCACTCCGAGGTGGAGGTCCGCATCGCAGCGGACACGGGTGAAATCCTGCTGCGCGGTGCGCAAGTCGCTCCGGAACTGACCGCAGCAACCGATGACGGCTGGTTCGCCACCGGTGACGTCGGACGCATCGACGACGACGGTCGACTCGTCGTGGTCGATCGGCTGAAGGACGTCATCATCACCGGCGGCGAGAACGTCTCCTCACGTGAGGTGGAGGACGCACTTTCGAGCCATCCCGACGTCGACATGGCCGCGGTAGTCGGGGTGCCCGACGACTACTGGGGCGAGGCGATCTGCGCCGTCATCGTGGTACGACGAGGCAGCCACCCATCAGTCGACGCGCTCGTCGCCCACGTCCGCGCTCACCTCGCGGCCTTCAAACGCCCCCGTCACGTGCTGTTCGTCGATTCCTTGCCGATGACCAGCAACGGCAAGGTCGCCAAACCGGAGGTTCGGAAGCTGGCCCGTGCGACAGTTCCCCGGTGACCGGAAGCGTCGCCGTGATCGGGGCCGGACCCGGGGGTCTGGTGGCCTCCCGTTGGCTGCTGTCGCAGGGTTTCGAGCCGACGATCTTCGAGCAGGCGCCGATCCTGGGCGGGCAGTGGACGGGGCTCGACGGCCTGAGCGGGGTGTGGCCGACCATGCACACCAACACCAGTCGCATCTTGACGGCCTTCACCGAGCTCGAACACGAGGCCGACCACGTCCACCTCCCTAGCCAGGCGGTGCTCGCCTATCTGAGTCGCTACGCCGACGCCTTCGGGCTGACGTCGCGCATCCGATTCGGCACTCGGGTAACGCACGTCAGCCGAGCGGTCGACGGTTGGCTCGTAAACGCAGGCGACACCAACGCGCGATTCGATCGAGTGGTGGTGGCGAGCGGCCGATTCCAAACGCCCGCCGCCCCTTTGGTGCCCGGCCTCGATTCGTTCGCCGGTTCGTGCGGGGTGAACTCGACGTTCGACTACCGATCACCCGACCGCTATCGGGGTAAGCGTGTGCTGGTGGTGGGCGGCGCGATCAGTGCCCTCGAAATCGCTAGCGAGCTGGCCCAACTCGGTGCCAGCCGCGTCGTGCTCACGCAGCGGCGACAGCGGTACGTGCTGCCGAAGTTCGCCGCCGGAGTGCCATCCGATCACCGGATCTTCACGCGCTATGGAGTACTCGCAAGTGAAGCCCTTCCACCTGCCGAGCTCGACCGACAACTCAAGGAGCTCGTCATCGAGGCCGGTGGGAGCCCCGAGCAGTACGGCGCTCCCGCCCCCGATCCATCGCTGTTCGCCGCCGGAGTGACATTGAGCCAGGACTACCTGCCGCTAGTTGCCGAGGGCCGAATCACGGTGCGGCCGTGGATGGAATCCATCGCGAGCAATACCGTGAACTTCACCGACGGGCGAGCCGAGTCGTTCGACGGGATCGTGCTCGGCACCGGGTTCGACCTGAAGCTGCCGTTTCTGAGCGACGACATCGCGGCGATCCTGGACCTCGATGCGGTGCATCTGGACGCGGACCGCTACACGTTCCATCCCGACCTCCCTGGGCTCGCGTTCATGGGCATGTTCGACCAGTCGGGCGGGTACTTCGTACCGCTGGAACTGCAAGCAAGGTGGATCGCCTACACCTGGGGCGGCGTGATTCCGGCGACGCCTGAGCACGAGCAGCGTTCGGCCATTGCCGGATACCGCGCGCGCCGCGGGCTATCCCAAAAGTCCCGGATGAACCTCGTCGCGCTGGCATTCGCCCGCGCCGCCGGCGTCGAGCCGCGGTTGGAACATTGGCCGGACCTGCGCCGCGCCTTGCTGTTCGGTCCCCTCGCGCCGAGTTGTTTCCGGCTGGAGGGACCAGATGCCCAGCCGGATGCCCCCGTTCGATTCGCCCGCGATGCCGCCGCCTTCGGCGCGATCACGTCGAACGAGCTGACTGAGCGGGAACGGAGCTATTGGAGGCAACTCACGACGCCGTGAGCCCTGAGCCGGCGGGCGCCAAGGATCCGCCAAGACCTCCGCCGCAATCTTTTCGTGACCAGCCCCCTGGGCCGGAAGCGAAAGGAGCCAACATGAACACGACTGAGCCAGCCAAGCGGCAGATGAATGGCCTCTACGCGCTGAAGCCCTGGTTCACCCGCCGCCTGACGTTCGTCGTCAACGCCGCGGTGGCACGTCAGGTGTCGCCCGACGTGTTCACCGCCGCCGGGGTTGCGGCGGCAGGGGCCGCCGGGGCTGCCATCGCGATGGGGTGCTGGCCGCTGGCCGTGCTGTTCCTCGTGCTGCGGCTGGCCGGCGCCAATCTCGACGGCGCCGTCGCCCGCGCCCGCGGAGTGAGCCGGCCGTGGGGCTTCGTGCTCAATGAGCTCGGCGACCGCTCGTCGGATTTGCTGACCTTCGCAGGACTCGCGGTGTTCGCGGCCCGTCAGGGCGATGGCCCCGGGATGCACTGGTTGTCCTGGCACGTACTGCAGGTGCTGCTGGCCGCGCTGGCCGCGACGCTGCCCACGTTCGCCGCGCTGGCTGCGGCGGCCGCTGGTGCGACGCGCAGCAACGGAGGTCCGCTTGGCAAGACCGAACGTTGCCTGTTCGTGGCGCTGGCCACGGCCTTTCCGGTCATACTGCCGATCGTCTTGACCCAGCTGGTGAACGGCTCGATCATCACGACCGTGCTGCGGCTGCGGGCCGCCCGTCGCGAGTTGGCGGCGATGAACGTGAACGCAGCGATCAGCGCGACGTCCCCCTCGGGCAGCGGCGTGACCACGTCGCGGTTGGCATCGGTGCTGCGGCACTGGATGTGGCGCATCGCCTCGGCGGTCTCCGGCGGGCTCACCGTCACCGGGCGCTGGCAGGTCCGCGGTGGCTGCATCGTCGTAGCCAACCACTCTTCCCACGCCGACACCGCCGTCCTGCTCGCCGCGCTGCCGCCCAAGGCCAGGCCCGTGTTCGGGGCAGCCGCCGACTACTGGTTCGAAGTCCCTGTCCGTCGCTTCATCGCTAGCTCGCTCGCGGGCGTGCTACCGGTGCGACGCACCGGCGCAAGCTCCTACGACGCCCTGCTGGCCGCCGTCCGCCCCGCGCTCAAGGCCGGACGCACCGTCGTCATCTACCCCGAAGGCACCCGCTCGACCGACGGCACCGTCGCCGAATTCCGCTCCGGCGCCCTACGGTTGGCCCGCGACTGCGGCGTACCCATCGTCCCGGTAGCCGTGCTCGGCACCGCCGACGTACTGCCCAAGGGAGGCCGCTACTCCCCTGCGGCCATGCGGGTCCACATCGGCGCACCCGTCGACGCCAACACCGTGACGGCACCACAGCTGCGTGCACAGGTCGTCGCCATGCGGGCGAACGGCCTGCCGGAGGGGATGGACCGCTATGCGCTCGCGTCTTGAGCACCGGTCGGACCAAGCTGTCGATAGATTGATCCAGATGAGCCGGCCGCTGCCGCCCAACATCACCGTTTCGGCGGGTGATTGGCAGCGCACCTTCGCGCCGGGCAATGACGTACTGATCGGGCGCGACGTGCGCGCCGACGTCCGGGTGGCGCATTTGGGGGTCTCTCGCCTTCACGTCGTGCTGCGCTACCTCGACGGTCACTGGGTCGCGATCGACAACCAAAGCTTGAACGGGATATTCGTCGACGGCCGTCGGGTGTACTCGGTGGACGTTCTCGACGGCGCGGCGATCAACGTGGGCAATCCCGAGGGCCCGCGGCTGACGTTCGCACTCACCTCGCCGGCCGGACCACCGCCGGACGATCGACCGACCACACCGACGAACCACGTGACCGAGCGCAAGACGGACGTGTTGAGCTTCGCCGCCGCCGTCGCGCAGGCCGTGAGAACGGGCACCCGCTCGACGGCGCCATCGGGCGCGACCACCGTCGGCCGGGCACCCGACAACGACATCGTCATCCCGGACGCGCTGGCCTCGGATTATCACGCCTACCTGGTGCCTACCGCACAGGGCGTGCAGATCGTCGACGTCACCGGCACCAACGGCACGTTCGTCAACGGCCGACAGGTCAAGCACGCAATCCTCGGCGAGGGCGACGTCGTCACGATCGGCAACCTCGACCTGGTCATGGCCGACGGCGCGCTGACTCGGCGCTCCGCCCCCGCGGCCGAGGGCAGTGGCCTCGAGGTGCGCGGCATCAGTTTGACCGTCGACGCCAACCGCACACTGCTGGACCGCATTTCGTTCTCCGCGAACCCGGCCAGTGTGACGGCGGTGATCGGCCCGTCGGGTTCGGGCAAGTCCACACTGGCGAAAGTCATCGTCGGCGGTACGCGGCCGAACAGCGGCACGGTGTCCTTCGAAGGGCACGACGTGCACGCCGAGTATGCGTCGATGCGCAGCCGCGTCGGACTGGTCCCCCAAGACGACGTCGTGCACCGCCTGCTCACCGTCTCCGAAGCACTGGGTTACGCAGCGGAACTGCGGATGCCGCCGGATAGCACGAAGCACGATCGGCAACGCGTGATCGCGCAGGTGCTCGAGGAACTCGAGTTGACGCCTCACGCGCAGACTCGCGTGGACAAGTTGTCGGGTGGACAGCGCAAGCGGGTATCGGTGGCGTTGGAACTGTTGACCGGACCGTCGCTGCTCGTCCTCGACGAGCCCACGACCGGGCTTGACCCCTCGCTCGACCGCCAGGTGATGACGATGCTGCGCGGGCTGGCCGACGCCGGTCGCGTGGTCGTCGTCGTCACGCATTCGCTGGACTACCTCGACGTGTGCGATCAGGTGCTGCTGCTGGGCCCCGGCGGAAAGCCGGCGTTCTGTGGGCCGCCGAATGAGCTCGGACCCGCGCTGGGCAGCACCGACTGGGCTGACATCTTCACTGAAATCGAAGCCAATCCCGATGCAGCCCAACGACGATACATGGAGCAGCGCGATGGCTCCGTCGACCAGGCAGTCGAGGCAGCACCCGAGCAACCGGTGGACTTCGGAAGGCCCGCGCGGACCGCGCCGTGGCGCCAGGTGTCCACTCTTGCCCGTCGCCAGGTGCGCTTGGTCGTCGCCGACCGTCGGTACTTCTTGTACTTGGCCCTGATGCCGTTCATCGTGGGGCTACTGCCACTCGCCGTCGCAGGCCACGTCGGGTTCAACAAGCCGCTGCCCGACAGCATCGCTCCCTTCGAGCCGAAGCAACTCGTCGTCCTGTTGAACCTCGGGGCAATCTTCATGGGGACCGCGCTCACCATTCGCGAGGTGGTCGGCGAGCGGACCATCTTCCGGCGCGAGCAAGCAGCCGGACTGTCGACGTCGGCCTACGTCTTGGCCAAGATCGGCGTGTTCGGTGCGGCCGCGGTGGCCCAGTCGGCGCTGCTGGTGTTGGTGGTCACGGCGCCGAAGCTCGGCAAGAGCGCGCCTTCGACTGCGGCGGCGTTGGGTAGTCCGATATTGGAGCTCTTCGTCGGAGTGGCGGCGACCTGCGTGGCCTCGGCGGTACTCGGCCTTGCGGTGTCGGCGTTGGCGCACAACAGCAATCAGGTGCTGCCGCTGATGGCGGCGACCCTGACGGCGCAGTTGGTGCTGGCCGGCGGCTTCATCCCGGTCACGGGCACGACGCTGCTCGACCCGATCTCCTGGTTCACCCCTGCGAGGTGGGGACTGGCGGCCACGGCATCGACCGCTGACCTGAGCAACCTGGTGGTCGGGGTTCCGAAGGACGCCCATTGGAAGCACACGGCGTCGGCCTGGGCGTTCGACATCGTCATGCTCGGCGTGCTGTCAATTCTCTACGCGGGCTTCGTGCGCTGGAAGCTTCGGCTCACGTCGTTCTAGAGCTCGGGCATGTGCTGGGCGATCATCCACGTTGAGCGAACAGTGACAGTGGCAGCCCCAGGTGGCCGAGTTTGTCCGGGTTGATTACCGAACGCACGGTGCATATCTGGTCGTCGTGGACGTCGACGGTGAGTACGTTGATCAGGCCACCCTCGGCGTCGAACGCCAAAAGGCCGGGCCCGCCGTTGACTTCGCACCGCTGGAAGCGCGCACCGACGCGGTGGTAGGCACGGAAGATTCCGTCGACGACCCGTTGCACGCGCTCACGTCCGAATACCGGCTGCCGCAGGCCGCGGCCGTTGCGCCCCCCGTCGCCGTAGAAGGCCACATCGCCGGCGAGCATCTCCACCAAAGGGCCGAGGGCGCCGTGCTCGGCGGCGTCGAAGAATCGGTCGGCCAGCTTCGCGCGTTGCGCGGAGTCGACCTCGAAACGTCGTCGGCCGTCATCGATGTGACGACGGGCGCGGGCGGCGAGTTGTCGACAATTGGCCTGCGACTTGCCGACGATTCCCGCGATGTCGTCGTAGTCGTACGCGAACACCTCGCGCAACAGGAAGACGGCCCGCTCCACCGGCGAGAGCGTCTCCAACAGCACGAGGAACGCCATCGACAACGAGTCCGACGTCACTGCCGCCTCCGCAACATCGGGCTCGTTGGAGGTCAGCAACGGCTCCGGTAGCCAGGGCCCGATGTAGGTCTCGCGTTGTACGCGCGCCGAGCGCAGCTGATCGATCGCCAAGCGGGTGGTGATGGCGGTCAACAGCGCCTTCGGCGACTCAGCGTCGTGGCCCCGCTTGCCGTAATCGAGGTATCGCAGATAGGCGGCCTGCACGATGTCCTCGGCGTCGGCCACGCTACCGAGCATTCGGTAGGCAATCGAGAACAGTAGCGGCCGCAGTTCAAGGGCATCCTCAAGGTGTGCCATGGCGCCTCCAGTGAGTGATCGAATTCCTCACTTACAGACGATCGAAACCTGCCGTGTGTGACAAGTAGCTGCACCGCGTGGCGTGAGTGTCACAGCGGCCGGCTGCCGTTCGTCTTAGGAGTAGGCACAATCAGAATGGAGAAAACGATGAACATTGCGCTATGGGCCGTCCAAATCTTTCTGGCCGTGGCCTTCGCCTTTTCCGGCACGGCCAAACTCACCATGGCCAGGGAGCGGATGCTGGCGACGGGTCAGACCGGAATCGCGATGTTCCCGATGCCGGTGGTGCGCTTCACCGCCGCGATGGAGCTCATGGCCGCCGTCGGGCTGATCGCGCCGTGGCTCAGCGGCACGGCGAAAGTCCTTACCCCACTGGCCGCAGCTGGACTGTGTGTCGTGATGGTCGGTGCGGCATGGGCACACAGCCGGCTGCGCGAACCGAAGGCGATCGCTACGAACGCGCTGTTGTTCGCGCTGGCGGCCTTCGTGGTGGTCGGACGCCTCCTCGGATGAGGGGGACGAACGTTCGCACCGAGGACATCGGCCCGGTTCGCCATGTCATCATCAGCCGCGCTGAGAAACGTAACGCCTTGTCCAGCAAGGTTTACGGCGAACTGGGCGAAGCATTCGTCGCGGCCGCCCGTGCCGGTGACGTGCGGTGCGTGGTCGTCCGAGGTGACGGTCCCACCTTCTCCTCCGGGAACGACGTAGGCGAACTGGCGGCGTTGGCCGCCGACCCCTCCGCCGTCCGGCAAGGTCGACCGATCATGCTGTCGGCGGTCAATGCCCTCGAAGAGATGGCCAAGCCGACGATTGCGCAGCTCCATGGCGCCTGCATCGGCGGGGCGGCCGAACTCGCATTGGCGTGCGATCTGCGGGTGATGGCAACCGACGCACACATCGCGTTGTTCGAGACGAAGCTCGGGTTGATTCCCGATCTGGGGGGCAGTTCGCGGCTGGCTGCGGTCGTAGGGTTGGGGCGAGCAAAGGAGATCGTCATGACTGCCCGCAGGGTAGGCGCCGATGAGGCGTTGCGCATCGGGCTGGTCAACCGGGTAGCGAGCCCTGGGCGTCTCGACGCGGCCACCGCCGACCTCGTCGACGAGTTAATGGCCAACGGAGACAGCGCCGTCGGCCTGGCCAAGCGAATATTGGACGCCGCCGCCAAGCCGGCGCTGGCGGTGACCCTCGAGATGGAGGTCACCGCGCAGGACACTTTGGTTCGCACGCAGGACTTCGCGCGGCGCCTTAGGACCACGCGGCGATGATCGCGGACAACGAGGCCGCGAAGATCGCGGTCGCGGCGATCAGGTAGCTGCCGTACAGCCGTCGCAACCAGCGCTGAAACAGCGTGGCCAGCAGCCAGACCACCAGCCCCACCATCGAGATTCTCAATCCGCGCTCCAACAGCGTCCAGCCAACCAGGTTCCACAGGTCGATCGAATGCTCACCTGCGGCGCGGGCGTACACCTTCACCGGGATGCCCGAGAATGCTTGGTGCATGATCGCGCTCGGCCCGGCCGCCAGTTGCTGGTATGCCGTCTCCGCCATCCGCGGGGTCGTCAGCGGAGCGGGTAGGAAGACATGGCGGGCCGCCAATGCGGCGTTGGTGAGCACACCGAGTACGGAGCCTGTGATTACCGCTGCGGCCCAAGGCATTACACGGCGCGGAACCGCGGCCGCGAACAGTATCAGGGCCATCTCGGCGACGATGAACCAACTCAGCGCCTCCGCGAAGCCCCACCCGAAGGCCAGCAGCAGGCCGTAGGGGCTTGCGACGAGCCGGGCCATGGGTGTCCAGAAGCACGAATCGCGCTGTTGTGGTGCATCATTCGTCACAACGCGGTCCCGCTCATCCGATGGCGTATGCGAGCGGGAGCACGACCAACAGCGAGTCGATCCGATCGAGCAGCCCTCCGAATCCCGGCAACCACGTGCCCACATCCTTGACCTGGGCATCGCGCTTCACCATCGACTCGAGCAGGTCGCCGGCCAACCCGCCGAACGCGACGGCGATCAACAATCCGATGGAAATGGTGCCAAGCAACGTCAACACGAGAAACGCGCCGACGAACGCACCGAACAATCCGCCGATCGTCTTGTTCGGGCTCAGCCGCGACAACGGATGGCGCGCCCAGCGGAAGCGGCGCAACCCCTTTCCACCACACCAAGCCGCGACGTCCGTGGCCGCCACGGCCAGGCACACCAGGAACGCGTCCGCCCCCAACATCACCAGATGCGCCAGGGACCAGCAGATCCACACCGACCCGAACGCTGTGAAGAGGGTGCGCCGCACGCCGCGCTCGACGTCGCCGCTGAGCACCGACGGCAGCGCACAGGCCAGCACCAACATCGGCGCCAGCTCCAGCAGCGACGGGCGCAGCCACGCGCCGAGCGGATAGCACACGGCCAGCACCAGCAGCAGGCCCGCGTCGAGGTTGCTCAGTTTCACGAGGCGCGCGTATTCGACCACCGCGACGACGGCCACTGCGGCGGCGACCGCTGCCGTCGGGCCCTTGCCCATCCAGATCGGGATGCCGAAGACCGGTGCGATCACCATCCACGATGCCCACTTGTCGATCAGCTCGCGTTTGCGCGAGGCAATCACCGCGATCCCCCCGACCGCAAGGATCCCGACGGTGACCCACATGAGGAACACCGGCCTGCCGTCGAGGTGGACGTGCACCGGACCCAGGTCGACGTCGAGCGACACCCGCCGGTCGAAGTGAAGGATCCGAAGGTAGTAGTCGACGAGCATCAGCCTCCCCCGGCAAACAGCGATTCAGGACACGATAGGCCGCGCTCGCAGATCCAGGAACCCAGTTGAGCGAGCGCCGTACCGCGTTGCGGTTCGTGGCCCGTCGCCATCGCTCGGCGACTGGCAGCTCATTCATCCGCATTTCTCAGACAATTGCCATCAGCCCAAGGCCGAGGCGCAGTCACACCGCCGATCGGGGGTGAGCCGAGTGGGTGGAACATGGACACCACCTGGGGAAACACAGTTTGGATCGGCGGCCGCCGGTTCGGCAGAAGCGCATAGTCACCTGGCCAACCCATCGGCCCAGCTCCAGCATCGCCGCGACATCGTGACCTTGACTCGAGCGCCAATTATGCGTGTGGACGCTACGATTGGGCACCTCGAACAACCAGGGCAGGAGGCCGGTTCGCGCTATGAAGAAAATTCACACCGCCGTCGTCACAGCGACGATGATTGCACTGACGCTGATACTGGCCCCGCACGCCTCCGCCGACTTCGACAGGCCCGGCTACCTTCGCTGCATGGCCGCGGACTCGATGGCGGTGGGTGGCGTTTCGATCCCCTCCAGCACCCTGGCGAAGATCGGCGCCGACGCCTACGGCGCAGGAGCCAGCGATACGGCGGCCACGACGCTGGCCAAGAAGTACAAGCTGGCCGACAGTTTGGCAGCGCTCATCGTGCAGTGTGCTCACCCACAGACCTGACCTCACTGTCCGGGGTGACCATGCGGGAATCGCGCGCACACGGTGAACAGCAATCCCCGTCCAGACGCCAAATCCTGAAATACGCGCTCGCCGCGCCTGCGCTTGCCGGCCTCGGCACGTCGGCCACCGCGATCCTCGCCGGACGCACCGCGTCAGCGGCGGGCCCTCAGCTGGTCGACTTCGCGGAGCATCTGGTGTCGCCGGATCAGATCAAGGCAGCGGGCTACGCGGGGGCCGTGGTCTACGTGTCCGAGTCTCGGCCAGGCGCCAACTTCGACTTCAAGCCCGTCACCCGCGACTTTGCCGATGCGCTACGCGCGGCAGGTCTTCAGGTCGTCAGCAACTACCAGTACGGCAAACCCGGGTGGCCGACGCCCTCGGACTACACCCGCGGGTACGACGGCGGCGTGGCGGACGCCCAGACCGCGCTGCGCCTGCACGCGGCGGCCGGTGGACCGGACTCAGCACCGATCTTCTTCAGCGTCGACGAAGACATCGACCTCGACACCTGGAAAACCGTGGCACTGGCCTGGTTTCGCGGCCTCAACTCGGTCATGGGCGTGGGTCGTACCGGCATCTACGGCCATTCCCGGGCGTGTGCTTGGGCCATCGCCGACGACGTCATCGGGCATTCGAGCACCGCTGGGCATCGATGGGCGTGGCAGACGCGGGCGTGGTCTCGTGGTGAGCGCGAGCCTGCGGCCGTGCTGTATCAGTCCGCCGTCTTCACCGCGTCAGACCCCGCCGTGGTCCTCGGAGGCGTTCATGTCGACGCCGACGACGTGCTCGCCGCAGACTTCGGGCAATGGGACCTCGGCCGGTGAGTTGCACCGTCGAAACCTACAACTCGATTCCGAGTTCGGCGAGCTCTCGTTCAGCCCAGAAGATCCGTCCTGCATACTCTTTGGGGTCTGCGCAGCCCGCGAAGTACGCCAGCATCCGCGCCGGAATCTCCGGCGAGATCATCATCGACTCGTCTACCAGTCCCGCGACGCGATGTACCGCGACCTCGGTGGCCACGAAGCCCGGATGCATGCTGATGATGAAGATGTTCTTCCTCGCAAGGTGCGGCGCAACGACATTGGAGAACCGGTCGAGTGCGCGCTTGCTCGCGAAGTAGGCGGGCGAGCCCAGGTCGAACTCGCCAACTGCTTCGAGCACCGGCGGCTCCTCGGGTTGCCGGAACACTTCTCCGCTGCCAGTGGTCACATTCAAGATCCGGCCGCCACCACGCTGCTCCATGATCGGCACCACCAACTGCACCAGAGTGAACGGCGCGTGCAGGTTGACGGCGAAGTGATAGAGCCAGTCGGCCCGCGGCATGTTCCCGACGGGAGCAACCCAGCTGTGGCCGATCGTCACGGCCGCATTGTTGATGAGGATGTCTATCCCGCCGAACCGCTCGACCGCGGATTGCACCAGCCGCTCGAGCTCGTGTTCCTGCGACAAGTCCGTTGCGACCGCAAGCGCCTCGCCGCCTAGGGCTTCGACCTCGCGCACCGTCTCGCCGATGGTGCCCGCCAACTCCCCGTCGCCGTTTACCGAACGAGCGGCGACGACCACGTTGACTCCGCGACGCGCCAGCGCCAGCGCTGCACGCTTCCCGATTCCTCTGCTGGCGCCGGTGATGAGCGCGATCTTGCCCGACAGGTCTTGCTCCTCCTGTCTCGGCCCGAGCGGTCTTGGCGGTGCGACCACCATGGCGATCGCGTTCTCGATATTGCTATTGGCTGTGTCCGTCATGGCAGCGACGATAGCACTCATATTTGTACGCTGACTAACTTTTGATCCGTGCTGGCATTGTCAAGTAACACCAGTTAGAGCACTGTTAACTCAGGAATGACGCAGCTAAACGGCCGACAAATATTCACAGATGCTTGTACGTCGTACAAATTATGACTAGGTTCGAAGGCATGCCCATCGCCGTCGTCACCGGGGCCAGCCGAGGGATCGGCAAAGCCATCGCCGTCCACCTCGCGCGCGCCGGGTTCGATGTCGCTCTCATCGCCCGCACGTTCACCGAAGGCGAGCAACGTGAGCATTCCTCGACGGTCCGCCAGTCCGACACCAGCCCGCTGCCCGGCTCGTTGACCGCCACCGCCGAGGCCGTCGCGGACGCGGGAGCGAGGTCCCTGACTGTGTGCGCCGACCTCGTCGACCGGCCGTCGATCATTGCTGCCGCGGACCGGATCCTCGCCGAATGGGGGCCCGCCGACGTGTTGGTCAACAATGGCCGATACATCGGCCCGGGTCACATGGACAGGTTCCTCGACACTCCGCTCGAACTGCTCGACCTGCATCTGGAGGCGAACGTCATGGCGCCGCTGACGCTGACCAAGAAGTTCCTCCCCGGCATGCTCGAGCGTGGGGCAGGCCGGATCGTCAACATCAGCTCCGGCGCGGGCACCCGCGATCCCGACCAGCCCGCGGGCGAGGGTGGATGGGGGCTGGGCTACGGGATGAGCAAGGGCGCGCTGCATCGCATTGCCGGGATTCTGGCGCTCGAGCTAGGCGACCGCGGCATCCTCGCCTACAACGTCCAGCCGGGTTTCATCGCGACCGAGCGGATGATTCACGACATGGCTGCCTTCGGATTCGACGCGTCCGGCGCTCCACCCGACGTGGTGGGCGCAGTCGTGGCGTGGCTCGTCACCGATCCTGCGGCAGCGCAACCAAACGGACGCTCGATCGAGGCGCAAGACGTCTGTGCCGAGCGTGGTTTACTGCCGGGATGGCCCGCCTGACGAGTCAGAGGCCGTACGAGGACACGGCTCCGCGCAACACGATGTCGGCCCGCCGACAGAGGTTCTTGCGTAGCGCTGCCGCGGTTTGCGCGGACGACGACCACCGGACCAGAGCGTCCAGAGTCGCCGCGTGCAACAGCGCGGCCAGCTCGAACACGTCCAAGTCCGTTGGCAACACGCCACTTTCCTGGCCATACCGAATGAGCGCCTCGAATCCAACGCCTACGCCTGCGGGCCGTGCGACCGCTTCGGGGCTCAGTCGCGACCACTCGCCAACCGCACGGTATGCCAACGCCTTGGGCCCTCGCGACACGCGTCGCGCCATCGACTTCATGAGCTGGTCGACCAGTTCGAACATCGGGGTGCCACGGCGGATTCCGGCGTCGGCTTCCTCGATCATCTTTCGGCTGGTGCCCCAGGCCACTTCGAGGAGAATCTCTTGTTTGTTGGCGAAGTGAAAGTAGAAGGTGCCCTTGCTCACTCCTGCAGCCCGCGCGATCTCCGCGACCGTCGTGGCCTCGAACGCCTCCTCGAAACCCCGCTCGTTCCACATGTCGAGGGCAGCGTGGATCAACTTGCGCCTGGTGTCGCGCGACCGGCTCTGGGCCAGTCCGGAGCGACGGGGTGGCGCGGTTGCGCTGCTAGCCATGCGCGAAGGCTATCGGTGTAGCGAGGTGACTACCAAGCAATGATCACTTCGCGTTTCACCGACTCCGGCGGCGCCCGCCTCCACTTCCTCGACTCCGGCGGATCCGATTACGGCGCCTCGATCGTCTTCGTGCCCGGCATGACCGACATCGCCGATGACTACGCCGAGGTGCTGCCGCTCCTCGGTCGTCGCACGGTCGTCGTCGAGTTGAGAGGGCACGGAAGAAGTAGCGCCCCGGTCGCTGGGTACGACCTCGCCACGCTAGGTAGCGACGTCGGCGCGGTAGTCGACGCCGTGACCGACGGGCCGGTGCACGTCATGACGTTCTCCCGGGGCACGTCGTATGCGCTGGCCTGGGCCATCGCGAACCCTCGCCGGGTGAGATCGGTGTCGATAGGCGACTACGTGCCAGAGGAACGCGTGCTGACCGGCGCACAAACGCGCTTCCTGCTCGACGGCCGCTGGCGTGGCACACTCGTCCGCGATCGCCTCGACGAAGCGGGCGCCATCGCGCAGTTCAACGCTGCTCGAACACAGTCCTTCTGGGAGCCGCTGGCAGATTTGCAGCCGCCGTTGCTCGTCGTACGCGCTCGCGACAGCCCCATCATCGGGGACGCGGACTGGGCGCGCTATCGCCAACTGTTCCCGACCGCGCACCTGCACGAGTTCCCGGATTCACCCCACGACATCTTTCGTCCTGACCGTGGCCGCTATCCCCGACTGGTCCGCGAACACGTCGACCGCATCGACGGACGCTGACCGCGACAACGATCAAGGGAACGTGACGACGACCTTGTCGGCGGCACCCGGCGCGCCTGCCAGCTCGAGTGCTTGGCCGACGTCGGCGAAGGGCACGGTGTGGCTGACGATCAGCGCGTACTTCTGCCAGTTGGCAATCAAATCCCTTGTTACCTCGAAGATCTCGTCCGGGTAACCCATGGATCCGACGATCGTGAGCTCGTTGCTCATCACGTTGGTCAACTCGATCGGAACCGGCTCCTTGTGGACGCCAACGATACCCAGTGTGGCGCCCTTCTTGGCGGCTGCGAGCGCGATCTCGACGACGGGCTTCGCGCCCGCTGCGTCGAGATAGATGTCGGTGCCTGCCTTGCCTCCGAACATCGCCTCGCCGTCGCCGTGCAGCTCGATGAGTCGGGCGACGACGTCTTCATCCGCCGAATTGATCACGGCGTCGGCACCGATCTGTAGTGCCTTGTCGAGGCGTGCGGGAATGAGGTCGGCGACGACCACATGGCTTGCGCCGAGCGACTTGAACGCCAGCACCGCGCCAAGCCCGACGGGGCCCGCACCGAACACGACCACCTTGTCGCCCGGTTTGGCCTTGCAGCGGTTGGCGCCGTGGCGGGCTACGGCCATCGGCTCGTTGAGTGCGGCGACTTCCCATGGGATGTGGTCGGGGATGACCTCGAGGCTGGTGCCCCGTACCGCGTTCTCGACGAGCGGGTAGTCCGCCAGTGCTCCGCTGGCTCCCCCGTTTCCGATGATGCCGCTGGGTGCGGCCATCGGATTGATGACGACGTGATCGCCGACGGCGATGCCGGTCACCTCGGACCCGACCTCGACGATTTCGCCGGCGGGTTCATGTCCGAGCGGCGTGCTGCCTTGTCGCGGCGGGACGCCACCGATGGCGATGTAGAACGCGTCCGAACCGCAGATGCCGCAGGCCCGCATCCGGACGAGTACGTCCCTGGGTCCTGCATGGGGTTGCGGGGCATCGCAAACCTCGGCCGTACCCGGCCCCGTCACCGTGGCTACCTTCACGTCATCACCTTCTCGATCGACGTCTACGTGTCACGGGGCAACCCCAGCAGGCGCTCGGCGATGATATTCAGTTGCACTTCCGAGGTTCCGCCGTAGATCGTCGTGGCACGGCTGGTCAGTAGATAGTTCACCCATTCACCCTGCAGTTCATCGGGTTTGGCGATGGCTCCGTCGACGCCGAACGACGCCAAGCCGAATTCGGCGTAGGCCTGCGCGGTCCGCATCGAGAGCAGTTTGGAGATCGCTGCCGACGGCAAGGCGTCCCCACCTGCGAGCGTCAACAGCGTCGATCGCATGTTGAGCACCTTGGCTGCGTGACCCTCGGCCATCAGTTGGCCGGCCCGGTTTTGTTCGAGCTGGTCGAACTGCCCGTCCCGCACTAGCTCGACGAGGCGTTCCAGGCTGGCGAGGTTCGGGTTCTCGCTACTGCCGATGGAGACCCGCTCCGCGGTCAGGGTGTTGCGACTGACTTCCCAGCCCCGGTTGACGTCGCCGAGCACCATGTCGTCCGGCACGAAGACGTCGTCGATGAACACTTCGTTGAAGAATTCGATGCCGGTCAGTTCGCGCAGTGGCCGCACCTCGACGCCCTCGCTGGCCATGTCGAGCAGGAAGTAGCTGATGCCATTGTGTTTTGGAGCGCTTGGCTCCGTTCTCGCCAGCAGTGCACCCCACTGCGAGAACTGCGCGAGGGTGGTCCAGATCTTCTGGCCGGTGATCCGCCAGCCGCCGTCGACCTTGACGGCCTTGGTCGACAGACTGGCCAGGTCCGAACCGGCACCGGGCTCGGAAAACAATTGGCACCAGATCATTTCACCGCGCAGTGTCGGCGGGAGAAAGCGCTGCTTCTGCGCTTCGGTGCCGTACGCCACGATGGATGGGACGAGAAAGCTGGCGATGCCGAGCGCGGGGCGGCGGACCTTGGCCGTGATGAATTCCTGCGCGGTGATGATCTGCTCGATCGGAGGCGCCGAACGGCCCCACGGTTTCGGCAGATGCGGCGCCACCCACCCGCCCTCGACGATGGCGGTTGTTCGTTGGTCGGACGGAATCGCTTTGAGCGCAGTGACTTCGGCGCGGATTTCCTCGCGCAACTTCTCGGTATCGGGGTCCAGATCGATGTCGAGCTTGCGCAACCCCGTCGTGGTGGCGGTGTCGACGACGCGCTGCGGATAGTCTGCGGCGCGGCCGAACGAGGCCGCGATGCCGAGTGCCCGGCGGTAGTAGACGTTGGTGTCGTGCTCCCAGGTGAAGCCGATACCGCCGTGTACCTGGATGCAGTCTTGCGCGCAGGACTGCGCGGCGGCAGGGGCCAGCGTCGCTGCCACGGCGGCAGCGAATTCGGCAGCGGATTCCGGGTTGTCGATCCCTTCGTCGATGGCGCGGGCGGCATCCCACACCGCTGCGGTTGCGCGTTCGGTGCGGGCGAACATCTCGGCGCACTTGTGTTTGATCGCCTGGAACTGACCTATGGGCCTGCCGAACTGTTCGCGAATCTTGGCGTAGGCGGCCGCCGTATCGGTCGCCCAGCGCGCGACACCGACGGCCTCGGCCGAAAGCAACGTGGACGCGATTGCCTGCGCAGCGCTGCCGCCGAGGTTGCTCAACACGCGCTCGGCGGCCACCTCCACCGCGTCGGCGCGAACGTGCGCGACCGGGCGCAGCGGGTCCACGCTGGCGACTTCTTCGACCTCGAGTCGCTCGGTGTCGAGCACCACCCATGCCCTGCCCGCTTCGGTGGCCACCGGCAGGACGAGCAGCGTCGCCTGGGCAGCGGCAGGTACCGAACGGGCCTGGCCACTGACCACCAACGCACCACCGCTGCGGGTGCCGGTCAGCGCCGATTCCATCGCGAACGTGGCGATCGCCGAACCGGAGGCCAGTTCGGCAAGCAGTTCCGCATCTGGATCGTTGGCCGAGATCAGCGCGCTTGCGATCGCCGAAGGGACGAACGGGCCGGGCACCGCGCCGCGACCGAACTCGGCGAGCACCACTGCGAGTTCGAGGATGCCAAACCCTTGCCCGCCAACTGATTCCGCCAGATGAACACTCTGCAGGCCCTGATCGGCGGCGGCCCGCCAGTACGGCGGCGGAATGGCGACGGGCGTCTCCAGCGCCTCGTGCAGCACGTCGGGCGGCACCATCCGCTCGACCAGGGACCGCACCGAGTCGGCCAGGTCCTGGTGCTCGGGAGTGATGGCAATGGACATGACGGTGAGGCTACGCGGGGTTTGCTTTCCCACGTCCTCGATTGGCGAGCGAGCGCCCGAAAACGATCGGTTACAGTAACCGTTCCCGTATCACCTTCAGCCAAGGACGCCACGATGCAGACGCCCACCCTGACGCCCTTCTTCGTGTCCGAAGCGGACACATTCGTACCGAACGAGATCGCTCAGGGCGGCTGGGGTCCGACGCTTGGTGGGCAGGTGGTTGGCGGCCTGCTCGCCAGGGTCGTCGAGCAGAAACGCGCCGACGACGAACTTGTGCCTGCGCGGTTCACCGTCGACATCCTGCGCCGCGTGGCCACCGAACCGGTCCGGGTGACCGCTGAAGTCGTGCGGGTGGGCCGGCGGATGCAGGCCATCGACGCCACGATGACCCAGCGTGGCGAGCTCGTCGCGCGCGCCTCGACGCTGTATCTCCGGCGCAGCGAGCAGCCGTCCGAACTGCCATGGACCACCAACATTTCGATGCCGGCACTGCCGGAAGAGCCGGCGCAGTTCAATGACGCCGTGCCGATGTTCATCACCGCATACGGGCGCGAGCTCAGCCAGGGTGGCCGCGGGTTCGAGTGGCAGCACGACGGTCCCCGGTACGCCTGGCTCCGGGAGATCCGCGCACTGGTCGACGACGAGGACACGACGCCGTTCGTGCGCGCGGCGATGGCGGTGGACGTCACGGCCTCGATGACTGGGTTCAGCACTGCTGGGCTGGGATTCATCAACGCCGATTACACCCTGACGTTGTGCCGGCTCCCGGAAGGTCCCTACATCGGGCTTGCGGCGTTGACGCACTACAGCGCGGCGGGCATCGCCACCGGGACCGCCAGCCTGTTCGACGCAGCAGGCCCGATCGGCACCGGGGTGACCACAGCGGCCAGCAACTCACACTTCACCGCCCGATCCGGCTGACCGAAAACGCGGCTTCACCAATTCCCGCACGACGGCGGCGACATCGGCTCACTATCGAACTCACCTCAAGGAGACGATGAGTGACCAAGTACGTATTCGACTTCACCGAAGGCGACAAGAGCCAGAAGGACCTGCTGGGTGGCAAGGGTGCGAACCTGGCCGAGATGACGAACCTGGGCCTTCCGGTGCCGCCAGGATTCACCATCACGACCGAAGCGTGCCGTGAGTACCTTGCGCACGGCAGCGCCCCCGGTGAGTTGCGGGTACAGGTGACCATGGCGCTGCGGGGGCTGGAGGACGGAGTCGGCAGGCGGCTCGGCGATCGTCACGATCCGCTGCTCGTCAGTGTTCGCTCCGGCGCGGCGTTTTCGATGCCGGGGATGATGGAGACGGTGCTGAACGTCGGGCTCAACGATGCCAGCGTGAAGGGGCTCGCCGAGGAATCCGGGGATGAGCGCTTCGCCTGGGATTCCTATCGGCGGCTGCTGCAGATGTTCGGTAAGACCGTGCTCGAGATGCCCGGTGAGGTCTTCTCCGACGCACTGGACAAGGCCAAGTCGACCAAGGGGGTTTCCAGCGACGTCGAGCTCGACGTCGACGAGCTCAAGGGACTTGTCGCCGTCTTCAAGGAAGCGGTGCACGAGCATTCCGGTCATGAGTTCCCGCAGCATCCCCGCGAGCAACTGGACATGGCCATCAACGCCGTCTTCAACTCCTGGAACACCGACCGTGCGCGGCTGTATCGGCGCCGCGAGCGGATCCCACAACATCTGGGCACCGCCGTCAACGTGTGCACCATGGTGTTCGGCAATCTCGGCGAGTCCAGCGGCACCGGCGTCGCGTTCACCCGCGATCCGGCATCCGGCCGGTCCGGCGTGTACGGCGACTACCTGTCCAATGCTCAGGGCGAGGACGTCGTTGCAGGCATCAGAAACACACTGTCGTTGGACGACCTGAAAGCCCTTGACCCACAGTCGCACAAGCAGCTCATCAAGGTGATGCGGCGGTTGGAGACGCACTATCGGGATCTGTGCGACATCGAGTTCACCATCGAGCGCGGCAAGTTGTGGATGCTGCAGACCCGCGTAGGGAAGCGCACCGCCGCGGCAGCGTTCCGGATCGCCGGGCAGTTGGTCGACGAGAACCTGATCACGATGGACGAAGCGCTGTCCCGCGTCTCGGGCTCGCAACTGGCGCTCCTGATGTTTCCGCAGTTCGACCGGTCGGCCCGGCGAGAACTGCTGACCAAGGGGATGGCCGCCTCCCCGGGTGCGGCCGTTGGTCGCGCGGTGTTCGACTCGCCGACCGCCAAGGCCTGGGTCGATCGCGGCGAACAGGTTGTGTTGGTGCGCAAGGAAACCAACCCCGACGACCTCGAGGGCATGATCGCCGCCGACGGAATCCTGACCGCCCGCGGCGGGAAGACCTCGCATGCCGCCGTCGTCGCCCGCGGAATGGGCAAGACCTGCGTGTGCGGTGCCGAAGCGCTCGACGTCGATGCCGTGGCCCGGACCGCCCGGGTCGGCACGGTACTGATCAACGAAGGCGATGCGATCAGCATCGACGGGTCGACCGGCGAGATCTTCCTCGGGGCGATGCCCGTTGTGCCGTCCCCGGTGGAGACCTACATCCAGTCCGGGCTGGCGACTGCCCTGGAAGGCGCGGATGACGAGACGACGGCTCTGGTCACGGCGGTCGACCGGTTGCTGACCCACGCCGACGACTCCCGTCGGCTGGAGATCCGCGCGAACGCGGACACCGCCGAAGACGCCGTCCGGGCGAGAAGCCTTGGCGCACAAGGTATCGGACTGTGCCGGACCGAGCACATGTTCCTCGGCGATCGACGCACGCTGATCGAGCGGGTCATCCTGGCCGGCACGACCGATGCACGCGATGAGGCGCTGGCGGCCTTGTTGCCGTTGCAGCGCAAGGACTTCACGCAGCTGCTCGAAGCAATGGACGGCCTTCCGGTGAACATCCGGCTGCTGGACCCGCCGTTGCACGAGTTCCTGCCCGATCGCACCGAACTCGCAGTCAAGGTCGCTTTGGCCCGGGCCGCTGGGGATACCGGCGAGCAGGTCGACAAGGATCGCAAGCTGCTGGCCGCCGTCGAGGCCATGCACGAGTCGAACCCCATGCTGGGCTTGCGTGGCGTGCGTCTGGGTCTGGTGACACCAGGCCTGTTCGCGCTGCAGGTGCGGGCCATCGCCGAGGCCGCCTGCGACCAGCTCGCAGCAGGCAGGAATCCACGGGTCGAGATCATGGTCCCGCTGGTGGGTTCGGTGATGGAGCTACACCTGGTGCGCGACGAAGCCGAACAGATCCTGGCCGAGGTGGCCGCCGAACGCGGGGTGACGCTGAAATTCCCCATCGGGACGATGATCGAGCTGCCGCGAGCCGCGCTGACCGCACACCGAATAGCCGACGCTGCGGACTTCTTCTCCTTCGGCACCAACGATCTCACCCAGACCACGTGGGGGTTCTCCCGTGACGACGTCGAATCCTCGCTATTCGCAGCCTATGTGGACAAGGGCGTGTTCACCGTGTCCCCGTTCGAGACCATCGACGCCGACGGTGTCGGCCGGCTAGTGAAGATCGCTGCGAAGGAAGGACGCAAGACCAAGCCCGGGCTGAAACTCGGGGTCTGCGGCGAGCACGGCGGCGACCCGGAGTCCATCCACTTCTTCCACCAGACCGGGCTGGACTACGTGTCCTGCTCTCCGTTCCGGCTACCGGTGGCACGGTTGGAAGCCGGACGCGCCGCCGTCAAGTAAGGCCGCGAGGTTAGTCCGACCCGTCCGGGATAAAGAGCAATTGCACCGGCAGTCGCGGCTGATCTTCGGGATCGTACTTATTGCCCACACGTGCCCAACCGCCCTGGAATGCGATCTCCCACATCGGGGCATATACGTCGCAGAAGTGAAAGACATCGCAGCAGTCGCCAGTATGCACCTCCTGAACGACGGTGCCGAAAGGCCAAGCGTCCGACT
Source organism: Mycobacterium sp. RTGN4 (assembly GCF_033804635.1). Classification (NCBI taxonomy): domain Bacteria; kingdom Bacillati; phylum Actinomycetota; class Actinomycetes; order Mycobacteriales; family Mycobacteriaceae; genus Mycobacterium; species Mycobacterium sp. RTGN4. The sequence continues at coordinate 104,753 of NZ_JAPZLB010000007.1, read as the reverse complement.
GCATTTCCTCGGCCGTCGAGAGGACGGAGAGGACCGGCTTCACCCCTGCTGTCATGCATCGCTCCTGTTCGAGCTCCGTCGGCGGGCCGAATGTGCTGACCACCATGGACATGCTGGTCCAAGTCTACATCAAACATTGCTACGAAAACATTATCATCGTGTTATCGCAGTTCAACACCTTGAACAGTCAAAGACATTTCATCGCTAGTATAGCGCCCGTGTGCACGGTTTGCCCGGGGCGTTAATTTTGCCAATGCAAACATCCGCCAGACTCGCCGAGCCCTCGGAACAGCGGAATCGCCAGCGACACCATCGCGACCGCCATGAACTGCAGCGCAGAAACTGAGCTGTGTTCGCTAGCTCGATGGCCTGCGGCGCGCGGGTCACCTCGCGCAACGCCGCCCCAGCCGCGGGGCGTAAGTTCGCTTGGGCGGCGCACTGACCGCCACGTATGGATTGGATGGTTTGTGGCGTCGATGACCGCGGTCGGATTCCGCTCCGAGCGCGGACCGGTGCTCGGCTCCGTCATGCTGAGTACCGGACTGGTCGCCATCGACTCGACCGTGCTGGCGACCGCCGTGCCGTCGATCGTCGGCGAATTCGGTGGCTTCCACCAGTTCCCCTGGTTGTTCTCCGCATACCTGCTGGGGCAGGCCGTTACGACGCCGATCTACGCGAAGCTCTCCGACGTCTTCGGCCGCAAGCCGATCATGCTGCTGGGGATCGCGCTGTTCCTGCTTGGCTCCATCCTTTGCGCTGCAGCGTGGAACATGCTTGCGTTGATCGTCTTTCGGGCAATCCAGGGCCTGGGTGCCGGGGCCGTCCAGCCGACGGCGATGACGATCGTCGGGGACATCTACACGGTGGCTGAGCGTGCCAGGGTGCAGGGCTACCTGGCCAGTGTGTGGGCCATCTCCTCGGTCGTCGGCCCCATGCTCGGCGGCGTCTTCTCACAGCTGGGGATCTGGCGTGGCGTGTTCCTCATCAACATCCCGCTATGTCTGATCGCGGCCTGGATGTTCCACCGGCACTTCCACGAGGCGATCACGCCGCGGCATCGCACAGTCGATGCGCTCGGCGCGCTGCTGCTGGCGTTGGCGATGACGTCGTTGGTGCTTGCCGTCCTCGGCGGGGGCCAGACCTGGGCGTGGCACTCCGTGCCGAGCATCAGCGCGTTCGCGCTGGGCGCGGTGCTGTTGGTGACCTTCGTCGTGGTGGAACGCCGAGCCGTCGAGCCGATACTGCCGCTGTGGGTCTTCTCCCGCCGACTGCTGTGCGCGACCACGATCGTCGCGTTCGGCATTGGCGCCATCTTGATGGGGCTGACCTCCTACGTGCCCACGTACCTCGAAGGATCGCTGCGGGTGCGACCCGTCGTCGCGGGTCTTGCGCTGGCCGCGTTGACGATCGGTTGGCCCGCGACGGCAGCCGTGGCCGGAAAGTTGTATCTGCGATGGGGATTCAAGCGGACTGCAGTCGTGGGCGTCACGCTGGTGATCACGGGCGCGGCGGTGTTGGTGGCCATGGCACACCGGCCGAATGTCGGCGTCGTGGCGGCGGCGTGCTTGGTGATCGGTGGCGGCATGGGGTTGTTGGCGGTGCCCACGTTGATCGCCGCCCAGTCCAGCGTCGACTGGAGCGAACGCGGCGTCGTCACGGGCAACAACATGTTCGCCCGGTCATTGGGTAGTGCCGTCGGCGTCGCCATCTTCGGAGCGATCGCGAACTCGATCTTTGGTCCCGGTGACATCCATTCGATCGGTCCGGTGGCCATTCAGGCCGGCTCGGCTGCGGTGTTCATCGGGGTACTAGTCGTCGCCGTGACGACGGCCATCGCCGTGCTCGCCATGCCGCAGACACCGACGCACCAGCACGCTGATCGCACTTAGCGGGGCACGAGTGGTTACGACGTGTGCACGTCCGGAGTGCGCACATGCTCGGGGCGGAAGCCCCGTCCGACGATGAGGGGCGGAATCGCCTGCAGCGGGCCAAGACCCACGATCTTTGGCACGCGAATCGGGGACAGGTCACCGGTCAGGTTGGGCGCGATGACTCTGTCCTGCGCGAACACCTGGAAGGCCTGGATGAATCGGGTAGGCAGTTCACGCCGGCGTTGCACCTTCGCGAGCTCCGCGGTGGTCAAGCGGCCTTCCCTCAGCGGGGCGCACAGGATGTTAGCTGCGGCCACCGCGTCGGCAACGGCGAGGTTGATACCGACCCCACCCACCGGCGACATAGCATGTGCGGCATCTCCAATGCACAGCAGTCCCTCACGCCACCACGTCTTGAGCCGGTCCACTCGAACGTCGAGCTCGCTGGTGTCGGCCCAAGAGGTTATGTCGTTCACGTGTTCCCGCAATCGCGGTTGCACGGAAACCAGTCGCTCCTTGAACGCCTCCAGCGAGCCGCCGCTGGGATGGGACCCCTTGGGCACAATGCTTGCGACCTGCCAGTAGTCGCCGCGGTAGATCATGGCCATGAACAGGCCCTTGCGCAGCACGCCGAACAGTTCCCGAGGGTCGCCCGGGCGCCATTTCAGCCGGAACCACAGCACGTCTATCGGCGAGTGCGCACTGGCGAGTTCCATGCCCGCGGCGGCCCGCACCGCTGACTTGCGCCCGTCGGCGGCTACCACCAGTTCAGCGTGCACCTCCAGTTCCGGGGTGCGCACGCCGACCACTCGATCGCCGTCGAAGAGAAGGTCAGTGACCTCGGCATTGCGGACCAAGGTGAATTCGGGGTAGGCCGAAGCCTTTTCGGCGATGAAGTCGAGGAAGTCCCACTGCGGCATCAGCGCGATGTAGGGCTGGTTGAAACCAAGCCGTTTGAGCACGCTGAAGTTGCCGAAGGTGCGAAGCGAGCCGTCGGTGTCGAAGGCGACCCTGTCGATCCTGGTGTGCGGTAGTGCAAGGAACTCGTCGATGAGCCCGAGTTCGTCCATGATCCGCAGAGTGGTCGGATGCACGGTGTCGCCACGGAAGTCACGCAGAAAGTCGTTGTGCTTCTCCAGGACGACGACCGAAATCCCGGCCCGGGCCAGCAGCAGTGCGTGAACCAGGCCGGCGGGACCGCCACCGGCAACACACACCAGGGCCTGCAGTGCTCGAGTCATGGCCTGACAGTACTCGCGCACGGCCACAGCCTCCGCGCGTGTGCGGCCTGCCGTGCGTCAGCCTCAAAATGCCTGTACCACAGCCGCTCTGGCGAACGACCGGCACTCAGCAGTCGAGTTGCTCGATTGCGGTCGGGACGATGTACATCGCGGCAGCTACCGAGACGCCCAGGTCCTTGATGACCATGGGAACCGCGTCGGACGACTCTCTCCCCGGACTGAGGAATCGGCACACCTTGTAGCCCTCGGTCAGCAGCTGGTTGCTGCTCAGATACGCGAGCTCCGGCTGGATCTCGTGCAGGTACTCGTGCTCATCTGCCGAGGAAGGCGGTGCGGTTCCGATCGCGATGCCCGCAAAGAGGGCAACTGCAAAGAAAGTCCTCATTGGCTACCTCCTGATCGAGGTCAGCGTAGAACACACGTAGCGTTCGCCACGTGCTTTTGGAGTTTGCCGCCCGTCGGACTTCGAAGCGTTGCCGCCGATCAGTGCGGGGTTGTCGGCGCTGCAACGGTCGCGGGCGTGAGTGTCTCGGAGACTTCGAACGCCGTGCGGTCCGCGCGGTAGACGTCACGGGCGTATTCGATGCACTGCCCCGTCGTGTCAAGGGTGCGTCGGGTGAGCAGGGTGCCTGCCGACCCGGGCCGCAGACTGAGTTGGGCACTGGACGCGTCATCGAGCACGATCGACTCCAGCACGGCGCTCGATTGCGCCAACTCGATGCCGTATCGGTTTCGCAGCAGGGCCCACAGCGATCCGTCGTGAGGGTCGTCGAGGATGCCGGGTGTCCGTGCGGCAGGCAGGTATGTCGTTTCGAGGGCGAACGGAACGCCGTCGACGGTCCGTAGCCGGTGGAAGACGTTCACGGCCGCATCCTCGTCGAGTTCCAGCGCGAGGCGCACCGACGGACTCGGCTGCTGACAATCCGCCCACAGCAGTTGGGCGGCGGGCCGGTGGCCGAGGCGGGCGACCTCCTCGGAGAAGCTGCCGATGTGGAAGCGCACCCTGGGCTCGGCGACGAATGTTCCGCGGGGCGGTCTGCGGTATACCACCCCCTCGCTCTCGAGCAGCGTGAGTGCTTGGCGGGCGGTCATTCGGCTGACCTCGTGTTGCTCGGCCAATTCACGCTCGGAAGGCAGCAGTGTGTGAGGTCCCAGCTGCTCAGAGAGGATTCTGTCGCGCAATGCCTCCGCGATGGCGATGTAGCGGGGAGCCGTCGGCCGACGTTTGTTGCTGCTGGCGGACGGCATGCGACCAGCGTAATCGGGCGCGGCGCAATTGTGAACCATCTGGTCTAGGCCATGTGGTTGTAAACAGTTCGTTTCCCGGCTTGACAGTGCGCTGGATCACACCAATACTTTGGCTCAACCGCATGGTCTATACCAACCGGAGGAGCCAAGTAATGTCCGACCCGAAGTCCGCCCCCCGAGCCGGGGGTGACGCCGCCGAACTCGCGCAGTTCGGATACAAGCAGTCGATGGAGCGCCACACCGGAAAGTTCGCCTCGTTCGCGGTCGCCTTCGCCTTCGTCTCGATCGCCACCGGCATCTTCACCACCTACGGCGCGGTGCTGAATTCCTCCGGACCGGTCGGGATCTGGACGTGGCCGATCGCCGTCGTCGGTCAACTCGCGGTCGCATTCGTGCTCGGCACCGTGGCCTCGCGGATCCCGGTAACCGGCTACGCCTACCAGTGGATGTCGCGGCTGGCCAACCCGATCCTCGGCTGGATCATCGGGTGGATCTCCTTCACCTTCCTGGCCATCGTCGTCGTCGCGGTGGACTACACGATCGCCTCGACGGTGCTGCCAGTCCTGCTCGACTACCAGGCGACCAGTTTCGTCACCTGGGGTGTCACCGCCCTCGTCCTGTTGGCCCAAGCCGTGCTGCTGGCGCTGTCGACCAAGTGGAGCGAGCGAGTCAACAATGGCGCGGTGTCGCTGGAGTTGATCGGGATGGTCACTCTGACGGTACTTCTGCTCATCGTCGCGGCGGTCCGTGGCGACATGGACGCTGGCAACCTCTTCAGCAAGGGAGCCGTTCCTGCCGAAGGCTTTTGGAGTTTCGGAGACTGGACATCGGCAGGCCCGTGGATGCTGGGCTTCCTGCTCGGCGCCTTCACGATCGTCGGGTTCGAATCGGCGGCCAACCTCGCCGAGGAGACCAACGATCCTGAGCGCGTCGTCCCCCGGGCGATGTGCCAGGCCGTAATCGCCTCCGGTGTACTGGGTTTCGTGTTCCTCATCGCCGTCACCCTGGCCGCAGGCGACCCGGTCGCGCTCGCCGAGTCCGGCACGCCGATCGCCGATGTCATCAAGCACACCCTCGGCTCGGTGGTCAGCACACTGCTGCTGCTCATGGTGGTCATCGCAATCTTCGCCTGCGGTCTGGTGATCATGATGACCGGAGTTCGCTTGACCTGGGCCATGTCCCGCGACGAGCGGTTCCCCGGCTGGCAGCAATGGAGCCAGATCTCACCCCGGTTCCACACCCCGCTGCGGGCCACTGTGCTGTTCGTCGTGCTCGCCCAGTTGATCCTGGCCATCTTCTCGCAGTCCGAGACGGCGCTGTTCACCCTGTTCGGCGCGGCGACTCTGCTGCCTGCGGTGATCTACGCAGCCACGGTCGTGCTGTATCTGCTCAAGCGCAACGACCTGCCGGTCAACGGCAAGTTCGACCTTGGCGGCTGGGAGAAGCCGATCCTCGCCGTCGCGGTGGTGTGGCTGGTGTTCGAACTCGCCCTGTTCCGCGATGCGTCCTTCAAGGACGCCTGGCTCTATGTCATCGTGATGGTCGTGATCGGCGCGAGCTATCTCGGCTATCTGCTCGTCCGCCGCGGACGCCATGGACTGGCAATGCCCGACCAGCATTCGATCGACGCGGTACTGGACCAGGAAGCGGGCACACACCGGCCATGACCTACGTCCTCGCCATCGACCAAGGCACTTCGGGTACGAAGGCGATCGTCGTCGATGAAGCCGGGCAGGTCGTCTCGATCGCCGAGGTCGCGCTGCGGCCGGACTACCTGCCCGGCGGAGGCGTCGAACAAGACCCGGAAGCGTTGTGGGCCTCCGTCGTCGGCGCCGGACGTCGCGCGCTGGACGATGCCGGGGTCACCGTATCCGCGGTCGCGTTGGCCAACCAGGGCGAGACGGTGTTGGCGTGGGATCGCCGCACCGGACGGCCACTCACGCAGGCCATCGTCTGGCAGGACCGCCGCGCCGAGTCCATCTGCGCGAACCTGGCCGGCTCCGCCGAAGCAGTCGCTGCGAAGACGGGACTCGTGCTGGACCCGTACTTCTCCGCGCCGAAGATGGCGTGGATTCGGGCGAACCTGACCGCCGACGGCGTGGTCACCACCACCGACACCTGGCTGATCCATCGGCTGTGCGGGGCGTTCGTCACCGATTACTCGACCGCGAGCCGCTCACTGCTGCTCGACTTGGACTCCACCACTTGGGATTCCGAGCTCGTTGAACTCTTCGGCCTGGGATCCGAAGAGTTACCCGCCCTCGTCGACTGCGACCACGTCGCCGGGGAGACCGACGTCTTCGGCCCACCTGCCATCCCGGTCACTGGGCTCATCGTCGATCAGCAGGCCGCGCTCCTTGCCGAGAGTTGCCTCGAGCCGGGTTCGGCGAAGTGCACGTTCGGCACCGGCGCGTTCCTGCTTGCCCAACTCGGCGAGCGCCCCGGCCGCTCGCATGCCGGGCTGACCACCTCGGTGGCCTGGCGGCTGCGGGATCGCACCTCCTATTGCGTCGACGGCCAGGTGTACACCGCCGCATCCGCGGTGCGCTGGGCCATCGACCTCGGATTAGTCACCGCCGCAGACCAACTCGACACGGTCGCAGAATCCGCCGGTGACTCCGGCGTGCTGTGCGTCCCCGCACTCGCAGGACTGGCCGCACCCTGGTGGGACGCGCAAGCCACCGCCTCCTTCACCGGGATGACGCTCAGCAGCGGACCCGGGCACCTGGTCCGCGCCCTATTGGAGGGCATCGCCGCCCAGGTTGCGGCCCTAACCGACCTGGTCGCCGACGACCTCGGCCAGCCCCTGACCCGGCTGCGGGTCGATGGCGGCCTGACCCGCTCCGCCGTGCTCATGCAGGCCCAAGCCGACCTGGCCCGCATCCCCGTCGAGATCTACCCCTCGGCGCACGCCACCCCATTGGGCGCCGCCGCCTGCGCCCGGCTGGCACTCGACCCCGCCGCCGGCATCGCCAAGGTGGTTGGCACATGGGCACCGCAGCACACGTACGAACCACGATGGACAGCCGACCGCGCCGCCGACTACATGAGCCGCTGGAAGCACGCGGCGAGCGCGGCGCTCGCCCAGAAGGAGACCCAGCCATGACCACGACCGCTCCCGACGTCAGCGATGTCGTCGTGATCGGCGCAGGCATCGTCGGCGCGGCGATCGCACGGGACTTGGCAGGCACCGGCTTGAGCATCACCCTCGTCGAAGCCCGCGACGACGTCGGTGACGGCACCAGCAAGGCCAACACTGCGTTGCTACACACCGGTTTTGATGCCACGCCCGGCACGCTGGAGTCACGACTCGTCGCGCGCGGCTATCACCTGCTCGGTGCCTACGCCGAACAGACCGGCATCCCCGTCGAACGCACGGGTGCACTTCTCGTCGCCTGGACCGACGAGGAAGTCGAGGCGTTGCCCTCCCTCAAGGACAAGGCTGAGCGCAACGGCTACCACGCCTGCGAGCTCGTCGATGCCGCCGAGGTCTACCGTCGCGTCCCCGAACTCGGCGCCGGTGCGCTCGCCGGGCTCACGGTGCCAGGCGAGGCCATCATCTGCACGTGGACGACGAACCTTGCGCTGGCCACCGACGCCGTGCGGCGCGGCGTCACGCTGCGCCGTGGCGCCGAAGTCACCGACGTCATCCCCCGCACCGACCGCTCCGAATACACCACCCTTGTCACCAGCAAGGGTGACATCCACGGCCGCTGGATCGTCAACGCCGCCGGGCTGGGTTCGGACTACCTCGACGCCAAATTCGGCTACCACCGCTTCACCGTCACTCCCCGACGCGGGGAACTGTTCGTCTTCGACAAGCTCGCCCGCCCGATGGTGCCGTGCATCGTGTTGGCCGTGCCGTCCTCGCGCGGCAAGGGCGTGCTCGTCAGCCCGACCATCTACGGCAACGTCATGGTGGGTCCCACCTCCGAAGACCTCGAAGATCGCACCGCCACAGGCACATCCGAGGACGGCTTCGAGTTCCTCCTCACCAAGGGCCGCGCCTTGATGCCGACGCTGTTCGACGAAGAGCTCACCGCCGCCTACGCGGGGCTGCGCGCTGCGATCGATCACGGCGACTACCTCATCGACGTCGACACCACGCAGCAGTACGTCCTGGTCGGCGGCATCCGCTCGACCGGGCTGACCTCGGGAATGGCGGTCGCAGAACACGTGATGGGCTTGCTGGCCGATACCGGGCTCGACCTCACCCCGCGCGCCGAACTTCCCCCGCCACCGAAGATGCCGAACATCGGCGAAGCCTTCACCCGGCCCTACCAGGACGCCGAGCGCATCGCCGAAGACCCGGCGTATGGGCGCATCGTCTGCTTCTGTGAACGGGTCAGCGCAGGCGAGCTCCGCGACACCTTCGAATCCCCCATCCCGCCTGCCGACCTCGACGGACTACGGCGCCGCACCCGGGTCATGAACGGACGCTGCCAAGGTTTCTATTGTGGCGCACACACCGCGGCAGTGCTGGAGTCCGGGATCTCAGTGGTGGCCCGATGACCCAGCAGGACAACAATGTTCAGCATGTCGCCGTCGCGGTCATCGGCGGCGGACCGTCGGGCCTGACTGCGGCCGCCAACCTTGCACCGCTCGTCGACGGTACCGTGCTGGTCATCGAGCGCGAAGCCGAGACCGGCGGGATCCCGCGCCACAGTGATCATCTCGGCTACGGAATGCGCGACCTGAAGCGGTTCATCAGCGGACCGGCCTACGCGCGCCGACTGACCGATACCGCCCGTGACGCCGGAGCGCACCTGGAAACCGAAGCCATGGTGACCGGATGGGCCGGCGAGCGGCGACTACAGGTGACCTCGCCGCGCGGACGGCGCATCGTGGAAGCCGATGCCGTCGTTCTGGCGACCGGTGCGCGAGAGCGACCGCGACCGGCGCGGTTGATTCCCGGTGACCGTCCCGATGGGGTGTACACCACGGGTCAACTGCAGAACCTCGTCCACCTCAACCACGCTCACGTCGGCACCCGGGCCGTCGTCATCGGCGCCGAACTCGTCAGCTGGTCGGCCGTCCTGACCTTGCGCGAAGCCGGCTGCGCCACCGTCGCCATGACGAGCGGCTACCCTCGGTCCGAGGCGTACGCCGCCTTCCGGATCCCGGGCCGCTTCCTGCTCAATGGGCCGGTGCTGACCCGGACCCGGGTCGTCAGCATCAACGGTAAACGCCGTGTCCAATCGGTTACGGTCGAAAACATTGACACCGCAGCGCGTTCCACGCTCGAATGCGACACCGTGATCACCACCGGCGATTGGATTCCCGACCACGAACTCGCCCGCTCCGGCGGCGTCGAGATCGACCCCGGCACCCGTGGTCCGGTCGTCGATGCCAGTTTGCAAACCAGCAAGCCCGGCGTATTCGCTGTCGGGAACCTGCTTCATCCGGTCGACACTGCCGACGGGGCGGCCCTGGACGGACGGCATGCCGCGCCCAAGATCGCCGCCTGGCTTCGGGCCAATACCGATGCACCGCAAGGAATCCGGGTACGTGCCGCGTCGCCGTTTCGCTGGGTGGCACCACAACTCGTCACCCCGGACGGGGCCGTCGCACCCCGCGGCGACCTGCTGCTCTGGACCGACGAATACCACCGGACGCCGAAGGTGCGCGCCATCCAGGACGGACGCACGATCGGCGAGAAACGCACCCCTTGGCCCGCCGCACCGGGACGCGTCTACCGCGCACCGTGGGCGCTGGTGGCCGACGCCAATCCCGGCGGCGGCGACATCACCATTGCGCTGGGCTAGCACTACTCGAAGTGGGGATCGGCACCGTGCCACACACGCTGATCAGCGGGTGCGCACCATTGCGGGCGCGAGGCCGGTCAACAACGAATCGACCGCGTCCGAGATCAATTGGTCATCGAGCGGATCGATCATCTTGTTGTTGGCCATAGTCGCCAGACCGTGCAGTGTCGCAAACATCAGCGTGCCGATCCGGCGGACGTCACCTGGTGCGAGGTCCCCGGTCGACTGAGCCGACGCGACCAGGCTTCGGACTGGAGCGAAACTCAGTTCCCGTGCTCGCGCGAGCGCGTCGGAAGCGTCGGCGAGATACCGGCTCCCGGACATCAGGTCCACCAACGCTGGGTTGTCAGCGGCGAACCGGACGTAGGCGATCGCAACGTCTTTCAGCACGACGTCGAATGCGCGGCCGTCGGCTTCGGCAGCCAATTCCAGCTCGGATCCCAGGCGGCGAAAGCCCTCCGCCACTAGCGCTTCCAGTAGCGCGGCTTTGTCGTCGAAGTGACGCCGCGGGGCGCCGTGGCTGACTCCGACCTCGCGGGCAAGCTCACGCAACGACAACCCGTCGACGCCCGACAGCCGCAGCGTCGCCTCGGCCTGCGCGAGCAGGGCGGCCCGAAGGTCGCCGTGGTGGTAGCGACGATCGGCCATGGTCAGACGATACCAAGAATGTTGTCGTTGACAGCATTGTTGGCACTGACTACATTCGCATTCGGGGATCAACCCGGTCACCGCCCATCGGGTCGTGAGGAGGAGCCATGGCCGCCGAGGGCATGCGGACGGTCCGAAGCTTCTGCCGGGTGTGCACCTCGGTGTGCGGAATCCTCGTGGACGTCGATGGCGACACGGTGACCCGGGTGCGCGGCGACCGCGAACATCCACTCTCGCAGGGCTATACGTGCCCGAAGGGCCGCGCGCTCCCACTGATGCACCATCATCCCGACCGTATCGAGCGGCCGCAGATGCGCATCGACGGCGAGTTGCTGGACACGTCGTGGGAGCGCTGTCTAGACGATCTCGGCGCGCGCATCCGGTCCATCATCGACCGTCATGGGCCGGAATCGGTCGGCATCTTCTTCGGCACGGGTGTCGGTATGGACGCCACCGGCACCCGGGTAGCTGAAGCACTGCACGCCGCCATCGGTACACCGGCCAAGTTCAGTCCGATGACCATCGACGGCACAGCCAAACCGTTGATCTCCGATCTGGTCGGCGGATTCGTGGGGTTGTCCGGCCGACCCGACTACGACGGCGTCGACTTCATGATCTTCGTGGGCACCAACCCAGTGATCTCGCACGGTCACGCGATCGCCGTGCCGAATCCCACCGGTACCGTGCGTGCGATCGCCAAGCGTGGTCAGGTGTGGGTCATCGATCCACGCCGCACCGAGACCGCTCGATTGGCGACCGGCCACCTCGCCCCACGACCCGGCACCGACCACGCTGTACTGGCATACCTGGTGCGCGAAATCCTCTGCGATGGGGTCGATCCCGACGTACCCGTGCAAGACGCAGCGCTACTAGCGACCGCAGTCGAGCCGTTCACACTCGAACACACTGCGACGCTGGCCGACGTCGCACCGGACGAGTTGGTGCGACTCCGCGACGCGGTGCGAGCCGCCGAGCGGGTGGCGATCGAGACCGGCACCGGCGTGACCATGACGGCCGACAAGGCCAACGTCACGCAGTGGCTGGCATGGGTCTTGATGATCCTCACCGGATCGATGAACCGGCCCGGCGGCACCTGGTTTCATCCTGGATTCGCCTATCATCTCGAGGGATTCGAACTTCCCTGCTCACCGCCGGAGGGCTCGTTCGGTCCTGGCCCGCGTAGCCGCCCCGGTACTCAGTCGTTCATGGCCGAATGGCCATGCGCCACGCTCGTGGACGAGATCGAGGCAGGCAACATCCGCGCCGTGCTCAATCTCGGCGGAAGCCTGATGACGTCGTTCCCGGACACCACCGCCCTGGAACCGGCGCTGCGCAAGCTCGAGGTACTGGCCACCACCGAGATCATCGCCAACGAAACTGCTGCGTTGTCGACTCACGTGCTGCCGACCAAGGATCAACTCGAACGGTCGGACGTCACGATTTGGGACGCACTGAGCTCGCGGGTCTCGGCGCAACACACGCCTGCGGTCGTCGCTCCGGTCGGCGACCGGCGCTCGATGTGGTGGTTCCTCGCCGAGCTCGGCCGACGGCTAGGGCACGACGTCGCCGACCCCGCGCAGCCCGACGACACGATACTTGCCGGCGTAATCGCCGCCGCACGTTGCTCATTCGATGAGTTGACGGAAACCGGGTGGGTAGATGCGGGCCACCAGTTGCCCGCCCCATGGGTGGAGCGGCACATCGAACGATTGGGTGGGTGGCGACTGGCCCCACGGCTCTTGGTCGACCAGTTGGCCGCGCTGCGAGCGCCCGCCCCGCTCGTACTGACCCCACGCAGGCAGATGCGGCGGCTCAACGCCCAGTTCGACTTCCTCGGCGATCCCGCCGACGTGCTCATCAATCCCGACGACGGCGCGGCGGCGGGTGTCGTCGACGGCGCGTCGGTAACCGTTCGCAGTGCGCACGGAGAGTTGACCGGCATTGCGAAACTGGACCCTGGCATCCGCCGCGGCGCGGTATCGGTCCCCCACGGCCACGTCGAGGCGAACGTCAACGCGCTGACGAACAAGGACGACATCGACCTCGTGACCGGCATGGTGCGCTATTCCGGCGTGCCGGTCAGCCTGCACCCGGCACACTGAGCGCGAGCCAATGTAGGAACGGTCTTGGTGAGGAGCAACGTTGGGTGCACTATCCGGCAAGGTCGCCGTCGTGACCGGCGCAAGCCGCGGAATCGGGAAGGGCATCGCGCTCGCCCTGGCCGACCACGGTGCGTGTGTCTACGTCACCGCGCGGACCACGGCGCCGGGCACCCATCCGCTGCCCGGGACGCTTGGCGAGACGGCCGCCGAGGTTGACCGACGCGGCGGCAAGGGAATTGCCGTTGCGGTCGACCATGGAGTCGACGAACAAGTCGCGGCGCTCTTCGAACGCGTGATGGACGAGCAGGGTCGGCTCGACCTTCTGGTCAACAATGCCTTTGCGTTGCCCGACACGCTCGTCGAACCCGATCCGTTTTGGGCCAAACCGCTTTCGTACTGGCAGATGGTCGACGTCGGGGTGCGCTCGAATTACGTCGCCGCCTGGCATGCCGCGCGGATCATGGTCCCGCAGCGCGCCGGGCTGATCGTGGCAACGTCGGGCTATGTCGGGGTGACTTACACCTACGGTGTCGTCTTCGGCACCTGCAAGGCTGCGGTCGACCGGATGGCCAGGGACATGGCCATCGAGCTCAAACCGCACGGCGTGGCGTCACTGTCGTTGTGGATGGGCTTGACCTTCACCGAGCGTGCAGGACTCGCGCTCCAGGAGAACCCGCAGATGTCGTCGCAGACCGTCACCGACCCGCTCGTCGGTTCATCGGCCGAATTTCCCGGCCGGGTGATCGCCGCACTCGCGGCCGACCCGAATGTCATGGCGCGCACGGGTGGAACGTACATCGCCGCCGAACTCGCACTCGACTACGGCGTCACCGACGTCGACGGCACGGTGCCTCCATCATTGCGCGCTCAGCGCGGCTCGCCGCTGTATGGACCCGTTTAGCCGCCAAGAGGAGGCACGTTGACCGACACCGCACGACTCGAACAACTGCTCGACCGACAGGACATCTTGGACTGCCTCACCCGGTTCAGCCGCGGAACCGACCGCTTCGACCGCGAACTGGTACTGAGCGCCTTTCACGCCGACGCCGTCATCGCCGCAGGCGATTTCGTAGGAGGCCCGGTGGACCTCTACGAGTGGTCCACGGCCATGCACGAAGAAGGACAGACCGCGACCCACCACAACCTGCTGAACCACACCTGCGATTTCGACGGCGACATCGCCCACACCGAGACCTACTACCTGTTCGTCGCGCGCAACCGGGACGCGACCAATTGGATCGCGGGCGGACGCTACCTCGACCGATTCGAGCGACGTGACGGCGCCTGGAAGATCGTGCTGCGAAACAACGTCATCGAATGGTCTGGCCTCGTGCCCACCATGGACATCCCCTTTGCCGACGTGCCCGACATCCACCTCAACGGCACCCCATCCCGCGACAGGTCCGACCCGTCCTACCAACGGCCGCTCACCAACAGACGCGAGGTACGACGTGCGAGGTGAACTGACCGACATCATCGACCGCGAGAAGATTCGCGACCGCCTCGCCCGGCTGAGCCGCGGCGTCGACCGACGAGATGCAGAGCTGATCCGCGCTTGCTACTGGCCAGATGCCAGCGACGACGAAGGCGTGGCCGTCTGCTCGGTCGATGAACTCGTCGACTGGATCGTGCCGGGCGATCCCGCCATTGCCCTGACGTTGCACACCCTTGGGCAAAGCCTCATCGAACTCGTTGGCGATACCGCACTCGCCGAGACACACGTCACGGCCTATCACCGCGTGCGAGTCGACGACCACGATCGCGACATCGTGTTGTGCGGGCGCTACCTCGACCGCCTTGAAAGGCGCGCCGGCGAGTGGCGCGTCTCGCATCGAAAATTGCTCTGCGACTGGCAGAACGACCTCGGTGCAGCGGCCGACTGGTCGCAAGGGCTCTTCGGCGCGCCGTTCGTATCGGAGCATCCCGTGGGTCTGGCGCGCGGCGATCACAGTGAGTCTTTCCTCCGATCCGGCTAAGCGTCAACGGGATTCACACGTCCGTTACGGTGTGCGCGTTTCGTTGGTGGGAAAGTCCGGGATGGGCGAGAAGACCTCGATCATGGTGGTGTCTTCGAGCGCCACGGCGGAATGAGGCACCCAGCCCGGGATCCCGAGCGCCTCGCCCGGCCCCACCTCGAGCGCCTTGCCATCGACCACGTATTTCATGCGCCCGGTCAGGATGACGTCGATCTGCTCCATCGGGTGGACTTCCTGCTCGGTGAGATCCGCGGGATTCGGGATGGCGGTGCCCGCCGCGATCTCCACCCGGAGCACCTGGGCGACGTCGGCGGTCAGCGCCTTGATCGTGATCCGATCGCCGAACTCCGCCAACGGGGTTGGGGCGATCTGATTCCAGATGCGGTGCTGCGGTCGGCCGGAGTCGCGCGGCGGCGGCGTTGGCCAGCCGAGCGAACGTGCGACGTCCACGTACTCGTCGAGCTTCGCGAGCGTCTCCCGCTCAGGCAGTGTCTCCAGGTCGAACACGACGCGTTCGGCGCCGCTGTCGGCGTAGCCGCGTAGCGCAGTCTCGGTCACCGGGCCGACGTGGGCGGCGGTCACCGGAGTGTCGCATCCAGTCACCGCGCGAAGTTCCGCCATTGCCACGGTGAGTTCGTCACTGCTGGGGCTGACGGCGTACCAACCGGCACCGAATTTCTTGATCCGCGGGAACGCTGCGGGTCCGCCGCCGAAGTAAAGCGGTGGGTGCGGGCGGTGCACCGGTTTGGGCCAGGCGTACAGCGGCTCGAGGTCGACGAATTCACCGTGGTACTCGGCGATCTCGCGGGTCCATATCGCCTGCATCGCCTCGACGCGCTCGTCGGCGAGCCTGCCCCGCGTCTTCGGATCGGTGCCATGGCTTTCCATCTCCTCGCGGTTCCAGCCGATGCCGATACCGAAGAGGAACCGCCCGTTCGAGAGCAGATCGAGGGTGGCGACCTCCTTGGCGGTGATGACGGGGTCGCGTTGGGCCACCAACGCCACGCCGGTACCCAGCAGCAGGGTGCTCGTCACCGTTGCCGCAGCCGTCAACGCCAGGAACGGATCCATCATTCGGTAGTACTTCTCGGGCAGCTCACCGCCGCCGGGAAAAGGGCTGCGTCGTGAGGCGGGAACGTGGGTGTGCTCGGTGACGAAGAGCGAGTCGAACCCTCGTTCTTCGAGTGCCTTGGCCAGTGGAGCGGGACCGATTCCTTGGTCCGTGAGAAAGGTTGCGACACCGAATTTCATTGTGACTCCTATAGATAAGTCTGCTACGGGTGAGTTGGCGTGAGGTCGATCCGCGCTCCGAGACGCTCCAGAAGCGGACGTAGCGTGTCCTCGGACAGACCAGAGAGCAGTGTCCGCGACACTCCGGCCTGGGCGAATCGTTCGAAGACGCCGGTGACGTGATCGATCGCCGTGCCACCTCGTGCGGCTGCTATCAGTTCGCCGACGTTGCCTGGATAGGGCACCGTCACCTCGATCTCACTTGGATCACGTTGCACGCGTTCCATTTCCACGGCGAGGAGTTCCATCAGCGGTGGCAGTTGCTCCGCGTCGGTGATGCTGGGGAAGTAACCGTCACCGATTTCCGCAGCACGGCGTGCCGAACGTGCCGAACGGCCGCCGATCACGATCGGCACGCTCCGGTGGATCGGGTGCGGCAGGCTGATCGCGTCATCGAATTGGACGTGGGTGTTGTGCACGGTGGCCTTGGTATCGCGCCACAGCGCCCGCATCGCCTCGACGTAGTCGTCGTGCCGGCGACCGCGGTCGGCGAACGGCACACCCACGACAGCGAACTCCTCGGCGAGCCAGCCCACCCCGACACCTAGCACGACTCTGCCGCCACTGAGCACGTCCAGGGATGCGACCTGCTTGGCAAGCACTACTGGATTGCGTTGCGGGAGCACGATTATTCCCGTTGCAAGCTTGATCCGATCGGTGACCGCAGCGGCGAACGACAGCCACGTCAGCGGGTCGGCGATGTCGAATTCCTCGGCGCCGCCCATCATCTTTCCGGACTCGTCGTAGGGGTACTCGGTCTCGTATCCGGAGGGCACCGCGGCGTGATCGATCGTCCACAGCGACTCCACTCCTAGCTGCTCTGCCAGTACCGCGGTACTGCGGGCTCCCTGCGGGGTTGCTCCGTCACCAACGTTGACGGCGAATAGACCTAGCTTCACGATGACCTCCCTTGGCGCGTTGTCGAAGACGAGTCAACGTGGCTGAAGTCGGTTGCAGAAGGGCGGACCTTCCTAGGAGTGCCGCACCCAGGAACGGCGGATGCTGTGGGCGCGGGCAGGTTTCAGCTCCCGGATGACACGTGTAACAAACCCGGTTACAGTCAACGCAATGAGCGCGAACAGCAGGATGACCTTGGCCGTTCACGTGCTGACGTGGATCGCCTTCGACCGTCGTGGCACCGACGACGCGATCGGCACCTCGCAGCGAATCGCGACCAGCGTCAACACCAACCCGGTGGTCATCCGCCGATGCCTCGGCGAGCTGCGGGAAGCCGGGCTCGTCGAATCACGGCGCAGCAGCGGCTGGGCCCTTTCCCGGGCGGCCTCCGACATCACCCTGCACGACGTCTATCGCGCGGTCGGCGGCAGCGTGTTCGCCATGCACGCCTCGCCGCCGGACCACGAATGTCATGTGGGATACGGGATTCAACCCGTGTTGATCCGGGCCTACGGGCGCGCCACCAGCGCACTGTGCGGATCATTGGCGGACACGACGATCGCAGACATCCTGCGCGACACACTGGCCGAGGCCGACCGGGAGCTCGCTGATGCCCACTGACTCACGGCGCCCGCCCACCAACGAACTGGGCGGCTTCCTCAGAGCTCAGCGTGCGCGGGTGACGCCGCAGGAGGCAGGTCTGCCCGCCGTATCGGGCAGGCGCGTCGCGGGTCTGCGGCGTGAGGAGGTCGCCGTCCTCTCGGGGGTCAGCGCCGACTACTACGCCCGCCTGGAACAGGGCCGTGAGCGCACCCCCTCCGCGCAGGTCGTCGACGCGATATGCCACGCGCTACGACTCACCCCGGACGCCAGGGCGCACGCGTTTCGCCTCGCAAAGCTCTCGCCCACCTCGATGCGAACCGGCGAGCCCAACGAGACGGTCAGCCCTGAACTGCTCCAGACGATGGCCGCATTCCCGCATGCGGTCGCCTACGTCACCAACCCCGCGCTTCGCATCCTCGTCGCCAATCCCGCCGCCGTGGCCTTCAGCGCTCCCTTGCAGCGCAAGGAGGAGAACGTCATGGCAGCGATCTTCCTTGACCCGTATGCACGGGAGTTCTACGTGAACTGGGCCGAGGTGTCCAAGGCGACGGTCAGCGCGCTGCGCCTGGCCGAGGGCTTCGTGCCTGCGCACCAGGAAGTCACCGAACTCGTCGCGCGGCTCTACCGGGACAGCGACGCATTCCGTGAGTTGTGGGACGACCAAACCGTGCAAGGCCTCACCGCAACACGGACGACGATCCGCCATCCCGACGTCGGGTTGCTGCAGCTGACCCACCAGGTCTTCGACGTCCGCAGTGCCCCCGGCCAACAGCTCACCGTGGCCACCGCTGCGCCAGGGTCGGCCAGCGCCGACGCCTTGGTACTACTGGGGACACTGTCTGCATCCCGCCACCAAGAGTGGGTGTAGCACTCCTAGGATCGCTCGCCCTTCCCCGCCCGTGGTCGTCCGCGTTGACTCGTAGTCACCACACCTGGAAGGCAGACATACATGAGCATCGTGATCATCACCGGAGGCAGCCGCGGCATCGGCGCCGCCACCGCATTGGCGTGCGCCCAACGTGGAATGGGCGTGATCCTCACGTACAACAGCAATCCCGAATCCGCCCACGACGTCGTCGACAAGATCGTTGCAGGCGGCTGCCGAGCGGCCGCGTTGAAGCTGGACGTTGCGGACAGCTCGTCGTTCCCGGCTTTCGGTGACGCCGTCGCGACGGCACTGCGGACGACGTGGGACCGCGCCGACTTCGACTACCTGGTCAACAACGCGGGCTACGGCCTGTTCAGCCCCATCACGGCCGTCACCGAGGCCGAGTTCGACGGCCTGTTCAACGTGCATCTGAAGGGGCCGTTCTTCCTTACGCAGGCACTGCTGCCGTTGCTCGCAGACGGCGGTCAGATCGTCAACCTCACCAGCGCAACGACCCGGGTGACCACCGCCGGGGTGGCGCCGTACGCCAGCTTCAAGGGCGGGCTCGAAGTGCTCACCCGCTACATGGCACAGGAATTCGGCGACCGCCGCATCCGGGTCAACGCAGTCTCCCCCGGCCCGATCCGCACCGAGCTAGGCGGCGGACTCAACGACGAGTTCGAGACCCTGCTTTCCGCGCAGACGGCGCTCGGCCGCGTCGGCGAGCCCGAGGACGTCGCCACCGCCATCGTCAGTCTGCTGTCCGACGACAGCCGTTGGATCAACGCCCAATCCATCGAAGTCGCAGGAGGTTTCGCCATCTAATGGCCCGGACCCTCGACATGACACAACAAAGGAAGGTCATCACATGCTCGACCACGTATTCATCTCGGTGAGCGACATCGAGCGCTCCATCTCCTTCTACTCCGCAGCGCTCGCGCCACTCGGCATCACGACCCGCGTCGACTACGACGGAAAGGACGGTCCGCCAGGGCATCCCGATCTGAAGGGTTTCGGGGCGGACGGCCGCATCTTCTTCTGGCTCCGGGCCGGGGACGCCGACAGCCGAGCCGCCCACGTCGGCTTCGTCGCGAACAGTGCGGCTGAAGTCGATGCCGCCTACGCCGCCGCGATCGCCGCCGGCGCCACCGACAACGGCCCACCGTCGACGCGGGAGTACTACGACCCCCGCTACTACGCGGCCAGTGTGCTGGACCCGGACGGTTACAGCCTCGAATTCACTTACAAGAGTTGGCAACACTGAACATGACTGCCCTGATGATCTACGGCGCGACCGGCTACACCGGCCGGATGGCCGCCGAACACGCCGCGGCGGCCGGACTCAAACCGATCCTGGCCGGGCGCGACGGCTCGCGTCTTGCGGCCCTCGCCGACGAACTCGGCGTCGACCATCGGGCATTCGGCCTCGACGACCCCTCCGTCGTCGACGAGTCGATGTCCGATGTCTCCGTCCTACTCAACTGCGCAGGCCCGTATCAGAAGACGGCGCACCCGCTCATGACGGCCGCGATCCGGTCCGGCAGTCACTATCTCGACGTCGCCGCCGAACTCGACGGCTATCGGCTGGCCGAAACGCTCGACGACCAAGCACGGGCAGCGGAGGTAATGCTGCTGCCCGGCAGCGGCGGCAGCGTCGCCATGCTCGGATGCCTGGCGGGCCATGCCGTAGAGCGCGTTTCACATCCGAAGCGCATCCGGATCGCACTGCATGTCACCGGTTCGATGTCGCGCGGGTCGGCCATCAGCGCCGCCGAGAACTTGACCACGGAGTGCCTCATGATGGCTGATGGCCACCTGGTGAGTCGCGATCCCGGCGAGGTCCGAGAGTTCGACTTCGGCACCGGGCCGACGACCTGCTCCCCGGTGACGCTGCCCGATCTGGTGACGATCTGGCGCTCTACCGGAGTCCCTGACATCGAGACGTTCGTGCACGTCTCGGGAGGCGGGTTTCCCGAAGGCGATCTCGACGCCCTGCCTGCTGGACCCACCGACGAACAGCGGGATGCCAACCGATACCACGCCGCCGTGGAGGTCACCGGCGCCGACGGACGGGTGGTGCACTCTGTGCTCGACACCGTCAACGGCTATACGTTCACCCCCATGGCGGCGACGGAGGCCGCGCGCCGTGTGCTCGGCGGTGAGTTCAGAGCCGGATTCCACACTCCTGCAACGATATTTGGAAACGGCTTCGTCGAAACCATCGCCGACAGCGGCGTCTTCGATCTCTAGGCGGGGCTGTACTCAAACTCTGAGCCGATTGCACGGCGTACCGACGGCCCTGGTGCCCACTCTTGTTTGTGAATCGACGGGGAGCGACGATAGGGGGATGCCGCCCACCAAACGTGTTCTTGTGCTCGGGTCTGGCTTCGCCGGGCTTTGGGCCGCGCTCGGCGCCGCCCGTCGCCTAGACGAGCTCGGGGCTGCGCAAGGCGCAGTCGACGTCACCGTCGTCAGTTCGCAGCCATTCCACGATATTCGGGTCCGAAACTACGAGGCCGATCTGAGCGCGTGCCGAATCCCGTTGCAGGACCTACTGGATCCGGCCGGTGTCAGCCATATCACCGCTGACGTGACCGGAATCGACGCCGTGGCTGCGACGGTGAGCACAGCCGACGGTGCAACGCTGGGCTACGACCGCCTCGTACTTGCGTTGGGCAGCAGGGTGGTCAAGCCGAACCTCCCCAGGCTTACCGAGTTCGGTTACGACGTCGACACCTACGACGGCGCGATGAAGCTTCAGGCGCACATCCACCAGCTGGCCGAACACGCGGCGGATCCCGCAACCGCGACGGCGGTCGTCGTCGGCGCCGGCCTCACCGGAATCGAACTCGCCAGTGAGCTACCCAAGATCCTTTCGGACGCACTAGGGGCCGGAGTCTCACCGCGGGTGATCCTCGTCGACCACAACTCGCACGTCGGGTCCGACATGGGTGAATCTGCTCGTCCGTTCATCGCGAAGGCGTTGGTCGACAACGCGGTTGAAACCATCACCGGGGTGGGCGTGACTGCCGTTGACGAGCGAAGCGTAACGCTGTCGTCTGGGGAGGTGGTGCCGGCGGCAACAGTCGTGTGGTGCGCCGGAATGCGGGCGAACCCGTTGACGACGCAGTTCGGCGTGCCGTGCGACAAGTTGGGTCGGCTGCCCGTTGACGACCATCTGAGAGTTGAGGGCGTTGCCGGTGTGTTCGCCGCAGGCGACGTGGCGGCGCTGGAGGTGGACGACGAACACACATCCGTGATGTCGTGTCAGCACAGTCGGCCGATGGGCCGCTATGCAGGCCACAACGTGATCAGCGACTTGCTGGGTGCCCCAATGTTGTCGCTGCGAATCCCCTGGTATGTCACGGTTCTCGACCTCGGACCGGCCGGCGGGGTGTACACGGAGGGCTGGGACCGACGAGTCGTCAGCAGCGGCGCAGCGGCCAAGGCGACCAAGCGACTGATCAACGGTGAACGCATCTATCCCCCGCTCAGCGGCGACCGGACCGCACTGCTCGCCGCAGCCGCCCCGGAGTTGCAAGCCGCACCCGCACACGGGCATTGAACACTCACGCCGACGATGGCGCGCCAATCACCGACAGCAGCTGCAGCTTTTGGTAGCTTTCGCTGCCTGGCACCGCTGTGTAGACCAAGAGCGCCTGGGACTCGTCGGGGTCCAGCAGGACCTGGCAGTTGAGCTCCATGAGCCCCACCTCGGAATGCTGGTAGCGCTTTACCTCTCGCGGTCTGACACCGACCTCGTGTTCCTTCCAAAGGTCGCGAAACTCCTCACTCTGGGCGGTGAGCAACTCCGCCAGTCGAGCGGCCTTGGACCCGGGCCCGCGGAGGGTGAGTATTCCCCGAAGCCCCGAAACGTACATCCGCGAGTAGAACTGGTGATCCTCGGACGGATGGATACCGCGCGCTTCCGGATCGGTGAACCACCGGTACCCGATGCTGCGCGCCGCGCCCGTGTGCCGGCTCAGGTCGCCAACGAGCGCAACGCCGAGCGGAGTCTGCCTCAGCGTCTCCCCGAGCTCGGTGACGATCTCCGCCGGGGTGTCGGTGAGCCTGTCGAAGATTCGCAGCATCCCGGGGCTGATGTGATCGGTGCCTGCGCCCCGGGCCTGCGGCTGGTGCCCGGCAAGGCGGAAGAGGTGGTCGCGCTCGTCGCGAGAGAGGTGCAACCCCTGAGCGATCGAGGCGATCATCTGCTCGGAAGGCTGTGGGCCACGCTCACGTTCCAGTCGCGAGTAGTAGTCGGTCGACATATGGCACAGCACGGCGACCTCCTCCCGTCGCAGCCCTTTCGTCCGACGTCGCTGCCCACGTGGGAGTCCAACATCCTCCGGCTGTAGGGCCTCCCGGCGATGGAAGAGGAACTCCGCCAGTCCTGCGCGATCGATCATGTGTACATCTTCGCCTCAGCCGGATCGGTTACCCACGGACTGTCAGACCGTGGATATATCTCTGACTCCCCGGCAGGCTTGTTGCCATGGCACGCAGCGAATACGACATAACCATTCCCGACCTCTTCGGAAAGCGAGCGGTGGTCACCGGTGCGAGTGACGGCGTCGGACTCGGCATCGCAACCGTGCTCGCCGGTGCGGGCGCCGAGGTGATCATGCCGGTCCGCAACCCGCGCAAGGGTGAGGCGGCGGTCACCAAGATCCGTGACCAGCACCCGCACGCAAAGCTGGCACTGGAGTCGTTGGAGTTGTCTTCGCTGGCGTCGGTGGCAGCGCTCGGCGACAAGCTGCGCGCCGACGGAGCCCCGATCCACTTCCTCATCAACAACGCTGGCGTCATGACACCGCCCGACCGGCAGACCACCGCCGACGGATTCGAGCTTCAGTTCGGCACCAACCACCTTGGCCACTTCGCGCTCACCGGCCACCTGCTGCCGCTCCTCAAGGCCGGCCGCGCACGGGTGACCTCGCAGACGAGCATCGCCGCACGCAGCGGCACGATCAACTGGGACGACCTGAACTGGGAGCGCAAGTACGACGGCATGGCCGCCTACCGGCAGTCCAAGATTGCGTTCGGGCTGTTCGGGCTCGAACTCAGCCGCCGCAGCTCGACCGCGGGATGGGGAATCACCAGCAACATCTCTCATCCCGGTGTCGCCCCAACGAACCTGCTCGCGGCACGTCCGGAGGTCGGTCGGGCCGAGGACACCGTTGGTGTCCGTTTGATCCGCTGGCTCTCGGCGCGAGGCCTCATCGTGGGGACTGTGGACAGCGCCAAGCTCCCGGCGCTGATGGCCGCGACCTCGCCCGAAGCCAAGCCCGGTGCGTTCTACGGACCCCAGTGGCTCGGGAACGTGGGTGGCCCTCCCGGTGAACAGAAACTCTGGAAGCCGATGCGCGACAACGAGACCGCAGTACGCGTGTGGACGGTGTCGCAGGAGCTCACGGGAGTCACATTCACGTGATGTTACCTCCCCCTAGGAAATGAGCAGGAGCGCGGACGTGACGAGCATGACGGCCGCGGTGAGCCCATGGACTCCCCAGGCGATTGACTTGGAGCCGCCGTTGCCGAGCACGATGAACGCGTCGGCGAGCGGAATGATGGTGGCGGCCAATATCACCCAGCCGAGCAGGTGCGTGGCACCCGCGGCCATGAGCACGAAGACGATCAGCCCCGACGCGATGTCACGGACGCCCTTGACGGTCAGATAGGCGCCGGCGGACGGCTGGCCGAGCTCTGCTGGCACGCCGTAGCCGGCGGCGGCGACGCGCGGCGCGACGATGAACCGTGCGCCGATGAATACGATGCCCACACCGATGAGTCCGGCGAGTGTGTAGCCAATTGTCATGGTGGTCATGTCAAAGCTCCTGGGGTGTCAGTGGATTGGTGAGAACGATGTCGGGTCCAGAGGCACCGACTGAACGTCGACGATCTCGTCGACGTCGAACCCGGCCATGTCGGCGGCGAATTCCGGGCTGGTCATGATCTGCCGCGTGAGTTGTTCGGGGTCGGCATCCGGCGGGTAGCCGATCAGCGCGACGAGTCGATTCGCGCCGCCGCTTCGCTCGGTCCACACACCGTGGGTGGTGACCCCGAATGCCGTGAAAGTCGGCAGGTGGCGGGCCCAGTGCACGGTCGCATACTGCTGCAGGGCTTCGGGCGATCGCAGCGTGTAGATCCTGAGTTGAAACATCAGCTCACCAGCGCCACGCACAAGGCAACCACTGCCAGCCCTTGCAGGGTCGCGCGGGCGACGATGATTCGATCCCACTTCTCTTGCAGCACACGCCCATTCGGTAGCGAATGCCCGGCGTCGGCGGCCGCGGTCAGTTGTCGATTGATGGGCGCGCTCACCCGGGCGTAGAGCACGAGCCAGACCAGCAGCAAGACCAGCGCGGCGCCGGCCGCGATTGCCTGTACCCAGTGCTCCGCCACCGCGGCGAGCGCCGCGCTTGTCACGGCGCCCAGAATCCCGATGACTCCGGGCACTGGCATGCGCCGGTCTCCGTATCGATGCACGCTTCCGGTCACCGCGACCAAGGCATCGTCGTCGATCGACGCCAAAGCCGGTCGCAGCACGATCGCGCAAAACACGTCGGTGCCGTAGACCACCGCGGTACCCAGTACCGCGGTAAGCACGGCTGCGTGAGTAATGAGATCTAAGCCCATGACAAGGCTCCCGTCGCTCGTAATAGCTAGCAATGCTAGTTCGTGCTAGCAACGCTAGCCCCAGGTCATCGCACTGTCAATAGCAGCGCTAGTTTCACTAGCCGTGCTATAACAAGGTATGGCCATTGAGGATCGTCGTGAGCGTGAGCGCTCGGCCCGTCGACGGCTGATCATCACAACGGCCCGCGAGTTGGCCGAGGCCGAAGGCTGGGATGCGGTGACGACGCGTCGGCTGTCGGCTCAGATCGAATACAGCCAGCCCGTGTTGTACAACCACTTCACCGGCATGGAACAAATCGCTGATGCCGTCGCCATCGACGGGTTCGGCGAGCTCGCGGACGTGACACGGGCTGCCCGGCTACGCGCAGGCACCCCCAGCGACGTCCTGGCCCGGATCGCACACGCCTACCTCGACTTTGCCCGCGACAACCCGGCCGTTTACGACGCGATGTTCGTCCGCGCGACCGCCTTGCACTTCGCCGCCGAGGACACCCCGCCTCAGCTGACGGCGGCCTTCGCCGAGCTGCACCAGGCGGTCGGCCTCATCGCCGACGCGCAGGATGCGGACACGCTGACCGAGGTGTTGTGGGCCGCGCTGCACGGACTGATCACCCTCAGCCGGGCCGGCCGACTACGCGCCGACTACGACTCAGACCGTGTCCAACTGCTCGTCGATCAATTCACCAGCAATCGAGAAGCGAAGCGATAGGCCACGCACCCGGCCTGGGGTGCGGGCACGCGCAATGGTTGCGCCTCCGGTTGCCTGGCACTCCCGAGTGCCGCACGATGAGTACCTGAACAACACATGTACAAATCCTCTGATTTGCCTGGAGACACAATCCGCGACACCGCCGGCGCCTGATCGCATGAGCCGGACGAAACACGCCGAGGCCAACATGCACGCCGGGAACCGGAACCAAACGAGTTGAACGCACGAATCTGTCTGTTCCTTTCCGCCACTCCGTTATCCGCTGCGCTCCTCTTCGCACCGAGTGCCCAGGCGGAACCCCCGCCGACGATCCCCGGAGCGGACGCCGCCATCGCAAAGGCTGAAAGCGAGCTCGGGTCAGACCGCTTCGGCCCATACGGATGTGAGGCTTTCGTGGCCTACGCCTACGGCGTGCCGCAGGCTCGGTACGGCTGGGACGGCGCTTCCGAAACCATGTACCAAACCCTCCTCGGACAAGGTCAGATCCACACCGACATGAATCCCCCGCGGGGAGCACTCGTCTTCAGCAAGGGATCCGACGGCCCGCACATCGACCTTGCCCGCGGAGACGGGACCTATGTCTCCGGTGGCGTCCAAGGACTCGCACGAGGGTACGGCGACGGGCACAACATCCAGATTCTGCCCAGCCCCAACGTGGGGCGCAGCTGGCAATACCGGGGCTGGAGTCTGGCCTATCCGCAATGACTTTGAGTGACTTTTCGCCGGGATTCCCGGTGGCCGATAGGGACGCCGGATCGAAATCCAGGTAGTCGATCGGGGCGCCGGATCGAAATCCAGGTAGTGCGCTACGGGGTGGGCTGATCCTCGCGTGCATCAGACTTGACGCTGGTGGATGGAGTGACGTCGCTGCGATGAGGGCAGCTCACGGCCAATTCAGTCGGGTAAGGAAGGTTGGGCGCTATGGCCTTTGCACGGGTATGTGCCACGATCACCGTCTTCGTCGCCATCGCGCTGGGCGCCAGCGCGCCGGCCTGGGCTGCCGACATGAGCGGGGCTTATTGGGCTACCGAGATCGGCGATCCCGCCGCGGTATGGACCTTCAGCCCGTGCGGCAGCGGGTGCGCCGAGGTCGTGTTCGCCGACGGTCGAACCGCGCAGGCCAGACTGGACCGTGGCCAGTGGAGAGTCGACGACGTCGGCAACTCCACCGCGATCAAGTGCACCGCCGACGGCACCCAGAGCGTCGGATCGGCCCATTACTCATGGGATTCCACCACCTTGGCGGGTCAGGTGTGGGCCACCGACGACACCGGAGCGTGCGGGGTGCTACCCGGAACCGACACGGTCGGCGTGCCGTTCAATCTCACTCAGGTGCGCTAGGCATCGACCAATGAATCATCAACGGACACAACGAGTCACCGCAGGAGCTCTTATGCATGACAGTGCGCGGCCGATGAGCCGATACAGCCTGTGCTCGTTGCTCGCAGCGGTTGTCGTTGCCGTCGTCGCCCTCAGCCCATCGGCCTACGCCGACGACGACGATCTGTTCACCCCCACCGGGCCGTCCATCGTCGTCGGCGGAACCGTCCACCCCCCGGGGACCATCGTGGTCGATCCCGAAACACCAGCTGCGACAACGGGACCGATCGACCCGTCGAAACCCATCGACGTAGATCCAAGCGCCAGGGTCAATTTGGCTTCGCCGACATGCTGCGAATGGGTCAAAATGGCGGGATTCACCCAACTGGTGGGGGTCCCATACTGGCCTTCCTACGCCAAACCACCGGTTAAAACGGTTGAAGTCAGGCCCGAGAACGGTCGAACGGCCTACCTCGACAACCACGGGCGGTACTGGGTCCTGTACAAGGGTGCCGCGACATTCGAGCAGGTCGGTGGATGGCCAGCGCCGTTGCCGACGGCATCTTCGCCGCAGTTGGATCCTTACAAACCCATATTCGGCGACGGTCTTCCGGTACAAATTCCGAAGTGAGATCGAGTGTCGTCACGCTGACAAGTCTGCGGCCGCGAAGGAGTTCTTGGTGAAGAAGTTCAGCATTGCCGTTGCCATCGTCGCACTGTTGGCCGCAGGGTGCTCTGGCGGTACGAGTGCGCCCGTGACCGTCACCGAAACCACGACCTCGTCGGCGATCTCGTCCACGCGAACTCCAACTCCAACTCCTACGACCGGTGCACCGGCGTCGTCTGGCACCAAGACTCCGGCGACATCCGCCTCGCCGACTCCGGCACCGGGCACGCCAGCACCCGGCACGCCGGCACCGGGCACCGACTTCGGCGGCACCTGCGAGGGACAAGAGCACTGCCCGACCGAGCGAGGGGTTCCGCCGGGCAACACCGACTTCGGTGGCACGTGCGAGGGGCAGGAACACTGCCCGACTGTTCCCGCCGCACCGCCTGCACCTGCGCCGCAGCACGGCGCCGATTTCGGCGGGACCTGCGAAGGCCAGGAGCACTGCCCGGCGGCCGGGTAGTCGCGGCCTCACCGCAGGTCGTGTCCCTAGGTAATTAAGTTGGGCACCTTACAGAATGACTCGGCTGTGAGGTAGCTGGGGCATTAGCATTCGGCCCATGGCAGATAGCTGGCCGCTGATGAGTCGTGCGGAGGAACTCGGCTTCATCGGCGAGGCGCTCGACGATGGCGAGCACAAGGGTGTCGTCGTTGCCGGCACGGCCGGGGTCGGTAAGACCCGATTGGCTCGTGCGGCGGCCGAAGCGGCGGCACGCTCGGGATGGTCGGTGCGCCGGGTGGCCGGTACTGCGACGGGTCGGGCGGTGATGCTCGGAGCGTTCGCGCGGTGGGCCGATGATTCGGATTCCTCGTCGTCGGCATTGGTGCGCAAGGTGTTCGCGGGGTTGACCGAAGGTACTCCCGGTGGGCGTTTGCTGGTGCTGGTCGATGATGCACATCTACTCGACGATCTATCGGCGCTGATCGTGCATCAACTGGTGCTGCAGGAGGTGGCGAGTGTCATCGCCACCATCCGCACTGGCGAGTCCACACCAGACGCCGTGACGGCGCTCTGGAAGGACGGACTGCTGCCCAGGCTGGAGTTGCAGCCGCTGTCCCGCGACGAAACCCGAGCTCTGCTGCAATGTGTTCTCGATGGTCCGGTGCTGACCAGCAGCGCCGACCGGCTGTGGGAGCTCAGCCGTGGGAACGTCCTGTTCCTGCGGCACCTCGTCCAGGATGAACAGCGGTCAGGCCGTCTTTCACGTGTCGGCGGCGAATGGTGTTGGACAGGAGCACCATCGGCGTCACCGTCACTTGTCGAACTCGTCGAACAGCAGATCGGCGCGGTGCCCGAGGACGTCCAACAGGTCGTGGACCTAGTCGCGATCGCCGAACCGATCGACCGGCAGATCCTGGCTGGTCTCGCCGAACCGGATTCGATCGAATCTGCCGAGCGGCGTGGGTTGATCGCGGCCGCCCTCACCGGAAATGGCATTTCTGTCGGGCACCCGCTATACGGCGAGATTCGGCTGGCCAACTGCGGACCGTTACGGCTGAAGAGGTTACGTGGGCGCCTCGCAGAAGCCATGGCAGATATGCCCGGAACTGATCTGCTTCGGCTCGGCCTGCTGTGGCTGGAGTCCGACCTCCCCCCTGACGTGAAGATCTTCAGCCCGGCGGTGAAGATCGCCGGGTCTCGACTCGACATGGGTCTCGCAGAGCGACTCGCGCGCGCCGCGGTGGCCGCACACGCGGATCCCGAGACGAAGATCCCGCTGGCCTGGGTCCTGTACCTGCAGGAGAAGGGCAGTGACGCCGAGGAAATCCTCGACACGCTCGATCCGTCCGAACTGGCCAATAACGGCTTCTTCGACGGATCGATCCTGCGTGCTGCAAACCTGTTCTGGCCGTTGCGTAGACCCGGTGAGGCGCTCACCGTGATCGGGGATGCGATAAGCCTCGGTGATGACGCCCGAAACCATTCGCTGCGCACGTTCCGCGCCGCGATGGAAGTGGTGGCCGCCGATCCGACCGCAGCAATCGAGACGCTTGCCACCGTCGATCGCAGTCAGCTCAATGACCACAACCACATCATCGGCTATGCCGCCGAGACGATTGCGCTTGGCGACGTCGGTCGTGTGACCGACGCGGGTGTGCAGGCCAAGATGGGTTACCGCGTGCTTGAAGAGTCTCCGCAGGAAGAGTCTTTCCATGGCACGGGTCTGGCCGAATTCCATGCGTACGCGCTGCTGGCGGCAGGCTACGTCGACGAGGCGGTGGCCGTGACCGACGAACAGTATCGTCGGTATGCCGATCTGCCGGGGATGTCACGGTCGATGGCAATTGCCGCGCAGGGCATGACCGCCCTCGGTAACGGCGATCTGGCGGCCTCCCGGCGATTTTTCCGTTCGGCGGCAGAGAGTTTCGGCGGATACGGCGAGATTTCGGGTCTGTTCTACCGATTCAGGATTCTGCAGACCGAAGCGCTGGCGCGGTCCGGCGACATCGATGCCGCCCTTCCCTTGATGGAGAAATTGGACCGAAGCCGACATCCCGCGTACGAGTATGTGGAATCGGGATACCTATTGGCGGCCGCTTGGGTCAATGCGGCGCAGGGGCGAACCACAATTGCCCTCGAGAATGCCTCGCGCGCAACAGCATTTGCCAATAGCCACAACCAGTTGGCGCGCGAGGTTCTTTGTTTGCAAACCAGTGTGCAGTTCGGCGACGCTGGCGTGGCCGGCCGACTGGAAGAGCTTGCCGCCCTGGTGGAGGGGCCCCGGGCGCCGTTGTCGGCCCGATATGCACGCGCGCTGGCCGACGACGATGCGCCCAGACTGGATGGCGTCTCAGCTGGCTTTGAAGCGATCGGCGACACATTGGCTGCAGCTGACGCCGCGGCACAAGCGGCCGTCAGTCACCGCTCGGCCGGCCGGCGCGGTAGCGCACTGACTTCAGGTGCCCGAGCTCAAATGCTGGCGGTGCAGTGCGGAGGCGCAGTCAGTCCAGCACTGGCTGCGAGCAAGGTGACGTTGCCATTCACCCGGCGAGAGCACGAGATCGCCGCTCTGGTCGCCAAAGGCCTGTCCAATCGGGATATCGCCGAAGCGATGTCCTTGTCGGTCCGAACCGTCGAGGGTCACGTCTTTCTGGCCAGTACCA
The DNA here is from genome assembly GCF_033804635.1 of Mycobacterium sp. RTGN4. Taxonomy (NCBI): domain Bacteria; kingdom Bacillati; phylum Actinomycetota; class Actinomycetes; order Mycobacteriales; family Mycobacteriaceae; genus Mycobacterium; species Mycobacterium sp. RTGN4. The sequence continues at coordinate 73,804 of NZ_JAPZLB010000007.1, read as the reverse complement.
AGGCTGGAGTGTCGTCGCGTGCAGAACTGTCCGCTTTGGTCCAGCGCCTCCACGATCTAGGGGCGGACCCTGGAGGCGCTCTGATCCCGACCTAAGCATCGGTGTTGTCGATGGCGCTGTTCAGTTTGCGTCGCGCCATCTCGAACAAGGTGCTCAGGCTCTCCCGCTCGATGTGCAGGTATCCACAGATGACGTCGTCGGCCACACCGGCATCTTGCAGGCGAAGTGCCAGCGAATACGCTTCGGGCAAGCTTCGCAGCGCCGCTTCGTACTCGTCGTCCGTTGTCACGAGAAATCCGCCGCGCACGGCGACAGCGGTCGGCGCCGAAACTGCCACCGCGGCCTCATTGCCGATTGCCCATCACGCTCCCCTTTGACCTGTAGCGAACTACCTTCGGTTGCATATCCGGCCATCTGGTCTCAGGTGCTTCAGACGAGGCGACTTGACATCATTCTCGTAGATTCGCTGCAGCCGCGGGAATACCGCAATCCAAGCTAGACCCGATATAGCTTGCTAACAACAGCTTTCGGCGGTCGGGGCGAAAGACAGGTAGTCGTGCTCGTCGTCGACGTGAAATCCACGTAGTCCGCGACGGGACACCCGCAGGGACAGACAGCCGTAATCCGTTGCCACAGTTGAAGACGACGGCGCGACGGTCCGCCTCGCAGAACTCTGACCTCACGGGTTCCGTTGCCGTCTACGTCCGGTGACGAGCACAGGAGTGTCACACCTCCAGGTAGTCGCTGCCGAAAACCAGGTAGTCCTGGTCGCAGCCGCCCTCAAATACAGGTAGGGCAGCACGGGGCACGCAACCCTTCGCTGCGCCCAAGATTGCACGAGAACGACCCGAGCTGCAACGAACCAGCACGCCGCTCGACATCAGTCCACCTGAAAACGAGCATGGCGCCGGCCGTGACCAGTCGCAGACCATACGATCGAGAAAAGGAAAGATCATGTCAATCATCAGCTTTCGAGCACCCATGGCAATCTCCGCAGCGGGTATCGCCGCGGTAGGCGCCGCTATCGTGGCCCTGAGCCCCATCGCACACGCTGACGATCAATGGGCGGCGTGTGCGGCGCCGGCCAGCGCCACAAGCACCGGGAACACGATCTGTTTGGGAACGCCGTACCCCGACCAGGCCTCGGCCGAGTCGCGCGCGCTGGCCATGTGCAACTACCTAAAGAACCGGGGATGCACCGTGGTGGTCAGCTACACGGACTGCGGCGCGATCGCTGGAAACGGGAGCCAGTGGGCGGGGGGCAGGGGCCCCACGCAAGGGGACGCAGAACAAGACGCCCTGAGAAATATTGACAACGGCAAGATCGCCAAGTCGACGTGCCTCCTGCCAGGCTGATCGCCCTCGGATTCGACTTTGCGCACAGAAGCGCCGCAGAGCGCTGACGGATCGGCGACCTGAGTCGCAGGCGACTATACGGCGGCTGCGATCAATGAATCATCAACGGAAACAACGAGTCACCGCAGGAGCTCTCATGCATGACAGTGCGCGGCCGACGGGCCGATACCGCGTGTGCTCGTTGTTCGCAGCGGTTGTCGTTGCCGTCGTCGCCCTCAGTCCGTCGGCCTACGCCGACGACGACGATCTGTTCACCCCCACCGAGCCGTCCATCGTCGTCGGCGGAACCGTCCACCCCCCGGGCACCATCGTGGTCGATCCCGAAACACCAGCTGTAGCAACGGGACCGATCGACCCCGCACAGCCCATCGGCGTAGATCCACGAGTCAGGGTGCCTTTGCCTAGATGCTGCAACGCCATAATCGCAAATGGAAAGGAGACGCCGTACCCGCAGTGGCCTGGTGTTGACGCCAAACCGCCGGTTTTTCCGGTTCAAGAGAGGAGCGAGGACAATCGAACGGCCTACCTCGACAACCACGGGCGGTACTGGGTCTTGGACTACAAGACAGTGACATTGGAGCAGGTCGGTGGGTGGCCGGCGCCGCAGACGACGAACCCTTCGGATCAGCCGATGCCGACGCATAGTTCCAGTTCCGTATACGGAACTTCGCCGTGAGATCGAGTGTCGTCATGCTGACAAGTCTGCGGTGGCGAAGGAGTTCTTGGTGAAGAAGTTCAGCGTTGCCGTTGCCGTCGTCGCGCTGTTGGCCGCAGGGTGCTCTGGCGGTACGAGTGCGCCCGTGACCGTGACCGAAACCACGACCTCGTCGGCGGTCTCGTCCACGCGAACTCCAACTCCAACTCCTACGACCGGTGCACCGGCGTCGTCTGGCACCAAGACTCCGGCGACATCCGCCTCGCCGACTCCGGCACCTGGCACGCCGGCACCGGGCACCGACTTCGGCGGCACCTGCGAGGGACAAGAGCACTGCCCGACCGAGCGAGGGGTTCCGCCGGGCAACACCGACTTCGGTGGCACGTGCGAGGGGCAGGAACACTGCCCGACTGTTCCCGCCGCACCGCCTGCACCTGCGCCGCAGCACGGCGCCGATTTCGGCGGGACCTGCGAAGGCCAGGAGCACTGCCCGGCGGCCGGGTAGTCGCGGCGAAGCCCCGTGACGATGTCGCGAACTTCTTCAGCTGATTCGTCGAGCACAGCAGTTTCACACCTACAGGTAGTCGCTGCAGAAATCCACGTAGCCGTGGTCGCAGCCGCCCTCAAATACAGGTAGGGCAGCACGGGGCACGCAACCCTTCGCTGCGCCCAAGATTGCACGAGAACGACCCGAACTCATGGGCGTGTCTGCCAGCCATACCAATCACCCACTTAGACAGGAGTATTCATAAATGAAGACCACCAGCCGGTTGACCCGTCGGAAGGCCCGCAACACAATCGGCGTCGGGGCGGTCGTCCTCGCGCTGACCGCGGCGCTGGTCGGCGCCCCCGCCACCGCGTCGGCAGACCCAGACCCAACACTGCTCAAGCTCATTAACCAGCAACGAGCACAAGCGAACCCCCGTTGTAAGGCCCTCAACGCGAGCCCTCAACTGCAGGCCGCCGCCGACAGGCACGCGAAGGACCTCGCCACCTACGGCTGGCGCAATGACCACAACGACAACGATGGAACGTTGGCCGAACAGCGCATCGACCAGGCGGGTTACGACTGGGGGTCGTTTGGTGAGAATCAGGCGCAGGGTACGTCGGCGCAGGACGCGGTCAACGGGTGGATGAACAGCGGAAGCCACAAAGCCAACATGCTCGACTGCGCAATGACAGACGCGGGGACGGCAAGTTCCGGTTCGGTCTACGTAGCAGTGTTCGCCCACCCTCTCTGAACAGTAAGCGAGGTCAGGTGATCATTCACGCAACCGTAATCCGTTGCCACAGTTGAAGACGACGGCGCGACGGTCCGCCTCGCAGAACTCTGACCTCACCGGTTCCGTTGCCGTCTACGTCCGGTGACGAGCACAGGAGTGTCACACCTACAGGTAGTCGCTGCAGAAAACCAGGTAGCCCTGGTGGCAGCCGCCCCCAAATACAGGTAGGGCAGCACGGGGCACGCAACCCTTCGCTGCGCCCAAGATTGAACAAGAACGACCCGATCTGCAACGCACCACCACGCCGCTGGACATCAGTCCACCTGAAACGAGCATGGCGCCGACCGTGACCAGTCGCAGACACAGTCGAGAAAAGGAAAGATCATGCCAATCATCGGCTTTCGAGCACCCATCGCAATCTCCGCAGCGGGTATCGCCGCGGCGGGCGCCGCTATCGTCGCCCTGAGCCCGATTGCACACGCCGACAATAAATGGGGAGCCTGTGCAGCGCCGGCCAACACCACACTGACCGAGAACGCGATCTGTTTAGGTGGTTACGGGGAATTCGACCAGGCCACGGCCGAAAGAGTCGCCCTGCAAACATGTAACAACCCGCCTCAATCGGCCCGGCGATGCATCGTGGTGGTCAGCTTCGGGGACTGCGGTGCTATCGCTGTAAACGGGAGCCAGTGGGCCGGGGGCAGGGGCCCCAGGCAAGCGGACGCAGAACAAGACGCCCTGAGAAGTCTGGCCAACGGCAAGATCACCAAGTCGGCGTGCATTTGGCCAGGCCCGGCTCCGGCGCCGGAGCCGGAGCCGGAGCCGGAGCCAGGCTGATCGCGTCGGATCGACATTGCGCACAAAAGAGCCCCGAACCTGATAGCCGAAGATTGGACGAGAACCGGCAACGCGGTCTGTTTGAGTAACCCGTACCCCGACCAGGCCTCGGCCGAATCACGCGCGCTGGCCCTATGCAACTACCGGGAGGGCCGGGGATGCACCGTGGTGGTCAGCTACACGGACTGCGGGGCGATCGCTGGAGACGGGAGCCAGTGGGCGGGGGGCAGAGCCACACAGCAAGGGCTCGCAGAACAAGACGCCCTGAACCAGCTGGACAACGGCAAGATCGCCAAGTCGGGATGCGTCACGCGAGGCTGATCGCCCTCGGATTCGACCTTGCGCACGCCGTCGGCAAGCCCGCGCCCGCCGGATTCCTTTCCGCCGCTTCACGGCTCGGGGTCGACCCGGATGAGATGTACATGATCGACGATCTCAACAACGATGTGCTGGCCGCCAAGGTGGTCGCGATGGTCGGGTGTGCTGGTGCGTCGACGCGCTAGGAGCTCAGGCCGCACACCGCCTCAATGCGTGCCCGCGTCGGGCCAAGGGGACTTAGGATGGCTGCGATCGAAGACGGAGGGCGATGCCGCGTGCAGCTAGTACCTTTCACCGTTCGGTTGGCACGCGGCGACGGCCTTGTCGCACGGTTCGGCGACGTCGTCGTGTACACCGTCAGGAATAACGATCCGGCGGCCGCGCTGATTTCGGCCGTGGCATCAGCCGCGCACAATCCGCGTGCCGGTGCGATGCTCACCGAACAGATCGGGCCGGCCGCCTTCGATGATGCGCGCAGTGTTTCGTTCGGTGCGGTCGTGGGGTCCGCGGAGGGAACACAGGTACTTCTTCGCGGTCGGGTGAGCACCCGGGTCGAGACGCAGCAGGGTACCCACGAGTTGTCAGGCGAGTCGGACCCAAGATGGGTCAGCGAACTGCTCCCAGGCGCACTGCGGAAGGCCGAGCTCTGGGGCAGCCATTCCGGTCTGACCCCGATTCCGCGCACCGACCTTCGGGCAGGCATGGTCGCAGGTGGAGGATTTGTTCTGCTTGGCCCCGCCCAAGCCGTGCCCGCGGTGCCGGATGTCGATGCCACCGAACGGATTTCCTCCGCATCGGGAACGACTGCGACCGAGTTGGCGTCGAGGGCCGCCCCGGCTGAAACTGCCGTGGCCTCCGCCACAGTCGGAGTGCTGTCGACACCCGACGGCGCCACTTATGTGTTGGACCGGTCTTATGTCATCGGCCGTGCTCCGCTCACCGATGACGCCGTGCGCAATGCGACTGCCTCGCCGATCGTTGTTCAATACGATCCCTATATCTCCCGCGTGCACGCTTACATCACGGTGGACGGGGGCGGGGTATTCGTGCGCGACGCGGCTACCACCGCCGGTACGTTCATCGCTGCGCCCGGCGATTCGGAATGGACCCAAATCGGCACAGCGCCAACGCAGCTCGAGCCGGGATGGAACATGCGGATCGGTGAGTGGATCGCGACCTACCGGGTGAGTCTCGGCCAGTAGCTCATCGCGCGGGAGCGGGTTCGCCCGTCAACGCGCTCCAGTCGCCCGCCCGCAACGCTTTCCGCGCCTCGGGACTGATCCTTAACCTGCTCGCCACGGCGGCCTTCGCCGCGGTGACATCGGAGGGGTGATGCCCCAATACCGTCGCACCGACGACGCGGCCCTCGAAGATCAGCAACCGTCGATAGGACGGCACGGTGGGCCGGTCGATGACAATGACTTCGTCTGTCGGCGATGCCTCGACTTTTCCTATCGAGAATAGTTCCAGGCCAACGCCTTTCAGGATCGTAGCTGGCGTATCGGAGGTCAGGATCATGTCGCCGCCCAGTGCGTTGACGGCCGCTGCCTCGGCCTGCTCGACGGCAACCGGCCACAGCCCGAGCACCTGGTCGACGTGCTCGGCGACGTCACCTGCGGCGTACACCCCGCGCACCCGCGTCCGCATCATGTCATCGACCAACACGCCTTTGCCGACCGGGATCCCGGCCTCACGGGCCAACTCGACGTTCGGGCGGATGCCGGTTGCCGCCATGAATACCTGGCAGGGCAGGTGGCGGCCGTCTTTGAGGACAACCCCGCCGACCGCGGGCGTGCCGTCGACCCGAGACGTCTCTGCCTCCTTGAGCACGGCGATGCCCGCCTTTGCGAAGTGGTTCTCCACGAGCGCAGAACACCTGGAGTCGAGCTGGCGGCTGAGCAGTCGCTTGCCCCGCTCCAGAACGGTCACCCGCAGGCCGAGCAGGTGCAGCGAGTAGGCGGCCTCCAGACCGAGCAGCCCACCACCGGCAACCACGGCGTCGCGGCAACCATGCTTCTGGACATAGGCGCGCAGCTGCATCGCATCGCTGGCCTCACGCAAGACGAAGCTGCCGGGTCTGTCCAACCCGTCGATTGCCGGTCGCGACGCGCTCGAGCCCATCGCCAGGATCAGCCGGTCGTACGGCAGCGCTTCGCCGGTACCGAGCAGAACGCGCTGCGAGCGGATGTCGATGCGCTGCGCGACCGTGTTCAACCAGGCATGCACGCCATGGTCGTCGTACCACTGGTCGGGCAGCAGGTAGAGGCCCTGCATCGCCGAGCGGCCGTAGACCAGACGGGAGATTCCCATCCGGTTGTACAGCGCATGAGACTCCTGCCCGACAAGATGGATTTCACAGTCGGGGTGGCCCCTGCGTACGAAGTCAGCCGCGGTGACACCCGCGATACCGCCGCCAATGACGACGACGCTGACGATCGACCGGTCGAATCGTGTAGGCGTTGTGCCGACCTGGTCACCTGGCTGCGGGGTCAATGAAACCGTGACGGTTCCCGACTCAATCCGAGCGCAGCATGCCATCCTTGTGGACTTGCCGAAGCCTAAGCGCCGCAACGTGTTCAGTTCGTCCTGCCCTGGCGGCGTTAGGCATGATGCACCGTCCAGCACCGCGACCGGGTCGGCGCCGCAGACGCCCATCCGGCAGCCGGCCTCGATCGGCTGGTTGTTCCGTTCGGCAACGTCGAGCAGGCTGGTGCCGATCTCCGCGGCCACCGCGGCTCCATCGGATTCAAAGTGGACCCGCGCTGCGCTCTCGGTCTGCGAACGGGGTGGCACTTTGGGCTGCTTGAGCAGCACGGGCTCAGCCCGCGCGCCTGTCGTCCACGCGAACTGCAACTCAACGACTCTGGTCCGGGCGATCCACAACAGCGTCAGCACAGCGATCCCGCTGCTGATCAGCCACCGCACCCACGGGACGTCCACCCCAGTCATCTCGGCGAACGATGCGGCGAGCACCGGGCCAGCAAACCAGTAGAAGATATTCAGCGCCGCCGCAGCGTAGATCACCGCCACCGTGGGTGAGCTGAGCGGCGTGACGGCGTCCACCGCATAAAATAGCCCGACGCTCACCAGCACGAACAACCCGAGCAATGGATAACGCTCCGCGAGCGGCAGTTGCGCATCACCGAGGAGGATGAAGAAACCCAGGATGAAACCGGGCAGCGCCGCGACGAACAGTTTGCGTGCCCCGCTCCACTTACCGTCGGTATCGGCGAGGTCGGCCTGGTAGGCGGCGCGCGGCTTGAAGTCGTAGCAGTTCTTGGCGCAACCGACGCAGGTCTTGCAATGGCTGTTGGGGACCGTGACGTAAGGCGTCTGCCCGTACGCGCGCTGCAGCGGGAACAACGGACAGATGCTGCTGCACCAGCCGCTCTTGCCCTTGAAAACGAAGCCACCCGTGAACGCCACCGCGATCGCCATCGCGAGCACGATTCCCGTTGCGGCTCCGCTCTGATCGAGCCCGGCGAGCCGGGTGGCTGCGATACCGAAGAACAACGCCATCGCGATCAGATAGCCGCGGTTGCGCAACCAGTCCGGTGGCTCCAATGCGCGGCCGAAGCCGAACACCCGGGGTATCTGGTTGGTAGCGGCAAGGGGACAAATGTTGCGCCACAGTCCCGGCGCGGCGAGGAAGAGCACCGGCAGCAGCGGCACGATGACCCCGAAGAACACGAACAACCCGGCCGCCGGCCGCACGAAAAGGGTTACCACCAAGGCGAAGTAAGCCACAACGCTGCCGATGCGGACTGCTTGCCACAGGCGCAACGGCACCGTCGTCGGCAAGTCGGTGTAAGCGGGAAACAGCTCCCTGTCGCCAGTCGGGTCGATACCTAGAACACGTTCGGCCAGTGCCACCGCGGGTGGTCTATCGGTCGCGACGACAGGTGGCGGCGGCATTGAGACGGCCCGCATGTTCATTCGGGTGGCGTCGACATCGGGCTCTGGCAGAGGTTGTTCGCCGCCACGGGAGGCAGGCATTGAGAGCACGATGATCTCGGAACGGCCAAGGCGCACCACGTCACCCGCGGAGAGCGCGGCTCGCCCTGTCAGCGCGACACCGTTGAGCAGCGTGCCATTGCTGCTGCCCAGATCAACCACCGACAAAGCAGTGGGACTGGGCACTACCCGCAAGTGTTCACGAGACACCTCCGAGTCCATGAGAATCTCGCCGGCACAATCACGACCGACCACGATCGGTCCGCTCAACGCCAACCGACGGGGACTGCGACCCCAGTCGCGAATCTCGATCAACGGCCTTTGGTCCATTTCAGCGCTCGCTCTCATGACGCTGGGGTGCGGATCATCGTACGTCCGACGAGGGATTTCGGCGTGGGATAGGGCATTACGGCTATAGACTTCGCGCCATGCCACTGGCGCCGGGCGACACGTTTGCGGGCTTTACAATCCTGCGCCAGCTCGGATCCGGCGGAATGGGCGAGGTCTATCTCATCGACCATCCGCGACTGCCCCGCCGTGAGGCGCTCAAGATCCTGCCAGCCGCCCTAACCGCGGACGACGAGTTCCGCCAGCGATTCAACCGCGAAGCCGACGTCGCCGCCGACCTCTGGCACCCGCATATCGTGGCGGTGCACGACCGCGGCGAGTCGAACGGTCAGCTGTGGATCACCATGGACTTCGTCGAGGGCACCGACGCCGCAGCCCTGATTAGAGACCGCTATCCCGCAGGCCTGCCCCCGGAATTCGCCGCCGAGATCGTCACCGCCGTCGCCGATGCGCTCGACTACGCGCACGAACGGGGCCTGCTGCACCGCGACGTCAAGCCCGCGAACATCCTGCTCAGCGAATCCGGCGGATCATCGCAGCGACGCCGAATTATGTTGAGCGACTTCGGTATTGCCCGCCGAATCGATGACAACAGTGGACTGACGGCCACCAACATGACGGTCGGCTCACTGGCCTATGCGCCACCCGAGCAGCTGATGGCGGCGTCGTTGGACGGCCGGACCGACCAATATGCGCTGGCCGCAACGGCATTCCAGCTTCTCACCGGGAAGCCGCCGTTCGACAATCCCAACGCGGCGAGCGTGATAACCAGCCATTTGTCTGCCTCGCCACCGAAGATGGCCGATCGCCGACCCGATCTGGGTTTGCTGGACCCGGTGATCGCCAAGGCGATGGCGAAGAAGCCCGCCGACCGGTATCCGACCTGTCGCGATTTCGCTTCTGCCCTATCTGAACTCGTCGGTGCGGCGCCGCAGACCGATCATCCAACGATGGTGGCCACGCCGGCAATCGAAGGTGTGGCCGTCGGTGTGCCGGCGCAGCTTTCCGCCGCGACGCCCTCGGGACCGGCGCAGCTCCCCGACGCGAAGCCTCCTCGACGTAAGGGTATTTGGATCGCCGCCGCGGCCATTGCTGCCGTGCTCCTTGGCGTCGCCGCGGTGGTTGCGGTCCCGCGCATCATGCATTCGTCGCCAGAGCAGACCGAATCCGGTGCGGCAAGCTCGTCCGGCGCACCGCAACCGCCGCCCTCCGCCGGAGCCGGGCTGCCGGTCGTGCCGGTATCCGCGGCCAATTCGCTGCTTGCGCCCGCCACCAAGATCAGCGCGATCATTGGCGCCAAGGTCGAGGACACGGACTCATATCGCGAGCCCTACGACACCGCGGGCCGCGTGCAACCCGAGGAATGCGCCGGCGCCGTGTTCGCCGGGACGGCGCTGGTTTACGGGGATCGCGGTTATACCGCGCTGCGCCAATCTCTCCTCTATCCGCCGGAGGGCAGCCCGTCCAACCACCTCGTCGACCAGTCTGCGGTGCTGATGCCGACCGTGGATGGCGCTGCCAAGGTCCTGGCCGATTCGATGCAGCAATGGGGGGACTGCACGGGCAAGACCCTGGCGATCGCCGATCCCATCTACAACGTGACGCTGGCCGACGTGCAGCAGCGCGGCGATCTGATCGTTCAGGACCGGACAGTCTCCGACTACTCGGTGCCCAATTATCGCTGTCAACATTCCCTCGGGGTGTGGTCGAACGTCGTCGCCGAGGCGGTGGTGTGCGGAGACACGGACGTCGGTGATCAGTCGCACACCATCGTGGAGGCCATTCTGTCGAACGCACGGACCTAGGCGTTCAGTTGCGCCGGATCTGTGGCGGCCTACCTATCGCTGCCGGCGAATCCGCAAACCGGCCTAACCAAAAGGGTGGAGCTAAGGGGATTCGAACCCCTGACCCCCACACTGCCAGTGTGGTGCGCTACCAACTGCGCCATAGCCCCTAAAGTCGTGCTGGTCGACGGTACACCACCAGCAGGATCGGTTCAAAACAGCTGGTCACGGTAGTTCTCCACCGGCCTCTGGGCCCAGTGCGCGCACCGGCGTGTGCTCGGCACCTGGCCGCGGTCGGGTCTCGGGCGCGAAAACCCAAAAGATCGCGGCGACCAACAGGATCACGCCACTGATGACGAACGCCGAGCCGAACGAGAAATGCTGGGCGATCTCGCCGACCGCGAGCGACCCGACGATCGCGCCTGCATCCGCCATCATCTGATAGCTCGCGACGGCCGTCCCACCGCGCGACTTGTTGCCGACGATGTCGGCGACGGCGGCCTGCTGTGGTGCAGTGAACATGCCGGCGGCCGCACCCGCCACCACGGCGCCCGCAAGGAACAACGTCAACGACGACGCCAGCCCCACCATGATGGTCGCCACCCCGGACGCCACAAGGCCGACGATGAGCAGCGTCCGCCTGCCGATCCGGTCGGAGAGATATCCACTGGGAATCGTGGCGGCCACGTTGCCTGCCGCGAAGGTCGCCAGCGCCAGCCCCGCGACGCGCGGACCTCGCATCAGCACCTCGGTGACGAACAACGGCACCAATGCAATGCGCAGGCCGAAGACCGACCATCCAGTGGCGAAGTTCGACACCAGTGCCGACCGGTAGGCCCGGTTGCGCAGCGCCATGCCCAGGGTCACCGGCGGTTCCGACTCTGCTTCGGCTGGCGCGGCCAACGCGGAGTGCCGCAACCGGAAGTACACCACCGCCGCCGCCACCAAAAGCGCGACGCCATAGATCGCGAAGGGTGCCGACAACCCGAGTCCGGCGGTCAAGCTCCCGAGCACCGGCCCACACACCGATCCGACCAGGAATGCGCTCGCGAACAAGCCAGCGACGCGCCCGCGTGCATCAGGTGGGGATATGCGAATCATCAGGCCCAGCGACGACACCGAGAACATCGCCGACCCGAACCCGCCGAGCGAACGGAACAGCAACAGCTGCCAATACGTCTGAGCGAATGCGCATGCCGCCGTCGACAACGCGACGATCAACAACCCCGTCAGGTAGACGCGCCGCTCCCCCAGCTTCTGGATGACCAGCCCGCTGGCCGGGGCCGCGAGCAACCGCATCAACGAGAACGCCGTGATCACGAACGTCGCGGCGCTGATGCTGACGCCGAAGTTGCGCGCATACTGCGGCAGCACGGGCGCCACCACGCCGTAACCGAGGGCGATCACCACGTTGGCGGTGATCAGCACCCAGACTTCACTCGGCAGCTTCTGCTTGGCCTCCGATATTGCTTCCCGGGTCGCTTCGCTCCTGCCCTCCGAAGCCGTACAGTCGGCCTCCGCGTCGGAACTCACCCTATGACTGTATTCACCAGATCTTTCGCCGCCTCCTGCACCTCGGCAAGATGCTCCGGTCCCTTGAACGACTCGGCGTAGATCTTGTAGACGTCCTCGGTACCCGACGGCCGCGCGGCGAACCAGGCGTTCTCAGTGGTGACCTTCAGCCCGCCCAGCGGTGCGCCATTGCCGGGCGCGGTGGTCAGCTTGGCGGTGATCGGTTCGCCGGCCAGTTCCGTCGCCGTCACCTGGTCCGCCGACAGCTTGGCCAGCCGGGCCTTCTGTTCACGGTCGGCGGGCGCGTCGATGCGGGCATACGTTGGCGCGCCGTACTTCTCGGCGATCGCCGCGTATCGCTGCGACGGCGTCGAGCCCGTCTTGGCCAGGATCTCCGAGGCCAGCAGCGCCAGGATGATGCCGTCCTTGTCGGTAGTCCATACCGATCCATCAGTGCGCAGGAACGATGCGCCTGCGCTCTCCTCGCCGCCGAAACCGATTGTCCCGCTGATCAACCCGTCGACGAACCACTTGAATCCGACCGGTACCTCGATCAGTTTGCGGCCCAGCCCGGCCACCACGCGGTCGATGATCGAACTGCTCACCGCCGTCTTGCCCACCGCCGTCGACCCCGGCCACCCCGGCCGGTTGGCGTACAGGTAGTCGATGGCCACCGCCAAGTAGTGATTCGGATTCATCAGTCCCCCATCGGGAGTGACGATGCCGTGCCGATCGGAGTCGGCGTCGTTGCCGGTGGCGATCTGATAGTCCCCGATCTTGGAGATCAGCGACGCCATCGCGTTGGGTGAACTGCAGTCCATCCGGATCTTGCCGTCGGTGTCGAGCGTCATGAACCGCCACGTCGCGTCCACCAGCGGGTTGACCACCGTCAGATCCAGCTTGTGCGTCTCGGCGATGGCCGCCCAGTAGTCCACACTTGCGCCCCCAAGCGGGTCGGCGCCGATGCGTACGCCCTCGGCACGGATGGCGTGGATGTCGACGACGTTGGGCAGATCCTCCACGTAGGCGTTCATGTAGTCGTGGCGCTGTGCGAGCTGCACCGCCCGCGCCAGCGGAATGCGCTTCACGTCGGCCAAGCCGCCACGCAGAATCTCGTTGGCGCGCTTGGCGATCACGCCCGTCGCGTCGGTGTCCGCGGGCCCGCCGTTGGGCGGGTTGTACTTGAAGCCGCCGTCACGCGGCGGGTTGTGCGATGGCGTGACGACGATGCCGTCGGCCAGGTCGCTGTCGCGGCCGCGGTTGAACTTCAGGATCGCGTGGCTGACGGCAGGCGTCGGCGTGAAGCGATCGGCGCCGTCGATCAACGCGACGACGTCGTTGGCGGCCAGCACCTCGAGCGCCGACGCCCAGGCCGGTTCGGATAGCGCGTGGGTGTCACGCCCGATGAACAGCGGGCCCGTCGTGCCCTGTGAGGCCCGGTACTCGACGATCGCCTGCGTCGTCGCAAGGATGTGAGCCTCGTTGAACGCCGCGTCGAGGCTGGAGCCGCGGTGTCCCGACGTGCCGAACGCAACCTGCTGGTCGACGTTCTCCGGGTCGGGTTGGAGCGTGTAGTAGGCCGTCACCACCTGTGCGACGTCGATGAGATCTTCGGGTTCTGCCGGTTGCCCGGCGCGGGGATTGGCGGCCATGGTTACCGATTCTGCTCCGGTTCCGCCCTCCGCACCGCCGCGTCGCCAAGAATTCAGCTCGAGCTAGGCAGACGACGTGTCGGGCACGAGCAGCACCGGTCGGCCGTGCTTGCGCGACAATTGGTGTGAGACGGACTGTCCGGCGAACGTGTCGATGAACGAGTGCATGCCGCCCCGGGGCGCTCCGACCACGATCATCACCGCATCGACCTCCTCGGCGAGGTCGGCGAGCACGTCGGGCGGACGACCGTGCATGGCGTGATAGGTCCAGTTCGCGCCAAGCTCGCTCAACAGTGCGCGTGCACCAACGGCATGCGCCTCGAGGCTGTCGTGGAACTGCTGCTCCCAGTCCCACGCGTCCGGATCGATGGGCAGGTCGTCGAAGTCGGCGATGTGCACGACGTGAAGGTGGGCGCCCAGGCGTTGAGCAAGGCCGACGGCAAAACGTAACGCCGCGGCGCTCGCCGGTTGCCGGTCCCAGCCGACCACCAACTCCGTCGAGACTCCGTCGTTGTTGGTGTTGTCCATCTCGGGCTACCTCCTCCGTCGTAGAGCGCTCATCAGAGCGCCCACACCAGGGCGAGTCCGGCCGCGCACGCGGCGACCGACGAAACGAGTGAACCCGCCGCGTTGGCCAACGCCTGCAGTCGCTGGTCCTGCTGGACCAGGCGGACCGTTTCGAAACTCGCGGTGCTGAAAGTCGTGTATCCGCCGCAGAATCCGGTGCCCACGACGGTCTGCCACATGCTGGACTGACCGTGGAATAGCACCAGCCCGGCGAGCACGCCGAGCAGTAGCGACCCCGTCACGTTGATGATCACGGTCGCCCACGGGAACGTGGACTTCCACCGTTGCTTGATCAACGCGTCGAGCACGAATCGAGCCAATGCGCCCGAGGCTCCGGCGAGCAGGGTGAGAGTGGGAATCACGCTGACGCCCTCCGCCGGTGCACGCTCGCCGCGACGACGATGCCGAGCCAGGCGGCGACGAGTCCACCTACGACGCTGAGCACCCCATAGCCGATCGCCGTGGGAAGGTGACCGTGGCGACCGAGCAACACGACTTCCAACGCGAACGTGCTGTAGGTGGTGAAGGCACCGCAGCCACCAGTGCCTGCACAGAGCCGGGCCCGCCGCCGCCAACCGGAGTCATCGCCAAGCCGCGCCAGGGCCTCCAACAAGCCGCCCAGGATGAACGCGCCGCTGAGATTGATGAGAAACGTCGCCCACGGCCACCCCGCGGCGTCGTGCGGCAGCAGATTCTCGATCCCGTACCGCAGCGCCGTGCCGACGACGCCTCCGGCGAACACCCACGCCAGCGCCGAGGGCCGCACGTGCAACGGTGTGCCCGGCGTGGCGACGACGTCGGGATCGCTGGGCAACTCAGTGTGGGAGTCGCCAGAATCATCGGCACGGTCGGCATCTGGTCGTTTCACACACACCTACCCATCGCGACGACGGTAGGAACTATCAGCCAGTTGGCGGTTCGAGCGACCTGGGCTCGGGCGAGATCCATCACCACTGCTGGAGGACTGTACCGCCTCCGCCACGCCGTGTCGCCGACGACCACGTAAGCCTAGCCTTGCCTAATTCTGACGTGTACCGTCGCACGCCGTGGAGCACTCAACACCCGAAGAGGTCAGCGTCGCGCTCGGCGAAATCCTGCGCGACGACATGAACGTCGACATCAGCCGAATCGCGCCCGACTCCAGGCTCATCGACGACGTCGGACTCGACTCGGTGGCCTTCGCCGTCGGCATGGTCGCCATCGAGGACCGCCTCGGAGTTGCCCTCACCGAAGAGGACCTGCTCAGCTGCGACACCGTCGGCGAACTCGAAGCCGCCATTCTCGCGAAGGTGCCTGCCGCACAGACGAACTCGTGAACGAACTGGCTGCGGCGCTCTCGACAGCCATGTCAGGCGCCGCCACCAAGCTCGCCGTGCTCGACTCCGAAGGCAAGTGGGCGCACCACCCATGGGGCGAGGTACACGCCCGCGCCGAGAACGTCGCCGAGCGGATCGGAGCCGACGGCGCCACCGCGGTCGGACTCATCGGCGAACCCACGGTTGAGTTCATCGCCGCCATTCCCGGCACCTTCTTCGCTGGCGCGGCATTGTCCATCCTGCCGGGCCCCATCCGCGGCGCCAACGACGATCAGTGGGCGCTGGCCACGCTGGCGCGCTTCCGCTCCATCGGCGTCCAAACGGTCTTCAGCCATGGTGCCCAGTTGGAGTTGCTGGGTAAGCACGCCGATGCCATCACGGTGCACGACGTCACGAAGGTCGGCCATGCGCAGCGCTCGACGACGTTCCAAGGGGCGGCAGGCGGCGACGTCGCGATCCTGCAAGGCACCGCGGGGTCGACCGGTACGCCGCGCACGGCAGAGATCTCGTCGGTCGCGGCCCTTGCCAACTTTCGCGGGCTGATCGAGCGCGTCAACGTCGACCACAACTCTCGGGCGCATAGCTGGCTGCCCATCTACCACGACATGGGGCTGGCCTTCCTGCTCACCGCCGTCTTGGCAGGCGCCGAGCTGTGGCAGGCCCCGACGACGGCATTCGCCGCGTCACCCTTCGGCTGGCTCAAATGGCTCTCCGAGAGTCGCGCCACCATGACTGCGGCGCCGAACATGGCCTACAACATCATCGGCAAGTATTCCCGCCGCATCACCGACGTCGACCTGAGCAACATCGGTTTCGCGCTCAACGGGGGTGAGCCGGTCGACTGCGACGGCACCGAGCGCTTTGCCACCGCAATGGCCCGCTTCGGGTTCGACCCAACGGCGCTGGCGCCGTCCTATGGGCTCGCCGAATCAACCTGCGCAGTAACGGTTCCCGAGCCCTTCTCCGGGCTGCACGTCGACGAGATCGCGATCACCACCGCCACTGGGCAGTCGACCCGCCGGCTTGCAGTGCTCGGCGACGCGATTCCCGGGATGGAGGTCCGCCTCAACGACGCCCATGCACGTACGACGGACGTCGTCGGTCGGGATGTCGGCGAAATCGAGGTCCGCGGAACGTCACTCATGTCGGGATACCGCGGCGAAGCGGCGATCGACCAGGAGGACTGGCTGCCGACCGGCGATCTCGGCTACTTCGTCGACGGGGGCCTGGTGGTCTGCGGGCGTGCCAAGGAACTCATCACGGTGGCTGGCCGCAACGTGTTCCCCACCGAGATCGAGCGGGTCGCCGCGCAGGTCAAGGGCGTCCGCGAGGGCGCCGTCGTCGCGGTCGGAACCGGCGAGACGTCCGCAAGGCCGGGGCTGGTCATCGCCGCAGAGTTCCGCGGCGCCGACGAACCCGCCGCCCGCAGCGAGTTGGTATCGCTGGTCGCATCGCAGTGCGGCGTGGTGCCCACCGACGTGGTGTTCATGAAACCGGGCTCACTCCCCCGCACCTCATCGGGCAAGCTCCGCCGACTCGAAGTCAAACAGAACCTGAATGGAGTCAATCGATGACGGCCACTACCGAGGCTCCGCCCACCGAGGACTATCGCGCGCTGCTCGACCACGTATTCGACGAGCGCGTCACGGCATGGACAGCGGAAGCCGAAGAGCACGAACACTTTCCGCGCGAGCTCATCGAATATCTCGGCAAATCAGGGGTTTTCGCTGCGAAGTGGCCGCCCGGTCAGCAGCAATCCGACGTCGCGAAGGTCATCGAGCTGGCCAGAAAGCTCGGCCGACTCGGTTCGGCCGGCATCGGAGTCGGGGTAGGACTGCACGACTCGGCGATCGCGATCTTGCGCCGCTTCGGCAAGTCGGACTACCTGAAGGACATCGCCGAACAGGCCATCCGCGGCGAGGCCGTGCTGTGCATCGGCGCCTCCGAACAGTCCGGCGGCTCCGACCTTCAGATCGTCGGGACCGAAGTCCGCTCCGTACGTGACGGTTTCGAGGTCGAGGGCATCAAGAAGTTCGTCTCGCTGTCCCCGATCGCCGACCACGTCATGGCGGTGGCCCGCAACGTCGACCACGATCCGAACAGCAAGCACGGCAGCGTCGTCGTGATCGCCGTGCCCCTGGCGCAGTGCGAGGTACAGACGCCGTACCGCAAGGTCGGCGCGGGACCGCTGGATACCGCCGCGGTGCACATCGACACGTGGGTGCCTGCCGACGCATTGGTCGCCCGCGCCGGAATTGGACTGGCCGCAATCTCGTGGGGCCTGGCGCAGGAGCGGATGTCGGTGGCCGGCCTGGTGTCGTCGTCTGCCCAGAAGGTCATCGGAATCACGTTGGCACGCATGATGGCTCGTAGTCAGTTCGGCCACACGCTCTACGAGCATCAGGCGCTCCGGTTGCGCATCGCCGACCTGCAGGCGCGCGTTGACATGCTGCGCTATGCCCTCGACGGCATCGCCGCGGCGGGCAAGTTGGACCTCCGCGCGGCCGCGGCCATGAAGGTCTGCGCTGCCCGCCTCGGCGAAGAGGTCATGAATGAGTGCATGCACATTTTCGGCGGCTCGGGCTATCTAGTGGACGAGACGCCGCTCGGGAAGTGGTGGCGTGACATGAAGTTGGCGCGCGTCGGCGGAGGCACCGACGAGGTGCTGTGGGAGCTGGTGGCCGCGGCGATGAAGCCCGATTACGAGGGCTACGCCGAATTTAACCAACTGCCCTAGGCGTTCGGGACGTCCTCCGGCGTGCGCGGCAGGGTGTAGAGCGCCATCCGACGGTTCGCCATGTCGTGCTCGCCAAGGAAGCTGCACCCCGCCCACTCGCACAGTCGGCGCGCCCCGGTATTGCGGTGGTCGGGGTCGAACATGATGCGACGGCACTGCGGCTCTAGCTCGAACAGACTGGCCACCACGCGCGGCAGCAGGATGGGGGCGATGCCCTTGTTCACGAACCGCAGGTCTGCGAGGGCGGCGTGCAACCCCAGATCGTGCGGGTCCGCGGCGTAACGCGGCGCGATCGAATCCTTCGCGGCCCGGTACACCTCGAGGTAGGCGACCTCCTTGCCGCGGAAGCTGCCGACGAACGGGCGGGAGTATGCGCCCGCGAGTTGGGCGCGCAGGTAACCACGCCAGCGTTCGGGCGGCCAGTCGTACTCCCACGCCTCGGCAAGGTGGGGGCGGTTCATCCACTCCGAGATCAATTCGGCGTCGTCATCGGGATCGGCGACGCGAATGTCGTACGGATCGGCCAACTCCGGGGTCGGAGGGGCCGCGATCGAACGCACCTCGACGGCGAGCGACGGCAGTTCACGGGGAAGCACGGGCAGTGCCTCATCAATGTCGGTCATCGATCGTCGAGCCTACCGGAGTCAACTAAGGATAGGTTTGCCTACCTTGATGGCGGGCGCCATTGCGCGGCGAGATCCGCCACCCACGCGTCGGCCTCCCGAGGATCGTCTGGCGGGCCGGCCACGACGACCAGTTCGTCCACTCCGAGTTCGGTCAACGCGGCGACGTCGGAATGTTGGGGATCGCGCAGTGCCACCGCCAGCCGCAGTTCGTCGGGATCGCGGTTGGCCTGGAGGCACAGTGCCCGCAGCGTCGCGATGCGCTCGGCGGCGGCAGCCACGTCGTCGACGTTGAAGCCGTACCAGCCGTCGCCCCACGCGGCGGCACGGCGCAGCGCGGCATCGCTGTTGCCCCCGAGCACGATCGGAATGCGCCGGTTGCGCATGGGCTTGGGGTTGACCCGCACGGAGTCGAACGCGACGAACTCGCCGTCGAATGACGCGACGTCATCGCGCCACAGCGTCCGCATCGCCGCGACGTATTCGGCGGTGCGCGCGCCCCGCCGCTCGAACGGCACGCCCAATGCCTCGAATTCCTCCCGCGACCATCCGATGCCGATGCCAAGCGTGAAACGGCCGCCACTCAGCGTGTCGAGGGTGGCGGCCTGCTTAGCCAGATGCACGGCATTGTGTTCGGGGAGCAGTAGCACTCCGGTCGCGATCCCGATCGTCGACGTTGCCGCCGCCGCGAAGGCGAGCCCGATCATCGGGTCGATCCAATCCGCTTGGGCAGGAACGGCAATCTGGCCGTCAGCGCTATACGGGTACCGCGACGCGGAGCGGTCGACCATCACGACGTGCTCGCCCGACCACAGCGTGGCGAACCCATGGCGCTCGGCGGCGGCGGAAACCTCGGCGATGACGCCACGGTCGGCGCCTGCCCCGATGCCCAGCGCGTGCAATCCCAGCTTCATGACGTCATGTCCCGAGCAGTGTGATGGCCGCGACGACCAACGCGACCACCTTGATCAGTTCCAGTGCGATGTACGCGTAGTGCGCGCGGGAACGCTCCCCTTCGTCGCCGGCCAGCACCTCGGAGGTGCGCTTGGACAGCAGAGGTCGCACGAGCACCAGCTGCAACAGCAACGCGGCCACCGCGACCGACAGCGCCACGTCCAGCCGCAAGGGCGTGTGATGGGTGAACAGGGCCGCCGCGGCGATCATCGCGAACAACAGCTCGGCGGTGTTGAGCGCACGAAAGATCAACCGGCCGATGCCCAAACCGATACGAAGAGTCACGCCGGGGGCCCGGAACTTCAACGGCGCTTCGAGGAACGAGATGGCTACGACCATGCCCAGCCACACGAATACGGTGGCGGTCGCCACCCGCGTGCTCAGGTCCACGGCCGCAGCCTACGACAGTGGGATGCTTACTCGGTGGGTGCCGACCGTGACTACGTTGCCGAGCTGATTCGTTGGGTCGACTCCGGCGCCACCTGGCAGGTCGTGGCGCGGACGCGCCACGGGGTCACGGTGGCGTTGATGCGCTGCGACGGCGGCGAGGAGGCCGACCGGTTCACAACGGACGACCCGCGACTGCTGGCCTTCGTCGAGGATCGCTAGGCAGCTTCGGCCACCGCGGCCGGCGCGACGGTCGCAGCAGGCGCGGCCTTGCGCAGGAAGGCAGTGGGCTTGAAGTCATTCGGCAGCGACAGCTTGAAGACCTTCTTCCACGCCGACGCCACCTGCCTCGGCATGGATCCGGTGGTGTAGGTCAGGCCGTAGCGCTCGAACAGGTCCTGAATCCGCGGGGCGATCTCCTGATAGCGGTTGCTTGGCAGATCCGGGAACAGGTGGTGCTCGATCTGGAACGACAGGTTGCCAGTCATGAAGTGCAGCAACGGCCCTCCGGAGATGTTGGCCGAGCCGAGCATCTGGCGCAGGTACCACTGTCCGCGCGTCTCGCCCTCGATCGACTTCTTCTCGAACGTCTCGACACCTTCTGGGAAGTGCCCGCACATGATGACCGAGTGTGTCCACCAGTTGCGCACCAGGTTGGCCGTCAGGTTCGCGGTCAGCGTGCTCAACGCCGACGGGCCCGACAGCAGCGGGTGTAGCAGGTAGTCGCGGGTCGCGTGCTTGCGGACCTTGGCGAGCACCTTCTTGCCCTGGGCCCGGAATTCGTCCTTGTCGGTGCGGCCCTTGAGGTACTTGCCGATCTGCAGGTCGTATGCGGCGATGCCGTACTGAAATAGGCAGGCGTTGATGAAGTTCCACAGCGGCTGGGCCAGGTAGAACGGCATCCACTTCTGATCCTCGTCGACGCGCATGATGCCGTAGCCAAGGTCGTGGTCCTTGCCGAGCACGTTGGTGTAGGTGTGGTGCACCTCGTTGTGAGAGTGCTTCCACATCGACGCTGGCGACGCGTTGTCCCACTCCCAGGTGGTCGAGTGGATCTTGTCGTCGCGCATCCAATCCCACTGGCCGTGCATCACGTTGTGGCCGATCTCCATGTTTTCCACGATCTTGGAGACGGACAGTCCGACGGTGCCGACGATCCACGCGGGCGGGAACAGCGAGAAGAGCAGCACGGCGCGGCTGCCGAGCTCGAGCTTGCGCTGGCCGTCGATGACCTTTCGGATGTAGGCGGCGTCCCGCTCGCCGCGGTCGGCGATGAGCTCGGCGCGAATGGCGTCTAGCTCGCGCCCGATGTTCTCGACGTCCTCGTCGGACAGGTGTGCGGTGGGATCGGTCTTGGTGGCTTGCAGAGTATTCATGGTGACTCCCTTAGAGTTCGATGTCGCAGGCGCCCGCAGCGGCGGAGACGCAGGTTTGGATGAGCACGCCGTCGGCGGCAGTGGTCAGGTCGCCGCTGCGCAGATCGCGTACGGCGCCTTGTCGCAACGGTGCTACGCAGCCGAAGCAGATGCCCATCCGGCAGCCCGATGGCATCAGGACTCCAGCGGCTTCGCCTGCGTCCAGCAGGGTTTGGGCACCGTCGACGTCCACGGCGGTTTCCGACTTCGTGAACGTCACCGTGCCGCCCTCGCCTGCGGTCACGACCGAGGCGCGGAATCGCTCGGTGTGCAGCCGCTCGGAGATCCCCTCAGCCTCCCAACGGCTTTCGAGTGCGTCCAGCAGACCGGCGGGCCCGCAGGCCCAGGTGTGTCGCTCGGCGAGGTCGTCGACCAGCTGGTCGAGTTGCTCGACGTCGAGCATGCCCTCGGTGTCGGTATGCTTCTCCACCAACCGGATTCGGCCTTCGCTGGCCAGCATGCGAAGCTCGGAACCGAAGATGACGTCGGCTGCGGTGGGTGCGGAGTGCACGACCAGCACGTCGGCACTGCGGTCGGCGAGGTTGCGCAGCATCCCCATTACCGGGGTGATGCCGCTGCCCGCGGTCAGGAAGAGGATCTTGGCCGGTACCTCGGCGCCGAGCGTGAAGTCACCCGCGGCCTGGTCGAGTTGGACGACGGTCCCGACTGCTGCGCGCCGGACGAGGTGATTGCTGACGACGCCGTCCGGGATGGCCTTCACCGTGATGGCGATGCAACCATCGCGTCGGCTCGTGTCGGAGGTCAGCGAGTAGGCCCGCCACTGGCGGACCCCGTCGACGTCGATGCCGATGCGGACGTACTGCCCAGGAGTGTGGGTCTTCCAACCTCGTCCGGTCTTGATGACCACGGTGACCGCATCACGGGTCTCGGGCTCGATGGCGACGATGCGACCGCGCAAGTCGGCGCCCGAGCGAAGCGGGTCGATGACGTCGAGGTAGTCGGCGGGGACCAGCGGGGTGGTGACCCGTTCGGCGAACTTGATGACCCGCTCCCGCAACGCGCCGACAGCGGTCGGGCGGGGTGCTGTTGTTGTCATGTTCCCACTGTGGCTGAGTAGAGGGTATAAAGTCTTGACCATTGAGCGTGAATAGTCGCCACAAATTTGTTCGCAAAGGATAGTTTTGTCCGAGCCGGCACTTCGCTTCACTGGCCTCGACCTCCCTGAAGAGGTGGTCGAGGCGCTGCAGGCCGTGCTGCCGCGAATGGCGGAACGGACCGTGACCGCGGTGACCGTCGAGGTGCCCAGCTACACCCGGGCGTTCAGCGGGCGCATGGGCCAGGTCATCGAGAACGCAGTGCAGATGGCGCTCGGCGCCTTCCTGCGGCTGGCCGTGCGCGCACACGATTCCGACCCGACCGCGACGCTGCGGCCCGCCCTCGACGGAGCCTACGAGCTGGGTCGGGGTGAGGCCCGCCAGGGCCGCTCCATGGACGCGCTGCTGTCGGCCTACCGCGTCGGCGCCCGCGTGGCCTGGCAGGAACTGTCAGCCACTGCGGTCGAGGGGGGACAGTCGGCCGCCACCGTGGCCCGTTTCGCGGAACTGGTCTTCGCCTTCATCGACGAACTGTCGGCATCCAGCGTCGCGGGCCACGCCGACGAACTGGCGACGACGGGCCGGGTGCGGCAGCGTTACCTCGAGCGACTCGCCAAACAGTTGCTTGCCGGCGAGCCCCCCGAGACGTTGCGCGCGAGCGCCGAGCAGGCCGACTGGCGTCCACCCGAGACCTTGACCGCAGTGGTAGTGGCAGAAGCTCAAACCCGCGGCTTGGCAGCACGATTCGGCCAGTCGACGTTGCAGCTCAGTGAGGACCTTCCGGGCGTAGACGCGTCGGAGTCGCTGGCCGTGCTGCTCGTTCCCGACCTGGACGGCCGCCACCGCGGTCAGCTGCGCTCGGCTCTGCAGGGCAGGCGGGCGCTGGTGGGTCCCGCGCGGCCGTGGATGGAGGTCCAGTCGTCGTATCGCCGCGCGCTGCGGGCGCGTGAGCTGACCATCGCCGATGATGTCGAGATCGTCGACACCGACCAACATCTCGTCGAGTTGGTGCTGACCGCCGACCGGGAGGCCGCCGACGATCTCCGCCGCCACGCCCTGGCGCCGCTCGCACATTTGCGGCCCAACACCGCCGAGCGATTGGCGGACACCCTGAGGTCCTGGCTGCTACATCAAGGCCAACGCGACGCCGTGGCCGCGGACCTGTTCGTGCACGCACAGACGGTGCGCTACCGAATGACTCAGCTGCGCGAGCTCTACGGGGATCGGCTCAACGATCCAAGGACCATCCTTGAACTGACTGTGGCACTGGGTATTTCACGACATCAGCCCTGATAGTCGGTCACCGTGCGAATCCAGGCGATGAACTCGGCCGCGTCGGTGTTGGCGCCATGCCCCTCGTCCCAATACATCTGGTGGTTGACGTCGGCGCCGAGCGCGTCGAGCTTCGCGGCCAGGTTGGCACTGACGGTGAGTGCGGTGTCGGTGTCCTTGGTGCCGAGCCGAATCCACCAGTGCGGAGCATGATTCGGGTTCGGCTGGCCGAGGAAGTACATCGGATTCATCAAGTCGACGAGTTCGGAGATGTCGCCGTCCAGTCGGTGACTCTTGAGCCCGGTCGTGTCGTGGTCGATGCCGAATTGGGTGAAGTGCCTTGCCTTGGTCGTTCCGCCGCCGAACTCGTTGTTCTCGGCCGCGGACAGGTCGAAGGCATCGAACGCGGGTAGGGCCTTCTTTCGCGGCCCGACGTGTGCGAGGTAGCCGGACCAGTCGAAGCCGGCCTTGCCGTCGGCCCATGCGATGAACGGGTTGGCCGCGAGATACGCCGAGCGCTCGGCATCCGGCAATGCCGTGAGGTAGCGGGCGGCCGAGGGCTGCAAGTATTCCTTCAGCAGGTAGTCGCCATAGGTCTCCGCGCTGAGCGGGCCGAAGCCATTGCGGCCGTTGATTTTCAGCGCAGCCTGATACTGCGCGAACTGAGCGCGTAGTTCACCCGAGAGCGCTTGGTCGACTTGGCCACCCGGGGCTTGGGTGACGTTGGTGCCCCAGTTCCACTCGTAGGCGGCATCGGCGTGCTCAAGGTCGGTGATCGGGCACCAATCGGCGCTGACGAAGATGGCGTCGCTGGTGTCGGCGGCCCCCAGTTCGTCGAGATACCTCGAGTAGCGCGGGCTGTCGCCGGACGCACCGAGAAGCGCCGAAAGTGCGCCCCCTGCACTCGTTCCCGTCGAGATGAGCTGGTCGGTGTTGCCGGGGATGCGGCCCCTGTTGAACCGCAGGTAGCGGATCGCGGCCTTGAGGTCGACGATGGCCGCCGGCGCCGTGCCGTAGTAGGCGCCGCCTGCGTCGACCAGTGACCTACCCCGGCAGCCCGGTTCCACTGCGACATAGCCAGCAGCAAGGGCCAATTGGGCGAGGTTGACTCCCGCGTGCAGCCCGGCCTCGCCAACACCCTTGGCGTCCTTCACCGTGGCAGGCATGTAGCCCCATACCGAGTTGACGAAGACGATCGGAGCATTGGCCGCGTCCACGGCTTTGCCGTCGATCGAGATCGGGACACTAACGACCAAGCTCTGGTAGTCCTCGTCGACCGGGTTGGCCACGTAGGTCACCGGGCCGTAGAAGCGATAGGTGACAACCTTCGGGCCCGCATCCGTGGTGATCGTCGTCGTCTGCTCGGCCGGGTTGCCACCGAAGACCAGCGCACTGGGTGCACCGGGGCCACTCGGCGACGGCCGGCTACCACCCGAACAGCTGCCGAGAAATGTCATTCCCGCGACGGCGCCCAGCCCCAACACGAGCGTCCTGCGGTTCACCTCGGCGTTCACCCGGTCCTCCTCGTCATGAATATCCGCTACGCGGGGTACACATACCCATCGCGGGCCGGGGTTACCCGTTACCTGAAGGCGGGTCAGACCAGCTCGTAGCGTGGGAGCCATGAAGCGAACGCTGTACGACGACGACCACGAGACCTACCGCACGACGCTCCGCGACTTCATCGAATCCGAGGTCGTCCCGGTGTTCGATCAGTGGTACGAAACCGGCATCGTGCCGCGAGACTTCTACCTCAAGCTGGGCGAACTGGGCGTATTCGGGATCGAGGTCGCGGAGGAGTTCGGCGGGGCCGGCATCGAGTCGTACAAGTTTCAGGCGATCCTGTCCGAGGAGACCAACCGCGCAGCCGTGTCGTTCGGGGCGTCCGGCGCGCACATCACGCTGTGCCTGCCTTACCTGCAGGCCTACGCGAACGACGAGCAGAAGCAACGCTGGCTGCCGGGATTCGTCACCGGCGAGACGATGTTCGCCATCGCCATGACCGAGCCCGGCACCGGATCGGATCTGGCAGGCATGCGTACCACCGCCAAGTTGACGGACGACGGCAAGCACTACGTGCTCAACGGCTCGAAGACGTTCATCACCGGCGGTGTCCAGGCCGACCGGATGATCGTGTGCGCACGCACCGCGCCGCCCAGCGAGGACGATCGGCGCTACGGCATCTCACTGCTCGTCGTCGACACGACGCTGCCCGGCTACTCGGTGGGCCGCAAACTCGACAAGCTCGGCCTGAAGGTGTCCGACACGGCCGAACTGAGCTTCACCGACGTCATGGTGCCCGTCGAGGATCTGCTCGGCGAGGAGCATCGAGGCTTCTCCTATCTTGGCCACAATCTGCCAAGGGAACGGCTCGGCATCGCCGTCAACGCGTACGCGCAAGCCAAGGCGGCCGTGCAATTCGCCAAGGCGTATACGAAGGATCGCCTGGTCTTCAACCAGCCCGTGGCGGCCTTTCAGAACACGAAGTTCGAACTCGCCGCCTGTCAGGCCGAAGTGGACGCCTGCGAGGCCGTCGTCGACCGCGCCGTCGAGGCACTCGACAAGGGCGAACTCTCGGCTGCCGACGCCGCGTCGGCCAAGCTGTTCTGCACGGAAGTGGCCTCGAGGGTCATCGATCGCTGCCTGCAACTGCACGGCGGCTACGGCTACATCACCGAGTATCCGGTCGCCCGGCTGTATGCCGACAGCCGCGTGAACCGCATCTACGGCGGAACTAGCGAAGTGATGAAGTTGATCATCGCAAAGAACATGGGGCTGTGAGACATTCGCGCAGTCGTCTCGCGGCCGTCAAGACTTGAGGCCAGCTATCGAAGACCGGCGACACATGCCCCCGCCATGGTGTTGGATGGCGGAGTGGCAGACATCAGCCGTACGCGGACGATAGCGGCCCCGCCACAGGCGATCTGGGATGTGCTGGCCGACTTCGGCTCCTTGAGTTCCTGGGCGGCGCGCGCCGACCACTCCTGCATCCTGAACCAGGGACCGGACGGCGGCGCGATCGACACCACTCGGCGTGTGCAGGTCGGACGGAACACCGTGGTGGAACGCATCATCGAGTTCGAACCGCCATCGGCCATCGCCTATGCCATCACGGGTCTGCCAAAGCAGTTTCGCCACGTCGTCAACCGCTGGACGCTGGCGTCCTCCGGTAGCGCGACCGAGGTGACGCTGACCAGCAGGTTGGAATTCGGCTCCACCCCTGTGGCTCGCGCCGCTGGGTGGGTCGTGTGCCGCGGGATGGCAAAGCAATCCGACTCGCTGTTGGCCGCCCTGGCAAATCGAATGGAGCACGCACATGGGTGAGACAGCACCCCCCGACGTCGTCATCCTCATGACCGACGAGGAACGTGCCGTCCCACCGTATGAGTCGGCCGACGTGCTCGCCTGGCGTCAGCGCATCTTGAGTTGCCGCCGCTGGTTCGACGAGCACGGCGTGAGCTTCGCGCGGCACTACACCGGATCGCTGGCGTGTGTGCCCAGTCGGCCGACCATCTTCACCGGTCAGTATCCAGATCTGCACGGGGTCACCCAGACCGATGGAATCGGCAAGCGCTACGACGATTCCCGGCTGCGCTGGCTGCGCCGAGGTGAGGTGCCGACGCTGGGCAACTGGTTCCGCGCCGCCGGGTACGACACCCACTACGACGGCAAGTGGCACATCTCGCATGCCGACCTCGAGGACCCGGTCACCGGTGAGCCGTTGGCGACCAACGACGACGACGGCGTCGTCGATCACGCCGCAGTGCAGCGCTATCTCGACGCCGATCCGCTCGACCCGTACGGCTTCTCCGGCTGGGTCGGTCCGGAGCCGCATGGAGCGGCCATGTCCAACAGCGGTTTTCGTCGTGATCCGCTCTTCGCCGACCGAATCGTGGCGTGGCTCGAAGATCGCTACGCCCGAAGGCGCGCCGGCGACGAGCAGGCGCTGCGCCCGTTCCTGCTGGTGGCCAGCTTCGTCAATCCACACGACATCGTGCTGTTCCCGGCCTGGCAGCGCCGCAGCCCGCTGGATCCCACCCCCACGCTGGATCCGCCCCACGTGCCCGCGGCCCCGACGGCAGAGGAGGACCTGCGTACCAAGCCGGCCGCACAGATCGCGTTCCGCGAGGCGTACTACTCCGGTTACGGTCCCGCCCCCGCCATCGGCCGCGGCTACAAGCGCAACGCCCAGCAGTACCGCGACCTTTACTATCGCCTGCACGCCGAGGTCGACGCGCCGCTGGACAGGGTGCTCCGCGCCGTCACCGAGGGCGGGTCCGGCAACGCCGTACTGGTGCGCACGTCCGATCACGGCGAGCTACTCGGGGCGCACGGCGGACTGCACCAGAAGTGGTTCAACCTCTACGACGAGGCGACCAGGGTGCCATTCGTCATCGCCCGCATCGGCGCCGATGCGACGGAGGCTCGCACCGTTACGGCGCCGACGTCGCACGTCGACCTCGTACCCACCCTGCTTGGCGCGGCCGGTATCGACGTGGATGCCGTCGAGGCCGTGTTGTCGGAATCGTTTTCCGAAGTGCACCCGCTGCCAGGTCGTGACCTGATGCCGGTGGTCGACGGCGCGCCTGCCGACGAGGATCGGGCCGTCTACCTGATGACGCGGGACAACGTACTCGAAGGCGACACCGGCGCATCGGCAGCGGCCCGCCAGCTAGGCCAGACAGTGAATCCGCCCGCGCCACTTCGCATCAAGCTGCCCGCACACGTGGCCTCCAACTTCGAGGGCCTGGTGGTCCGGGTCGACGACGCCGGCGAGGAAGGCGGAGCGCCCGGTGGCGCCGGACACCTTTGGAAGCTGGTCCGTACCTTCGACGATCCTTCGACGTGGACCGAACCCGGTGTGCGCCAGCTGGCCTCCAATGGCATCGGCGGCGAGGCGTACCGGACCGATCCGATCGACGATCAGTGGGAGCTCTACGACCTGACCGCCGACCCGGTCGAGGCCAAGAACCGGTGGACCGACCCCGATCTGCACGAACTACGCCAGCACCTGAGGATGGAGCTCAAGCGCGCCCGCGCCTCGTCGGTGCCGGAGCGCAATCGGCCATGGCCGTACGTCGAGCGGCAGCCGCCCACCGGCAAGTCACCCAGTGTGGTGAAACAGGTGTTGGCGCGCCTGAGGAAGTAGCCGACGTGCCGGTGCGTCCGGTCATTGGGACAACCGGCGGACGCCAAGGCCCTCAAGAGGGCATCATTTCGCGCATGCCTTCTTCGCTTCAGCGCTATGCCGACCGCCGCGTCCTGATCACCGGCGGCGGGTCTGGCATCGGACAAGCCACCGTGCTCCGGATCCTCGAGGAGGGCGGCCGCGTGGCCGCCGCCGACATCAGCGAGTCAGGGCTGAAGGACACCGTGGCCAAGGCCGACGGGCACGGCGACCGGCTGTCCACGGTGCAGCTGGACGTCGGCGACGAAGCGTCGGTCAAAGCGGGCATGGCCGAAGCAGTCGCGACGCTGGGCGGGTTGGACACCTTGGTCAACGCGGCCGGGATCCTGCGGTCGGCGCACTTCACCGACACCACACTGGCCGATTTCGAGCATGTGGTGCGGATCAATCTCATCGGCACGTTTCTGGTTACCAGGGAGGCGATTCCTGCGCTGCGACAGGGAAATTCGCCTGCAGTCGTGAACTTCAGCTCCACGTCGGCGACCTTCGCGCATCCGTACATGTCCGCCTACGCCGCCTCCAAGGGCGGCATCCAGGCGATGACGCACGCCTTGGCATTGGAGTTCAGCAAGGAGCGGATCCGATTCAACAGCGTGCAGCCAGGATCCATCTCGTCGGGGATGACCGACGGCGTCGGCGAGTCGAAGCAGAGCATCGGACCCGGACTGCCCGACGACATGGACTTCTCGTTGCTCGGCAAGATCCAGGCGCTGCTGCCCCTTGAGGGTGGCGCCATGTTCGCGAAGCCCGACGCGGTGGCCGCGGTGGTGGCGATGCTCGGCTCCGACGACGCCTACTTCGTCACCGGCACCGAAGTGCGCATCGAC
This sequence comes from Mycobacterium sp. RTGN4, assembly GCF_033804635.1. Lineage (NCBI taxonomy): Bacteria > Bacillati > Actinomycetota > Actinomycetes > Mycobacteriales > Mycobacteriaceae > Mycobacterium > Mycobacterium sp. RTGN4. The sequence continues at coordinate 43,824 of NZ_JAPZLB010000007.1, read as the reverse complement.
GGTGGGACGCACATGTAGCCGGTCCGCTGGCAGCACGATTATTGATCCGGGCCTGCGGCCAATATCATCGACGGAGAGATGACCGTCAATGACCTGGCCAGACCTGCAAACAAAGTCTCCGCCGAAGCCGCCCGCCGCCGAACCTTCGCCGTGATCAGCCACCCCGACGCGGGTAAGTCCACGTTGACCGAGGCGCTGGTGCTGCACGCCAATGCCATCACCGAAGCAGGCGCCATCCACGGCAAGGCGGGCCGCCGCGCAACGGTCTCGGACTGGATGGAGATGGAGAAGGCCAGAGGCATCTCGATCACGTCGACGGCGCTGCAGTTCCCGTACTCCACGGCGGGGCAGGACTGCGTCATCAACCTGCTCGACACCCCCGGCCACGCCGACTTCTCCGAAGACACCTACCGCGTGCTCACCGCCGTCGACTGCGCGGTGATGCTCATCGATGCCGCCAAAGGCCTTGAGCCGCAGACCCTCAAGCTCTTCCAGGTCTGCCGCCATCGCCGCATCCCCATCATCACGGTGATCAACAAGTGGGACCGGCCCGGGCGCGATCCGCTGGAACTCATGGACGAGATCGCGGCGCGCATCGGGCTGCGGCCCACGCCGCTGACGTGGCCAGTCGGAATCGCAGGCGACTTCAAGGGCGTACTCGATCGGCGCTCTGGCAACTTCATCCGCTACACCAGGACCGCAGGCGGCGCCAAGGCCGCACCCGAGGAGCACATCGCCCCCGAGCAGGCCCATGACGCCGCCGGGGTCGACTGGGACCGGGCGGTCGAGGAGTCCGAGTTGCTCGAAGCCGATGGCGCCGACTACGACCCCGAGACCTTCCTCGGCTGCGAGTCCACACCGGTCTTGTTCACCTCCGCCGCGCTGAACTTCGGCGTCAACCAACTCCTCGACGTGCTGGTGCAGCTTGCTCCGCCACCCAGCGGGCAGGTCGACGTCGAGGGCCACCGACGGCCCACCGAGGCGCCGTTCAGCGCCTTCGTGTTCAAGGTGCAGGCAGGCATGGACTCGTCTCACCGCGACCGCATCGCGTACGCCCGGGTGTATTCGGGCACCTTCGAGCGGGGCGACGTGCTGACCCATGCCGCCACGGGGAAGCCATTCGTGACCAAGTACGCGCAATCGGTGTTCGGCCAGCAGCGGTCCACGCTCGATGCCGCATGGCCTGGCGACGTCATCGGGTTGGCCAACGCCGCTGCGCTGCGTCCAGGCGACACGCTCTACCGCGACGTCCCCGTGCAGTACCCGCCGATCCCGAGCTTCTCCCCCGAGTACTTCGCGGTGGCCCGCGGCACCGATCCGAGCAAGCACAAGCAGTTCCGAAAGGGAATCGAGCAGCTTGAGCAAGAAGGCGTCGTTCAGGTGCTGAGGTCCGACAAGCGCGGCGACCAGGCGCCCGTGTTCGCCGCCGTCGGCCCCATGCAGTTCGAGGTGGCCACGCATCGGATGGCCGCCGAACTCAGCGCGCCGATCTCCCTGGAGTCGCTGCCGTACACCGTCGCGCGGATCGTCGATCCGGAGGACGCGGACTTCCTCAACAGGCAGCCGTCGGCCGAAGTTCTGACGCGGACCGACGGAGTGATGCTGGCGCTGTTCTCCACCAGCTGGCGGCTCGAGGGGTTCCAGCGCGACAACCCGAACGTGCACCTGCGCTCGCTGGTGGCCGCAGCCGATTAATACACGTAGTCGTACACTTCCGGCATGACTTCGGATCGGCCAATTTACGACAAAGGCCTGGCGATCCGTCGGGCCGTCATCGGTGACGCATACGTGGACAAGGCCTTGAGCGAAGCGGATGACTTCAGCGGGCCGCTTCAGGATCTGGTCACCGAGTACTGCTGGGGCGCGGTGTGGGGTCGCGACGAACTGCCACTGAAGACGCGCAGCATGCTCAACCTCGCGATGATCCCAATTCTCAACCGGCCCAACGAGCTACGTACCCACATCAAGGGCGCCCTGACCAACGGCGTCACTCGAGATGAGATCCGCGAGGTCTTCCTGCAGGTCGCCATCTATGCCGGCGTGCCCGCCGCCGTCGACAGCTTCCGTATCGCGCGCGAGGTGTTCGCCGAACTGGATCAGGGCTAGGAGACACCGTGGACATCGGATTCATCGGCCTGGGCCACATGGGTTTTCAGATGGCCCGCCGTCTCATCGAGGCCAATCACCGAGTCGTCGTCTTCGACACTCGCCCAGAGGTCGTCGACGAACTGGTGGCGCTCGGCGCCGAAGCCGGGTCCTCGGTGCAGGACGTCGCCGACCGGGTCGAGACCGTGATGGCCAGCCTGCCGTCGGTCCAGGCCTCGATTGACGTCGCAACGGGTCCCGACGGTGTCGTCAGCGGCGAACGGGTGAAGCGCTTCGTCGACTTCTCCACCGTGGGCGCGCCGACGGCGGTCCGCATTCACGACCTGCTCGCCGAGCGCAACATCGTCCAGGTCGACTGCCCCGTCAGCGGCGGTGTCGGCGGCGCGCAGAAGGGCACGCTGGCACTCATGGTCTCGGGGCCGGAGGCAGACGTAGCCGCCGTGCGGCCTGCGCTCGACGTGCTCGGCAACGTCTTCTTCATCGGCGTGCAACCGGGTGCGGGGCAGACCATGAAGCTCGCCAACAATCTGCTTGCCGCAACGAGTTTGGCGGCGACCTCGGAAGCCGTCGTGCTTGGCGTGAAGGCCGGTCTCGACCCGGCGGTGATGATCGAGGTCTTCAACGCCGGTTCGGGCGCCACCCACGCCAGCCGCGACAAGTTTCCGCGCGCGGTGCTACCCCGCACGTTCGACTACGGCTTCGCCACCGGACTGATGGTCAAGGACGTACGGCTCTGCCTGGAACAGGTGGAGGCCCTTGGCTTGGCGATGGAGATCGCTCAGGCCGTCGGCCGGGTGTGGGAAGGCGCGTTGCGCGAAACGGGCGCCGACTCTGACTTCACCTCGGTGATCAAGCCGATGGAGCAGGCCGCCGGAGTCGTGGTGCAGGGCACCTAGCGGTCACGCCGCGTGCGTCCCCCTTGGTCGCTAAAGCAGCGCGACCATCGCCTCGACCTGTTTGCGGTCGAGCACGACCGTCGACCCGTCTGGTAACCCGAGGATTCGGTCCGTCGCGACGCCGTAAAGCTTGAGCCGCATCACCGAAACATCGATCGCCTTACGGCGCGATCTCGCATCGGGCGCATTGAGCACGTCGACAAGGTGGTTCTGCATGCCGGCCGCGAAGCCCTGAATCATGTCACCGACACCCTCGGGATCGAAGGTGTCGAACACACCCTCGGCTACCCCCTGTGCGATCAGATCGGTAAGGACAGGCCGAAACAGGTCCTCCCAGATGGTGACGATCCGCTGGTACAGGGCCTGGTTCTGCGGCTTCAGTAGGGACGTCATCGCCGCGATCTGTTCGGGCGCCCCCATCGCCATCTTGACCTGGTAACTCGCCCGAAGTCCGGCGTTGAGGCGATCCAGCGCGTTCTTGCCGGGCTGGGCGAAGATTGGCTGCAACGCTTCGAACGCTTCCGCGGCACTGCGTTCAGCGAGCGCGGTGACCAGCGCCTCCTTGGACGGGAAGTAGTGGTAGAAGGCGCCTTTCGACGTAGATTCATTTGCGAGCAGGTCGTTCAGGCTGACGTTCTCGTAACCCCGTTCGAGGAAGAGCGCCAGTGCCTGGTCGAGCAGTTCGGTCCGCCGGACGGCCCTGGGTTTCACAACGCGCGGCATGACGATATTGAATCAGTCGACCTTCTTCACCCACCCCACGTAGGCCAGGTAGAGCCCGCACAGTGCGAGCAGTCCGAAGGCGACCCGCACCAGGCCGACCGCAGGTCCCGAGGTTTGGGCGGCGGAGGTGGCAGCGTCGACGACCAACTGCGGCACCGCGAGCAATGCGAAGCCCCGCAGGAGTAGGAACCAGCCGAACAGCGAAACGATCACGGCGGCGACGCTGCGCCAATACTGGTGGAACGCAACGACAAACAGGCCGCAGAAGAACAACAGCGCCCCCGCCATCCACGGCCACAGCGGGTCCGTCGAGAAGCTGGACATGATGCTCCCAAGGCTTGCGGCCCGGATCGCGACGATCGCGGGGACCACGGCGATGAAGGGTCCGAGCACGCGCGCGAACGAGCGGGTGCGCAGCGAGGGATCAGTACTGGTGACGGTTGTGCTCATGAGTACGCCTCCTTGTCCACGTGGCGGCGGAGGGCCGTCCATCCGCCTTTTAGACCACTGGTCTATAGATTAGACCACTGGTCTAAACATTGACCACTGGACCCTTGAGCAGCGGTGCAACCTCGGATCCGACGAACGTGACGAACGAGGAGATGTCCACGTCGGCGGCGGGTTGCAGCACCACGGTGTCGGCGCCTGCCGCGAGCCAGCGGTGGGCAGCGCGGGCAATGTCCTGCGCACTGCCGAAGGCGGCGGCGTCTTTCGTCGAGTCGACCTGCCAGAACTCGAGCTCGCGCATGGCATCCGCACGGGCGTCGGCCCCGGTGGCGGTGACGATGTTCACGATCACCGAGTGCGCGCCGATGCGCCCGAACTCCTGCCGTCCGGAATTGATGTGGACCAACGCTTCTCGGACTTCATCGGGCGTCGTTCCACTGGTGAGGATGGTCCCGCTAGACAGTTCACCGCTGAGTGCCAGCGTGCGCTGGCCCGTCGCCGCAGCGAGCAGCTCGATGTTGGGATTCGGTGGCCACTCCAGACACACGTCAGCCAGCTGAACGTAGCGACCCGAATAGGTGACGGTTTCGCCACGCAGCAGTGCAGTGAGACACGTGAGGTACTCGCGCAGGTAGGTCATCGGCGACGAGACTCTTGCCCCGATCTGCCCCATCCAGTCCTGCACCCCGTGACCAACCCCGATGCGAACCCGACCCGGGAACGCGCGCTCGAGGGTGGCAATTTCCATCGCCGTCAGCGCGACGTTGCGCATCGGGGCCGGCAACACCCCGACCCCCACCGTCAGAGTATCGCTGTGCGACAACGCAATCGCAGCGGACGAAATCCCTCCGTGAGCGAAACAGTCCTCCCACAGCCATAACTCGTCTAGGCCCGCGGCGTCGGCGGCGCGGGCCACGGCCGCAAGTCCTTCCGGCGCCAACTGCGGGCGGAAGACACAACCCACCCGGGGCCCTGCGGTCGGCATGTTCCCAGTCATGTGCGCTCCAAGTCCTCAATGATCCGCTGACGAACGTAGTTCCACGTTCGGCTGTCCCCCCGGATGTCGCCGACGGCTTCGAGTAGGGCGTCGCCCCGGAGTGCGGTGACCGCGAACCGCAGCTTCATGTCGATGTCGGGCGACGCGGCGATCTTCCCGCCGAACATCGCTTCTGCGCGGCTGGCAATGTGCACGTCGGTGGCGTTGAAGACGGGAATGATTCGGTCCATCAGCGCTTGGTCGTGTCGAGCGCCGGCATGGGTGGCCACCGCGGCATGGAAGACCACGCTGTGGAAAACCTCGTACAACATGTCGAGGGCGTCGGCCAACCTCTTCGGCCCAGGCTTCAGCGTCGCGAGTTGTGCATCGAACTCGGCCAGCCGCTCGGCGACGGCCTGCGCGAGCACTCCGGCCACCATCTCGGTCTTGTTCAGGAAGTGGTGCAGCAAGCCGCCACGGGACAGCCCGGACGCTGCGGCCACTGAGGCAAACGTGGTGGCCTGATAGCCGCGGTCGGCCAACGAGGCCAGCGCCGCATCGACGATCGCGCGCCGAGCCGCGTCGACGCGCTGCTGCTGAGTCCGGCGCGTCGGGCGTTGAGCGGTGGCCCCCACGCCGTCAGCATATACCGGACACTCATCCGGTATTGACAGGACGATCGTCCGCTATCTAGCGTGAGGAATCCGCCCCGCCGAGGAATCGCTACAAGCTGCCAAGAAGCGTCGCGGTGGTCGATGCGTTGCCGCTGTCGAGCGCAGGAAAGGTGCTCAAAGGCGAGCTGCGCCAGCACTATACGGACAGCGCTAACTCCCCTGCTCGATCGTGATCGTGGTCCACGCGCCGACGTGGATGCGGCCCCCGTTCGCAAGCGGAGTTTCCTCGTTCTTCGGCAGGAGGGTGTCACTGCCGTTGATACTGGTCCCGTTGGTCGAGCCCAGGTCGGTCACGGTGATCCCCGAGTCGTGGATGCGTAGCACCGCATGCTGTCCGGAGACCCCGCGGTCGGCGGGGTGGATGCCGAGGTCGATCTCCGGCTGCACACCCTGGTCGCGGTTACCCCTCCCGATCAGTGCGGTGCTGCTCTGCAACGGGATTCGGCGGACCGGGAAGAATTGCGGGAAGTCGACGGTCTCGGGGCCCTCGCGGAGGAGCACGCGTTCGTAGAACTCACGGTCGGCAGAAACCACGGCCGTCCAACCCACCGCGGTGATCTCAGCGTGCACGGGCTCCGCAGGCGCGGGCAGCGCGGAATCGTGTCCGCACGTCTCGCAGAAGCGGCCGCTCACCGGGAACCCGCACGCGGGGCACGGCTTCTCAACGGGCGCGGGCGTTGAATTAGGTTGCGCGGCAGGGGGTCCAATCGGCGAACCACATACGTCGCAATAGTCGGCTGCCGTCGAGTTGTGTCCTTCTGCGCACGTGGGCATCAGGCCTCCTTCCGTACCCGAGCGGTCTTCGTCGACCTGGCATCGAGCGCCATCTCGTCAGCCGCGGCGACCTCGCGCTTGAGCCGGGCCGTTCCGGTTCGCTCGTCGACCTCGATGACTCCTCTGAGCAGTTTTGCCGTGCCGTCGTTGCCCGATTCCACGGCGAGTTCCATGGCGCGCTGCAGCTTCGCGGTCGCGGTCGCGACGTCCCCGCTCTTGCGCGCGCTCAATCCGTCCTGCACGGCTTGGGCAAGCTCGGCCTGACCCGTGTAGTGCGCCACCCGGCGACTGATCCGCGCCGACAACTCGGTGTCCGCAGTCCACAGTGCCTTGACCAGCCCCTCGCCAAGAACCTCGTCGCCCGCGACAACGCTGATCCGCGCCACCAGCTTCTCCCGCCCCGCCGCTGCGGGTTCGACCTCGACCTGCACGTGGTAGTCGCGATCCTCGGCACCCCAGGAGCCCAGCGGATACTCCCCCGTCTGATTCCCCGAATCGACGCGGCGGCCGGTCAGGTCTTCGACGGTGGGTGCGACCTGCTTGACGAACTCGATGCGGGCGCCAGCAGGGGTCCAGAGCCGCAAGGTGAGGTCGGGAATGGTCTTGCTCATGGACACCCGCATCATCGCCGCGAAGTCGTCTGCCAGGTCCGCGGGGTCGGCGACGATGTCCACGGTGCCCAGCAGTGCGGACGAGATCGACCGCAACTCCTCGACGTGCCAACTGGTGCCGACTCCCCGGCAATCGCACGTGAATACGCCGACGCTCGCGGCGATCTCCGCTTGCAGTTGTTCAGGTGTTTCGTGCTCGTCCTTGCCGTCGGTGAGCAGGATCGCGTGTGTGAGCGCCCCAGGGTGCAATCCGACGATGCCCCGGACATACGCGAGCCAGGTACCCATCGCGGTGCCCCCGTTGGGCCGTAGACCGTCCACCGCGCGCGCGGCCGCGGCCCTGGTCGACGGGCTTGCCCGCACCGGCGTTCCGTCGCCAGGGTAGACCGGAGCGGCCTGCCCGGTACCCGCGACGATCGCGAAGTACGTACCTTCGATCAGCTCGTCGATCGCAGCGGTGGTAGCGCGTTTCGCGGCCTCGAACTTGCCCTCGGGCTTCAGCATGGAGGTCGAGCAGTCGATGATGATGGCCTCGACCCGCTCCGGTGGCGCAACGGCCGCCGCTACGTCGCTTCCGGCCGTGATGCTGACAATCGCGTCGACCGTGCCGGTGCCCTCGGCGAGGTAGGGATTGTGATCGACGTCGACGGAAATGCCCTGCTGTTCATCCGAACTCATGTAGCCCCTCCGATTGGGATCACTGCCACGGTGATGTTGTCGTGGCCACCTGCCTTCAAGGCATATTCGGTCAGCGCGTGCGCCGCCGCGGTTGGATCAGTACCCGTGCAGAACGGTGCGAGGTCGGCGGGCTCGGGCAGGTAATTCCACAGTCCGTCGGAGCACAACAATAAAGAACCGGGGCCGACGACGGTGATCGCCTGCACACTCGACTCAGACCAGGGCGTCGGTTCGGAGTCGGCACCGAGCCACCGGGTGAGCGTGTGTGCACCGCGTTGCACGATCTCGGAGTCAGGTGCGGCGCCCGCGGTAATGAGCTCTTGCGCGACCGAGTCGTCGACGGTCAACTGTTGGGCGATTGCCGGTGGATCGGGCAGCCAGTATGCCCTGCTGTCCCCGACGTTGCCGACCGTGATCTCAACCGCCCCTTGCGAAGTCGGGACCACGGTTGCCGCGGTGTACGTGCAGGACGGCGCGGTCGTGGAATCCCCTCCCCGACCGGCCGCCACCGCCGCCTTCGCCGCATCGGCCAGCCCCGCCAACACCGCTGCGCGTGCGCCCTTGGACGCGGCCAGCGCGGTCAGCATGCCATCGACTCCGGCCACCGACGCCGCGACCGCGGCCAATTGTGCTTCCCCCGAGCTCGATACCCCGTCGCACACGACCACGGCGACCGCATCCGACACCGTCCCAGCCGCGGCCGCGTCCTCGTTGCGAGTGTGGTGGAGCCCGCGGTCGGTGATCAACGCCATCGGCCCTAGCTGTGCCTCGTCACGATCGGGCTCGGCGCGCCGATGGCCGCAGGCGGTGCAGTACTCATCGGTGAACGTCGTGTTCCCGCAATCGGAACACGGGCCATCGGCACGTCCCGCGCGTGGGATGGCGACTCGGCTGACCTCCGGCACCTGCACCTCCACCAGTGGCGCGCCACAGCTCTCGCAGAACCGGTGGGCCTGCGCGGCGAGCGTCGCGCAGCTCGGGCACGCAGTCTGCGGGCCGGTCATACCCTGGTCCTCGGACGAATGGCATTCGCGCGCTCGACCAGCGCGATACGGGCCCACATTTCGTCCGTCTCGTGGGCTAGCTCGCGGTAACAATGTTCCATTCCGGTCCGTATGCCGCGTTCGTCGAAATCGGCGCCGAGTATGCGTGGAGTCTTGGTCGCGTTTCCCGCCCGCAGCCAACCCAACGCCGCGTCGAGCACCTGCAGCCGGATCGTCGCTCGTTTGGCGGTCGATTCCAGCTTCAGCGCCGCAGCCCGCTTGTCGGCATCGAGCAGGATCTGCTCATTGAGCTGTTCGGATGTCCGGCCGTCCAGCAACACCTCGATCGCCGTGGCACGGGCGGCAGTGAAATGTGAAGACGCCGAAGGGACTTGGTCAAGTGCAGCGATCGCACTCCCACGATCGCCCGCGCGCTCGCGCTGTCGCGAAAGTCCGAACGCGGCGCTGACGTAGCTGCGGTCCGTGCGCCATACCGCGTCGTAGTAGCGCATGGCGTCGTCGCGCGCGCCCCGTAGTTCTGCGGTGGCGGCGATGGCGATCTTGGGTGCGAGCTCACCGGGCAACGACGACAGCACCGTATCGAAATCAGCTGCGGCCCTGTCGTATTCGCCCTCCAGTAGCGCGCACTGTCCGCTGTACCAGACCAGTCGCCAGTCCCCGGGGAGCACCGCTTCGAGCTCGGCAAGGCGCTTGCGCGCATCCTTCACGGCGCCGACCTCGAGGTCCGCTCGGATGAGTCGCAGCGGGATTTCGACCGACGAACTCTTGCCTTGGTGGGCGCCACCTCGGGCCAGGTCGAGCGCGTGCTCGAGCTGAGCGGGCGGGACACCGCTGGTCGTGGCCAGCAGGGCGGCACCGGAGTCGGTAGGGTCGACCACGGGAACCGGTAGCGCCGCAATCACCCGAGCGGGTTCCACCGTCGCGTCCCGACCCGCGCCGTAGACCTCGCGCTGCGGGCTGAAGTACGTCGACATGCGCGGCTGCGCCGATCCCGTGTCTGCGGAAGCGATCTCGTGCAGCACGCCGGTCAGCTGGTCAGCCAGTTCCTCCATCGACGAGAATCGCCGCGCGGGGTCGGGGTCGGTGGCACGCAGTATCGCGCGGTACAGGGATTCGTGATTCGCGAGCACCGGTACGGTCTCGGGGCCCGGCAACTGATCGACGAAGCGCCCACGCTCCTGCGGAACGTCCATCACGAGCACGGCGAGCGTCCGGCCGACCGTGTACACGTCGGTGGCGACGGTCGGTCCGGTGGTGGCGATCTCCGGCGCCTGGTAGCCCACGGTCCCGAAGATCGCGCTGGTCTCGTCGTCCATCGGGATGACGGCGCCCAGATCGATGAGCTTGAGTTGCTCGTCGGTCTGCATCACGTTGTCCGGCTTGAAATCGCAGTAGGCGAGCCCCTGCGCGTGGAGATACCCGATCGCAGGCGCGATCTCGACGATGTAGGCGACGGCCTGGTCGGGCGGCAGCGGGCCGCCCTTGGCCTTGCGGATCTGCTTGAGCGACGTGCCGCCCACGTACTCCATGACGATGTACCCGACCGGGGCGGACGCTCCCGCGTCGAGGTGTTCGACGAAGTTGTAGATCCGGACGATGTTCGGGTGCTCCACCTCGGAGAGCGTCAGCACCTCGGCCGCGGCGGCGGCCATCGCGTCGGCGTCGGTCGAGTTGATCAGCCCCTTGAGCACCACCCAGCGGTTATGCACATTGCGGTCGACCGCAAGGTAGATCCAGCCGAGCCCGCCGTGCGCGATGGCGCCCTGCACCTCATACTGGCCGCCGACGAGGTCACCGCGAGACAGCTTGGGGATGAACGAATATCGCGTTCCACACTGAGTGCAGAAGCCTTCCGCGCGTCCCGGCGTACCTTCGCTGCCACGTCCGACGGGCTTGGCACAGTCGGTGTTGCCGCAGAACCGGCTACTCTCTGGCACCTTCGGGTCGCTCAAGATCGCCGCTGCCGGATCACCCCTCGGCACTCGCGGTATCGCGACCACGCCCGCACCGAGGCGGCCCCGCGCGCTGGAGGACGATCTGGACGAACCGCTACGTGCGGTGCCCGCCGAGCGGGCGGTCGGACGGCTGGCCGCCGTGCTCTTGGCGGCCGCGGTGACGGTGGATGGCACGGATCCTGGCGGCGCGGGCGCGGTGCCGCACACGTCGCAGTAGCCGTCGACGACGGTCCCGCCGCATCCGGGTTCGACACAGGTCATCTCGCGCCCTCCTGCTTCTCGACGAGCAACTGCCGGTAGTGCGCCACCGCCCGGGTCACCGCCCGAAGGTCACACGGTTGGCGATGCAGCAGGCCCGAGGCAATACGGCTGCTCGCCAACAGGTCTCGGTCCTCGCCGAGCTCGAGCCTGGCCGCCTTGGCCTGGTATGCCGTCAGCCGGCCCTTGAGCTCGGTACGGCGGTCGAGCAGCCCTTGTGCGAGTTCCTCGTCCTCGCGCGCCACGCGTAGCGCCGCCTCGATCCGGCGGCGCAGGTCCCGCAGTGCAGCGGGATCTGGCGTGGTGATGGAATCGAGTTGCGCGCGTAGCCCAGGCTCGGCGTCTTCGTGGCTCGGCAGCGGCCCGGCCAACACGGTCTGCTCGACCCGCACACGCACGTCGGCCGCACTGGCGACGGCTGCGCGCAGTGTGTCGAGTTGCCCGACGGTCACCGCGATGGCGTCAGCCCAATTCGATTGCAGTTCAGCGAGTTCAGCGAGTTCGGTGGAGCGCCGGTCGACGTCGGCCACGATGGTGCGCACGCGTTCCTCGACGTCGGACGTGGTCAGGGACAGCGGATCGGTCGCCGAAACGGTCAATAGTTCGGCCATCTGCTTGGGGCCAGTGGCACCCGCGGCGTCGAGCCGCTTCTGCAGCGGACCGAGCCGCGCTACGACGAGCGAGTTGATTTTCTCGACGCCGTCAAGGAATTCGGCCACCGCCGGGTACGCAGCGCGCATGTCATCGGCCACGTCGCCGAGTCCGACGTAGCCCACCGATTCTCCTGGTGCGGTGATCACCCGCTGTGCCAGCGGGATTCGCTCGCGTGACACCTCGAGCGGTCGTTCGCGCAGCAGCCTCGTCAACTCGACACGGTCGTCGTCGTCAGGCTTCGACCGGCGACCCCGCAGCGCCTTGGCGGAGTCGAGGATCGTCGTCATCCGTCCCACGTCCTCCCACAACTCGCCAAGTGCTCGCTCGATCACCACCCACCGTTGCGCGGTCACACCCGTCGGTGGATAACGCCGCACGTGCTCCAGCCCTTGGTGACTATCCAGTTCCATCAGCGTCGCCACGGCTGCAGCCACTTCCTTTGTGCGGGAATCGAGCTCGCGGTCGATCTCGTCGGTCGTCAGCGCGGCCACGATCAGTCCTGATAGCGCGCGGGCGGAGGGCCAGGCGACGGCCCGAGGGGTTGCAATTGGGCTTGATAGAGCTGTTCCCACGTCCCGTCGGCCCGGATGTCCTCGAGCACGCCGTTCACGAACCGAACGAAGTCGACGTTCTCCTTCTTGATGCCGAGTCCATACGGTTCGACACCGAGGCTCGGACCCACTACTTCGACGTTCGGATCCTGTGCGGCAAGGCCTGCGAGCACCACCCCGTCGGTGCCGATGACGTCGAGCTGCCCCTGTTGCAGCATGACGAGGCAATCGGTCCACGTGCCCGCACTGAACACCGTTGGCCGCGGGTTTAGTTCGAACAACTTCGCCAACGACGTCGTGCCAGCAACAGCACACGCCCGCTTGCCGGAAAGGTCTGCAGCAGTTCGGATTCCCGAACCCTTCAACACGAGCAGACGCTGATCGGCGTAGAAGTACACCGTGGAGAATGCGACGTTGTTCTTGCGTGCACAATTGATCGAGAAGGTCCTGGCCACCATGTCCACCTGACCGGACTGCAGAACCGATTCCCGTTCACCTGCCTCGACCACACGCAGATCGATGCGGTTCGGATCGCCGAAGATACCGCGTGCGACCTCGCGGGCGACGTCGATGTCGAAGCCCTCCAGCTGACCCGTGGCAGGGTCACGGAAGCCGAACAGATACTGGCTCTGGTCGACACCGACAACGAGCCGCCCGCGTTCGGCGATCGCCGCCATCGTCGAACCTGGGGGCATGGCACCGGGTTTGGGGAGCGGGCCGGGGCGCAGGCTGGCTTCCTTGTCGCAGTCCGCGTCGGCTGCCGGGGGCAGGGTCGTCACCTCCTGGACGCCGCCAGGCATGGCATCAATCGGGGCGACCGTGACGGCCTGCGGCGACGGCGACGACGTTCCACATCCGGCGACGAACGCGCACGCGAGTGCCGCCATCGCGATCCGCGCCCTCACAGGAATTCCTTTAGCCGGGGCCACAATCCGACGACGGTGGCCGAGCCGGCGATCACCATCAGGATCAGCGTGCCCGTCGGACTCCACGTCAGCCGTGAGCCGGCCGTCGACACCCCGCCGCGCAGGTTGGCCCGAGTCTGTTCGATCGCGTCACTCAGGCTGGATTCGACGGCCGCGAACTGTGCGGCTGACGCACTCGGATCAGCACCGACCGCCTGCGCCACCGCGCCCGGGTAGTCGCCTGCGTCGTAGCGCTCCACCTGTTTGCGGTGACTGGCAGTCCATTTCACGACGCCGTCGACGGCGGCAGCAGGACCTTGAGCCACCAGCGTGGAGAGTTCGCCGATGTGACCATTGAAGGATTTCTCTCCTGCGGTGAGGTCGCCGCGCGTGATCAGCTGCAGGGTCTCGTCGGTCCGCGCCTCCTGGGCGAGGATGCGGGCCTTGGCGAGCTGCTCGAACCGCGCGGTGCCCTCGGTTCGGCTCTGGTCAATGCTGGCTGCCGCGAATCGGTTGGCGACGACGATCCATGCGATCACCAACAGGACCAGCCCCGCCGCGACGACCAGCCCCTTGTTGAACTGCCGGTTGGTACGTCCGACCAGAATCAGCGAACCGACCACGATCGCCGCCAGCACACCCGCCAACAACACCAGCCCGACGATCGGCAGCGACCCGACTGCGCGCTGATCGGCTTCGAGCGCGGCGAGGTTGTCGGTATAGATCTGCTCCGCCCCGGGAAGCAGCGACGTCTGCATCAACGAGGCGGCTTCCCGTAGGTAGGCGGACCCCACCGGAAAGCCCTGCAGGTTATTGGCTCTGGCCGACTCGACCTTGCCCGTGTAGGCCGCCAGCCCCGCCGAGATCCGCGCCAACGCGGTACGCGTGCCCGCGTCGGCGGCTCCCGCGGTCGCGTCGGTCAGCGCCGAAGCGGCGTCCGCCAGGGCCTGTTGGTACCGGGTCCGCATCGGCGCCGTCTGGAGCCCGCCGGACAGGTAGGCCGACGAGGCGGCGGCATCGGCCGCCGACAATGCGGCGTACAGCTTCTGCGCCGAGTAGGCGAACGGCTCTGAACGGCCCAGCACGTCGTTGCGCTCGGCAATTCGGCCGTTGAGTTGCGCTGCGCACACCACGCCTGCGATGACGCAGCACGCCGCGACGATGACCGCGACCAAACCGACGAGCCCGGGGGTGGTGCGAGCGAAGCGTCGCAACCAGCCCACGGATGCTCGCGCGTCCAGCGTGCCCACAGAAGTCACTCAGTTCACCCCCTGACGCGATGGTAACCGCACATGATCAACATGAAGGACCTAGGCGAGAAATCAGCCCGGACGGCTCGACGACCCAGGATCCTTGCCGAACGACCCCTGCGACGGCGAGCTCCGAGTCGAGTACCACTAGGTCGGCCGCCGCCCGAGGGATAAGGCCTTCGCACGGAAGACCCAGTGCCCGTGCGGGATTCAGTGACGCCTGACGGACGGCCAGCTGCAGGGCGTCGTCGCACGCGAGCCCACTGTTGGTGACGGCGAATCGGAACACCCTGTCCATGGTCGCGGTACTACCCGCGATGGTATCGGTGCCCGCCACTCGCGCCACCCCTTCGACGACGTCCACCGCCAACGGCCCCAGCCGATAGACCCCGTCGGCCATCCCGGTGGCCGCCATCGCGTCGGTCACCAATGAGACCCGGTCCGGCCCGGCGCTGTGCGTGACGTGACGGTAGATGGCGGGGTCGACGTGCACGCCGTCGGTGATCAATTCGACGGTCACTCCAGGCTCTTCGAGCAACGCGATGATCGGACCGGGCTCCCGACGGTCGATGGGACGCATTGCATTGAACAGGTGCGTTCCGACCGTCGCGCCAACCTCGATCGCGGCCAGGGTCTGGTCATACGTTGCCTCGGTGTGGCCGACGGCCACGACCACCCCGGCATCAACGAGTTGCCCGATCGCCGCGAGCGCACCGGCTCGCTCGGGTGCGATGGTGACCATGGCAACGGTTCCGCCGCCCGCACCGAGGATGCGGTCCAGCTCGGCGGCGTCCGGGTCGCGCATCAGGGCCGGCTGATGGGCGCCGCACCGCGTGGTCGACAGCCAGGGCCCCTCCAGGTGAATCCCCGCGATCAGGCCGGACCGCACGTCGTCGGCCAAAGCTCGCACCTGGCGCAGTAATTCGTCCGTTCCGGCCGTCACGAGGGAGGCGACGAGCGTGGTGGTGCCGTGCCGTCGATGGAACTCCACCGCGGTGGACGTCTCTGCGTGTGATGCGGAGGAGAAGTTCGCCCCGCCACCACCGTGGAGGTGGGTGTCGACGAAGCCGGGAACCACCGTCATGGCGCCGAGCTCGTGGTCCGCCGGTCGCGGCGCGGCCCCCGCGCCAACCGCGACAATCGTTGCCCCGGCCACATCAATCCAACCGGGCCGCAACAGTTCTCGGCCCGTGAGCAAGGTGTCAGCGGTTATCAACATGCGGTTGCCTCAGATACCCTGCCAGTCCGGCTTCGAGCGATGGGTCTCGCGGTAATAGTCGACCAGCTGAAGCCGGCGCGCTGCTGCTTCGTCCAGCAGCACCGTCACGTGCGGATGGTGCTGGAGGATGGTCGCGGGCCACAGCGCGCTGACCCCACCCTCGACCAGGTGATGAACGGCCTCGGCCTTACTGCGACCGGTTGCCACCAGGATCACGTGCCTGGCCTCCATGATGGTGGCCAGCCCCTGGGTCAGACAGTGCGTCGGCACCGATTCGACGTCGTCGCCGAAGAAGCGGGCGTTGTCGATCCGCGTCTGCCTGGTGAGCGTCTTGATCCGGGTGCGCGACGCCAGCGAGGAGCCCGGCTCGTTGAACGCGATGTGCCCATCGGTACCGATACCGAGGAGCTGCAGGTCGACCCCGCCCGCGTCGCGGATCGCGCGCTCGTATGCCGCGCACGCGGCCGGAATGTCGGCGGCTTCGCCGTCGGGGCCTTGCACTGCGTCCGGCCCGAAGTCCACCCGCGACACGAACACGGCGTCGATGACGGTTCGATACCGCTCGGGGTGCTCGGCGGGCAGCCCGACGTATTCGTCGAGGGTGAAGCCGCGGGCCGCTGCGAAGGAGACCAGCCCGGCATCGCAGCGTTCAGCCAACTCGTCATAGACCGCCAGCGGCGATGATCCGGTGGCCAAGCCGAGCACCGCAGTCGGCTTTCGCTGCAGCAGCGCGGCGATCGCATCGGCAGCAAGACTCCCGATGGCCCTGATGTCCGGCAGGAGGACGACTTCCATCGTTATTTGGTCGCCGTGAAGAGGATTGCTCCCGAGACGAGCTCCGCGCGCAGGGCGACCGCATCGGACGGGGTCACGTTTCCGGGCTCGCGCTCGTCCATGACCACAACGGGGACAATGGGATTGAGCCCTTTGGCCTCGATCGAGGGTACGTCGTAGGTGATGACGAGCTGACCGGCCGTGACCTCGTCGCCCTGGCTGACGTGTGCCGTGAAGCCTGCGCCGTTCAGCGCAACGGTGTCCAGCCCCAGGTGAACCAGCACGCCGACGTTGTCCGGGGTCAGCACGATGTAGGCGTGTGGCATCAGCTTCAACAGCTTGCCGCTGACCGGGGCGACCGCGTCGACCACCCCACGCGGGGGGTCGATGGCGGCGCCGTAGCCGACCATGCCCTGAGCGAACACCGGATCGGGGACATCGCCGAGCGGAACCGCGCGCCCTGCGACCGGGGCGAGGACTTGCGTGATGCTCATGCGCACCAACAATACGAGCGCGGGGGCAAGACGGTCTCGGGTTCACAGGTTCTCGGCTAAGCTTCCGCACAATTTCGGCCTGCGGGCGAGGATTGCGGCGGAGGAAGGTAGGCGGATGACTGATCTCACGAAACCGCAAGGAGTGCAAAAGAAGTCGGGTCCGCGCATTCCCGGCTTCGCACAATTGCAGCGACTGGGCAAGAGCCTCATGCTGCCGATTGCCGTGCTGCCGGCGGCCGGAATCCTGCTGCGGCTGGGCCAGCCCGACCTGCTTGGCAGCATCAAGACTCCCGTCATCGGACCGTTCTTTCAGGCCATGAGCGCCGCGGGCGATGCGGTATTCGCCAATCTCCCCCTGCTCTTCGCCGTGGGTGTCGCGATCGGATTCGCCAGGAAGGCGGACGGTTCGACCGCACTGGCGGCCGTCGTGGGCTATCTGGTGGTGCAGGCGGTGTTCAAGACCATGTCGCCTGTCGTGCTCGCGGGCGAGCTAGACAAGGCAGGCGAGCAAGCCCAGATCAACTACAGCGTGTTCGCGGGGATTCTGGTCGGCCTGCTGACCGCATGGCTCTTCGACCGCTACCACACCATCCAACTGCCGTCCTACCTCGGATTCTTCGGTGGCAGGCGCTTCGTCCCGATCGTGGTGTCGGTGGCGTGCCTGTTCCTCGGATTCGCGATGAGCTACTTCTATCCGATCTTCGATGCGGGTCTGACGGGCCTCGGCAGGTTCATCGGCGGCTCGGGTGCACTGGGTGCGTTCGTTTACGGATTCGCCAACCGCATGCTGATACCGCTAGGCCTGCACCACATCCCGAATTCGTACGTGTGGTTCCTCTACGGCGACTACCAGAAGCCCGACGGCGATGTCGTCACCGGCGAGCTCACCCGCTTCGCCGCTGGTGACCCCACCGCCGGCCTGCTCACCTCGGGGTTCTACCCGGTGCTGATGTTCGGGTTGCCCGCCGCCGCGCTGGCCATGATCCTCGCCGCCAACAAGAAGCAGCGAAAGGTCGCGGTCGGCATCCTTTCGGCAGCAGCGCTCACCGCGTTCCTGACCGGAGTGACGGAGCCGCTGGAGTTCGCGTTCATGTTCGTGGCGTTCCCCCTGTACGTCGTGCACGCGGTGCTCACCGGCCTGTCCTTGGCCATCGCCTACCTACTCGACATTCATCTCGGGTTCTCGTTCTCGGCAGGACTCATCGACTTGCTGCTCTACGGCACCGCGCCTGCCGCGAAGAACATCCCCCTCCTCATCGGGATGGGCGCGGTGTTCTTCGTCGTGTACTTCCTTCTGTTCAGGTTCGCGATCACGAAGTGGAACATGAGGACTCCTGGACGCGAACCGGAGGACGAGTTCGAGGCGGAGCAGGCAGCGAACCTCGGCCAAGGCGTCGACGCTCCCACTGCGGTGACCGTCGGCGGATCAGATGCCGCGACCGACACGTTGACCGCGCCCGTGTCCGTCGACTCCGACAGCAAGGCCGAGCAGCTCATCGCAGCGTTCGGCGGTCGCGAGAACCTCGTGAACGTCGACGCCTGCATCACCCGTCTGCGCATGGAAGTCGCCGATACCGGCAAGGTGGACCAGGCTCGCTTGAAGAGTCTCGGAGCCGCGGGAGTCATCGAGGTGGGCAACAGCGTTCAAGCGGTGTTCGGCACTGCTGCCGAGGCGCTCAAGAACGACATTCTCGACGTGCTGTAGCTCCGCGTTGACCTGCCCATCTCGAGTGTGAACCGGCCGTCGGCGACGAGCTGGCGACAACATCACTTTTAGGCGCAGCGGCTGGTGGGTATTTGACGAGAAGGTCAACCGCCAATCGAGGAGCAATCGATGATCGAACAGGGCTATTCGGAGTCCGGAGATCCCATGCTGGAGCTCTTTGGGCACGGTTGGACGCCGGCCGACGAGCAGAACATCGACACCTACACCGGTCGGCACCGTGCCGTAGACAGGAGATTCGACATGGAACCGCAGGGGAATCCGCAGTCCATCCCGAAGGACGCGACGAGGCCGACTGAGGAACAACGTGAGCTACAGCACGAGCTAGAGCACCGAGATGACGACCCGTACGCCCCGGGCCGGCACCAAGATCGTCACCAGATCGCCGACGAGACCTAGCGCCAAGACCGGGTCTCTTGCCCACGGGCCGGGCACTTCGACACGACGAAGCCGCCCTGTACGACGATCGCCCCGACTACGGGTACGTTCAGCGGGCCAAAATTTGTTTGTTTCGCTTTGCCTGCGGACGGGAACAAGCTGCGCATCGTTCACGTTGTGGTGACGCCGGATGAATACCAGAAGGGACTTCCATGGCTACTGATTACGATGCACCCCGCCAGAAGGAAACCGACGACGTCGCCGACGAATCGCTCGAAGCGCTGGCCGGGCGGCGCAATGACGCCGCCACCGCCGTGCTCGACGTCGATGACGGCGAGTCCGAACTCGAGGCCTTCGAGCTACCCGGTGCCGATCTCTCCGGTGAGGAGTTCACGGTGCGGGTCGTCCCCAAGCAGGCTGACGAGTTCACCTGCTCGAGCTGCTTCCTGGTACAGCACAGTCATCGCCTCGCCAGGCAGGTCGGCGAGCGCATGATCTGCGCCGACTGCGCCTGACGACTGACCGCTAGACGGCCACCGAATTGGCCGCCTTCAACGTGTCCGCAGCCACTCGAAGCCCCTCGAGCCTTCCGAGTTCGACGTCCTCGTGCTCGATGTTGACTGCCATGTCCGGGTCGACCTCGCCAAGTGCCGCCAGGAAGCGCTGCCAGAACTCGACATCGTGACCGCGCCCGACGGCGACGAAGTCCCACGCGGAATCCTCCGGCCACTTGTTCACCACATGGCGACCCCCGAGCCCAGTCGGATTCTGATCCAGCGGGATTCGGGTGAAGCGCTCATCGAGCACGCCATAGATCTTGCAGTTGTCGTTGATCGTGGCAGCGGCCGACCGCGCGGGTTACCAGGTCGTGCTTGGCGCGGTGACGGCCACGCATCAGGAGTCGCGCGTCATCGAGACGCTGCTCGCCGCATCGCAATCGGGATGCTCGACCAACTCAGTCACATCGACCTGACGTCCGTCAGCCAACAATCCCGAGAGCAGGCCGACCGCGCCGTCGCAGCACTGGTGGAACGCCTTAACGGCAACCGCGCCGAAGCGAGTTCCTCGGTGTTGCAACCGCGTTTGATCGTGCGAGGGACGACCGGACCGCCGCCCGACACCGGGGTTTCGTGACCGAGCCTCCCCCAGACATTCGCGCAATGGTCGAGCAGTGGGAACTGCGCCCCGACGGACCAACCACCCACGGGTCAGGCGCCCTTCTGCTACCGGTTCGTACCGCCGACGGTGCGCCCGCGGTACTGAAGGTCAGCTTTCCCGACGCGGAGTCCAAACATGCGCATCTGGTGCTGCGGCGCTGGGCCGGTACGGGGGCTGTCCGCTTGCTCCGTGCCGACCCGCACCATCGCGCCGTACTCCTGGAACGGCTCCGTCCGCAGGACCTCGACACCCTTGCCGACACCGAAGCGTGTGAGGTGATCGCCGGACTCCAGCGCCGCGTCCACGTGCCCGCGTTGCCTCAATTGCGTTCGCTTACTTCATATGTCGAGCAGTGGGCACACGAATTCGAAGCGTTGCCCCGTAGCGCGCCGATCCCCCGCAGGCTGGTCGAGCAGGCCGTCGCGCTGAGCCGAGACCTGGTGGCCGATCCCACAGGCGCCGACGTCGTGCTCCACGGCGATCTCCACTACGGGAACGTGCTCGCGGCCGACCGTGAGCCGTGGCTGGCGATCGCACCGCGGCCGTTGAACGGCGATCCGCACTTCGAACTCGCCCCGATGTTGTGGCACCGCTGGGACGAGTTCGCCGGACACATCCGCGATGGAGTGCGGGCGCGCTTCTACATGCTCGTGGATGCCGGCGCGCTCGATGAGCAACGAGCGCGCGCCTGGGCCGTCGTTCGGGTGGTCCACGAGGCGACCCGCGCACTGGGTGCCGGTTCGCAATCCGACACCTCGACGCTGACCAGGTTCGTGACACTCGCGAAGGCACTGCAGGATTGACATTGGCCCACATAAGGGACATGTAATTGGACCATAGATCTGGTGCACTTCGACTTATCGTTGAGGCATGTTGACCATTGGGCCCGCTACGACGAACACGTTTGACCTTCTACTGCACCAGAATACGAAGATCGCCGAGGGTTCGGCGGCGATGGTCGCCACGGTGACCATCCCTCCCGCGGATCCGGGTTCCGGCCCACACCGCCACTCCGGCCCCGTGTTCGGCTACGTCTTGCAGGGCGAAATCCTGTTCGAGCTCGAAGGCGAACAGCCCTACCCACTCAAAGCGGGAGAAGCATTCTGGGAACCCGGTTTTGACGTCGTGCACTATCAAGCGGCGAATCTGCGCGACGACATGGAGAGCAAGTTCGTGATCTTCATGCTCTGTGCTCCCGACGTACAGATGATCACCTTCCTCGACGAGGACGAGCTCCATGCGCGCGACCATCTTCGTCATCCGAGCACGCAAGGGCATGACGCACTCACCCCGAACTAGACAAAAATCCAAAAGTGTCCACCTGCTGTTCCGCGAAGGCCTAGCCTTGACCCAAGGCGAAACCTACGTGTGAAACACCGGAGGACTCCCGTGACTGCTTCAGTACGACTTCCGTTTCTCCAGCCTCACCCACTCGAGCCGCCGCCCGACCTGTGCGCACTGCAGGCCACCGGACCGATCCACCGCATCCGCACGGCAGTCGGCGACGAAGCCTGGCTGGTGACCGGCTACCCCGAGGTACGCAGGCTGATGGACGCCGAGTTGCTGGGCCGCGCACACCGCGATCCCGCCAACGCGCCGCGCAGCAGGACGTCGGCGATCTTCGGCGGCCCTGTCGGCGATTTCGACACCGAAGTCGAAGATCACACCCGGATGCGGCATCTGCTGCAGCCGCACTTCTCGCCCAAGCACATGCGCACACTCGAGCCCAAGGTCGAGCGGCTGTGCGCAGAACTGCTTGATGACTTGGAACGGCTCGGCCCTCCCGCCGACCTGCTGACGAACCTGGCGAGGCCGCTGCCCGTACTGGTCATCTGCGATCTGCTCGGCGTGCCCTACGCCGATCGGAATCGATTCCAGCTGTGGGTGGACGACGCCGCCTTCGGCTCAGACGACGCGGTCTCCGAGGCGGGCCTGGGCGCACTGCTCGACTACGGGATGGAACTCGTCGCCCACAAACGGGATCACCCTGACGACGACGTGATTTCGCGATTGTGCGACGAGCCCGAGCTGGCCGACGCCGACATCGCACGACTAGCGATGATGCTCCTATTCGCCGGCCATGAGACCACGATGCTGCAGATCTGGCTTGACGCGGTACTTCTGCTGAGCAATCCCGATCAGTGGCAGATGCTGCTCGACGATCCGGAGCTCATCCCCAAGGCCGTAGAAGAGTTGCTGCGCACGGGCATGCCCGGCGGAATCGGCGTTCCGCGCTATGCCAGGGCGGACATCGACGTCGACGGCGTGACGATCCGGGCAGGCGACCTGGTCCTGCTAGACCCCGGCGCAGCCAACCACGACCCGGCGGTCTTCCCCGAGCCCTACCGCCTGGACATCACTCGGGTGGGCACCTCCCACGTCGGGTTCGGTTACGGTCTGCACTATTGCGTGGGCGCCGCACTGGCTCGGATGGAGCTCAAAACGGTCTTCTCCCAACTCATTCCGCGTTTTCCGCAAATGCGGCTGAGTTCTGAGCCGACCCTGGCCACCGGGTTTCACTCACTGTCGCACGGGCTGGTCGCGCTGCCGGTCTCTTGGTAGCACTCCGCGGATCTAGTATCTGACGCGTGCCACCCGACGCATCGAAGACCAAGGCCCGGCTGCTCGACAGTGCCGCCAGAGCCTTCGCCCGCGACGGGGTCTTCAATGCGTCGCTGATCGACATCACCCGCCAAGCGGGCCAGCGCAACCGGGCTGCACTCACCTACCACTTCGGATCACGCGACGGCGTGCTCTGCGCCGTGCTCGACCGCCACGCACCGTTCCTGGCCCGTCGAGAGGGCGAGCTTCTCGACATCGCGACGCGGGCGCCCGCCGACGACCTCGGTCCCGTCATCGAGGCGATCGTGCGGCCCGCCGCGGAGCTTGCGGACCGCGATTGGAGGGGGCGTTGCTGCCTGCTGATCATCGCCGAATTGACCACCGAAGACATGGCGCAGTACAGCCAGGAGCTTCAGGAGGTGCTCGCTCGCACCGGCGGCAACGAAGTTTTCGCGTTGCTGACCGAGCGCACCGGTTTCCTCTCCGATTCCCTTCGCACCGAACGGTTCTCGCTGATGGTCATGTTCATCTTGCGTGCCATCGCCGACCGTGCCCGGTTGTTGGAGCGACGAGATCGGCACGGGCGACCGCAACTCGACTACGAACCGTTCGTTGCGAACCTGGTGTCGATGGCGGCGGCCGCCATGGCCGCACCTACGCACCCGTTGACATAAGTACCCCTGCTTACTACTGTTGCCGCTGCGTGCATCGGTGCACCGCCTGGCAGGAGGTCGACGGTTGAAGGCGCTTCAAGTCATACGTCACGGAGCTCCATCGGAAGCGCTTGCAGTTCAAGATGTTCCGGTCCCAGAGCCCGGGCCCGGCGAGGTGCGGATCGCGGTCTCGGCAGGCTCGCTCAATTTCGGGGACATCGCGCGGTGTCGCGGCACGGTCGCCAGCGTCATGGGTCAGGTGCCCTTTACGCTCGGCATGGACGTCTGCGGCGTGGTGGAGCAGGCCGGCGAAGGCGCATCCGAGTGGGTGGGCCGCCGGGTCGTCGCCATGGCCAAACAGTCCCTTGGCGGATTAGCGGAGTACGCGATCGCGCCGATCACCGGAACCTTCGATGCGCCGCCCCAGTTCGACGACGTCACTGCGGCGGCCTTCACGCTGCCATTCCACGTCGGCTACCTCGCGCTGCACCAACGCGCGAAGCTGGCCGCTGGTGAGACGCTGCTCGTCGTCGGAGGAGCCAGTGCGGTCGGGACGGCGGTCATCCAACTCGGTGTTGCCGCGGGCGCCAAGGTGATCGCGATTGCCGGCGGAGCCGAAAAGGCGCGGCTGTGTTCCGAACTCGGCGCCTCGGCCATCGACTACACCGCGGGCGGCGACCTCTTCGACGAGGTGAATGCCCGGACCGATGGGCGTGGCGCCGACGTGGCCGTCGACCTCGTCGGTGGCGAGCAGACCGAGGTCATCTGGACGTGCATGGCACGCGAAGGGCGTTACCTGCCGGTCGGTTTCAACGACGATCCCCAATCGGGGCTGACGGGCCGTCCGCTGCGCAAGGTGTCGATGGGCAACTTCTCAGTGCTCGGGGTGATCCTCGGTTACGGCGAGCTCCCGGTCGACTTCCGCCGATTCGGCCTCAACATGTTTCCCGCCGAGCTCGGCCGCGAAGTGCACGGCGCGCTGCTCGACCTGGTGGCCTCGGGCGCAGTCCGTCCCGTGATTGGTCGTCAGATCACGCTGGACGAGGTCGCCGCGGCCCTCGACGACCACGAGCACCGCCGGACCTCGGGGCGCACCGTCGTCGCGATGGCGCGCGGGTAGACCACCGATGCCCGAATTGAACGCCGACGAGATCATCTCGGCTGCAGTCGAACTCGCAGGTTCCGATGACTTCGGCCCGGACGAATTCCTCGAGGGGCTCACCGTCCTGTGCGCATCGGCCGACGAGCAGGCCCAGCTGAATGAAATCGGCCATTTCGCGTTGCAACAGAACATGATCGGCGGCCTCGCCAATCGGCTGAAGATTCACGACTGGATCCGCCAGCACCCCGAGGTGCGGCAGGAACGCATCGAGGCGCCCCTGATGGTGGTGGGCCTGTTTCGGGCGGGCACGACATTCCTGAGCCAGTTGCTCGACCAGGACCCCGCCAACCGGGCGCTGCTGCGATGGGAGGCCGCCGACAGTGTTCCGCCTCCGAACCCGCAGACGTACCGATCGGGTCCCCGCGTCGATGCCGCCAACACGGCCATCGAGATGCTCGAATCCCTGAACCCGCGGATGAAGATCGTCCACCACGAAGACGCCGAGGGACCCACCGAGTGCATCACCCTGCTCGGCCAGGACTTCAAGAGCCTGACCTGGGAGGCGATGGCGAACGTGCCGTCGTACAGCGAGTGGCTGCTGGAGGCCGACTACCAGTCGGCATACGAGTACCACCGCACCGTGCTGCAGGTACTCCAGAGCGGAGGTCGGCGCGGTGCGTGGACGTTGAAGAGTCCCAACCACGCGATCGCCCTTGACGCATTGCACGCGGTGTACCCGGATGCGCCACTGGTACTTCTGCACCGGGACCCGACGGTGTTGTGTGCGTCGGCCTGCAGCCTCATCTCCACGCTCACCGGGACGTTCAGCGATGCCGACCACATCGCCTACATCGCAGCACACTGGACGCAACTGCTGGCGACGTCCATCGAGCGGGTCGAGGCCTTCCGACTGGCCCATCCGGAGCACGAGATCATCGACGTCCAATACGCCGACCTCGTCGGCGATCCGCTGCGCACGGTCGAGACCGTGTACGGAGCCTGTGATCGAGTACTCGACGACCGGGCGCGGGCCGCGATCGCAGCGTGCGTCACCGCAAGTCCGAAGGGCCGATTCGGCACACACGGATATCGTCTCGACGAGTTCGGACTTCGGGCCGACGCCATCCGTGACCGCTTCGCGGACTACATCGAGCGCTACGACGTGCCGACCGAGGCCAGCAACGCCTGACGCGCTACCCCGGCAGTTTCAGCGGTTTGCCGGCCAGCGACGACGTGACGGCCGGCGCCGCCGGTGCCGGCAGCGGGATGCGAGGCACGCCCGGCGTACCGAGCTGACCCGCCAGCCACGGCAGGGCTGAGGCGAACGCTCGACCGGCGAACGGCCAGTCGTGCCTTCCGGTCTCGGCCACCACGGCGCACGCGATTCCGCGGGAATGGCCAAGCGCGCACAGTGAATTGGCCGCGCTGCGCTGAGGATTGTCCGGCGCCGAGACCGTGCCGTGCCCGTCGACGGCGCCACCCGAGGTGACGAACAGCCCCGAGACTCCGTTGTAGACAGGGTGTTTGGTCATGACCGTCGTTGGATCGAAGGCACTCCATTCGGCGGTGCTGCCACCGAACAGCCTTGCCACTGTTTGTTCCTTCGACCCCAGGTTCGGACCCGCATCACCTGCGATATCGACGAACCCACCGAAGAGGTCTGGATGCATCACCGCCAGGTCGATCGCGCACGTGCCGCCCGACGAGAACCCCACGACACCCCGGGTCGACGCCGTCATGCCCGTGCCGAAGTCGGAACTCAGGAACGGGATGACGTCTTTGGTGAGGTGGTCGGCCGCGTTTCCGCGCGAACCGTTCACGCACTCGGTGTCGACGTTGAAACCGCCGCCCGAATCGACGAAGACGAGGACCGGGGCGAAGCCGCCGTGGGCGAGCGCGAAGGCGTCGACGGTGGTGATGGCGTCGCCCGCCCGCAGCCAGTCGGACGGCGTGTTGAACTCAGCGCCGACCATCATCACCGTCGGCAGGCGTGGTGGTGGATTCGCCGCAAACCACGCAGGCGGGAGGTACACCAACTCGCGTCGGTGCGCGAAGCGCGATGCGCTCGAACCGATGTCCACCGGCACGACGACGCCCTTGGCGGGCACGGTGCCCGCCAGTTGCATCGCGGTAACCGTTGCGCGGTCGGTCTGGTTGGGTAGCGGGCCCGCAGTCAGTTGATCCCAAGCCGTCCCGACGGTCGGGAAATAACCCACCCACAGGTTGAGGGCGAGCGCTGCGCACAGCAGCGAAGCCGGTACGGCCAGTGCCGACAGCCCGCGGCGCCACCATCGGGAGTGGCGCCAGCCAGCAATGGCAGCGACGCCTGCCAGCCCCGTCACCGCGATCCACAGCCACAAAGACCGGGGTGCAGGCTCACCGGCCAGCCCAGCGGAGCCCACGTACCAATGCGCCCACGCGCACAGTCCGATGCCGCCCACCGCAGCGACGGGCAACCAGACCATGCGCCACCGCCGCGTTCGCCAACCCACGCCGAGGACGAGCACCACCGCCGTCGCGACCTGAATGAACACAGGCGCCCAACCATGCATCAGCGAGACATGTGCGAGGTCGTGGCGCCACGATCCGCCCATCGCCGTCAGCGGCGTCAACGCGACCTTCGGCATCGGTTCACCGAATCCGCCTGCGTCCCAACCGGGAACGACGCCGAATGCACGACCACGAAGCAGCACCTTAGTCAGCTGACGTGCTGAATTTGGTGGGGAACCGCGTAACACCCGCTGTGAAGATGCAGTCAATCGGCGAACGTCGTGCAGCACTGAATTCGCGCAGTCGGCCAGGAATCGGCGGGGGGCGGGTCAGAATGGCTAGATGCGCTTCGGAAACTTCATGGCTCCCTTTCACCCGGTCGGTCAGAACCCGACGCTCGCGATCGAGCGTGACCTCGACCTGATCGTCGCGATGGACCGGCTCGGTTTCGCGGAGGCGTGGATCGGTGAGCACCACTCCGCGGGTTTCGAGATCATCGCGTCACCCGAGGTCTTCATCGCAGTGGCCGCTGAGCGGACCAAGCACATCAAGCTGGGCACCGGCGTCAGCTCGCTGCCGTACCACAATCCCCTGATGCTGGCCGACCGCATGGTGCTGCTCGACCACCTCACCCGCGGACGGGTGATGCTCGGCTGCGGCCCCGGCCAACTCACGTCCGACGCCCACATGCTCGGAATCCCCGCGGACGAGCAGCGGCCCCGCATGGAGCAGAGCCTCGACGCCATCATGCGGCTGTTACGCGGCGAGACCGTCACCATGCACACCGACGGATTCACGCTGCAGGATGCGCGGCTCCAGCTGAAGCCGTACAGCGACCCATGTTTCGACGTCGCGGTGGCGGCGTCCTTCTCGCCCACCGGCCCGCGCGGCGCGGGCAAGCACGGCATCGGCATGCTGTCGGTCGCGGCTACCGCCAAGCAGGGCATGGATCTGCTTGCCCACCATTGGAAGACGTGGGAAGAGGTGGCGCATGAGCACGGCCACGTCGCCGATCGCTCGAAGTGGCGGCTCGTCGGCCCGATGCACCTCGCCGACACGAGGGAGCAGGCGGCCCGCGACGTCGAGTACGGCATCGTGGAGTTCTCCCGGTACTTCAAGCACATCCTGCCCGCCGGCCCGGTGCAGGGCGACACGGCCGCCGAGATCATCGCCAACAATCGTGACTTCGGGTTCTCCGTCATCGGCACGCCCGACGACGCGATCGCCAAGATCGAGGAACTGATCGAGGCGAGCGACGGTGGCTTCGGCGCGTTCCTGCTCATGGACAACGATTGGGCGCCACCGGCCGCGAAGCTGCACAGCTACGAACTCTTCGCTCAGTACGTCATCCCGCACTTCACCGGACAGCTTGCGGCACCGGCCGCGTCGAACGATTGGATCCTCGGTAGCGGGACCGAGTTCGTGGACCGTGCCGCGCACGCGATCGGCAAGGCCATCGATGACCACGCCGCCGAGCAGGAGGCCAAGCAGGCCCCGGCTGCCACCTGACAAAACGAGTGGCCCCCTCCATGTCGGAGGGGGCCACCCGTTTGTTCGAGGTGTTGCTCGGCTACTCGGCGCTCGCCTTCTCGTGCTTCGGCGGCGTCGTGGCCTTCTTGACGTCCTTTGCGAGCTTCTTCAGCGCTGAGCTCACCGGGTTGTTGACGGTGGCGCGGTGCTTGGGACCGGTCTTCGCCTTCTCGGTGGTCGTGCTGGAATCCGCTCCCGACTTGGAAACAGGCGTCTCAACAACCTTGGCGTCGGTGTCCGGCTTGGGCACCCCAAGCACGTTCTTGAGCCCTGGCTTGATCGAATCCCTAGCCGGAATCAGCACATTGGCTCTGAAGTCGCTGACGAGGCTGCCGTGCATATCTGTAGGCGTGGTGCTGGGATCGCCCCCGATGGGCTTCGGCAGGACATCGTCGATCGCGAAGATCGTCGGGTCAGCGATATGCAGCGGCGCGTCGACGTAGGACTCGGCCACGTCGTACAGACCCTGCTTGTCACCCTTGACGAGCGCTTGCGCTGCGGCGATCGGGCCGAGCGCCCCAAGCGCAGTATCAGTCACGAACCGCTGTCCGGACTCGGCGAGCCCTTGAGCTAGCCGGGTGGCGGTGAACACCGGGTCGCCGACCGGGTCGGGTTCGGCAAGGGTGGTCGCGCTACGGCCCAAAAGAGACGTATCGAGGGCGGATGGCAGCCCCAACGATTGCTTGATCTGTTCCCGAAGTGCGTAAAGCACCTGGACGCGGAACTTGAGTATGTCGCTGCCCTGGCTGAATTGAGGAGTGAGGCTGGTGTCGCCGCCGAAAGGCTCGGGCAGCACGTTGTCCAGCGCGAAGATCGTGGGGTCGGCAATATGCAGCGGGGCGTCGATGAAGTTCACGGCGATCGCCGTCAACGCCGCCTCGGGGTTGTCACTGCCGAGCGCCTGAATGACGGCAAGCGGAGTGAGCGCTCCAAGAGCCGTATCGACGACGAAGTTCTCGCCGGATCCGGCGAGCCCCTTCGCAAGCTCGGCCAGTTTTTCCGGCAAGGTCGTCGGCAGCGTCTCACCCACGGGCGCAGCGGCTGCGCCGATGCCGACAGCGGGTTGCACACCCAGCGCGTCCTTGATCGCTTCGCGGAGTGCGTAGAGCACGTTGACGCGGAACTTGAGTACGTCGCTCGTGTTGCCGAGACGGGGGTCCGGGTTGGGGTCTTGGCCCAACGGCTCGGGCAATACCTTGTCGAGCGCAAAGATCGTCGGGTCGGCCACATACAGCGGTCCGTCGATGTAATCGGCGATGATGGCCTTCGTCGCTGCGTCGTCGCCGAATGCCCCGGCCAGGGCGATCGGACCCAGGAGGCCCTTCAGTGTGCTTTCCACCAAACGCTCGCCCGACCCGCCGACGCCCGTACCCAGGATCTGCAACGCCGCCAAGAGGGACGCCGGCGTGGGTGTCGCCGTCGCCGCCAAGAGCTTCATGTCCGAGACGTCCACCGTCCGGATTTGATCGGCCCTCATCTGCTGTGCCGGCTGCGGCGCCATCGGAGCTAGCGCTAACGCGCCCGCTCCGACCATCGCGACGCCGACAGTGACGCAGCCTTGTACCCGTTCCCTCATAGATTTCCCCTCAAAAGTGGCGCATGTCCGAGCGACAGCCCCCTGGCTGCAGCGAACTTAACCTATTCTCAGGTTATCTGCGCTACTTCTTGGGAAATTAGTTGCCCTTGCTTTCGATTATCGTTGTGTTTGCAACGAAATTTCAAGATCGTTGCGTTAACTAACTTTCTGCATTACTGCCAAAAGCCGCACCTGAAAGCCGCCCTCGAGGCCCGACTACGCCGTAGCTGACCCGAATTGCGTGCCAACGAGATTCGCCATCAAGATCAGGGCGCGTTAATTGGAGACACCTAAGGGTGGCACATGGGGGCCCTCCGCATGGCGAACGGCGAACGGGAGGTGAACATCCCGACCCGACAGTCGTCGAACCCGCACCCTCTTGGTGGCGCAGCGACGGTTGAGGCTGCCTCGGCCGGCACCTCGACTGGCGCGCAAATGGTCGGCACAGCAAACGACATAAGGCCAGAAGGCCAGGTGAATCCAGGTGTGGCTACGGATGTCACCAGACTCGTAACGCACAATCGAGCGATGCAATCCGCAGCGCTGACCGGCACTGCGCGATTTCTCGTCGACTCCGATCCCGGGCGGCTGCGCCTACGCAGCGCTGCGGCAACGACGACGGCTCTGGTCCTCGCCATCGTCGCGCTGCTGACCTTTACTCGCTTCGCGCACCAGCCGGTAACCGTCGCAATGCTCGGCACCATCGTCGCAATGCAATCCTCGGCCGCCGTCAAGGATCGCCACCAGCGCAGCCGCGTCGTCACGACGCTGCTGCTGTTCTTCCCAGCGGTCGGCGCAGTGGCCTTGGCAGCACTGCTGTCCCCTTACGGATGGATCGCCGACGTCGGATTCATCGCCGTGCTCTTCGGCGCCGTGTGGGTTCGCCGGTTCGGCCCACGTGGCAACGCCATGGGGATGGTGGCGTTCATCTCGTACTTCTTCGCGCTGTTCCTGCGGGCGACACCCGCCCAGTTACCGACGCTCGCCGTCGCCATCGCCGTTGGACTGAGCGCCTCGCTGTTCGTGCGGACGCTGATATTTCCCGACCGTCCCCACGTCGAGGTGCGCCGCCTGGTCCGGGCACTGCGAGGGGTGTCTACCTCCGTGTTGGAGGTCGCCACCAATCAAGCCGAACACGACCTCGCCGTGCTGCGGCGCCGCCTGGATCGGCTGGGCGAAACGGCAATGATGATCGACGATTGGCTCGACCGCCACGACGCGGCGCAATCGCTGAACGTGACCAGTGAGGATCTCGCATTGCGGGTCTTCGACGCTCAGATCGCCATGGAGCAGCTCGCCAGCCTGCTGTGGTCGATCGACCCGGCGACGGCATGGCCAAGCGGACTCGACGACGCCATCGCCTCACTGTGGTTGTGTTTGCAACACAATCCATCCGAAGACGAACTCAAGGTTGCCCGCAAACACGCCGTTGCTGCCGCCGATCGCGCCGACCTGTCCACCCCGGAGGGCGTCGCCACAGTGGTCGCCTACCGAGGGGTGCAGGCGCACTTGGCAATTCACCACATCACCACGAATGCCTTGGGCAGCTCCGACAGCGCCGACTCCGATCCGGAGCCAGCTCCCGAGGAAGAGCAGGCTGGACTGAATCCCAGCACGAAGGCAGCCATTCAAGTGGCCGTTGCCACCACCGCGGCCACCATCCTCGGCGAATTGATTTCACCCGACCGCTGGTATTGGGCGGTACTGACCGCCTTCCTCGTCTTCACCGGGGTGTCCACACGCGGCGAGATTCTCACCAGGGCCGGTCACCGCATCGTCGGTACCATCGCCGGTGTCGTGGCTGGCGTGTTGCTCGCCACCCTTGTCGGGCACAACCCGCCCCTTCAAATCGTGCTACTGGTGATCTGCGTCTTCTGCGCGTTCTATCTGGTCACCGTCGCCTACGCCTGGTTGACGTTCTTCGTGACCGTGTTGCTTGCGATGTTGTATGGACTGCTAGGCAATTTCAGCGTCCAGGTCCTCGAACTCCGCATCGTCGAAACCGCGGCGGGTGGTCTCGTCGGCATCGCTTCGGCGTACTTGATCTTCTCGACGGGCACCCGAGCCACCTTCACCGAGAAGGTGAACGACTATCTCGACCGGATGACCGACTTGATCGACGCAGGCATCGCTTCGGTGGTCGCTCCCGGCGGCGAGACCGAACTCGTCGCCGCGACGCGTCGCCTCGACAC
This sequence comes from Mycobacterium sp. RTGN4, assembly GCF_033804635.1. Classification (NCBI taxonomy): domain Bacteria; kingdom Bacillati; phylum Actinomycetota; class Actinomycetes; order Mycobacteriales; family Mycobacteriaceae; genus Mycobacterium; species Mycobacterium sp. RTGN4. The sequence goes on along the minus strand of NZ_JAPZLB010000007.1, from coordinate 11,511 downwards.
CGCCTTGCAAGACGTGCTCAAGGCAGGCAAGCCGCTCGAGCTGGGACCCGCCGTGCGGAGCCGGCGCGGTACCCAGCGCGTGTTGCGCGGACTTCAGGTGAGCAACCGATCAGCACACGCCCTTGCCCGCGCCGGCGTGAACGCGGCAAGGGCGGATTCGGACACCGCGCCGCCCGAGGTCACCGCGGTCGCGTTGCGCGAAGCAGCGGACCACGTCAGCCGCACGATCGACACCGTGAAGCAGGTGGTAGCCGGAAACTCCTGCGAGCCGCAGGAAAAGACCACGGAGGCAATGATCTTGGACGTCATGGGCACATCGGACATCCCCCCTGGTCCCGTGCGCGGTGCAGTTCGGGCGTTGAGCACGCTCGACCGCGTGCTCACCGAGGTCACCACCCGCGTCTGAACCGTGTGCGGTTGCGGCCACACAGCGTCACACCAGCAGAGGGCGCTAGCCTCGAATCAATGCGTTACATCATCATCGGAGCGGGTGCCGTCGGCGGCACCATCGGCGGGCGGCTGGCGCAGAGCGGGCACGACGTCGTCCTGGTCGCCCGCGGAGCACATCTCGCTGCCCTGCAAGATCGGGGACTCCGGCTCGTCACTCCGACCGGGGTCGTCACGCAAACCATCCCGGCCGGCTCCGGCCCGGAACCGCTCGGCGAGCTGCGCCCCGACGACGTACTGGTGCTGACGGTTAAGTCCCAGAACACGGCTGAGGCCCTGCAGGTCTGGGCCGGGGCCCCTGTCGCGGGCGGCGGGTCGGCGGCCGAACGACTCCCGATCGTGTGCGCCCAGAACGGAGTGGACAACGAGCGGACGGCTTCGCGACTGTTCGACGCGGTATACGGACTGTGCGTATGGCTTCCGGCCACGCACCTCGAGCCCGGCGTGGTGGTGTCGCATACCGCGCCGTTGAGCGGAATCCTGATGCTCGGCCGCTATCCGGGCGGAGTGGACCCCGTCGCCGAACACATCGGCGCGGACCTGTCGCGAAGTGTCTTCGACGCGCCCGTCGTTGATGACGTGATGCGTTGGAAGTACGGGAAATTACTCAAGAATCTCGCCAACGCCCTTGATGCGCTGCTCGGCCCGGCCGGCGCCCGTCACGCGGACGTCGTCGCCGACATCCGGCGCGCGGTTCAGGCCGAGGGTGAGGCCGTGCTGGCGGCCGCCGGGATTTCGTACAACTCAGACGACGAGCGGCGGGTGTTGCAGGGCAACCGGATGGAGTTCCGCGACATTCCGGGCGCCCCGCGCGGCGGCGGATCGACCTGGCAGAGCTTGACGCGCGGCGCGAGTTCGGTTGAGGCCGACTACCTCAACGGGGAGGTCGCCTTGCTCGGCCGACTGCACGGCGTCGCCACCCCCGTCAACGTCCTGTTGCAACGGCTGGTCGGCGCTGCGGCGCGCGCACGCCGCGCGCCGGGTGACGTGCCTGCGGAAGACTTGGACGCCCTACTCAACGTGGTAACCGCTGGACACTGACGTCGGGCGGCTACGCTGCGGCGATGGCATCGACGGACGCGCTCCAGCAGGAAATGCTCGACGAATTTGCCCTTCGAAAGCTCGTCCATGGCTACTGCCGTGCCGTCGATCGCGGGGACTTCGAGACGCTGCGCAGCCTTTACCACCGCGACGCCACGGACGCCCACGGCGACTTCTCGGCGGGCACCGCTGACGACTTCGTCGCTCAACTCCAGGCCGCGCACCCCTACGTCGTGTCCATGCAGCACAACATCACCACGGTCAACTTCGCAATCAGCGGACATCTCGCCGAGGGCGAGGTCTACACCATTGCCACCCATACGCTCAGCGCGGGTGATCGCGACGTCGACGTGATCGTCGGCGGAAGGTACCTCGACAAGTATGAAAAGCGGGACGGCACATGGAAGTTCATCGAGCGGGCCATCGTCACTGACTGGGCCCACGTCAACGATCCATCTTCGGTCGACCTCAGCCACCCTATAACCAAGGACACCCCGAAGGGCTCCCCCGGCCCGAATGACGCGTCACACCAGTACTTCTCGCTGTTGAAGCTGGGCCAGTCCAACTAACTCGCTCACCAGTAGCGGATCGCGCTCCGGAAAAGCTCCGCAAGCAACGACTTGTCGCATTCGATTGGCGCGTTTTGCAGCAGCCGCTGTTGGGGCCACGCGCCGTCGGCCAGGGTGGTGGCGTCCGCTTCGGTATAGCCCACCGCCGACAACCCGTTGGGTACGCCCACGGCCTGCATGACGCGCTCGAGTTTCTCGGCGAGCACCTGGCCCGCATCCTCGAGTGCCACGTCGCTGACGTCGGCCCCGAGGTGATGAGCAGCCTCGAGATGGCGCTCGGGGTAGGTGGGGGCAGTGTGACGGAAGACCGAGGGGGCGTTGAGGATTACCGCCATGCCGTGCGGGACCATAGGCTCGGATCCGGGATAACCGTCGGGGTGGAAGCCACGCACTTGCCCGGCCACCGCGTAGGCCATGGCGTGCGGGATGTGCACTCCCGCATTGCCGAACGCGATGCCTGCGAGCGTCGCGGCCCACATGGTCTGTTCGCGCGCCTCCCGGTCGGAGGCGTCGTTGACGGCTCGCTCGAGATAGCTGCCGAGCAAGCGCATCGCTTCCCGACTCCCGAGGTCGCTCCATGGGTTGGCGCCCTGGCTCATTGGTCGCAGCCCCGGTCGGCTGGGTGCGGGACGCTGGACGAAGGGGCGCGCGGTGAACGACTCCAACGCGTGCGACAGCACGTCGAGCCCGCTGTAGGCGACGACCTGGGCTGGCAGCGTGTCGGTGCAATCCGGATCGACGAGCGCCTCGGTCGGACGTAGCGCTGGTGACGCGATGCCGGTCTTGGCAGCCATCGACAGCAGATCGAAGATGGCGATACCCGTCACCTCGCTGCCGGTACCCGAGGTCGTGGGGCAGGCGATGTGCGGTGCCAGCGCACCGGGTACCGGCGTTCCCGCCCCGACCGGCGCGTTGACGTAGGACAGGAAGTCGGCCGGGTGGCTGGCGTATAGGTTGGCCGCCTTGGCGGTATCGATCACCGATCCGCCCCCGACGGAGACATAACCGTCGGGCTTCGCCTCGCTCGCGAACGCCGCTGCTCGCCTGAAGGATTCATCCGTCGGTTCCACGTGGACGTCGGTGTAGGGCACGACGTCGAGGCCCGCCGCCCGAAGCGAGCGCTGCGCCGTGTCGAAGATCGATAGTCGGGCCACCGAGGCGTCGGAGAACAGCGCCACTCTGGTCATTCCCAGCGCCGAGGCCCGATCCCCCAGTTCCTCGAGGCAGCCGCGACCGAAGGTGATCCTGGACGCGTCCACGGTGAAAGCCGATTCGAATCCATCACCGGCGCCCTGGTAGTGACAGCAACTCATCGAGCCTCCCAATGCACACCCACGATCGTACGAGTCGGCGTATACGTCATGTCATGACCGCTCGGACGATGCGCGCCTGGCGCGTACGAACACCGGGGCCGATGAGCGCGCGCCCCCTCGAATTCGTCACGACCGACGTCACCGAACCCGCCGACGGCGAGCTCCTCGTCGCGGTCCGCGCCTGCGGCGTATGCCGCACGGACTTGCACGTCACCGAAGGTGACCTGCCCGTGCACCACCCGCACGTCACCCCAGGCCACGAAGTGGTCGGCGAGGTCGCTGCCGTCGGACCGACCGTCACCGACTTCTCGGTCGGCGACCTAGTGGGTGTTGCGTGGTTGCGGCACACCTGTGGACGTTGTCGCTTCTGCAACAGCGGCAGGGAGAACCTGTGCCCGGAATCGCGCTACACGGGTTGGGACGCCGACGGCGGATACGCCGAGTTCGTCACCGCCCCAGCGGCATACGTGCATCACCTACCGTCCGGATACTCGGACGGCGAACTAGCACCCCTGCTCTGCGCCGGCATCATCGGCTATCGGTCGTTGCTGCGCGCCGACCTGCCACCACGCGGCAGGCTGGGCATCTACGGCTTCGGCGGAAGCGCCCACATCACGGCCCAGGTCGCACTGGCCAGCGGCGCCGAGGTCCACGTGATGACCCGTGGCCAACGAGCGCAGGAGTTGGCCCTGTCGTTGGGCGCCGCATCCGCGCAGGGCGCCAGCGACAGACCACCCGTTCCGCTTGATGCCGCGATCCTGTTCGCACCGGTGGGCGAGCTAGTGCTACCGGCGCTGGAGGCACTTGACCGCGGCGGCACCTTGGCCATCGCGGGCATCCACCTCAGCGACATTCCGACCTTGAACTACCAGCGTCACCTGTTCCAGGAACGTCAGGTGCGTTCGGTGACGTCGAACACCCGCACCGATGCCCGCGACTTCCTGACGTTCGCCGAGCACCACCACATCGACGTCACCTGCCCGCCGTACCCACTGGACAAAGCCGACGCCGCGCTGAGCGACCTGAGTTCGGGCCGGATCGCTGGTGCCGCGGTGTTGATCAACTCGTGACGACGCCGCCGCCCGCGCCTGCAGGCCGTGGGCTGCGGGCTTGCTCAGGCATTCTCCGAGATCCACTTCGCGGTGAAGCGCAGCATCGCAGGAGTCTCTTCGACCGTCTGGCGACCTAAAAGACTCTCGAGCTTGCCGCCGATCAACGGGACCTTGACATTGACGGTCGCGGTGCAATTCAGGCGCGAGCGGTTCTGTGCAGGCGCCAGCAAAGCCGTGCCGAGCTTCGCGGAGCCTATCGCTCCGCGCGCCACAATTTTGGCTTCCCCTCGGACCAGGTCGTCGCCGATCAGGCTCCACGTCGCGTTTTGCACGATCTCAAGATCGCGGGGATAGAGCCTCGCGAACAACGGGGGCAGCGCATCGTGACGCAGGTCCTGGACGACGACCAAGTGCACGGCGCCATCGGTACCGATGCCAAACGAGTCCAGCTTGCCGATGCCGCCGACCTCCGCCAGCCGTGCCAGCCAGTATTTCTCCTCGGAGAACGCCAAATGGAGCTGTTCGAGGGTGACCGGGCATTCGACCGAGAAATCGTACGATCGGGACATGGCAGCAGGTTATCTGTGCTGGCCTCCGCGGGGACTCGGTTCAGCATAGGGAATCGCTGCCGCCGAAATGTTCGCCTTCGCCAAGTAGGCGCGCCGACTCTGGGATTGATTCGCCCGTTGTGCTCGTTTGCTCACCTACGCTGGCGGACATGGAGCAGCAACCGGCGATTGAGAAAGCAGTCGCCAAGCTTGTCTGCTTCTGTCTACTGGCGGGGGTGCTCGCCGCGGCGTTGATGTTTCCGCTCGTGGGTGGCTCGGGCGCCGCGATCAACCGGGCCTTCGATTCGGCGGCCGAGGATTCGTCGCAGCTGGTCGACGGTGAGGTGCCGATCGTCTCCACGATGGTGGATGCCGCCGGGAACCCGATCGCGTGGCTCTATACCCAGCGCCGATGGGTAGTGCCGACCGATCGGATCGCCGACACCATGAAGTTGGCGATCGTCTCGGTCGAGGACAGACGCTTCGCCGAACACCGCGGAGTGGACGTGCCGGGCACCCTGACTGGATTCGCTGGGTACCTGCAGGGCTCCGACACTCGGGGTGGATCGACCATCGAGCAGCAGTACATCAAGAACTACCACCTGCTCGTCACCGCCAAGAGCGAAGCCGAGCGGCGGGCAGCAGTGGAGACGACGGCTGCGCGCAAGCTCCGCGAGATCCGAATGGCGCTGACGCTGGACAAGGTGCTGACCAAGCCGGAGATCCTCACCCGATATCTGAACTTGGTGCCGTTCGGCAACGGCGCGTACGGCGTGCAGGACGCGGCGCGCACCTACTTCGGCATCGACGCCGCGCAGCTCAACTGGCAGCAGGCTGCATTGCTGGCCGGGATGGTGCAATCCAGCAGCGCGCTCAATCCGTACACCAACCCCGATCGCGCGCTGGCGCGACGCAACGTCGTGCTCGACACCATGATCGAGAACCTGCCGGAGGAGGCCGAACAGCTACGCACTGCCAGGACCATGCCGCTGGGCGTGCTGCCGCAGCCCAGTGCTTTGCCGCAGGGCTGCATTGGAGCGGGCGACCGAGCCTTCTTCTGCGAGTACGCGCTGGCGTATCTGGCGAAGGCGGGCATCGACAAGGAGCAATTGGCCCGTGACGGCTACCTGATTCGAACCACGCTCGACCCGAAGGTCCAAGCCAGCGTCAAACAAGCGGTCGACACGGTCGCGAGCCCGACGCAGGACGGTGTCGCGAGCGTAATGAGCGTGATCAGGCCCGGGAAGGATGCGCACCGGTTGCTGGCGATGGCGGACAGCCGCAGCTACGGGCTCAATCTCGCCGCAGGCCAGACCGTGCAGCCGCAACCCTTCTCACTGGTCGGCGATGGCGCCGGATCGATATTCAAGATCTTCACGACGGCCGCCGCGCTCGACATGGGCATGGGCACCAACGCTCAACTCGAGGTGCCCCAGAAATTCGAGGGTACGGGCCTCGGCAGTAGCAACACGCCTGGATGTCCACCGCTGACCTGGTGTGTGAAGAACGCAGGCAGCTACCGCAGCCCCATGAGCGTCACCGACGCGCTGGCACAGTCACCGAACACCGCGTTCGCCAAACTGATTGCGCAGGTTGGGGTGTCGCGCGCGGTCGACATGGCGGTCAAACTCGGGTTGCGATCGTATGCCGAGCCGGGCACCGCCAGAGCCTATGACCCGAACAACAACGAGAGCCTCGCGGAATTCATCAAGCGGCAGAACATCGGCTCCTTCACACTCGGCCCGTTCGAGCTCAACGCGCTCGAGTTGTCGAACGTTGCAGCGACACTGGCGTCGGGAGGCGTGTGGTGCCCACCCAACCCCATCGAGAAGGTCATCGATCGCCATGGCGGCGAAGTGCCCATCCCGACCGCCGCGTGTGAGCAAGCGGTTCCCGTCGGGCTGGCTAACACCCTGTCCAATGCACTGAGCAAGGACACGATCAGCGGCACCGCGGCCGGGTCGGCCGGCTCCGTCGGATGGAGCCTGCCCATGTCGGGCAAGACGGGTACCACCGAATCTCATCGGTCGTCCGGCTTCCTGGGCTTCACCAATCAGTACGCCGCCGCGAACTACATCTTCGACGACTCGCCTGCACCGTCCGGTCTGTGCTCCTTCCCGCTCCGAAAGTGCGGCGACGGCAACCTATTTGGCGGAAAGGAGCCGGCGCGCACCTGGTTCTTGGCCATGAAACCGATCGCCAACGACTTCGGTCCGGTGGCGCTGCCCCCCACGGATCCGCGCTACGTCGACGGGGTTCCAGCCACCAAGCTGCCGAGCATCAGCGGCCTGACCGTCGATGCAGCGCGTAAACGCCTGCAGGAAGCGGGTTTCCAGGTTGCCGATCAGCCCACATCGATCAACAGCTATTTGTCGAAGGGCGCTGTGGTGGGTACGGCGCCTAAGGACAAGGCCTTCCCCGGCTCGATCATCGTGATCAACACGAGCAACGGGATCGCGCCCGCACCGGTCTACTACCCTCCCGCGCCCCGGCTAGATGCGCCGCCTCCTCCTCCGGAAGAGGCTCCACCCCCGGACGTCAACGTCATCAACATCCCCGGACTGCCGCCGATAACGCTTCCCGCTCCGCCTCCGCCGCCACCGCCTCCGCCGCCCTGATAAAGGCGGCAGGGGTGATCAGCGGCGTCACATCACTGGCTGATGCTCGCCGGCAGCCTTGCCGACGCCGGACTTGACCACTAGCACGGCCAGGGCGACGGCCACCACCAACAGCGCGGGTACGTCGCCTGCAAGGTGTCCCATGTGGTGCCCGGCACTGAAGGATTGCACCGCCATGATCGCTGCATGTACGACGCTCGAGACGACGGTAAACCAGATGAGGCTCACGTTGGCCTCGGGCCGTCGCGCCGCATTGAGCAGGAATGCGCCCAGCGTCGCGTAGATGCCGACGATCATCATGAAGTAGAGCGAGTCCTGTGGCGCTCCGTGATGCCATGCCCATCCCGATGGCCAAACCAGCGCCAAAGGATAGAGGGCAATGCACGCCGCACCGGAAACGACGAGCGTCACCTGTAGGAGTTTGTACGGGAGCGTCGGGGCGTTGGCGCCCTCGTTGCGAATCATCATGAGACATTCCGATCTGGGATGGGATCTTTCAGTACACCGTCACCGTCGCACGGAGCGGCCTGGCGGCGAATCCGGTGCCCCACCTAGTCATTGGCGGTCAGACCAGTTCTGCGAGCATCGCGGCGGCCCGCGCCGCGCCATCGGTTTCGACAGGGCGGTATGAGGTCGGTCCCGACGCCTGCGCGACGATGGCTCTTGCCAACCGATCCGGATCGGCGGCCTCGGCATAGCTCATTGCGCGGCCGGCACCGTAGCGCTCCAACCGGTGCCGGACGTGGAAATTCTGCTCGAAGTGATGCTCGAGCGGCACATAGATGAAAGGCGTTCCGGCCGTGGTGAGTTCCATGCAGGTGCTCAGACCGCCCTGAACCACGGCAACGTCACAGGCCGCCAGATACTGGTCGAGGTCGGGCAGGAAGCCACGCACGCGGACACCGCTTCGGGTGGGTAGTGAAGCGGGATCGATCCGTGGTCCGGTGACCATCAGGAAGTGCAAGTCTGGCGCGAGCTTTCGGGCCGCGGGCACCGCGTCCAACACTCGACGCAGCAGCGACTCGCCGACCGAAGTCCCACCGACGGTGACGACACACAGGCGCTGATCGGCCTTCACTCCAAGCCGTCGTCGCAGGGCAGCGCGTTCCGGTGCCGACGGGGGAAGTCCGCCTGCGACATACCCGCAGAACTCGAAGTTCTGCTCGGTCCAGTCGCGGATGTTCGGCAATCCCGGTCCGAATGGCTCGGCGACGACGTCGGCGGGGTTGCCGACGAAGATCGAGCGGTCACGCAGGCGTGGGAATCGGGCGCGGTGCTCGATCATCTCGCTGTTGTAGTCCGCGGTGAGGGCCGCCTCGGCCGGACCGCCGTCGGGCATCGGAAGGTAACCGACGAAGTCGGTCATCCACGCAAACGCAAAGCGCTTCAGTTCGGGGTTCTCGTGCAGAAAGTAATCCACCTCCCACGCTTCGTCGCCGACCACCAGGTCGGGCATGTCGGCGCGGATGACTTCGTCGAACAACATGAAGTTGGCGACCAGAATCTCGTCCATCCGGCGAATCGCCTCGAACGCGTGGAGGTCGTGCTCGCCGGACTCGGCCTCGATGTGCGCGGACTCGGTGAGCAACTGGCGCGACGCCGGGTGCACGGATTCGCCTGCGGCTTCGAGCACTCGGGTGACGGGGTCCTGTGCCAACCAGGTGACGTCCAAATCCGTTCGCGTGCTGCGTAACTGCTGTGCAATCGCAACGGCCCGGCGCGCGTGGCCAAGACCGATCGGTGAGCACATGTACAGCACGCGGCGTCTGCGTTGCAACGCGCGCGTCCAGGTGACCGGTGGCACCGGTGAAGGCGCCACCTGCTCGACGAACTCGCGGATCAGGTTGTTGATGCGAACCGGATCGCGGCCGCTCGGTCCGTGGCCGGCGTGCTCGATCAGAGTCAACTCGCCGCCGGTCATCTCAGCGAGCCGTTGGCCAATCTTGGCCGACCGCAACCGATCACCCGTGCCGTGCACGACGTGCACCGAGCATTGCACTCTGGGTGCGATGTCGTCGATCAGTTCGACGGTGAGCCCGTGTGCGCCAAGGCGCGCCGACGTGGTGTCCACCAGCACCTGGGCGTCGGTGTCCGCCGACCAGAGCAGGGCGTCCTCGATCTGCTTGGTGGAGTGCGGCTCGGAGAACATCTCGGTGAAGTAGAACTTCCGAAAATCGTCCAGGTCGCCGTGCAGCCAGTTGTGCCGGGTGTACTTCTGCCAGCTGCGGGGTTCGTCGAAAACCGTGAGCCAACGGGCGAGTTCGAGGTCGGGGCGGGTCATCTCGAGCCCGCATGCGGGTGCAATGGCGACGACGCCCTGTACGCGTTCGGGCTGTGCGGCGGCCAGGTGCACGGCCCAGGTACCTCCGCAGGAGAACCCCACCACGACCGCCCGCTCGGTCTGCGTGGCGTCGAGCACCGCCACCGCGTCGGCCGCGAACTCGTGATCGGCGTAGGCCGCGGCGCCCCGAGGACGGCTGGACCGACCCGAGCCCCGACCGTCGAAGGTGACGACCCGATAATGGCGCGCCAGGAAGGCCACCTGCGCCTTCCAGAACCGGGACGTCACTATCGACCAGGTCGGCAGCAACATGACCGTGGTAGCGGCCTCGCCGTAGACGTCGAAGTGCAGCGAGACGCCATCGCGACTCGCTACACCCGACTCGTCCGGTACGCGGGCTGGCCGTTGTTCGGCCTTCACCCACCCATCGTCGCGCGTCATCGACGTTACGGCCGGACTTCGAACACGTTGTGGAACGGGGTCTGCGCAGCCACCCGGAACCGGGTGAAGCCGGCTGTCGACACCACGTCGCGGATCCGAGCCGGGCCAGCCTGGGTCCCGAGCGCCAATCCGACCGGCTGCGACAGAGACGACGGAGTGCACAGCAGCGTCGAGAATCCGTAATACGTGCGCCCGACGGGGTGCAGGTTGTCCTCGACATGGTCGCCGGCGATCGGTTCCACGATCATCCAGGTGCCGTCATCGGCGATGACGTTGCGGACGTGGCGGGCGGCACCGACGGGATCGCCCATGTCGTGAAGTGCGTCGAACGTCGTCACCACGTCGTAGGGACCTCCGGTGAACGCGTCCGCATCCGCGGTCTCGAACTCGATGTGCGATTTCAGGCCCGACTGATCGGCCCTGCCGCGGGCGGTCGCGATCGACCCCGAGTGACAATCCGTTCCGCGGAAGCGCGACGTTGGAAAGGCCTGGGCCATAAGGATTGTCGACGCACCGTGACCGCATCCGACGTCGGCGACCGAGGCGCCGTTGGACAGCTTGTCGACCACCCCGTCGAGCGCGGGCAGCCACTCCGCGACCAGATGTGCGTGGTACGTCGGCGCAAAGAAGCGTTCGCAGCCGACGTGCACGTCGGTGTGATGGTCGCCCCAACTCACCCCGTCGCCCGTGCGGGCCGCCTCGACGATGCGGTCCGCGTCGCACACGGTTCCGTGGGCGATCTGGAACAGCCCGCCGACAAATGCGGGGCTGGCCTCGTCGGTCAACGCGACGGCGTGTTCGGGCGGCAGTTCATACCTACCCGTCGACGGGTCGTAGGTGACGAACGATCCGGCGGCCTGGGCATTGAGCCATTCGCGGGCGTAATGCTGGTCGGTGCCGGTGCGTTCGGCCAGTTCGGCTGGCGTGCTCGGTCCGCGCTCGGCCAGGCTGCGGTAGTAACCGAGCCGGTCGCCCATCACGACCAGGGCGCCGTTCAGCACCGCGCCGACCTCTTCGACGGCCTTGAACACGAAGGCCATCAGTTTTTCTGGATCGACCGCTGGGGCGGTAGTGGTGTTGTTCATGGGGTGTCCTAATCGGTAGTTGGGATTGGTGCCGGTCGTAGACCGGGGTCGTTCCTGGTGAGGGCTGCTGTCAGGTGACGTCTGCTGGGTCCCGACGCGAGACGTCTTGAGAAAGA
>NZ_JAPZLB010000006.1:0-437552 GCF_033804635.1 Mycobacterium sp. RTGN4 | reverse complement strand
CCCACAACCGGCTGCCACACCGCCCGGGTGGCGGAATTACGTGACAGACGAGGTGGGGGAATTCCGTGACGGACAACCCCTCAAGCTGGAGGAATTATGTGACCGCTGACAATTGGATCGTGCCCGTCGTGGAAGTAAGTCAATTGGTGCTCTCGCGGAAGGCGTGACTTCGCACCGGTGCTGATCAGCGGCGCTGTGGCTGCGCCGCCGAGGATCCACGGGTAGCGCCCTCCAGTTGCGCGATACAGCCAGGGGTCGATGCGAAACAAAACGTGCCGAGAGAAAAACTGGCCGCCGCGCGAGCGACCGAAGCGTACGAAGGCGTCATACCGACGTCCATGCTGCTCATGCGGATCCACGTAATGCAGCTTCATGCGAAGAATCTTCTGACCAAATCCAACGGTTGTCGATGACGCTTTCACATTCAAATATCACCGGCCGTCTACACCGAACGATTCATCTACACGAGAGTCACCGCTGCGACGAATTCTGCGGCGGTACGGGCTGAGCGGTCGGGGCGCTGGGCTTCACTGGCGAGTCCTGGTACTCGGTCCACCCACCATTTCCCCACGTGCACGATTCATGCAAGGTGTTTCCCTCAACGCTCGAGCCACGTTTGCCGTGGGTCGCAAGGCATCCGTCGCCGAACGCCGTCGCACCCGCGCCAGGAGCCATTGCGATCAACGCGCCGATCGCGAACGTGGCCGCGCCAAATGTGTGAAGCCGGGAAGTACTCATTATGTCTTCTCCTAGGTTTCTTCGACCCGCCCAATAGCAAACTCCCAGATTGAGGTTCTTGTCAATGCATGTCGGACTCAAACTGCAGGATGTCGACTTGCGCGCTCATTTCTGGCGTTCCGTGAATGCTTGCATGAGCAAAGATTCCCACTGCGCCTGCGGGCTCGGAACGTCGAGCCCTCATGCTCAATCATGTTGTCAGCGAGCGCGGCTCGTCCAGGTGGCAAACGTCAAAAACCAGCAATACTTGCCAGGTTCACAGATCAGGTCGGCCATGAACATGGCTAGCCAGTGTTGACCCTTGCGGGTCCGAGGTTGACGGGTAGTTGTTTTATTCCGCGCATCAGGGTGATGTTGTCCAGGGTCGGTTCGCCGGCGAGGGTTAGCTGGGGGAAGCGCTCGAAGAGTGCTTGCAGGCCGATCTGCAGTTCCATGCGAGCAAGCGCCGCGCCGAGGCAGACATGGATACCGGTGCCAAAGCTGATGTGGTCGCGGGCGTTGGCACGGGTGGTGTCGAATTCGTCGGGACGTTCGAAGATGGCCGGATCACGATTCGCGCCGCCGATGAGAAGGTTGATGGCTGAGCCTTCCCGCACGGTGTGGCCGTCGATTTGAATTGTTTCGGTGGCCACCCTGACCGCGACTTGGAGGACGGAGTCGTAGCGCAGCGTCTCTTCGACCGCGTTGGGCCAGCCCTCGGGATGTGCCTGAAGGCGGGCCAGTTGATCAGGGTGGCTGACAAGCGCCACGATTGCGTTGCCGAATGAATGGGCGGTGGTGAGGAACCCGGCGCCAAGGAGTACCGACCCGAACATCTTGACCTCGGCGTCGGTGAGATCGCCGTCCTGTAGGACGGCAGACAAGATGCTGTCGTCGCCGCCGTGACGACGGAGCCGCTCGATATGCGCGGCGATGGAGCCTTCGTACCCGCGCAACGCTGCCATGCCGGTACGGAAATCCTGCCAGGAGGGCGCCGTGGTCATGAGCAGTCTGGTGCCGGGTTCGGCCAACGCGTAGAGCTCGGGTATCTCGTCACGAGGAATGCCCAGCATCTCGGCAATGACTTCGATGGGGATTCGAGAAGCGTAGTCGGCGCGCAAATCGCAGTGGGTGTTGTCGTTGAGATCGTTGAGCAGGGTGTTGGCAATCTCCTGGATGCGGTGACGAAGTCCGTCGATCGCCCGAGGGGTAAACGCCCGCGACACCAGGCTTCGCAACCGCGCATGCTCGGGTGGATCAGTGACGAGCAGTGACCGCGATTCCATACCATTCAGCCCGTCGGGGTTGGGGTCGGTTTTCGCGAGCATGCGCCGAACGACACGAAACGGTGACCGCTCCGACGGGTTAATGGTCCGGAACCTGTTGTCACGTAGCACGTCACGGACAATCTGCCCGTCAGCCGTGACCCACACGCTCCCGCCCACCGCCGCATACATACGCCCCCGTTCGCGTATCTGCTCAACAAGGTGATACACGTTTTTGGGCTGGCTGCTATCGATCAACAGCTGGGCAAACGGATCACCCGTGCGAGCGAGCAGCTTCAGCGTCGCACGCGGCAGTCCATATCCCATCAGCCAATGCGCCCGAGTCGAAATATCCGCATTCATGTTGTTCGCTTCTGCTGCATTCATATTGTTCCCCCCGTGTTTAATTGACTACCGGCGAGGCTAGCGGCGAACGAGCAGCCGTATTCGGTTTCGAGCAGGCGAGTCTGTCAGCTTTTCAGCGGAGGGCGCAGCCACCGAAACGCTTTCGCGGAGATCGGTGATCTGTTGCCAAGCGAGATAGCCCCTCACCTGCGTGAGCAGGATCGGCGCTATGGCGGTGGCGGAGGGATTTGAACCCTATTCCTGAATCACCCTAACCCCGCTCAACCCAGTTGAACTGCTGAAATTCATCACCGCAGTTCATGCTAGATACGTGTAACTGTGAGTAGATTGTGGGCACAGTGTGGGTACCGTTGATCTGTTTCCGCAGTGGCCCCCCGGCGGCACCACCTACTTCGGCGGACAGTCGCCATCGGTCCAAGGACAGGCATGGCCTCGAAAGGGTTGTCGCAGACTGGCAGAAGAATGCTCTAGAGGCACTCATTGGCGGCTGCAGGTAGATCCAAATAATCAGAGCCGAATCGGTTTATGTCTGACGATTGATCTAGCTTTTGCTTCGACAGACACGGCCCGCGAACAGATTATGAGGTGCCAAGTGCCAAGCCGAGCAGAGATTCAAGAGTTCGAGCACCCGTGGTCTATTGCGCTCAAACTCGTCGATGATGCTCCGACGCGATCTCCACGACCTCAATGCCGTTGCAGTCACGCTACATAGCCGTTATTCGCGCTCGGGTGTGGGCAAAGTGTGGGCAGAAAATGAGCAGATCCTCACTCCGCAACCATAGAAATAGCCCCTCACCTGCGCGAACAGGATCGGGGCTATGGCGGTGGCGGAGGGATTTGAACCCTCGGACGGGGGTTACCCGTCACACGCTTTCGAGGCGTGCTCCTTAGGCCGCTCGGACACGCCACCGCCGGGAAGCTTACCGGGGGCCGAGCCGCAGCCCATAATCGCCGCCGCGCGTCGATCACCGTTGCCGCGCGAAGAACTCCTCAAGCGGCCTAGCGCAGTCGTCGGCCAGCACCCCACCCCGAACCTCCGGCCGGTGGGTGAGCCGCCGGTCCCGAACCACGTCCCACAGCGACCCGACCGCACCCGTCTTGGGCTCCCAGGCGCCGAACACCAGCCGAGCCACCCGCGCCATCACCAGCGCACCGGCACACATCGTGCAGGGCTCGACGGTCACCGCCAGGGTCGCGCCCTCGAGTCGCCACCCGTCGCCGACAACCTGGGCAGCGGCGCGCAACGCGAGGATCTCGGCGTGTGCGGTGGGATCCCCCAGCTGCTCGCGCGCGTTCGCGGCGCGAGCCAGTTCGGTGCCGTCGGCGGCGAATACGACGGCCCCGATGGGCACGTCACGCTCATCGGCCGCAGCGGCCGCCTCGAGCGCCCGCCGGATGAGCTCCTCGTCGGTCACCGATCGAGTTTGTCCAGCACCGCCGACATCTCGTCACCGAAGCCCATCTCCTGGGCGATCCGGGCCAACTGCTCGTCGGCGTAGTCGTCGTCGGCGAGGATGACGCCCAACACGCCCTCGGGCAACCCGATGTCGGACAGCACGCCGAGGTCGCCCTCTTCGAACGGGTCGTCGTCCTCGAGTTCGTCCAGATCGACGTCGGCGTCGAGCTTGTCGAGCACCTCTTTCGCGATGTCGTAGTCCAGCGCGGCCGTCGCGTCCGAAAGAAACAGCCTGGCCCCGGCGGGTGCGGGCCGCACGATCACGAAGAATTCATCGTCGACGTCCAGCAGCCCGAAAACCGCTCCGGCACTGCGTAATTCCCGCAATTCGGTCTCAGCGGCGGCGAGACTGCTCAACGCGGCGCGGCGCAGCGGCGAGCAACGCCACTTTCCGTCCTCCCGGACGACGGCGACACCGAAGCCGTCGGGGAGATCCGCGGCCTCGTTTTTCGCCTGCGCACGCTGTGCTCCCATGGACATAACGCTAGCCCCCACCCAGGGCTTTGACCAGAATTCGGGCCCAAGCCCGACGTCAGCGGGACGCGTTCGATGTGCCAACCTTGACCTGTGAAGACTTCTGTGTGCGTGCTGGGCTTGGGCCTGATCGGCGGGTCGGTGATGCGCGCGCTGAAGGACTCCGGCCGGGAGGTCTTCGGCTACAACAGGTCGATCGATGGGGTCGAAGCCGCCCGATTCGACGGATTCGATGCGTCCGGCGACATCAACGCGGTGCTTGCCCGGGCCGCCGCCGCACAGGCGCTCATCGTGCTCGCCGTCCCGGTGCCCGCCCTACCGATCTTGCTTCAGCACATCCGCAGCGCCGCCCCGAACTGCCCGCTCACCGACGTCGTCAGCGTCAAAAGCGCAGTGCTGCAGTTGGTTCGCGATCACGGCTTGCTCGAGCGCTTCGTCGGGGGACATCCGATGGCCGGTACGGCGCGCTCGGGGTGGGCGGCGGGCACTCCCCACCTGTTCGCGGGCGCACCGTGGGTGATCAGCGTGGACGATCACGTCGATCCGAACGTGTGGGCCGACGTCATGCACCTGGCGCTGGACTGCCGGGCCGTCGTCGTCCCCGCGCGCTCCGACGAGCACGACGCGGCCGCGGCGGCCATCTCGCACCTGCCTCACCTGCTCGCCGAAGCGCTCGCAGTGACCGCAGCCGACGTGCCACTTGCGTTCGCGCTGGCTGCAGGCTCGTTCCGGGACGGCACCCGCGTCGCGGCCACCGCACCCGACCTGGTGCGCGCCATGTGCGAGGCGAACTCCGAGCCACTTCAAGAAGCCCTGAATCGAACCATCGATCTGCTGGTTGCGGCCCGCGACGGGTTGAACTCGACCGGATCGGTGGCCGAGCTCGTCGAGGCCGGCCACGCCGCGCGGGTGAGTTACGACAGCTTCGCCAGGCCGCAGATCATCACCACCGTCGTGGGCGCCGACGACTGGCGCGCCGAACTCGCGGCAGCGGGCCGTTCGGGCGGCGTGATCAGATCCGCGTTGCCAGTCCTGGGTAGTCGAGCGGGAAGCCCTCGTCGTCGACAGTGATGACGGTGTCCGCCACCGGGGACTTCAACTTGATGCCTGCGCCGTCTGCGCTGCTGTAACTGATCGTCGCGGCATCCACTGACAGGTCCGGCAGGTTCACGTAGACCACGGCCAGCGAGAGCGACTCGGACCGCTGATACAGCCCGGTCCGCCGGATCGGCAGCGCGTTGAAGAACGGGCTGAAGACCACGTCGACGTCCAGCGCGCCGTCATACGCCGCCCGCTTGGACTGGTTCGAGTGATCCTGCACCAGCCACATGTTCTCTTCGTCCCGCGCGATCGACAGCTGACGTTCGCGCTCGGCCAGCGTCACCGTCAGCGACAGGCGTTTGGTGGCGCCGTGGTCGTCGGTGACGAGGTCGTAGGACGCGCTGAACGCGGGGTGTGATCCGGTGGCGGCGGCGACGATCCGTCCGTAGGCCTTGATGCGCTTGCCCGACACCTGCACGCGGACGGATTCCATCCGCGGAACGTCGTGCGCACGCCAGGTCAGGATCGCGGGCCATACGGTTTCGCTTGGAGCGGATTGGGCTGCACTCACTCATCTACCGTAGGCGACGGACCCCTCGCTTCGTAGCCGCCTTGGGAAGAGCCGTCAGATCGAGACGCTCCTGCTGACTGAAGCGCAACCTCATCACCGAGCAGCGGCTGAGGCATCCGCCGGAATCTGTCGGCACCCGGTTCGGACAACCACACCGCGAGCGCCAGGATCGCGTCGAGGATCAGCGCGAGCGCCGTCACCATCAGCGCGCCAACCAACGCCAGGGAGAACTCGCGCACCTTGATGCCGTCGATGAGGTAGCGGCCCAGGCCACCGAGGCTTGCGTACGCAGCAACGGTGGCGGTCGCCACGATTTGCAGTGTCGCCGTGCGCAGTCCGCTCACGATGAGCGGCAGCGCGTTGGGCACCTCTACGCGCAGCAGCACCCGCGCCTCGGTCATGCCCATCGATCTGGCCGCATCCACGACGTTGCGGTCGACGTTCGCGATGCCCGAGTAGGTACCGGCCAGCAACGGCGGAATGCCCAACAGCATCAGTGCGATGGTCGGTGGCACCAGCCCCAGCCCCCACAGCAGTACCCCGAGCAACAGCACGCCGAGGGTCGGCAATGCGCGCAGGGCGTTGACACCGCTGACGACGAGGAACGTGCCCTTGCCCGTGTGGCCGATGACCATCCCGATGGGGATGGCGATCAGCGCGGAGAAGATCACCGCGACGAAGGTGTACTGCAGGTGCTCGAGGATCCGCGCGGTCAAGCCGGCCGGGCCACCCCAGTTGGCGGCGGTGAAGATGAAGGCCAGCGCCTCGTGGAGGAAGTTCATGCCGGCGCGACCTTCCCCTTGGCCCGCTTGCTCACTCGGCCGGCCCTGGTCCACGGCGTGATCGCCTTGCCAGCGAACATGATCACGGTGTCGACGAGGATCGCGAGGATGAAGATCGCGACGATGCCCGCGATGATCTGGTCGCTCTTGTCCGACTGATAACCCTCGGTGAACCAGGTGCCAAGCCCGCCGATGCCGATCACCGAGCCGACCGACACCATCGAGATATTCGTGACGGCGACGACGCGCAAGCTGGCGACGAGTACCGGAATCGCCAGCGGCAGTTCGACTTTCAAGATCCGCGTGAGCGGCCTGTAGCCAACGGCCGTGGCGGCGTCGAGCACCGCGGGTGACACTGCGTCCAGGGCCTCCGGCACGGCCCGCACCAACAGCGCCACGGTGTACAGCGTCAGCGCCACGATGACGTTGGCGGGCGACAGGATCGTGGTCGGAATGATCAGCGGCAGTACGACGAACAACGCAAGCGACGGAATCGTGAAGATGATGCTCGCGGCGACCGTGGTCAGCCTGCGCAGCAGCTTGGTCCGGTGCACCAACGCTCCCAGCGGCACGGCGATCACTAACCCCAGCACCAGCGGCAGCAACGACAGCCACAGGTGGACCTGCGACAGCTTCCAGGCCTGGGGTAGGTGATGGAAGAGGTAGTTCACGCCGCTACCCCACCTCGGGTACGCGGCGCTGCTTCTTCAATGCCTGCAACACGTCGTCGGCGTCGATGCCACCGACGAGAAGCCCGTCCTGGTCGACGGCGACGCCCAGTCCGGCCGGTGACGACAACGCGGCGTCCAGCGCCAGCCGCAAGGATCCGTCGGGATGGAAGAACGAGCCGCCGCCGACCGTGCTGTCGTAGAGCGCAGCCCCCTTGCGGTGCACCTCGACGCCGTCGGCATTGATCCACGCGAACGGCTTGCCGTCCGACTTTGTGACAAGCACCCACTCCTGCGGGCCAAGCTCCAGCCGGTCGATGTCCGACTCGGCGACGGTCCGGACGTCCTGCAGCTGAAGGCCCGTCGCTTTGAAGAACTGCAGCCCGCGGTAGCCGCGATCGGCGCCGACGAAGCCCGAGACGAGCTCGTTGGCCGGATTGGACAAGACGAAGGAGGGCTCGGCGTACTGCAGCAAAGCCCCACCGCGGCCGAACACTGCGACCTTGTCTCCGAGTTTGATCGCCTCGTCGATGTCGTGGGTGACGAACACGATGGTCTTGCGCAATTCGCTTTGCAGCCGCAGGATCTCGGTCTGCAGGTCCTCCCGCACGACGGGGTCGACCGCGCTGAAAGGCTCGTCCATCAACAGGATCGGCGGGTCCGCGGCCAACGCTCGGGCCACCCCGACGCGCTGCTGCTGACCACCCGACAGCTGCCCCGGATAGCGGTCGGCCAGCTTGGGGTCCAGCCCAACGCGTTCCAGCACCCCGAGGGCAGCCTTGCGCGCCGAGCGCCGAGACTCGCCCTTGAGCACCGGCACCGTCGCGACGTTGTCGACCACCCGCAGGTGCGGCATCAGTCCGGCGCTCTGGATGACGTAGCCGATGCCCAGCCGGAGCTTGACGGGGTCGACCTTGGTGACGTCCTTGCCGTCGACGGTCAGCGTGCCCGACGTCGGATCGATCATCCGGTTGATCATCCGCATCGACGTCGTCTTGCCACAGCCAGACGGGCCGACGAACACCGCAAGCGTGCCTGCGGGCACGTCCAGGCTGAGTTCGTCGACGGCGACGGTGCCGTCCGGGTACTTCTTGGTGACGTTCTCGAAGGTGATCAACTGCTCAGACTCCCCTGTGCTTGTCTGGTCTTCGCGCAAGCGCTCATCCGATGGCTTTGTCGAAACCGTTGGCCTTGACCCATTTCGCCGCCGCCTGGTCCGGGTCGATGCCGGCATTGCCGGAGGTCTCGGTGTTCATCTCGATGAGCGCTTCGGTGGTGAGTTTGGCCGAGACGGCGTCGAGCACGGTCTTGAGTTGGTCGGACATCTTCTGCGAGGCCACCAGTGGCACGACGTTGGCCGCCAGGAAGTTGTTCTTCGGATCCTCGAGCATGACGAGTTTGTTCTGCGGAATGGCGGGCGAGGTGCTGAAGATGTCGGCGGCCGTCACCGTGCCGTCGACGAGCGCACGCACCGTGGCCGGGCCACCGCCGTCGCTGATGGAGACGAAGTTGGCAGGAGCGATGTCGAGGCCGTAGTTCTTCTTCAGCCCGGGCAGGCCCTCGGCGCGGTTCAGGAACTCCGACGGGGCGCCGAACTTCACCTCCGCCGAGTGCTTGGCGAGGTCGCCGATGGTCTTGAGATCCCATTTCGCGGCCGTCTCGGAGGTGACGGCGACGGTGTCCTGATCGTTGGCAGGCGACGGGTTGAGGATCGCCAAGTCACCGGGCAGCGCGCGGTACAGCGCCAGCAGGACGGAGTCCGGATCGGTGGCCTTGGTCTGCTTGTCGAAGTACTGCAACAGGTTTCCGGTGTATTCGGGAATCAGGTCGATGGAGTGGTCCTTGACGGCGGGCACGTAGGTCTCGCGACTGCCGATGCCGAACTGCCTGCCCACCGTGAAACCGTTGGCCTCCAACGCTTGTGCGTAGATCTCGGCGATGATCTTGGACTCCGGAAAGTCGGCCGAGCCCACCTTGATCGACTTCAGATCCCCGGAGACGGCACCGCCGCCGAGCGGGTTGGCACTGCCGCACGCGGTGGCGACGAACGCGAGTATCGCCGTCAACAGCGCCAATCCACGGCAGTACGCAGTTCGTCGCGGGGAGGTCATGGATGTCCCTTCGGCGTCACCAGGTTTTCCCGACCCTAGCCGCCGACGCGTGCTCATGCCCTGGTTTGGGTTTCGAACCGGCCCGTAAGGGGCAAGATGGGGGTATGAGTAGCAGCAACGAACCGCCAGTGTCACCGGAGTCCAACCTCGAACCGCTGCCACCACACTCGTTCCAGCCCGAGCCGCTTCCATCCGATACGCCGGGCGAACCGCCTGCCGTGAAGACCAAGCCCGTCGTCCCGCCCAACGAGGCCAGCAAGTTCACCAGGGCCGGGGCGCTCTGGTCGGCGCTCGCGCTCGGGTTCTTGGTGCTCGTCCTGTTGCTGGTCTTCATCATGCAGAACGGGGACCCCACGACCGTTCACTTGTTTGGGTGGGCGTGGAGTCTTCCGACCGGTATCGCATTGCTACTCGCGGCGATCGCAGGCGGCCTGGTGACATTCCTCGTCGGAACGGCGCGCATCATTCAGCTGCGCCGCGCGGCAAAGAAGAACCTCAAGGCGGGGCTGTAATCGCTTAGCGAATGGCCACCAGTTCGTCGACGGAGTCATACGGCAGCGGACCTTCGACCCACGCCGACACCACGCTGGAGTTGAGCGTGATGCTGCCGCGGTGGTTGTCCAGGAAGGCCGTGTCCGCCGCGTCGCGTCCGGTGCTGATGCGCACCAACGTCTGACGCGGTGCCAGACATGTCGCGTCGACCACGTGCCACTCCCCGTTCACGTAGGCCTCGGCGACCGCGTGGAAGTCCATCGGCTGGCAGCCCGGCGCGTACACCGCAACCAGCCGGGCAGGCACGTTGACCGCACGTAGCAATGCGACGACGAGGTGCGCGTAGTCCCGGCAGACGCCCCGTCCGGCCAGCAGGGTGTCGACCGCGCCGTCGATCGGGTCGGACGACCCTGGCACGTAGAACAACCGGGAGCCCACCCACGACGAGACCTTTTCCAGCAGATCCGCGGGATCGGAGAAATCGCCGAATTCAGTGGCGGCGAAGCCGAAGAACTTGTCGGCTTCGGCGTAGCGGCTCGGCCGCAGGTACGTCGTCAGGTCGATCTCTTCGATGGGCGCGGGATCCGCCTGGCCGACGACGGTCGCGAAGTAGTTGACCCACAGGCTGCCTCCGTCGACGTCCAATTTGTGGATCCGGTTGCCGTGCTCACCGATCAGTTCCTTTGCTTCAATCTCGTTGCCGTTCAACGTGAACGAGATCTGTTCGGTAACTTCTGCACCCGGCTGCGGGGCGACCGCGATCTGAAATTCGAGCGTGGTGGGTGCGTCGATCCACACGTCGAGCTGCGCGCCGACCTCACGCTTGAGCCCACTGTCTGGCCACGACGACATACGAAACCTCTCCAAATCCGGTAACCCGCGAACGTGCGGGGAGTGCGCTTCCATGTACCCCACCACGCGGCGGTCCAATCCGCGCGCCGTGGATTAGGACAGCTCGGTGAGCCCCATCGAGATGAGCGGGGCGACGGCCTCCCCGACCTTGTCTCCGTATTCGGTGCCGCCCCCCATCCGGTCGCGGAACTGGATGCCCGCCGCGATGATCGCCAGCTTGAAGTAGGCCAGCGCCATGTAAAAGTCCCAGTGCGCCAATGGCAGGTCGGCTGCGCGTGAGTACTTCTGCGCCAACTCGTCGGCCGACGGAATCTGCGGCGACGACCATGCGGCGTCGGCGTGCACCATGTCGAACATCGGGTGCCGGTACACGCACATCAGCGCGGCGTCGGACAGCGGGTCGCCCAGCGTCGACATCTCCCAGTCCAGCACCGCCCGCACCTTGGTGGCGTCCTTCGCATCGAGCATCGTGTTGTCGATGCGGTAGTCGCCGTGCACGATCGCACTGCGGCTCTGCGGTGGAATCGCGTCAGATAGCTTGGTGTGCAACAGCTTTACGTCGGCGTCGCGGAGGTCATCTTCTGTTTTGACCAGGTCCCACTGCCCACCCCAACGCTTGACCTGCCGCTCGAGGTAGCCCGTCGGCTTGCCGAAGTCGCCGAGCCCGACGGCCTCCGGGTCGACGGAATGCAGGTCGGCCAGCACCTTGATGAGCGCGTCGACGCAGGCCTCGATGGTGGCCTGGTCGCCCAGCGCCTCGAGTTCGGCGGTGTGCCGGACGATGCGGCCGGGAACGAAGTCGACCATCTGGAACGGGGCGCCGAGCACCGAGTCGTCGTTGCGCATCGTCACGGCGTGCGCGACGGGTACCGGGGTGTCCGCCAGCGCCGCCACCACCTTGTACTCGCGGGCCATGTCGTGGGCCGACGGCGTCAGTCCGTGTAGCGGCGGTCGGCGCAGCACCCACTTGGACGCATCGTCGAACACCAGGAACGTCAGATTGGAGCGGCCGCCTGAGATGAGCTCCGCGCGGAGCTCACCGGCACGCGGGAGACCGATGTCTTGAAGGTGCCGGTCGAGTGCGCCGACGTCGAGGCCCTCCAAAGAAGTCACGGGACTTGTCTACCATCGCTGATTTCTGGGCAGCAGATCCCATACGTGTTCGGTCCCGTTGATCGACGCGACGCCGAGATTTCCGTCGCGGGACGACAGCAGCCGGGTGACGCCTGCGTAGTCGACCTGCACACACAGCAGCCGCGGCGTTTTCATGATGGTGTGCACCAGCGCGTTGATCACGCCGCCGTGGCTGAACAGGGCGACGGTGTCCTCGTGAGCGGCAGCGGCGACGAGGTCCGCGGCCCCGGCGTTGACCCTGGCGATGAACGCCTCCTCGTCGACCCCGCCGGGCAGATGGCCGTCGATGAGCCGCTGCAGATCCTCTTGCGAGGCCTCCTCGATCGGCGTGTAGTGCGAAAGCCCGTAGTCGTACTCGGCCAGCCGTTCGTCGACGTCCACCGTCAGCCCGAGCGCGTCGGCTACCGGCTGCGCTGTCTGTAACGCGCGTCGCTGCGGGCTGCTGACCAGCCGCTTGATGGGAAATCGAGCCAACGCGTCGGGGAGTCGCTTGGCCTGTTCGATGCCGTCCTCGGACAGGTTGGGGTCCGAACCCTGACCGGGCTCACTGCGCAAGGGAAGCGCATGTCTGATCACCAGCAGCTGCATGCGTGACACCATATGGCCTGTGCGCGCATTCGCTTGTCCGGTGTGCAATGACTTCGCCCCGTTCGAGTCCGATGGGTGTGCCAATTGCGGGACGACCCTCGGCTTTCACGTGCCGACCAAGACGATGGTCCCGATCGTCGACGGCGGCGCGCTCATCGATGGCCAGCGCTGGGTGAGGTGCACGCAGTATCAGCCGCTGGGCTGCAACTGGTTGGCGCCTGACGAGCAGACCGAGTACGAACGCGGCCGCTGCCTGGCGGATTCGTTGATCCGCCGCGAACCCGCCGCTGATGACACGCTGGCCCGCGAGAAGCTGGTGCCGACGGCCGCCGCACTGCGCCGCATGGTCTATCAACTCGACGACATCGGGCTGCCGATCGATCCGTTCTGGCGCCACGACGGCGGGCTGGCCTTCGACCTGTTGTCGAGCCGCACCACCCGGGAGAAGGTGATCATCGGCCACGCGAACGGGGTGATCACCATCGACGTGGTCGAGTCGCTCGACGACTACCGAGAGTCGCTGCGGGTGAAGCTCGGCGAGCCGTACCGGACGATGCTCGGCCACTTCCGCCACGAGGTCGGGCACTACTACCAAAACGTGCTCGTCGAAACCGGTTCCGGCGCAGCGAAATACCTCGATGAGTGCCGCGCGTTGTTCGGCGACGAGCGCGACAGCTACTCCGACGCGATCGCGCGGCACTACAAGATGGGCGCGCCCGCCGGCTGGGAAGATTCGTTCATCTCCGAGTACGCCACGATGCATCCGTGGGAGGACTTCGCGGAGTGCTTCGCCCACTACCTGCACATCACCGACACCATCGACACCAGCCGCGAGGCAGGCATGGTGCTGTTGGCCGAGCGGGTTCGGTTCACCGCGCCGCGTGACATCGTGCCGCTCGATTCGTACGCCGACGTGCCCGTCGAGCGGCTGCTGTTCGACTGGCACTGGATGTCGATGCTCTTCAATCGCGTGAACACGGCCATGGGCAAGAGTCCGCTGTACCCGTTCGACATACCCCCAGCCGTTGCCACCAAGCTCGGCTTCGTCCACAAGGTGATTCGCGAGCCCTGACCCAGCGATTTGGGCGCGCTATTCCGAGCTGACCCCGGAACAGCGCGCCGAAATCGCCTGGGGCCTAGGGGGTAACGATGTTGAAGTTCGGGTTGGGTCGGTCGAGCACGCCCATCAGCGCGGCCATCGCTCCCGCGTCCCCGCTGATCTCCACACCTGGTGACGACGCGTCGCCCGCGGCGAACATCAGGAGCCGAGTCTTGTTGGCGAGCGTGACGGTCGCCGTCGCGGTCGCGGGGTCGGCGACTACCTTGCGGTGCACCAGCACCCCGTTGCGCAGGGCAAGCCGGTAGTTGGTTGCGACGTCCGTGAACGTGATGTCGAGCGCGAGGTCGAGATCCCACGCCCGGGGGCCGTTGATGCTGATGGCGAAGGTGTCGAACATCTGCTCTGGCGTCAGCTGGCCCATGATCGACGGCGACGCGCTCTGCGTCGGGGTGCCGAAGTTTCCTTCCCGCAGTTCGGTCGCGCCGGACAGGAAGAAGTTGCGCCACACGGCATTCTCCGCACCGTAGGCCAGCTGCTCGAGCGTGGCGGCGTACAACGCGCGGGCCCCGGGGTGCTCCTGGTCGGTGAAGATGGCATGATCTAGAAGCGTTGCGGCCCAACGGAAGTCACCGTCGTCGAACGCGTGCTGCGCCAACTCGACCACACGGTCGAGGCCACCCATCGCCTCCACGTAGCGTGGTCCGATCGCCTCCGGCGGATGTGCCCACAACCGCCCCGGATTCCCGTCGAACCAACCCATGTAGCGCTGATAGACCGCCTTGACGTTGTGGCTGACCGACCCGTAGTAGCCGCGGGTGTGCCATGCCGCCTCGAGCGCGGGTGGCATCTGGAAGGTCTCGGCGATCTCGATGCCCGTGAAGCCCTGGTTCAACTGTCGCAGCGTCTGGTCGTGCAGGTAGGAGTACAGATCCCGTTGCAGCGCAAGGAATTCGACGATGCGCTCCTTGCCCCATGTCGGCCAATGGTGCGACGCGAACACGACGTCGGCGCGGTCGGAGAACGTGTCGATGGCCTCGGTCAGGTAGCCAG
The DNA here is from genome assembly GCF_033804635.1 of Mycobacterium sp. RTGN4. Classification (NCBI taxonomy): domain Bacteria; kingdom Bacillati; phylum Actinomycetota; class Actinomycetes; order Mycobacteriales; family Mycobacteriaceae; genus Mycobacterium; species Mycobacterium sp. RTGN4. Next base: position 422,925 of record NZ_JAPZLB010000006.1, on the reverse strand, counting down.
CCCACCCGTGCGGGTCACGCACCAGCGCTCCGCGCAGGGTGAGCAGATTGTGCAGGTTGTGGGTGGCGTTCTCGGCCATGCACAGCGCCCGGAACTTCGGAAAGTAGAAGTGCATCTCGGCGGGCGCCTCGGTACCCGGTGCCATCTGGAACTCGATCTCGACGCCGTCGACGGTGTGCGTCTCACCGGTCGCACGGATGTCGACGGTCGGGACGATGAGCGCCACCTCCCCGGTCGAGCCGACCTGCCCGAGCCCACAGCCGACCTGCCCCTGCGGCCCCCGCGCCAGCACGGCGCCGTACATGTAGGAGGCCCGCCGCGCCATTGCGGTTCCCGCATAGACGTTTTCCTGGACGGCGTGGTCGGTGAAGTGTTCGGGCGCGATGATCGCGACCTTGCCCGCGTCGACGTCGGCCTGGGTCGTCACGCCCAGCACCCCACCGAAGTGGTCGACGTGGCTGTGCGTGTAGATCACGGCGACCACGGGCCGATCGCCGCGATGCGCGCGGTAGAGCGCGAGCGCCGCGGCGGCCGTCTCGGTGGAGATCAGCGGATCGATGACGATGATTCCGGTGTCGCCCTCGATGAAGCTGATGTTCGACAGGTCGAGGCCGCGAACCTGGTAGACACCTTCGACGACCTCGTAGAGGCCTTGCTTGGCGCACAGTTGCGACTGCCGCCACAAGCTGGGGTGCACGGTGGCAGGGGCGTCCCCGACCAAGAACGCGTAGGAGTCGTTGTCCCACACCACTCGTCCGTCGGCGGCGGTGACGACGCACGGCTCGAGTGCGCCGATGAATCCGCGGTCGGCGTCGGCGAAGTCACGGGTGTCCGCCAGCGGTAGCTCGGCGAGGTGATCGGCGTGCGCGGCTTCGATGACGGCACTGGGTGGTTGCTGATCCATGGCCACGACAGTGCCACCACCGTCACGTGATCGGAGCGGAACCGACACGTTGCGCACTGCCTCTACGCGAGCGGCTAGGTGTGTCGGGCCCGTTCCTCGTAGTCCCTGCGCTTGTCGACGTCGACGCCGTCGGAGAAGATGACGTCCGCACGGATGAGCCTGCGGACGGCTTCGTTCAGTCGTCGTGGCGTGAAATTGCGCATGAACAGCGTGGTGAGCCCGGCCGCCTTCGTCACCATCAGGTGAGGTTTGGGCTTGGCGATCAATCCGACGATCCCGGCGGCGATGTCCTCCGGCTCGGCGTTGCGCAGACCCCGCGCGCTCGACACCCCGTCCACCATCGCGGTGTTCGTGAGCGTGGGCATCACCGACGAGAACGCGACGCCCGTGCCGCGCATCTCGAGCCGGACGGTGTCCGTGTAGCCCAGTACGGCGTGCTTGGTGGCAACGTAGGTCGCGATTCCTGGCATCGGCGTGATGGCCGCGAGCGACGCCACGTTGATGATGTGGCCCTTGCGGCGCTTGATCATTCGCGCGGCCGCGAGTTTCGTCCCGAGGATGACACCGAACACGTTGATGGCGATAGTGCGCTGGCTGACAGCGTCGGATTCCTCGACCGCCTTTCCGGTCGGGCAGATGCCGGCATTGTTGATCAGTACGTCGAGTGGGCCGAGCTGGCGTTCGACCTCGTCGAGAAACGCCTCGAAGGACGCGCGGTCGGTGACGTCGAGCTTCGCGTACACATCGAGCCCTAGTTGGGTGCCCGCCTCCTTGACCGCGACCTCGTCGATGTCGCCGATTGCCACCTTCGCGCCCAACCTGTGCAAGGCCGTCGCGGTAGCCAATCCGATGCCTCTCGCCCCGCCGGTGATGGCGACGACCTTTCCGTTGATCACCGTCCCAGCTGCCATGGTGCCTCCGTTCGTCTCGACGACTGGCCAACCCGTTCAGACACGATGCAACACCACGTCGTGCAGTACGGAATCCGCGACCGTCGCCGTCATGTAGGTACAAAACGGCTGGCTCCGCCGGTCCGTCGGCGAACCCGGATTGAGCAGGCGTAGACCGGTCTCCGCCGTGGTGTCCCACGGAATGTGGCTGTGGCCGAATACCAGGACATCGGTGTCGGGATACTGCGCTGCCATCCGCGCGTCGCGGCCTGCCGTCTTGCCCGTCTCGTGGACGACGGTGAACCGCACCCCTTCGAGCGTCACGTCGGCCCGCTCTGGCAGCCGTCGCCGGAGTTCGTCGCCATCGTTGTTGCCCCAGCAGCCGACGAGCCGCTGAGCCCGACCTTCCATCGCGTCGAGCAGGGCGGGCGTGATCCAATCGCCCGCGTGCAGCACCGCGTCGGCGCGGGCCACTGCCTCCCAGACCGTGGCGGGAAGGTCCTTCGCCCGCCTCGGAACGTGTGTGTCGGCGATCAGCAGCAGTTGCACCTTCACGAAGCTAGTGGACGAAACCAGCCCGATCCGGCCATTTGGTTGCTGGCACTCGACGAAGGCGTGCACCGATTGGTGCAAAGATAGGCTTGACTTTGCCAAGCAACTCCCGAACGATTGATTCAAACTGGGAGTTTTGTTTGCTAACACGCAGAATGCAGTTGATCGTCGGGGCGGCGGCGGTCGTCCTGCTGGCGTTTGCCTGTTGGCTGCTCTTCGGTTGGGGTGGGCCCGCGACCATCGCCGTCATCACGCCGCTCGGATCGCTCACGTTCACGCTCTTCGCATTGGCATGCACTGGTACGGCTGCGCTCACGACGACCGGGCGAGCACGCGTGGCCTGGGGCGGGCTGGCGCTCGCATTGCTCGCCTGGTCCATGGGAAACGCAGTCTGGGCGTACTACGCCATCGCGCACGATTCGCTACCACCCGCCTCGCCCGTCGCCGACGCGGCATACCTTGTCCCGACCATCATTGTCTGCGCCGCATGGACCATGACCATTACCGGCGAGGGTCGACTCGGTCGGGTACGGCCATTGCTGGACGGGTTGATCGTCGCCGGAGCACTGTTCCTAATCTGCTGGGTGTTGTTGTTAAAGGACATGTTCGAAGCCAGCAGAGGCAACAATCTGGAGCTCGCGTTAGCGCTGGCGCACCCGCTCGGAGACATCGTCATGATCACCATGGCGCTGGTGATCATGATGAACGCTCCCAAATCGCAGCGTCGAACAATCGCTTTGCTCACCGCCGGATTGATTGCCGTTGCGCTCGCAGATACCGCGTTGGCCTATCTCAACTTCCACGGGATCCGCAGCGGGAACGTGGCCGTCATCGGGTGGGCCATCGGGCTACTGCTGATGGCTACGAGCGCCTTGAGCACACTCGGCAAGCCGCCACTCAGTACGGTTGCCGACCCGCACCTGTCGCGGAGGTTGAGCTGGCTTCCGTACCTGCCCATGCCCTTTGCGATGGTGCTCGGCGTGGTCCGACTCTGGTCCGCAGTCGACCGGCCACTCCTCGTCGTAGGCACGGTCCTGATGGCCGTCGCGCTGATCCGGCAGCTCATCGTGTTGGGCGACAACCGCGGCCTCCGCGCGACGGTGGCCGAACAGGCGTTGCGCGACCCGCTCACCGGCCTGGCCAATCGGCGACTGTTCTCCGACCGGCTCTCTCACGCCATGGAGTTGCGCCAGCGCGACGGGCGGCAGGTCGCCGTGTTGTCACTGGATCTCGATGACTTCAAACTCGTCAACGACAACCTTGGACACCCTTCCGGCGACGCGCTTTTGAAGGCCGTCGCCGACCGGCTGCTGAGCATCGTGCCGATGGGCGACGCACTCGCGCGACTCGGCGGGGACGAGTTTGCCATCGTGATCGAAGAGGGGTCCCTGCCCGCCGAGGAGCTTGCACAACGGGTGGTCGAGATGTTCGACAAGCCGTTCTTCCTCGACGGCGAGGACGTGTACATGCACCCGAGCGTTGGGCTCGCGACCACCGCTTCGGACGCCGACGGGCGGATCTCAGCGGACGAGCTCTCCAAGCGCGCCGACCTCGCCAGGCACACGGCGAAACGCGCAGGGGTAGGAGGCGTGCAGGAGTTCACCACCGGCATGCGCCACGACGACCGCGCCGAAGTCCGGACTGCCCCGTCCAACGACGAGCGGAGCCGGCGAGCGCCAGTCGCCGGAATCCAACTACTTGGCCAGCTGCGGCGGGCGATCGACGAACGCGAACTCATCCTCGTGTATCAACCCAAGATCAACCTCTTGTCCGACTGCATGGTCGGCGTCGAAGCGCTCGTCCGCTGGCCGCATCCCGAACTGGGGCTGCTCACGCCTAACCAGTTCCTGCCCTTGGTGCGCCAGAACGGGCTGATGGACGTGGTCACCGACCTGGTGCTTACGACAGCGGTGAGTGATGCGGCTAGGTGGTATGCGCCGCACACGTGCGACGTGCCGGTCGCGATCAACCTGTTCGCACCTGTGCTCAACGATCTGACGCTGCCCGACCGCATCAGCGCCGCACTCGAGAAAGCCGAATTGCCGCCCGCCGCACTGTCGTTCGAACTCACCGAACATCTGCTGTTGGCCAACATCCGCCGGGCCAGAACCATCATCGACCAGCTGCGCGCCAGAGGACTCCGCATCGCCATCGACGATTTCGGCAGCGGCTACGCGACCATGAGTTACCTGCGCGACCTGCCGATCGACGAACTGAAACTCGACCGCCAGTTCATCGCGCCCATCCTGCGCAGTGAACGTGCCGCGGCCATCGTCCGGTCGGTCATCGACCTGGCGCACGCACTGGGCATCGCCTGCGTGGCAGAGGGCGTCGAGGACAAGGCCACCGCGGATCGACTCCGCGAGTACGGCTGCGACATCGCCCAGGGCCACTACTTCTCCCGCCCGATGTCGGCCGACGCGCTGCTGGCTCGGTGTCAGGACGGCTGCAGCACTTCGCCCGTCTTCGGCATCGTCACCTAGGGTGCCGACGCGGCGAGCAACTCCGCCATCTTGGGCATGATCACCTGAAGTGCCTTGAAGGGCCGCATCATTACCTTGAACGACACGATTTTCTCGTCGTCGTTCCACGTAATCATGTCGATGCCGTCGACGTGGATGCCGTCGATCGTGGCGGTGAACTCCAGCACGGCGGAGCGCTCCCCGAACCATTGGCCGACGTACTGAAAGTCCGTACCCGAGAACAACTTCTCGGCGGCGCTCAGGTACATCGCCGTCTTCGCCTTGCCCTCCTGCGGGGTGAACACCGCAGGCGAATAGAAGACCGCGTCCTCGGCCAGCAAGCCGTCGAGCTCAGCCGGCCGGTGGTTGTCGATGATGTCGATCCAGCGCTGGATCACCGGTGGTGTCATGGGGGCCATCCTGCCCCCGCCCAATGCTTCACGGCGAATGGGGCTTGGATGGACTGATGAGCATCACCACGACAACCACCTGGCCTTCCGCGGACCTGCCCGAGCTGAGCGACGACGCGGTCGCCCAACTCGACGGCTGGTGGCGCGCCGCCAACTACCTGTCGGTGGGACAGATCTACCTGCTGAACAACCCATTGCTGCGAACCCCGCTGGCGCGCGAGGACGTGAAGCCGCGCTTGCTCGGCCATTGGGGCACCACGCCCGGCCTCAACTTCATCTACGCGCATCTCAACAGGGTCATCAAGGCACGCGACCAGTCGACGCTCTACGTCACCGGTCCAGGCCACGGCGGCCCCGGCCTGGTCGCCAGCGCATACCTCGATGGCACCTATTCGGAGGTCTACTCCGATATCACCCGGGACGCGGAGGGCATGCGGCGACTCTTCCGGCAGTTCTCCTTCCCTGGCGGCATACCGTCGCACGTCGCTCCCGAGACTCCCGGCTCCATCCACGAGGGTGGCGAGCTTGGCTACGCGCTCTCACACGCGTACGGGGCGGCGTTCGACAATCCGGACCTCTTGGTCGCAGCGGTCATCGGCGATGGCGAGGCGGAGACCGGAGCGCTGGCGACCAGCTGGCATTCCAACAAGTTCACCAACCCCGCCAAAGACGGTGTCGTACTGCCGATCTTGCATTTGAACGGTTACAAGATCGCCAATCCTACTGTGCTCGACCGGATTCCGACTGACGAGTTGCGCAGCCTGATGATCGGCTACGGGCATCAGCCGCATTTCTTCGAGGTCGAAGACGGGGCCGAGGCGCAGGATCATGCCGACGCGCATCGTCGATTCGCAATCGTGCTCGACACGGTGCTCAACGAGATATCGGACATCAAGGCGCGGGCCGCCGCGGGTGACGAAACGCGACCGCGCTGGCCCATGATCGTCTTCCGCACACCGAAGGGTTGGACCGGTCCGGCCTACATCGACGGCAAAAAGACCACGGGATCCTGGCGCGCACACCAGGTTCCGCTGGCGAGCGCACGCGACACCCCCGAGCACCTCCAGGTCCTGGCGGACTGGTTGGCTTCCTACCGGGCCGAAGAACTCTTCGACGAGAACGGCGTGCTCGATCCCACGATAGCCGCGTTGGCCCCGTCGGGATCGCTACGGATGAGCGACAACCCACACGCCAATGGCGGCCTGCTGCTCAAGGATCTGCGGCTACCCGACTTTCGTGAATACGGCGTGGACGTACCCACCCCCGGCGCGACGGTTGCCGAGGCGACCAAGGTGCTCGGCGGATGGCTGACCGACGTCATCCGGCTCAACCCGGACAACTTCCGGATCTTCGGACCCGACGAGACCGCGTCGAATCGACTGCAGAGCGTGTTCGACGCCACCGATAAGCAGTGGAATGCCGAGTTCTTCGGGCCGGAAACCGACGAACATCTCGCCCGCGTCGGTCGGGTCGTCGAGATGCTGTCCGAACACCAGTGCCAGGGCTGGCTCGAGGGCTATCTGCTTACCGGGCGGCACGGCTTGTTCAACTGCTACGAGGCGTTCATTCACATCATCGACTCGATGTTCAACCAGCACGCCAAGTGGCTGAAGGTGACCAACCACATCCCATGGCGGCGCCCGATCGCCAGCCTCAATTATCTGCTCTCCAGCCATGTCTGGCGTCAGGATCACAACGGCTTCAGCCACCAGGACCCTGGATTCATCGACCATGTCGTGAACAAGCGCGCGGAGGTCGTCCGGGTCTACCTACCACCGGACGCGAACACGCTGTTGTCCACGTACGACCACTGCCTGCGCTCGCGCCAGTACGTCAACGTGGTGGTGGCGGGCAAGCAGCCCGCCCCGAACTACCTGACGATGGAAGAAGCCGTCGCACACTGCACCCGGGGCCTTGGCATCTGGGAGTGGGCGGGCAGCGAGACGATCGGTGAGGAGCCGGACGTCGTGGTCGCGTCGTGCGGCGACGTCCCCACGCTGGAGGGGCTCGCGGCGGTGGACCTGCTCAAGCAGAACCTGCCCGACCTGAAGATCCGGTTCGTCAACGTGGTCGACCTGATGCGACTGCAGGACGAGGGCGAACATCCGCACGGCCTGTCGAACCAGGCGTTCGACGCGATATTCACGTCCGACAAGCCGGTGATCTTCGCCTATCACGGATACCCGTGGCTGATCCATCGGCTGATCTACCGCCGCACCGGCAACGCCAACTTCCACGTGCGTGGCTACAAGGAGGAAGGCACCACGACGACGCCGTTCGACATGGTGATGCTGAACGATCTCGATCGCTTCCATCTGGTGATCGACGTCATCGACCGCGTTCCGTCGCTGCAGACCAAGTACGCCACGTTCCGCCAAGAGATGGTCGACGAACGGCTCGCGGCCCGCGAATACACCCGTGAACACGGCGACGACGTCCCCGCGGTGCGCGACTGGGTGTGGCCCGCTGCGCGAGGGGTGCTTTCGGGCGACGACGTTGCTGCCACCGCCTCGACTGGCGGCGACAACGAATGACGTTTTATGTCGTCGCTCGCGTATCAGCCCAGGACCAGGGGCCGGCTGGTGATGACACGGTTCCAGGGGCCGTCGGGGACGTCCACGTCGTCAATGAATCGCCAGTCGACTCGGTCGTGCTGTCCGTCCAGTTGGCCGAAGCCGAGACAGCCGTTGACGGCGGGTGAGACATCGAGGCCGGCGCCGTTGAAGCGGGAATTCACGGGACGGCGGTCGTCGGCGCCGAAAACGTAAGCGGCGTCGTCGTATACGGCGGGACCCGCGTCCTCGATTTGGCCGTAACAGGTGGTAGCGCCTTTGCTGAGTTGCACCCAGCGGTTCTTCATGAAGCTGAACGTGGGGTCGTCGGCGCGGCCCCGGTAACTGGAATCGTCAGCCCACGGAATCACCTTCGCACGCATCGAGAACGCGGCGGGGTTGTTGATGTCGTCGAACGGCAGGTCCAGGTAGAACGGATTCTGGCGGGGCGTCATCCCAGTCGGGAAGAACCCGTTCGACGCGTCACGGCGCTCGGTTCGGCACACGCCGTCCTCGACGATGCCATCGCATCCACCGTAGTTCGCCAGCCAGTTCGCGTCGTAGGTCGAGTATTCCTGCGAGCCGTCGGAAGACGAGCGGTCGATGACTTCACCGACCCAAAAGGTGGTGGCGACGATGTTCCGGTGCCAGGGATACTCGCGGGTCTGCGGCTGAGCCGACCCCGTGCCACACGCAACCAGCACGACAGCCAACACGCCGACCAATACGACCTGCGGTCGATCGAGCGTCATGGGGTGCCCGCGACCAATGAGTAGTCGTCGGTCACCAATTCGCCGTTTTGGGTCAGGGTGAGCCCGAAGCTGACGGCCGTCACTCCCTCGGGAATGGGAGGCAGCGTCCAGCGGGCGGCGGTGAACTGCGTTGCCGGGGCGAACTCCGGACTCGACACTCCATAGACCCAGATCCCGCGAGCCAGTCGGTATTGGACGGAGAACGCCGTCGGGACCGTAGCGGTGTACGACGCCTGAATGGTGTACGTCCCTCCCGGTGACACTGCGGGGGCGCAGGTTCCCAGGTCCATCGTTTGCAGGAGTTTGGCATCCCCGTCGACGTAGTCGCGCATGACCAGCCGGCTGGCCGTCGCTCCGCTGTGAGCGCCGGGGACCAAGGAGAATTCGGGCGAATTGGTGCCGAAGCCACCACGTGCCCAGCACGCCGGAACGCCGTCGGGTCCGGGCTCTTCCAGCGCGGGGTTCGCCACGCCGTTCGTTCCGGACGGGGCGGGCGGGGCGACGGGACCGGCGACCGCGGGCTGAACCGGGCCACCGATGACGTCGCCGACCGTGCGGACCAGCACCGAACCCTGGGACTGCTGGGTCGCTAGCCAGCTGACGAAGTCCTCGAACTCCGCCTGCGGCGTGGCAACACTGGCACTGTCCGGCAGTTGATTGCTCGCGTCCGTGCAGTCGGTGGTGCACAACTTGTGAAAGGTCAGCGGTAGCCAACCGCCGACCGCCATCGCATCTTCGACCTGTCCCTCCAGATCCGCGATCGTCCAATCGCCCTCCACTTCGCGCGGGGCCCTCGTGTTCATCGGGTCCACTGGGGGCACTGCCTCAGCGACGTCGCACAGTTGACAGTGCTGGCGCTGTGGAAGTTCGGCGACTCGGTGTGGCCGCAGCTCATCGAGACTGCGGGCACTGTTGTAGCCGCACGCCCTGACCATGTCCTCGATCTCCGGGGTTGCCGAACCGAACGGGTACGCGAAATTGCGGACGGCAAAACCCCAGCCGAGCAACGTCTTTCGATCGTCGCAGATTTGTCGACGGGCTTCGTCGCCAGGGAGATCGGCGAGGTCGGGATGGGTCAGGCTGTGGCCGCCGACCTCCTGGCCAGACGCGGCAATCGACTTGAGACCCGCCAACGAAAGGTAGTTTGGCCTTCCGATTGTTCCCGAGTTCGCGTAGAACGTGCCGGTCAGGCCGTGTGCGGTCATGATCTCGGCGGCCGTCGCGGCAGAGGCCCAGCCGTCGTCAAAGGTGATGCTCACGACGGTCTGCCCGGGATCCAGGATCAGGGGTTCGGTGGATGCCGGCAACGGGACAGGTTTGCCGTCGGGCTTGACGTAGGGATCGGTGGGCACGGCGGCGACCGTCTGCGTCGGGGATTCTGGGTGGGCGGGGGTGCGGAGCGTGATGCCGCACCCGGCAACCAACACGCAGACCGCGATGAGAGGGCCAGCCAAGGCGAACTGTCGCCCCATGCGGCGGCACGCGGACGCGCCCGTCGCCGAAATTCGCTCCATCACAGTACCGATCTCAGTTGTGCCGTGAAGCGAGGGCAACCGCGTCATCATGGAAGGGACGGGTCCGAAGACCGGCAGCGACCGCGTGGATGATCTCGTCCAACCCGGTGGCCGGACGGAACCCGAGCAACTGCTCTGCTCGGGAATTGTTCGGTACGCGGCGACGCATGTCCTCGAAGCCCTCACCGTAGGCCTGCTCGTAAGGGACGAACTCGATGCCGCTGCTGCTGCCGAGCAATTCGATGATCCGCTCGGCGAGTCCGAGGATCGATATCTCCTGGGCCCCACCGAGGTTGAAGGCCTGACCGTATGCCGCGGATTCCTCCGCCAGACGTACGAGCGCAGGCACAATGTCTCCGACATAGGAGAAGCAGCGCGTTTGCCGTCCGTCCCCGAACACGGTCAGTGGCTCACCTCGCAGTGCCTGGCCGACGAGGTTCGGCACCACCATTCCGTAACGGCCGGTCTGACGTGGCCCCACCGTGTTGAACATCCGGGCAATGGAAACCCGAAGCCCGAACTCGCACCAGTAAGCGTGGGCGAAGGCCTCGTCGATGCCCTTCGCCGCCGCGTAGGTCCACCGCGAGGTCAGTGGGGAACCCAGGATGCGGTCGGAGTCCTCGGAGAGGCTGTCGGCGGTGTTCTTGCCGTAGATCTCGCTCGTCGAGGCCAGGACCATGACCGCGCCCGCGTCGAGGGCGGCGTCTAGGACGTTCTCGGTGCCGTGGATATTGGTCCGCAGGCCCTCCAGAGGGTGCTCGATGATGCGCCTGACGCCAACCGCGGCAGCCAGGTGGAATACGCGGTCCGTTCCGGCGACGATCTCGAGCACGAGAGCGCGGTCGAGCACGGACCCTTCAATCAGACGGAATCGAGGATTCCGGGCGGCTTCGATGAGATTTGCCCGGGAACCGGTGGAGAAGTCGTCCAGCACGGTGATGCTGTCTCCCGTCCCAAGCAGAAGGTCCGTGAGGTGGCTGCCGATGAAACCGGCGCCGCCGGTGATCACGGTTCGCATGTCAGTACTCCTAAGGTGGGGTATGAGGGTGATAGACCTTCCCGCCGGGCGGGACTGATCCACCTGCCGCTGGAGTGTGTGCGCCACGCCGTCGCTATGGAGCGGAGACAGACGTAGGCGTCCACGAGGCGCATCGCGGGGAAAAGGGGAGCGAGCAACAGCAGACTCCCCCGCCGCATCGCGATCGCGGCGAACGCCGTCAGCAGCAGGTCTGGCAGGAGGAAACCGATCAGGACGTACTGCGGACCCAGCGTGCCCACGAGCTCCCGACCCATCACCCGCGGATATCCGTAGGTGTCCGCGAGGGTGTTGCTGTACACCGCGAACAACATCAGCGGCAGCATGAAGAGCAGAATGACGCTGCTGGAGAGCAATTCGGCGATCTGCACCGCGAGTACCAACCAGAACCGCCCAGCGTGGAGACCGTGCGACCTAACCGTCTGCCAGAACCCCAGTGACCAGCGGCCAATCTGGTGCACGTAGTCGTGCAGCGTGTCCGGGTCCTGGGTATAGGCGACCGCGACATCCGGACGGAAGGCGATGCGGCCCAGTCTCTTTGCGTGGACCTCGAAGGTCATGTTGAAGTCCTCGATCACCAGACCCGGTGCGGCGATGTCGATCCGGGCCAGGACGTCGGTCCGGTACATACTCGCGAACCCGGGCACGATCGACACCACGTTCGCCCATTGCGCGGCCTGCCCGTACTTCACTAGCAGTTGCACGACCACGTAGAGCCTGGCTCGATAGGCGACGAGGAAACGCCCCGTCCGGGTCCGGGGTGGTGGGTCCAGGAGGCACTTCACGCGTCCGGCCACAGCCACCACGTCGGGTTCATCGAATTCGGGCAGACCCGTCTCCAGGTAGTCCCGGGCGGGCCTGGTGTCCGCGTCGAGAAACAGCACGACCGCGAAGTTGCTGGCAAGTTCGAAGTGCCGGATCCCTTCCAGCAGCGCGCCGGCCTTGCCCCGGTTCGGTGACAGTTCGAGGACATGCACCCCGAAATCCCGGCCGACGGCGGCGGTGTCATCCGTCGAGCCGTCCGAGACGACGTGGATGTTCGAGATCGGTAGCAGGGCGGAAGCGGCCCGGAGCGAGTTCGCCAGGACCGCAGCTTCGTTGTGAGCGGGAATGAGGACCGCGACATCCTCGGGGCGGAATCGGTGCCGGGAGTCCCCTTCGACCGGGTCGGCAGTATCCGGGCGGTGTCGCGGCATGGAGGAGGGCAGGTGCTCGGCCAGGAAGCGGCCGATTCCCACGGTGCTCCAGAACACCGTGTTCATACCCAAGACGATCAACACCAGCAGGAGTGCGGTCAATGTCCCACTGGCCACCTGGAAGAGGCAGACGAACACCACGATCGCCCCAAGGGCGGCACTCAGCACCACACACAGAATCGGCCCGGTCGTGCCGGGTTTCTGATGGCGATGACGTGGTTTCCCCAAGCGATGACGCGGCGCACCCTGACGTCTGCGGTCGATTCGCTCAGCGACAGCCGTCGTAGTTCGCTCGGCGACAGCCGTCATAGGGTGTGGCGTCCGGCAGATTCGGCAAGCCGGTAGGTGGTGTCCAGCACTGCGGGCTGGCTGGAAAGCCATCCGTAGTCTTGGCCGGGGTGAATTGTATGGACCACCACCAGATCCCACTGCTCCTCAGCGGGATGCGACAGATGTGAAAGTCGGCCGGCGGCCCGCGTCTGAATCACGTCGACCTTCGGGTCGGTGTAGGCGACGTGGGCGCCCTCGGCGGCGAGCAGGTCGATGATCGCCAGCGCTGGCGACTCTCGAATATCGGCAACGCCGGGTTTGTACGTTGCCCCCACCATCAGTACTCGAGCGCCGCGCAGGGGATGGCCGGAATCTCCGAGGATCCGCCGGGCCTTTGCGACGACATCGCGTGGTCGCACCGCGATAGCCGTCATAGCCGCCTCCACCACCGGTGAATTCGCACGCCGAGCACGCAGCTGCCACAGCAGATAGTGCGGATCACAAGGGATGCAGTGCCCGCCCACGCCAGGGCCGGGATAGAACGGCATGAATCCATACGGTTTGGTCGCTGCCGCGGAGATGACCTCCATGACGTCGAGGTCCAGTTCGCAAGCGGCGTCCGCGAACTCGTTGGCAAGAGCGATGTTCACGGCCCGGAACGTGTTTTCGAACAACTTCGTCAGCTCGGCGGCCTCGGGTGAGGACACCATATGTATTGCGGCGGCCGTACGCGCCAAGAAACTAGCCGCCTTTTCCCCACACGCCGTAGTAGCGCCGCCAACGACCCGCGGGGTGCGCTCCGGCGCGTGGTCGATCACGCCGGGGTCGATCCGCTCCGGACTGAACGCGACGAAGACATCCCGGCCGACCTCCAAACCCCGGGATTGCAACGGTCCCACCAATAGGTCTGCGGTGCATCCCGGATACGTAGTGGATGTCAGGACGATCGTCTGCCCCGGATGGGCATGTTCGACCACTGTCGCGCACGCTGCGGACAAGGCTCTGAGATCGGGTGTCAGATGCGCATCGACGGGAGTCGGTACACACACCACTACCGCATCGGCCGCGGCAAGAGACGATGGTTCCGTCGTCAGATGGAGCAGTCCATTTTCCAGCGCTCTCCCTAGCCGGGTCCGACCCAGCGGAGGCAAGTCGACACGGGCGGCCTTGATAGCTGTCAAGCGGGCTTCATCGACATCGAAGCCGATGACCTCGGCTTCCTCGTTCGCAAACGATAGGGCGGTCGGCAGTCCCACGTAACCCAAACCAACCACGGCGACACGCACCGGCACATCGGGGTCCGAGGCATTCGATTGAATCTTTGCTGTTTTGGCCTCGATCGAGAGCGTTTGCACCGTCATCCGGGTCCCCTAATGACGAGACTCAGATGCCCCCCCGACGAGACCATACCTCAAAGCAAACTGTTTTGAGTTCGCTAAAGCTAAACATTTACGTAAAGAGATTCTTTGCGGTACCGGGGAACCATAGCGGATTCGGTGGTACTGGCGCCCGCGCTGTGGCGAGTCTCATGAGCGTTAGGTAGGACTGATTTGGCTGGGTAGAGCAGCGGCGCTCGAGGCGAAATCGATCCGAAGCATCGCCACCGGACGGCCGGAGCCTGCGGACCGATCACCCGACGCCGAGAAGTTCGCGACGACACACATTCCGTTGCTGATGGACTGCTAGCCAATTTCTGTCAGTAGCCTGCCAACTACCTGTGCACTCATGCATCGGCATTGGCTGGATGGGCGACGCGGCAGTATGCAAGATCGCCCATAGCGATATCAGCAAAGGAAAATACGGCTCTGCCGAGGGGGCACGGCGGCTGACCCCCGGACTTGTTCGGTGGGCTGACGCGCGGCCGGGAAACCGTTCGGTCAGCCTGCTGCGTTGGGTAGCAGCGGCGGGCAGTTCCCCTGCGCGTCGGTGGCCAGTTCGAAATGCCACAACTCGTTGGCGTAGATCCGGCACAACCCGAACCGCGAACCATTGGCGATCAGCCATTGGTCGGCGCCGACCCCACCCACGTCGACCGCCTGGCCGACGACGTGCCTGGACCCCTCCGGCGTCTCCACGTACTGCCGCGCCACTGCCAGGCTGCCGTAGGTGTGCACGGCGTTGTCGAGCAGCCGCTGCTGAAACTCCGGCGACCGCCAGCCCGACGTGATGGTCATGGTGACGCCGTCGGCGGCGGCCGCGGTGGCGGCATTCTGAATAGCGCTCAGCAACTGCGGGTCGAGCCGCCCGACCGCCGGGTCCTGCACGTCGAACGGGGTTAGCGTGCCCGGGCCGGACAGCGACCCGTCACCCGGGTCGGTGGGCGAATCCATGGTGACGGTGTGGTCGGCAAGCCTCACCTGGGGACCGGGATCAGCGGGCACCAGTGCGCCGTACGCCGCGGCCACGACGGCTGTCGCCGCCAAGACCCCCGCAATCGATCGCATGGTCCAACCCTAGCCAACCGTCCTGGCGGTGCACCTCGAGCCGGGGTAGCACATCGGGTGCTACATTTGGTACATGGAGGAGATTGGGGTCCGAGAACTGCGACAGCACGCATCGCGATACCTCGCCCGGGTCGAAGCGGGCGAGGAACTCGGCGTCACCAACAACGGACGGCTGGTGGCCCGACTCGTCCCCGTGCGGGCCGCGGCACGTTCCCGCGAAGCCCTCATTGGATCTGGCGCCCTCATTCCGGCGCGCCGCCCACGCAACCTCCTCGACGTCACGGACGCACCGGCACGAGACCGCAAGCGCAATCTGTCCGATGTACTCAACGAGATGCGCGACGAACAGTGATCTACCTGGACACCTCGGCGCTGACCAAGCTGCTCATCACCGAGCCTGAGACATGTGCACTGCAGACATGGCTCGCCGCGCAAACCGGTGAGGGCGAATATGCCGTGACGAGTGCGCTCGCCAGGATCGAATTGATGAGAGTCGTTGCCCGATACGGAGAACCAGGGCAGGCCGAGCGTGCGCGTTACCTACTCGACGGGCTCGACATCCTTCCGCTCACCGAACCGGTGATCGCGCTCGCTGAAACAATCGGGCCGGCGAGCCTGCGCTCGCTCGACGCGATGCACCTCGCCGCCGCTGCCCATCTCGAATTGGAACTGACAGCTTTCGTCACGTACGACCAGCGCTTGCTGAGTGGCTGCCGGGAGGTCGGCTTCGCGACCGCATCACCAGGCGCCTGAAAGTATTGGGAAAGTAGCGGCTCCCGGGCGTGTTGCTGGTGCCGTTTGCGCTGGTGCTGAGTGCGCCCGAAGGGATTCGAACCCCTAACCTTCTGATCCGTAGTCAGATGCTCTATCCGTTGAGCTACGGGCGCTCGTCTTCAGTTATAACGCTGGCGGGCCAGCGTGGCGGAGGCGAGAGGATTTGAACCTCCGGTCCGCTTTAAGACGGACAACTCATTAGCAGTGAGTCCCATTCGGCCGCTCTGGCACGCCTCCTGAACGATCCGAGGGTACCGGACCCAAGCCTGACCGCCGAGGGTGAAGCGTACACAGCCCAACCTGCGGAAGGCAAAGCACTTGGCTGAGCCATCTTCGGGGCACGCCGAGCCCGCCCCTAGACTGGCCCGGTGACCGCCCGTCTGCGCCCCGAGCTGGCTGACCTGCCCGCTTACACCCCGGGCCGGAACGTCCCCGGGGCGATAAAGATCGCGAGCAACGAGACCGTCGACGGTCCGCTGCCCAGCGTGCGCATCGCCATCGAGCAGGCGACCGAGCTCATCAACCGCTACCCCGACAACGGCTATGCCGAGCTCCGGGACCGGCTTGCCAAGTACGTGAACTTCGCGCCAGAGCACATCTCGGTCGGCAGCGGGTCGGTCAGCCTGTGCCAGCAGCTCATCCAGATCACCAGCACCGTCGGCGACGAGGTGCTGTTCGGCTGGCGCAGCTTCGAGATCTACCCGTTGCAGGTCCGCACGGCCGGTGCCACGCCCGTGCAGGTGCCGCTGCTCGACTACACCTTTGACCTCGACGCGATGCTCGCCGCCGTCACCGACCGGACGCGGTTGATCTTCGTCTGCAACCCCAACAACCCAACCAGCACGGTCGTCGACCCCGACGCACTGGCCCGGTTCGTGGCCGCAGTGCCCTCGGACATCCTGATCGCCATCGACGAGGCCTACGTCGAGTACATCCGCGACGGACTGGCGCCCGACAGCTTTCAGCTGGTCCGCGACAATGCCAATGTCGTTGTGCTACGGACATTTTCGAAGGCTTACGGGCTGGCCGGGCTGCGCATCGGATATGCGGTCGGCGACCCGGAGCTCATCACCGCGCTCGGAAAGGTCTACGTACCGTTCACTGCGACCAGCATCTCGCAGGCCGCTGCCATCGCATCATTGGACGCCGCAGACCAGCTGCTGGCCCGCACCGATTCCGTCGTCGCCGAGCGCACGCGGGTGAGCACGGCGCTTCGGGCGGCGGGTTTCACCGTCCCGCCGTCACAGGCCAACTTCGTCTGGCTGCCGCTTCCGGGACGCGCCCAAGAGTTCGCAGCAGACTCCGCGAACAACCGCGTCATCGTCAGGCCCTACGGAGAAGACGGCGTCCGCGTCACGGTGTCCGTAACACATGAGAACGACGCCTTCCTCGACTTCGCCACCCACTGGAAAGAAGACCAATGAGCCTCGCCCGCAAGACGTTCACCGAACTGACCGCCCGCACCGACGTGATCCCGGACGCCGCACTCGACGCGTTCTGGACGGCGCTGGAGCCGGCGTCCATCGACTTCATGATCGGCGAATGGAAAGGCGGCGAGTTCCACACCGGTCACCGCGCCAACGGATTCATGAAGAAGCTCAACTGGTTTGGCAAGACGTTCGTCTCCGCCTCCGACGCCAAACCGTTGGTATGCCTGGACGCCGACGGGAACAAGTTCTCCAACACCGAGGCCATGAAGGGTGAGGCGAGCCTCTGGCTCGAAGAGTTCCGCGGCGAGGTGACCGCGTCGATGGTTTATGACGGGGCGCCCATCCACGACCACTTCAAGAAGGTCGATGACAACGCGGTGATGGGCATCATGAACGGCAAGGGCGCAATCGACGACAGCTCCGGATCATCGCGGCATCTGTACTTCTACCTCGAGCGTACTTAGCGCATATCGTTGCGCAGATGAACGCGCACGTTCGGACTGCGGCGGCCGCCCTGATCACCGTCGGCGTGCTCGCCGGCTGCAGCCAGACGACCACCGGGACCGTCGCGATGACCACCGAGCCTGGCCCGACGACGACGCGCAGTTCGAAGCCCACGCCGACGTCAGACCGCCCGACATCGTCAGCGCCGTCGACCCCCGGCGCACCAGCGCCCGACGACGCGATGACCATGACGTGCAAGGAGTACTCAGACCTCGACGAGGACACCCAGCAAGCCGTCATCGACGAAATCATCGGCCAGGAGGGCTCGTTGATCGGCCCGGAGAACGCCGAGCTCGCCAAGACGCTGGCCGACGCGACCTGTGGGTTCCTGCCCGATGCCGTGCTCAGCGAGATTCTTTTTGGAGGGCCACCGCAGCCCCGCTAGCCTTCCATTTCATGGGCACAACTTATGAATCCCTCGCCGTCGACGTCGACGGGCACGTCGCTCAGGTCACGTTGCTCGGGCCAGGCAAGGGCAACGCCATGGGACCCGCGTTCTGGGCCGAGTTGCCCGTTGCGTTCGAAGCGCTGGACGCCGACCCCGACGTGCGGGCGATCGTGCTCACCGGGTCGGGCAAGAACTTCAGCTACGGCCTCGATCTGGCCGCGATGGGCGGCACCCTGGCACCGATCATGGCCGACGGTGCGCTGGCCCGCCCGCGCACCGACTTCCACACCCACCTGCGCGGCATGCAGCAGTCCATCACCGCGGTCGCGGACTGCCGCACCCCGGTCATCGCGTCGGTGCACGGCTGGTGCATCGGCGGCGGCGTCGACCTGATCTCCGCCGTCGACATCCGGTATGCCAGTGCGGATGCGAAGTTCTCGGTACGCGAGGTGAAGCTCGCCATCGTCGCCGACGTCGGCAGCCTGGCCCGGCTCCCGTTGATCCTGTCCGAGGGCCACCTTCGCGAATTGGCGTTGACGGGCAAAGACATAGATGCTTCGCGGGCCGAGAAGATCGGCTTGGTCAACGACGTCTACGCCGACGCCGACGCCTCGTTGGCCGCGGCCCATGCCACCGCCGCCGAGATCGCGGCCAACCCGCCGCTCGTCGTGCAGGGCGTCAAGGACGTGCTCGACGAGCAGCGCACCGCGCAGGTAGCGGCGAGCCTGCGCTACGTCGCGGCGTGGAACTCCGCGTTCCTCCCGAGCAAGGATCTGACCGAGGGCATCAGCGCCGTGTTCGCCAAGCGGGCACCCGAGTTCAAAGGCGAATGATTCATCGGCGAACTGCGGCCACCTGAACGCTGAACCACAGGGCGATCGCGTGCACGACGGTGCCGACGGCGAGCGCGACGAAGTCGAACACCCCGATCCAGGCGGTGGACGCGTTGCCGATGTCGATCAGGTGGCTCACCGAGTGCAACACGTAGTGCACCGTGGCGAACGCCAGCGTCGGCACCCGCCAACCCGGCCACTTGACCGCCGCCAGACACATCAGGCCCAGTGGCAGCTCGAAACCGGCCAGGTCGAAGATGTAGTGCCCGTTGCGGATCCCGAAGCCGCCGACCGTATCGAAGAAGAATCCGGGCGCGAACATCATCACCAAGCCGAGCACCGTCGAGTACACGCCGTATATCAGCAACACTGCGACCACGACGCGGGTCTTGAACCGAGTGTCCATACTTTGCAGCCTAGGGCGACCCGCGCGCCGAATTCGACGGTTTAGGCTCGGAGGGTGCCAGAAGCCAGCCGGACCACGGCCGAACTGATCGTCGCCTGCCTCGAGAACGAGGGCGTCACGCACGTCTTCGGCATTCCAGGCGAAGAGAACATCCGACTGGTCGACGCGCTGTCGCGATCATCGATCGAGTACGTGCTGACCCGTCATGAGCAAGGCGCCTCGTTCATGGCCGAGGTCTACGGTCGGCTGACCGGCAACGCCGGGGTGTGCTCGGCCACGCTAGGCCCTGGCGCCATCAACCTGTTGCTTGGCGTAGCCGATGCTTCCACGAATTCCACTCCGGTACTTGCTCTTTCGGCACAAGTCGGCATGCGGCGCAGCTACAAGGAGTCGCACCAGAGCGTCGACCTGGTCTCGATGTTCGCGCCCGTCACGAAATGGTCGGCGCTGGTCGCCACACCGGGCGCGGTACCGGAGATGGTGCGCAAGGCGTTCAAGCTAGCGCAGACCGAGCGGCCAGGGGCGGTATACCTCGCCGTCCCGGAGGACGTCGAAGCCGCGGACGCGCCCGACACCGCGATCCCGTTGCACGTCAACGTTCCTCGTCCGGACGACCCGTCCGCCGCCCAGGTCGAGCGAGCCGCCGACATCCTGCGTTCGGCCCGCAATCCCGTGTTGCTGGCTGGCCACGGGGCGGCGCGTGCGCACGCGTCGGACGCGGTACGCCGATTCGCCGAGACGCTTGGCATGCCGGTGGCCACCACGTTCCACGGCAAGGGCGTCATGCCCGACGATCACCCATTGGCGCTCGGCGCCGTCGGCTTCATGCGCCACGACTACGTCAACTTCGGCTTCGATCAGGCCGACGTCATCGTCGCCGCGGGATATGAGCTGCAGGAGTTCGATCCGGTCCGCATCAATCCGCGCGGCGACACCAAGATCATTCACATCCACCGGTTCCCGGCCGAAGTGGACACCCACTACGACGTCGCGGTCGGTCTGCACGCCGACATCGGGCGTTCGCTCGACGCGCTCGCCGATGCGGTCAAGCTCGACAAGCCGTACACGTCGGGTGACGAGCGCATCCGGGCGTTGCTGGCCGACGAACTCGGCAAGGGCCAGGCCGACGACAGCTTCCCGTTGACGCCGGCCAGGATCGTGGCCGACACGCGTGCGGCGCTCGGGCGCGACGACATCGTGCTCGTCGACACCGGCGCATTGAAGATGTGGATGGCCAGGCTCTATCCGACCTACGAGCCCAACACCTGCTTGATCTCCAACGGGCTGTCCACCATGGCGTGGACGCTGCCGGGGGCGATCGCGGCCAAGATCGCACGGCCGACCGCCAACGTTCTCGTCGCGACCGGCGACGGGTCGTTCCTGATGAACTCGCAGGAGATCGAGACGGCGTTGCGGGTCGGCACCCCCATGGTCGTCCTAATCTGGGTGGACGACGCCTACGGGTTGATCAGCTGGAAGATGGACCTCGAAATCGGGCACAACGTCGACACCCGTTTCGGCAACCCGGATTTCGTGGCCTACGCCGAGAGCTTCGGCGCCAAGGGCTACCGCATCGCCTCAGCAGCCGAGTTGCTCCCCACCCTGCGCGAGGCCTTGGCGGCCGACACCGTCAGCATCGTGGCCTGCCCCGTCGACTACAGCGCCAACAGCGAACTCGTCGCGTCCCTCGGGGAACTCGACGAGTCCTGGTCGTAGCCCGACGTTCAGACGTCGGACGTGGTGTACCTGGTCTTGACCGCCGGCCCGGCCAGCAGCGGAGGAAGATCGGTGATCTTGCCCTCCCCGGCGCGGAACCTGCGATAAGCCTCGTCGGCCTCGACGGATTCCCAGACCTCGTAGATGACCCAGTGTGTCTCGTCATCTTCGTCGACGAGCACGTCCGTCACGAGATTTCCGTCGAAGGCCCGCGTCTTGACGAGCTCACGCCGGAAGATTTCGGTTCCCTCACTGAGCGATTCGGGCTTGAACCTGAACTCGAGTAGCACGGTGACTGGCATGAATGCGCTCCTTAGTGGTCGACGGCCTCGCGCGCAGCCCACACGCGCTACCACAAGACTGCCAGACCCGTCGGTCAGTCAGCCTGGGCGGTCAGCGCCTTGCGGGCGTTGGCCCGCCGCTCCTCGATGGTGCGGCCGAACTCCTGCAGTAACAACGGGTTGCGTTGCACCAACATCTCGATGTGCCCGCGGTCGACCTGCACGACCGTCACCTCGTCGATGGCTTGCGCATTACCTATCACGGGCTGCCGCGTCAGGGTGCTCTGCCCGAAGTAGCCGCCCTCCTCGAGGGTGCCGATCGGAATCTCCGAACCATCGTCCCCGCCCCCGGTGAGCCGTACGGCGCCCGAGACGATGAACGTCATCCGCTCGGGAACCACTCCGGAGCGTTGGATCACCTCGTCGGCTCCGTAGCGCTCCAGCGTGGCATTCGGAACGACGGCCTGCTGATCGTCGATGCTGAGCCGCAGTGTCGGCGCGACGACGTTGCGTACTGCTTCGGCGACCATCTCGGGGGTAGAGAACTGCCCCCCGGTCTCGTTGAGATGCAGACCAGCTCGGCGCGCGGCATACCAAACCCATTGCAGAAAAACAGTTCTCGCCGCACCATCGTCAGCCGGGGAGCTCAGCGGAATCTTGGTCCGGTACTCAAGACCACCCGATGGCGACGCCGAGACCGTGGCGTCCTGCCGTCGCTGCGGCAGGTCGGCAGCCACTCTCGCCAACATGGCGCACACCTGGTTGGGCGGGTCGTCGAGCGCGAACGTCGTCGTCACGGTGATCTCGTGCTTGCGCTCGGGCCGGCTCAAGTTGGTGAACGAAGCCCCGGCCAGCACCGAGTTAGGCGTGATCTGCAGTCCGGTGCTGGTCTCCAGATGTACTGCCCGCCAGTTCACTTCGACGACGCGGCCACGGGCCGCCGGCGTCTCCAACCAGTCGCCCAGCTGAAACGGCTGCTCGAACAACATCAGCAGTCCCGAGATGATCTGACCGACGGAGTTCTGCAGCGTCAGACCGATGACGATCGACGTCACGCCGAGCGCGGTGAACAGGCCGCGCACGTTCGCACCCCAGATGACCGAGAAGATCAGCGCAAGGCCCACGGCGATGACGAGGAACCGCCCGACGTCGATGAAGATCGTCGGAACCCGTTTCCGCCACGTTCCAGCAGGGGCGCCCTGGAAGAGCGTGGCGTTCACTCCCGAGAGCAGCAGCACCAGCACGACGAAGGCAAAGAGAGTGCCTACCATCCGGACCGGAGTAGCCCCGGGCGGCACCTGTTTGGCTTCGATCATCAGCAGCAGCAATGCACCGAGCGGAAGCAGGTAGTTGCGCAGAAGTGTCACCGGCCGGACGAGGAAGCTGTCCCTCCGCCGTAACGCGTGCTGCCACTCCGTGAGCGCCACCAGTCCGACCGGTAGCCCGACCGCGATCCCCACCGCCCAGTAGAACCACGACGAAGTGAACACGTCGGTGCTCACCTCGGCTCCACCAGCCGCCAGCTCGGCTGCTCCTGTCCCTCGACCGTGACGGAACCGGCCGACGTGAAGCTCATGGTCTCCCGGAGCGCTTGGTACACCCGGTCGGTGACGTCGATACCAGGTTGGCGGGAACCGCTTTTCACCTGATACGCGATGTTCACTGCCGCCCCCCACATGTCGTAGACCACCGACGGGCGACCGCTGAGTCCGCTACTGACCGTGCCGGTGTCCACCCCCGCCCGCAAGCTGAGACTGCTGTTCGTCTCGGTGTTGAAGCGGTCGATGATCCGTTGACACTCCAGCGCGAAGTCGACCGTTCTTCGGACATTGTCCAGCCGAGGCACGTTGAGCCCGCAGCTTCCCAGGTAGCCGTTACGGACCGAGCGGATGCGTTCCATGCCGAGACCGTCTCCGGCCGCGTCGATTTGGCGTTCGAGGTCGTCGACGATCGTGAGCCATCGTTCGGACGTCAGTTCGGCCTGCAGCCGGTCCAGCCCCATGACGTCGACGAATATCACGGTGACGTCCTGGTGCTCTTCTGCGGGGATGTCCTCGCCCTGCCGGTATCGCGCGGCGACCGGTTCGGGCATCAGCAACCCCAATAGCTGATCGTTCTCCTTGCGCTGTTCGTTGAGCAGTTCCTCCTTGACCGTCAGGCTTCTGCTCATCTCGTTGAAAGCCTTGGTGAGATCACCGATTTCGTCCCGGGTTTCCACCGGTATCAAGACGTGGTAGTCGCCGGCGCTGATCCGTCGCGCGGCAGCCTCCAGGCGTCTGATCGGCCGCACGAACAGTTGGGCGAGGAACACGGCCGCGACACAGACGATGAAGATGATGCCGACTGTCGACAACACCATCGTCTTGGTGAACGTCGACTCACGTGCGAAGGCCTCCGAAGTGTCGAGCTTCGCGACGATGGACCAGTGGATGTCGGAATCCGGAACCACCACGGGCGCATAGGCTTGCAGCGTCTCGCGTCCGAGATAATCGGTGGTGATCAACGTCCCGGACTGCCCACGCTCGGCAGCCTCGGTGGCTTCCGACGCAACCGGTTGTACCAGAGTGGTGCCGCCCAGCCGGATTGCTCGATCGGCGACGTCCGCGGGAGTGCCTGCCTGGACGACGTCGCGCTTGTAGGCCTGCGGATCCTGGAGGAACATCCGGGAGTCCGACCGCATCAGACCGTCCGGCCCGGCCAGATAGGTTTCGCCCGTTTCACCGAGACCCGCAGCCGCCCACTGCTTGTCGAACGTCATCAGCCGGTTGATCTTCGTCGCGGGGAACTGCAGCGCGAGCACGCCCTCGGCGCGACCGTTGGCAACGATGGGGGTGACCATCCACGCGGTGGGGACGTTCTCCGCAGGCTGATAGATCTCGAAGTCGGTGAATCCCACGTAATCCAGCGCGTTGGACGACAGCGCGTCCTCGAATGCCCCGCGCAGTTTCGATCCGCTGTACGGTCCCGCAAGGATGTTGGTGCCGAGATCGACGTCCTTGTAGGCCGAGTAGACGACGTTGCCGCCGGCGTCCAGCAGAAGCGCGTCCTCGAACTCGAAGCGGGTGGCGATCTCCCGGAAGAAGTCTTGGTAACGCGCATTGGCCGCCGACCACGCGCTCCCGTCGTGGGCATCGTTCATCGTCAGCGCCACGTCGTCAGACTTGCGCTGGGCGGTGTAGTTGGCTTGTAGATACCGTTGCGCGTTGCTGGTCGGAAGTAATTGCGCGACGTTCAGCTTGTCGTCGCTGTACTGCTCCACCTGTTTGATGAAACCGTTGTTGTAGTAATCGGTTATCGACTGAGCCTGGGCGGGGCTGATGGGCTGATTTTGTAGCTGAGCGAAGCCGGCGGTAAATGCCTCTAGCGCGTCCGCCGTGGTGGCTCCGCGTGTGTAGACGATCATCGAGTTCTTGAGGTCCGTCAGCTGGTCGTGCAGGGACCGAGCCTGGGACTCGCGCACCTCGGTTAGCCGGCTGAACACCGAGTCGCGAAGCGAATTGCGGCCGGCCTCAAAGCCAATGATCCCGACTACGGTGGCGGCCACGATCGTGCACACCACCATCATCACGACGAGCTTGCTCTGGATGCTCACCTTGGACAGCAGGCGATTGCGCTGGAATCGGTCGAACCTGTGTGGCTTCAGCGCCTCCTCGGGCGCAGGCTCCAGGCTGGCAGCGGCTGGCTCAGACACGTGCAACATCGGCATCCCTTCGCCGGCCCGGCTCGCGCGGCGGCCTCGGCGCACATTAACACCGCTGTGACAGATGTGGTTCTAGTGGTAGATGGGATTTACCGAATCGACGCCAAAGGAGCGCCGACGGCCGTATTCCTGTGAGTCAGCTGATGATTCGCTGATCGGGAGTCGCGATGACGACGAGTGCGTCGCCCCCGACCGTCACACCGTCCGGGCCGATGCGATCAGCCAGCCGTGCGCGCAGTTCGGCGGCTTGCTCGGCGGTCAGAATCAAATGGTTGGAATGGGTGAACGCATAGTCCAGCCATTGGTCTCGGGAGTACTGGAGGCTGCGCGGATAGATGTGCTGCTCAACGGCGTAACCGTGTGCGGCAAGCGTGGCGCGTAGGTCCGCGGGGTCGTGGTGCGGGCGGGTGATGTCGTCATCCATGTAGTCGGCGTAGATGGCGGCGAAGTCCGCCCGCGTCGGCTTGGTGGGGGACAGTCGATTCCACATCAACGCGAGGCGTCCACCGGACCGCAGCACGGTGCGTATCTTCGGCAGGGCGACCGCGGGATCGACCCAATGGAAGGACGCCGCGAACACGACCAGATCAAAGCTGCGCCCGGCGGGTTCCCACCGTTCGAACGTGTCGAGCTCGACCGGTATCCCCTTCAGCCGCGCCAGCGCGGCCATCCTGGCATCGGGCTCGACGGCCAGCACGTCGGCCCCGCGTTCGGTCAGCTGCTGCGATGCGATCCCGGTACCGGCGCCGACGTCGAGTACCAACCGTGCGCCCGAACTCAGGAGCTCATCGACGAGGTCGTCGGGGTAACGCGGGCGGTGCGTGTCGTAAGCAGTGGCTTCGCCGCCAAATGAGTTGGCGCGCAATCGGTTGGTGTAGAGATTCAGTCCTGGTGGCACCTCACCCATCGTATCCACCCTGAATGTGAACCGCCTGCCAGGTGCCCACGAGTGAAGCCCTCATAGCGGAATCGTAGGTTGGACCAAACCGTCACACATCCACGCGGTCCACGATCAGTGCCATGACGGACACGGCGCTCGCACACGACATCGACGACGATCTGACGCTCGGGGCGGTACCGGTTGACGCGATCGCAGCCGAGCTCGCACCCACCGGCCCCGTCCCGGCATCGGTGTCGCCGCTGGGCCAGGTGCTCCGCTTCGGAACGATCGGAGTTGCGTGCACCGCCGCCTATTTGGTGCTGTTCGTCATGCTGCAGGGACTCCTGGGTGCCCAGGTCGCGAACCTAGTCGCGCTGCTCATCACCGCGGTCGCCAATACGTCGGCCAATCGGCGGTTCACGTTCGGCGTGCGGGGCCGGCTCGGAGCCGCGCGCCATCAGGTCCAGGGACTCGTGGTCTTCGCGATCACGCTGGGCATCACCAGCGGAGCGTTGGATGCATTGCACGGCCTCGTCGCCGATCCGTCCCGAACCGTAGAGGTCGGCATGCTGGTGCTGGCCAATCTCGCAGCGACCCTCATCCGATTCGTACTACTGCGCACCTGGGTCTTCGCCCGACGGACGCACTGAAGCACAGTCGCCCGGAGGTCACCTTGCAAGCGAGACGGTTACTAGCAGGCATCGCAGTCACCTGCTGCGTCGAGGCCAGTCTGCTCGGATTGAGTTCCGAAGCCCTGTCCGCCGCCGCGCCGCCGCCATTCCCCATGGCGCCAAGCGATTCGGGATCGTCCAGCGATTCAGGCTCGTCGTCGGCCGGGTCGAGTGATTCCGGGTCTTCCTCGTCCTCGGCCTCATCGTCGTCGGGCTCAACGTCGTCGAGCGACTCGGGCTCGTCTTCCGGCGGGATCGAATTGGAGCCATCCTCGGGCGGCTCAAGCGATTCCGGGTCCCCACCATCGGGCCCGAGCGATTCGGGTGCCCCAGCGGCGGGTGGCTCGAGCGCCCCGGAGCAGCCCGCTCCGGGGCTCGAGCCGCCCTCGCCGCCGACCGGACCACCGGATTCGAGTGCCGGCGGGTCGGCGACCGGACCCGCAGACCGAGACCCCAGTGCGCCCACCGGACCGCCAGACATGAGTCCCGGCACCGCCAGTGGGCCCCCGAGCGGCAACCCCGGCAAATCCGGAGAACCTGGTCAGGGTGGGTCGCCCGCCGGCCACGTTTCCGATGGGCCTCCGCCAGGACACGGTGGACCGCCCAACGGCGGCGGGCCTCCCAGCGGCGGGCCTCCCGGGCGGGGTCCTCACCCGCCACCGTGGCATCGACCGCCACCGCCAATTCCGCCGCTACCGACGGACACGCCGATACCGGACTTCCCAGAAGACGACGAGCCGCCGACGTGTGAACCCGCCCCACCGGCGGGCGGTCGGCCTCCGCAGGCGTTCCAGTATCACGGCCAAACGGTTACTCCGACAATCGATCCGGGCTCGCAGCAGTGGGCTTCTCATTCCACGGCAAGTGGATACCGCTAAGCGAGCCCGGCTGCTAGCTTTCGCGCGTGTCGCGAATTCCTGTGAACCGGGCCCGCTTTGAGGTGACGGACTAGTGTCCCTGTCCGCCGTGACCGTGGTGCATCATTGCGGCGCCGTGCGCGGAGCCGCCGCCGTGCCCATGGTGTCCACCGCCGCCGCCGTGAGCGCCCAAGATGAAACCGCTCCAGAAGATCACGGCGATGACGAAGACGGTCGCGGCGACTGTGATGACCGCCGCGGCAACGCGATAGACCCTGGGATGTCCGTCACGCTTGCGCCAGCGTCGCGGCGATTCGTCGGCCCGCGGGGTGACTGCGTGCGACTCAGAGGTGGGTTCGATTGTCTGCTCAGGTGTTTCAGTCATGTACCCAGCTTGACCAGACGATCAGGGTAGCCACTATGCGTTGGCTTTGAATCTGCTATGTCGTGGTCCGGTCTAGGCAGCTTTCAGTGCGTTGCCCCGAGCGCCACTTCGGTGTAGTCGTTGGCTCCTCGCCGAGCGGCGAAGCCCACCGCCAGCCGGTAGAGCCACGTCGATGGCGGCATGCGGAATCCGGCGCTGGTGTGCGGACGATATGTGGCCGTGTGCGGCGAGTCCACTTCCAGCCACCCGGTGTGCAGCCGTTGGTGGTTTCCGTGGTTGCCGAGGCCGTGGTGGCTGAATGAGTGCGCGGTCAGGCCGGCGCGGCGGTGCCCAGATGGCAACACGGGCCCGGCAGTCCCGAGTCGGATGCCGACGTCATCGAAGCCGGTGATCAACACCGGAACCACCATGGGTAGGCCGTCCTCGCCGACCCAGCCGAGCAGTACGTGCGGCAGACGTCGGGCCCTGCGGGCCGCCCGGGCGCAGTCGATGCGAGTGCCTGTGCCGCCGAGCGGGGATGCTTGCGACGCCGCTGGCGGTGGCAGTGGGGTGCCGAGCAGTTCCGGTTCGCCGGACGCCCGCAGGTCAGGCCAGCTCATGATGCGCTCGACGGCGATGTCGATGGGTATGCGGGTGTAGTAGACGCGGAGCCACCGTCCCCACAGCCCGCTCGGCGGTGCGCCGTCCTTATCGTCCCACCGAGTGCCGATGGTCGCCGGGAAGTCGGGTACCGGCGCCGACACGGTGGCGAAGCCCTGAACGAGGACGTACTGCATGCCGTCGGCGGTGCTGTGGTCACGACTATGGAATGCGACCGCCACGTGAGGATTTCGCCGCATCCGTTCAATCTTCTTCGACGCTCCGACCGAGCTGTTCACCCCGACCACCCCGGCCTGGCGATCGTGGACGGCGAAGTTGGTCATCGGTGCTATCACGACTCCGCGCGCCGGAGTGACCGCCGCGACGCCGACCACCTGGTCTCCGGCGAGTACTCCATCGAGTTGGGTCGACCAGGACACGGTCATCGGCTTCTCCCACGTTGTCAAGGCACACTGTCTAGACAAGATTTGTCGAGACAGTGTGTCTTGTCAAGTGTTAGATTCGTTGCCATGTCAGAACGTGCGTCGCGGCCGCACAGCGGCCGACGGCGCAACGAAGATGCGCGGCGCGCCATTTTGGACGCTGCATTTTCCTTGCTTCAGGAGGCAGGTGGGCCTGGGGTCACGGTGCAAGGCACCGCCGCCGCCGCTGGGGTCGGCCGCCAGACCATTTATCGCTGGTGGCCCAACAGAGGGGCACTCATCGCCGAAGCCTTGGCCGAGCGTGCGCGCACCGTCGTCGCCATCCCAGACACCGGTTCATTCCGTGATGACCTCGTTGGCTTTCTCACTGCATCGTTTGCCGACGCCGTCGACAACGCGCAGACGCTGCGCCAGTTCATGGCACTGGCCCAACAGGACCCAGAGCTTGCCGCGGTCGCTCCGGACTTCGCCGTGTCACGACAGGCGCCGCTGCGGGCGCTGCTCGAACGGGGTCGTGCCCGCGGCGCTCTGTCCAGTGTGATCGACATTGACGTGCTTGCCGACGTGGCATACGGATTCCTTTGGAACCGGTTGCTATTGGGTCATGCTTCGCTCGACCGGGACGCCGCCGAGAAGCTCGGCGACGCACTGATGGCCGTCGGATCGCAGCAGGCGTGAGACCGACACGACGGATGGTCAGCGCGGTTCGACGAGGTGGTTTTGGTAGGCGAAGACGATTGCGGCCGCACGATCACGGAGGCCCAGCTTCATGAAGATGTGGCCGACGTGGGTCTTCACGGTCAGCCCCGAAATGGTTAGTACATCGGCGATCTCGGCATTGGTGTGTCCCCGCGCGATCAGCAAGAGCACGTCGTACTCGCGTGGGGTCAGTTCATCCAGGTCGGCGATTTCCGCGGTCGCCGCGGCCGTACTGCGGTAGGCGGTGAGCACTCGTGCGGTCACCGAGGGGTCGAGGTAACTGGCACCGCTGCCCACCGCCCGAACGGCCCGGATCAGGTCCTCGGCCGGTGAGTCCTTCAGGACGAAACCCGCAGCACCGGCGCGCAATACTCCGGAGAGCAGATCGTCGTCGTTGAACGTCGTCAGCGCAAGCACCGGTGGGCCTTCCGCCTCGGCCAGCAGCCGAGTCGCTTCGATCCCGTCGACCCGTTTCATGCGCAGATCCATCACCACCACATCGGGGCGGTGCCGGGCGACGGCGTCGACGACCTCGTCGCCGTCGGAGCACTCGGCGACGACCACGATGCCCTGTGTTTCCCGCAGGATCAGGGAGAGTCCAGAGCGCACCAATTCCTGGTCGTCGACTATCAGGGCCCGTATGACCTGGCGCTCGTCGGTCACGACGCGGCCTTCCGATGGGTCCAGTAGGGGTCGTCGGCGCCTGCGGGCACCGCGACGTGCACGGCCCACTGACCGTTGGATGGTCCCGCATCGATGGTGCCGCCGAGGGGTTCGATCCGCTGCCGCATCCCGCGCAGTCCGCGACCTGCCGCACCGACTGGTGTGCCCGGCTGCGGCAACTGGTTGACGATCGAAAGTTGCACTGCCGTAGGAGAAATCGTGAGTGTCACTGCGGCCTGGGAGTCCGACGCATGCTTGGCGACATTGGACAGGGACTCCTGGGTGATGCGGTATAGCGCCAGGCCGACGGCGCCCGAGACGTGCTCGATCGGGCCGCTCGCGGTGAGGACTACGTCGAGACCCGCCCGCGAGAAGTCTTCGGTGAGTGCGGTGATGTCGGAAATGCCGGGCTCGGGTGCTCGTGCGGTGGGGTCGGCGTCGAGGAGTCCCACCGTGCGGCGGATGTCAGCCATGGCTTGGCGGCCCTGGCGCTCAGCCTGGTGCAGTGCGCGGACGACGGCGGCTGCGTCACCGTCGTGCTCGAGGGTGTGTCGCGCACCGGTGAGGTGTAGCAGGGTGATGCTCAGCGTGTGCGCGATGACGTCGTGCACTTCATGGGCGATGCGACGGCGTTCGTCGGCGGCGGCAAGGGCGGCTAACTTGGCCTGCATCTGCCGCTGTTCGAGCAGGAGTTCCTGTTGGATGCGCATGAGATAGCCGACGAGCCAACCGATTCCGACGAACGCCAGGTAGAGCACGGGGGTGTCCAGGCGGTGCAGCGCCGCAGCGCACCCCAGTAGCGCTGTGGCCGAGGATGCGGCCACGACGCCGCCGCGGGTCGAGGTGATGGCGCTAATGACACCGACACTGAGAATGAGCAGCAATGGCGCGAAGTCGCCGTTGATGGGCGTCGACGTCGCGAAGAGCATGATGGCGGTGGCCAGCATCCACGCCGTCCACAGTGCTGGCCCTTCGTGTTTGACGACGTTGCAGAGGAAGAACACTATCCAGGGACTGAATGCGATCACCATCGCCACTATGGCGATCGGCCAGTCCGACACCGGACGCTGAACGGTGGCGACGGCGCCGATGACGATCATCGCTACGTCAACGGTGACGACGAACGGCCAGCTGAAGCCGGCTGGCAGCAACCGCTCCTTGCGCGTGACCCACGCTCGGAGGTGCCGCTTCACCGCGGTCGACATCCCGACATCGTAGAACGCTCGGCCGGACGTCACCTCATCCCGGAGAGGGGTACCGCTGTACTACCGCGGTAGGAGGTCGCGGTCGCGCGTCACAGCCGCCACATCTCGCGGGCCATCGATGCGTCCTCCATGAAGCGGGCGCGAAGCGGCGGCTCAGGCGACCGCTCGCGTCGAGGTGCGCGCTGGGCCCTTCGCGTTGCACCGACGGATTCGATGAACATTCGTGCCCAGGAGGCGATTCGGCGACCAGTGTGGCTGCCAGGAAACGGAATACCCGATCCGGCGGCTGCGTCAGTCATCGGTCTGTGCTTCTACTCGTGTCATGACTCGACGCTATGAAGTGTCGCCGCCGGTGCGCATCGTGCCGGAGGCCGATCTTGACCTACGACCGTGGCAGCACGTACCAGGCTCGACGAGGGCCGTGCGGGAAATAGTGCTTACGTAGGCGTGGTTGAGTCGTGAAAGCGAAATAGAGGAGACGAGATGGAAGCCTGGGACGCGATCCGTGCCCGACGCAATGTGCGAAGCTACCTGCCCGACCCCGTTCCCGACAGCGCGCTGGACCGCATCGCAGAAGCCGGGTGGCGGGCGCCGTCGGCCAAGAACGACCAGCACTGGGACTTCGTCATCGTCACCGATCGTGGCCAACTTCAAGAACTGTCCACCGTGTGGCGTGGCGCGGTACACATCGCCGCGGCCGCGGCGGCGATCGCCCTGATCGTCCCCGAACCTCCCGACGAGCGCACGAAGCTCATCGACCAGTACGACCTAGGGCAGGCGACGATGGCGATGACGATCGCCGCGACTGACCTCGGCATCGGCACCGGGCACTCGTCGGTGGGCGATCAGCAGAAGGCGCGCGCGATCCTCGGCGTGCCAGCCGATCACCTCGTCTCGTACCTGCTCGGTATCGGGTATCCCGCCGATCGTCCACTCAAGCCGATCCTCAAGCCCAATCGTCGGCCCTTCGCCGAAGTCGTCCACCGCGGGCACTGGTGAGTAGCGCCGAACGGGCGCGGTTGAAGGTGCTCGTCCCCGGCAACCTGGGGCTCGACGTGTCGGACACCCCACCCAACATCGAAGCGGTGCAGTACCAGCCGGGTGAGCTGTGGCCCGCCGGACACCTCGACGCCTCCGTCGTCGTCGTCGGATACGACAAGGCTGCCGCAGTCGGGGCGCGGTTCGCCGAGTTGCCCAACCTGCGGCTCGTCCAGACGCTCAACGCCGGTTACGAACAGTGGCTGGCCGTGCTCCCGGACGGCGTGCTGCTCTCGAACGGCCGTGGCGCGCACGGAGGTTCGTCGGCCGAATGGGTGGTGGCGGCGTTGCTTGCCATCTACCGGGACCTCGGCCTCTTCGCCAAGCAGCAGGCCGATGGTCAATGGCGGCGCAAGGACACCGAGACCCTGATCGGCAAGCGTATCGTCGTGCTCGGCGCCGGGGATCTGGCGGTGAATCTGGCCGCCCGGCTCATGCCGTTCGAGACCGACGTGGTGCTGGTCGGACGGCGAGCCAGGCCCGGAGTGCACGCCCTCGACGAGCTCGACGAACTCCTGCCCACCGCGGACGTGGTGGTCGCGATGTTGCCCGAGAGCGAAGCCACCCACCACATCGTCGATGCCGAATTCCTGGCCCGCCTGCGGACCGGCACGATCGTGGTCAACGTGGGCCGCGGCGGGTTGGTGGACACCGACGCACTGCTCGCGGAGTTGACGTCGGGCCGACTGCGCGCCGCACTCGACGTCACCGATCCGGAACCGTTGCCGCCGGGCCACCCACTGTGGTCCGCGCCAGGCTTGTTACTGACCCCACACGTGGCGGGTAGCACCGAGGCTGCGTGGCAACGGGCGTGGGCCGTCGCGCTGCGGCAACTCGAGGCCTATGCGCGCGGTACCGATCCGCCGAACCTGGTCGCGGGCACCGGCAGCTGACGAAAATGGCGGTGGCGGAGGGATTTGAACCCCCGGTCGGTGTTAGCCGACTCTCGCTTTCAAGGCGAGTGCATTAGGCCGCTCTGCCACGCCACCATCGACAAGGGTAACGGCAGGTGGTCGGGTAGTGAGTGGTAGTGATCGTTGGGGTGTTCCAGTGAGTGGGCTGGTGGTGTAAATCTGACGGATTGGGCGCGGTCGGAGGGTGTTCATCCGCAGACGGGTACCGCTGGTTTCGGGAGGGCACGTTGCCGGTGCCTGCGGTGCGGGGTGGGTTTGATGCGCGGGTGTCTTCGCATGATCAGCGGGGGGATTTAGGTAGGCCGGTTGCCTGGCTGGTTCAGTGGGCGGCTGGCGGCTGGGATGGCGGTGGTGCGGGTGGAGGCCGACGTCGGGTGTGGGATGAACGGGGCCCAATCGTAAGTTGCGCCGGTTGTTGGCTGACCCGAAGGTGGCCGCGGTGGTGGTGGTGGTGGTGGGCACCGGGATCGGTTGGGGCGGATGAACACTGAGTTGGTGGAGGGAGCACTGTCGGCGCATGGCTGTCGCCTGGCGGTGCTCGATTCTGGTGAGGTGACCGTCGATCTGGTTGGCGACATGGTGGAGGTGTTGACCTGGTTGTGTGCCCGGTTGTACGGGCGACGGTCGGCGCGTGATCGGGCGATCACGGCGGTGGGTTGCGCGCGCCGTGATATGGGTCCGGCGGTGTTTGTCGGTG
This sequence comes from Mycobacterium sp. RTGN4, assembly GCF_033804635.1. Taxonomy (NCBI): domain Bacteria; kingdom Bacillati; phylum Actinomycetota; class Actinomycetes; order Mycobacteriales; family Mycobacteriaceae; genus Mycobacterium; species Mycobacterium sp. RTGN4. Next base: position 388,880 of record NZ_JAPZLB010000006.1, on the reverse strand, counting down.
CCAGTGGTCAGGATGTCGGTGATGGCCAGTGAACGTCGGGCGTTGCGCCGGATCGCCGATCCGGTGCTGGCAGCTGGGCCGGCGGGGGTGCGTATCCGGACCCGGGTTCACCTGACCGATGCCGAGGCTTCGGCGCTGGGGGCGGTCGGATCGTTTCTGGGATCGGTGTACCGCACGGAGTTGGCGGCCCGTGTGGGGTTCGGTCGGTTGGACCATGAGGCGCACGCGGCCTGGCGGGCCCGGCGTAAGCGGGCGCTGACTGCGGTGTCGTCGTCGCGCTGGGCGGGGGCGATCACCCGTGCGGTTGAGGACCAATACCAGCTGGGCATGCGCGCCCTGAGCGCTCACGTCACCGATCTACGCCAAGGGATCGAGGTGGTGGAGCAGCGGTGTGCACTGCGCCCCGGTGCGCAGGATCTGGCACCGGCAGCAGCGGGCCGCCGCCGTGGTCGTGGATACCGCACGGCTGGTGAGCGGTTCGCCAAGACGCGGCGGCTGGCGGTGTTGCGGGCCCGCCTGGAGGCAGCCGAGGACGCGTTGGCTGCTGGGCGTCCGTCGATCGTGGTGGGTGGGAAACGGTTGTGGCGCAACCGCACCCACCTCGATACGGCGGGCTTGACCGAACCGCAGTGGCGCGACCGTTGGGATGGCGCCCGGATGTTCTTCACCGCGGATGGGGAATCGGGCAAGGCTGGCGGCAATGAAACCATCCGCGTCGATGAAGCGGGCCGGTTGCGGATCAAAGTCCCGGCCGCGTTGGTCGACCAGCTGGGTTCACATCTCGATGTGGGTGCACCGGTGGCGTTCAGCCACCGCGGCACCGAGTGGAAGGCACGGGTCGCTGCGCGGCGCGCGGTGCGCTATGACATCACCTTCGACCCGGCCAAGGGCCGTTGGTATCTCGACGCGTCCTGGAAACAGGACACGGCGGAGGTGGCACCCTCGCTCGATGCGTTGCGCACCGGCCCGGTGCTGGGCGTCGATCTCAACGCCGACCACCTCGCCTGCTGCGTGCTCGACAGGTCCGGAAATCCGGTCGGGGACCCGATCACGATCCCCATCGAGACCGCCGGCTTAGCGGCGTCGCGCCGTGATGGGCGGGTCCGCGCGGCCATCACCGCCCTACTCGATGCTGCTACCCAGGCTGCGTGCACGGCGGTAGTCATCGAGCACCTCGACTTCGCCGATGCCCGCGCGGTCGGCCGCGACACGATGGGCCGCGGTAGACGCGGAAAGTCGTTCCGGCGCACCGTGGCCGGTATCCCGACCGCGCGATTCCGAACCCGCCTGACCGCGATGGCCGCCCGCCGCGGCATCGCAATCATCGGGGTCGATCCGGCGTACACCAGCACATGGGGCAACCAGCACTGGCGTAAACCGCTACAACAACAGACTTCCGAACCGGTCACCCGCCATCACGGCGCGGCGACCGCGATCGGCAGACGTGGCCTCGGACTACCGATCAGGCGACGGCCGGCAGGACCCCGCAACGGACAGCGGACCGTTGCGGGCACACCACCGGCCAGGCCCAAACGTCCACCGAGCCACGTTGGCAGGCACGGCAGTTCCGGCCCACCGCCACCCACACGATGGGTACCGGTCCACCGGAGAACACCCGCCGCCAGCGGCCAACACCGTTCGGGCCGCAACCGAACAGCACACGCTGCTGCTCACCCATAAGGAACGGTAAGGGGCGCGCTAGACCCGGCCCAACCGGGCGGGCGCAGCTTCCGCCTTCAACGCGGCCCCGATGCGGCGGCAGCTCTCGCCGAGCGAGGCGACCTGGGAGCGCGACAACTTGTTCAGATAGTGCGCGCGCACCCCTTGGCCGTACGTCACCATCGCCGCGGAGAGCAGCGCGCGGCCTTCCTCGGTGATGCAGGCCACGACGCCGCGGCCGTCCTCGGGGCTCGAATGACGGCGGGCCAGGTTGTGCGCCTCCAGCCTGTTGATCTGCCGAGTTACCCTGCTAGGCAACGACATCAGCTCGTCGGCGAGGTCGCCCATGCGCGCTGAACCGTTCGGTGCCCGTTCGAGCACGTCAAGCAGCCGCACGTCGTTCAGCGTCAAGTGATGCGCATCGACGAGTGACCGATTCAGTGCGGCGTAGACCCCCAGCGCCGAATCCAGATAGTTTTGCCACGATCGCTGTTCCGCGTAGTCGAGGCTCGGCATCCTACTAGCTGTACGCCCCTCAATTGTGTCCCCCATGGCGACATATTAGAGCTAAGCCTCGCGAGTAGTAGCGTTATTGACATGCTCGCAATCGTTGCCGAACACGAGTCCACGCTGTCCTTGCGAGAAGTTCCCGACGTCGCAGTTCAACGCGGCGGAGTAGTCATCGAAGTGGTAGCCGCAGGCGTCAACCGGGCCGACCTCTTGCAGGCCGCCGGCCACTACTCGCCACCGCCGGGCGCCAGCGAGACCATCGGGCTCGAGGTGTCGGGGCGCATCGCGGAGGTCGGCCCCGACGTCGACGGATGGTCAGTCGGCCAAGAGGTGTGCGCTTTGCTGGCAGGCGGCGGGTACGCAACGAAGGTCGCAGTGCCGGCAGGGCAAGTCATGCCCGTTCCGGAGGGTGTTGCGCTCGATCAGGCCGCCGCACTCCCCGAAGTCGCTTGCACCGTGTGGTCCAACCTCGAGATGACGGCGCATCTGTCGACCGGCCAAGTACTCCTGATCCACGGCGGCGCAAGCGGTATCGGCACGCATGCCATCCAGGTGGCCCGCACGCTCGGGGCCCGCGTCGCGGTCACCGCCGGGTCCGCCGAGAAGCTCGACGTCTGCACCACACTCGGCGCAGACATCACGATCGACTACCGCGAGCAAGACTTCGTCGAACGCATCAGGGCGGAGACCGGAGGGGCCGGGGCCGACGTCATCTTCGACATCATGGGGGCGTCCTACCTAGCCAGGAACATCGAGGCACTGGCGCCCGACGGAAGACTCATCGTGATCGGGTTCCAGGGCGGGCTCACGGCTGAACTCAACCTGGGCGCGCTGATGGCCAAGCGCGCCGGCGTCATCTCGACGGCGCTGCGCTCCCGTCCCGTCGACGGGCCAGGCGGCAAGCGCGAGATCGTCGACGCTGTGGTCGCCAACGTGTGGCCGATGATCGCCGACGGCAGGGTGCGACCCATCGTCGGCGCCGAGTTGCCCATCGAGGAGGCGAGTGAAGCCCACCGGTTGCTGTCGTCCGGCGAAGTGACCGGGAAAGTGCTTCTGCGCGTGTCGGATTGAGCGTTCAGCCAGCCGAGCTCAGCCTAACGACGCCAGCGCGCGCACCAGCTGATCCAACTCCGACACCGTGCTGTAGTGCGAAAGCCCGATGGTGACCGCGCCGCCGATGTCATTGACGCCGATCGCGTCGAGCACCCGCGAACTGGTGTTGCACACCGCGAGCACGCCGTTGTCGGCGAGCCGTTGCACCACCCGTTCGGCAGGCACCCCGTGCACCGCCAGACTCATCACGGGTATCCGCACCTCGGGTTGCCCGATCACCATCACCAACGGCAGCGACCGCAACGACGTCACCAGGTAGTCGAACAGCCGATCCATGTAGGTCGCGGCCGATTGCATTGAAACGGAGAGTCTTTCGCGACGAGTGCCGGTGGCCGATTCATCGAGCGCGGCCAGATACTCGATGCTGGCGACCAAGCCCGCCAACATCCCGAACTGATGGGTGCCGACCTCCAGCCGGGCGGGGCCGGTCGCGAACGGATCGGCGGACATCGAACTGAACGAGCCGATGACCTCGGGATCCCGAAACACCAACGCGCCCACCGGCGGACCACCCCAGGCGACGGCGTTCAGCGCGACGACGTCGGCCTCGCTCTCTTCGATGTCGATCAACCGGTACGGCGCGGCGGCCGAATGGTCGACGACGACGAGCGCCCCGTTCTCGTGTGCGAGCTTGGTGACCGGCCGCAAATCGGTGACGGTGCCCACTGACGACGAGGCCGACGCGATCGCGATCAGCCGCGTGGGCTTCTCGATGAGCGTCTCCCACTGCCAGGTCGGAAGGTCGGCGGTCTCGATGTCGATCTCGGCCCACTTCACCTTGGCGCCGTAGCGACTGGCCGCCCTCAACCACGGGGCCACATTGGCTTCGTCGTCGAGCCGCGTGACGATGAGCTCCTGGCCCAGCCCGACTCGCGACGACGCACAGTCGGCCAGCGCGGTCAGCAGGATGGCGCGGTCCGCGCCGAGCACGACGCCACGCGGATCACCGCCGACGAGATCGGCGACGGCCTGTCGCGCGGCCTTGAGCACCCCCGCGCTGCGCTGCGCGGCGGGGTGCGGGCCGATGTCCGTCGTCAACGATCCGCGGAAGGCCGTCGAGACCGTGGTGGCCACCGAATCCGGCAGCAGCATGCCGTACGGAGCATCGAAATGCACCCAGCCGTCGCCCAGCGACGGGTGCAGACCACGCACCCGGGCGACGTCGTATGCCATGCCAGCCACCTTCGAGTGTCTGTGAATACCGCGACCCGACACGATTTCGGAGGTGCCCGCCCGCGCGTGTGCCGCGGCAGACCAGGTCACCTGGGCAGCCATACTAGTCCAGTGAGCTTGGCGTCCGGAGTGCTAATCGCACTGCTGTTGCTGGTTGTTCCGGGAGCAATCGTTGCAAGGGCCGCGCAGCTAACCTGGCCGGTAGCCGTCGCGGTGGGTCCAGCGCTCACCTACGGCGTCGTCGCACTCGCCATTCTTCCGATGGGCGCGGTCGGCATCCCATGGAACGCATGGACGGCGTTGCTCGCGTTAGTGCTCGTCGTGATCCTCGTCACGATTGCGCACATCGCGCTTTCCCGCTTCCGCGACCGCCCCGCCGAAGGTCGCGCGCCCTCGACGGGGCCCGGCCTGGTGGTAGCCGCCGGCGTCGTACTCGGAGCAGCGTTCATCGGGTATTCAGCAATTCGCGGGATGCCCAACTGGCAATCGATTCCCAGCACCTGGGACGCGGTCTGGCACGCCAACACGGTCCGATTCATCCTCGATACCGGGCAGGCCTCTCCGACGCACATGGGCGATTTGCGCAACGTCGAGACCCACGACGCGCTCTACTACCCGTCCACGTTCCACGCGTTGGCAGCTATCCAGGTGCAACTCACCGGTGCGACCCCCACGACCGCCTACACGCTGAACTCCCTCGCGGCGGCGGTCTGGCTCTTCCCCGCGAGCGCAGCCGTGCTCACGTGGCAGCTGATGCGCTCGCGGGTCGATCCATGGCGCACTGCGGCCGCAGCGGCCACCGCCGCGGCGCTGTCCGCGTCGTTCACCGCAGTCCCGTACGTCGAGTTCGATACGGCCTCGATGCCCAACATGGCCGCATACGGCGTCGCCGTACCCACCATGGTGCTGATCGCCTCGACGCTGCGGCACCGCGACCGCATCCCGCTCGGCATCATCGCGCTGCTCGGTGTGTTCTCGGTCCACATCACGGGGGGCGTCGTCACGGTCGTGTTCGTGGCGGCCTGGTGGCTCTGCGACGCACTCTGGCGCCCCATCCGCGGGCGGGTGGCCGACTTCGTCACGCTGCTGTGGGTGGGCGTCCCGACCGTGCTGTTGTTGCTTCCACAGTTCGTCGGAGTGCTGCAGCAGGCCGAGATCATCGTCGGGCACGCGTTCGTCACCCACGAGGGCAAGAAGAAGGCCCTGTTCGATGCGATCGTGCAGCACACCCGGCACCTCAACGACTATCCGATCCAGAACATCCTGATCGCGCTGACCGCGATCGGAGGGCTGATCCTGCTGGTGCGGCGACTGTGGTGGCCGCTGGCGGTCTGGGCGCTGCTGGTGGTGTCGGTCGTGCATTCCTCGGCGCCGTTCGGTGGCCCCGTCGGTGCGGTGACGGGCACGTTCAGTGACCTCTTCTACAGCGACCCACGCCGGCTCTCCGCCGTGATCACCCTTCTGCTGGCCCCGATGGCGGGCATCGCGCTTTCCACGATGACGTTGTTCGTGGTGGGAAGGCTGCGTCGGGTCGCGCCGCGCATCAGCCCGCGGGTCGGGTACGGCCTGGCCGCGGCGATCCTGGTCGCGGTGTCGATCGGTTCGGCATGGCACTACTTCCCACGTCACCGTCACCTGATCGGCGAGAAGTACGACAAGGTGATCATCGACGACAAGGACATCCAGGCCTTCGACTATCTGGCCACGCTGCCCGGAGCGCGCGACACCCTCATCGGCAACGCAAACACCGATGGCACCGCGTGGATGTATGCCGTCAACGGGCTGCACCCGCTGTGGACGCACTACGACTTTCCACAGCAGCAGGGCCCGGGGCTTCACCGCTTCAACTTCTGGGCGTATGCAAGCAAGGCCGATACCGATCCACGCGTCGCGGAGGCCGTGCACGCGCTGAACATCCGCTACGTCATCACCAGCACCCCGGTGGTCCGCGGGTTCGTCATGCCCGACGGGCTAGTGTCGCTAGACAAGTCGCGGTCGTGGAAGCAGATCTACGACAACGGCGAGGACCGCATCTACGAATGGCAAGGACCGTAGGAGTTTGAACACGAAGATGAATAGCCCTTCGGAAAATGACAGCGACAACGACATCGAGTTCGTCGGCGGCGACCTGGCGGCACTGGGCGCCGGGGACGCCGATTCGGATGGTCGGTCCCTGACTGACCTCGTCGAGCAGCCTGCGAAGGTCATGCGAATCGGCACGATGATCAAGCAGTTGCTCGAGGAGGTGCGCGCCGCCCCGCTCGACGACGCCAGCCGCACCCGGCTACGCGAGATCCACGCCCGCAGCGTCCGCGAGCTGGAGGAGGGCCTTGCCCCGGAACTCCGCGAAGAACTCGAGCGGCTGACGCTGCCGTTCACCGAGGATGCGTTGCCGTCAGACGCCGAGCTGCGCATCGCGCAGGCCCAACTCGTCGGATGGCTCGAAGGGCTGTTCCACGGCATCCAGACCGCGCTCTTCGCCCAGCAGATGGCGGCGCGCGCGCAGTTGGAGCAGATGCGTCAGGGGGCGCTGCCTCCCGGCACCGGCGCGCCCGGCCAGCGCGGCCCGACCGGGACCGGCCAGTACCTATAGAGCGTCGGAAGTGACCAGCCAGCCGTCGATCTCGACCCACAACGCGTGGGTCGAGTTTCCGATCTTCGACGCCAAGTCCCGCTCGCTGAAGAAGGCGTTTCTCGGCAAGGCCGGTGGCGCCATTGGACGCAACGAGTCCAACGTCGTGGTCATCGAGGCGCTGCGCGACATCACGCTGTCACTCGAGATGGGCGATCGAGTCGGGCTGGTCGGCCACAACGGAGCCGGGAAGTCGACCTTGCTTCGACTGCTGTCCGGCATCTACGAACCGACCCGCGGATCGGCCACCGTCCGAGGCCGTGTGGCGCCGGTGTTCGACCTCGGCGTGGGCATGGACCCCGAGATCTCGGGATTCGAGAACATCATCATCCGCGGGATGTTCCTCGGACAGACCCGCAAGCAGATGGCGGCCAAGGTCGAAGAGATCGCAGACTTCACCGAACTCGGTGACTACCTGGCCATGCCGCTACGGACGTACTCCAGCGGAATGCGGGTGCGCCTGGCGCTGGGCGTCGTCACCAGCATCGACCCCGAGATCCTGCTGCTCGACGAGGGCATCGGTGCCGTCGACGCGGACTTCCTCAAGAAGGCCCGCACGCGCCTGCAAGATCTGGTGGCGCGCTCCGGCATCCTCGTATTCGCAAGTCACTCAAACGAATTCCTCGCCCGGTTGTGCAAGTCGGCGATGTGGATCGACCACGGAACCATCAAGCTGACCGGTGGCATCGAAGACGTCGTGCGCGCGTACGAAGGGGACGACGCCGCGCGGCACGTGCGCGAGGTGCTCGAGGAAGACGCGCGCGACGACAAGCTGGCGCGAGAGCAACCGTAGATGAGCGAAACCGTGTGCGCCGTCGTGGTGACTCACCGGCGCGTCGATCAGCTGACCAAGTCGTTGGACGCCGTCAGCGGTCAGCTCCGCCCACCCGACCACCTCATCGTCGTCGACAACGATGACGACGGACGGGTGCGTGAACTCGTTGCGGGCCAACCTATTCCGACCAGTTACATCGGATCCCGCCGCAACCTCGGCGGCGCAGGCGGCTTTGCACTCGGCGTGTTGCAGGCGCTCGCGCTGGGCGCGGACTGGGTGTGGCTGGCCGACGATGACGGCCGGCCAGCCGACTCCACAGTGCTCGAGACGTTGTTGGCCTGCGCGACAAGACATTCCCTGGCCGAGGTGTCTCCGATGGTGTGCGATCTCGACGACCCCTCCCGACTCGCCTTCCCGTTGCGCCGAGGATTGGTCTGGCGGCGTTGGGTATCCGAGTTGCGCGTGGACGGTGCTGGGGACCTGCTACCCGGTATCGCGTCGCTGTTCAACGGCGCCCTGTTCCGGGCCTCCACATTGGAAGCGGTTGGGGTGCCGGACATTCGGCTGTTCGTCAGAGGTGACGAGGTGGACGTGCACCGCAGGCTGGTGCTGTCGGGACTTCCGTTCGGCACCTGCCTGGACGCCGTCTACCTTCATCCCCAGGGTTCCGACGAGTTCAAGCCCATCCTTGGCGGACGGATGCACACCCAGTACCCGTCGGACGACACCAAGCGGTACTTCACCTACCGCAACCGGGGGTACCTGCAGGCCCAACGCGGCATGCGGCGGCTGGTCGCCCAGGAGTGGCTGCGGTTCGGGTGGTTCTTCCTGATCACCCGGCGCGACCCCGCTGGCTTCCGCGAGTGGATCCGGTTGCGCCGCTTGGGTAGGCGAGAAAGGTTCATCCGGGGCGAGCGAAGCGACGGGAAGGGTAGAGCATGACGTTCACCGACGCGGCCGCGCAGTCGCGGACCTTCGCTCGCGCGTGGCGCGACCTGTCCGAGGGATTCGGCAAGCGCGAGCTCTGGTTGCACCTCGGCTGGCAGGACATCAAGCAGCGCTATCGACGCTCGGTACTTGGACCGTTCTGGATCACGATCGCCACCGGAACCATGGCAGTCGCACTTGGGGGCTTGTACTCCAAGCTCTTTCACCTCGAACTGTCCAAGCACCTGCCCTATGTCACGCTGGGCCTGATCATTTGGAACCTGATCAACGCGGCCATTCTCGAGGGCGCAGACGTCTTCGTCGCCAACGAAGGTCTGATCAAGCAACTACCGACGCCGCTCTCGGTGCACGTCTACCGGTTGGTGTGGCGGCAGGTGATCCTGTTCGGACACAACATCGTCATCTTCATCGTGATCGCGATCGTCTTTCCGCAGCCGTGGAAGTGGACCGACCTCGCGTTCATTCCGGCGCTCGCACTCATCGTGCTGAACTGCATATGGGTGGCACTGTGTTTCGGCATCCTCGCGACCCGCTACCGCGACATCAGCCCACTGTTGTTCAGCCTGGTGCAGCTGCTGTTCTACATGACCCCGATTATCTGGAACGACGAGACGCTGCGACAACAGGGCGCAGGAGGGTGGGCCAGAATCATCGAGTTCAACCCACTGCTGCACTACGTGGACATCTTGCGCGCACCTTTGCTCGGCGCCGATCAGGAACTGCGGCACTGGATCGTCGTGATCGTGCTGACCATCGTCGGCTGGACCGTCACGGCCTTCGCGATGCGGAAGTACCGCGCGCGCGTGCCCTATTGGGTGTGACGGTGGCGGTGCTGGCCGCGACCCTTATCGGCGCCAGCGGCGGCGCGGGGTGGCAGTCCGAACCGCGACCCGGCGTCGGCCCTCGACGCCGTAGACACCCGACCCGGAGAACACCAGCAGCAGGAAGCCGAAGCAGTACAAGACGGCCAACTCACCGCCGTTGTTGATCGGCCAGAAGCCCGCTGGCAGGTGTTGGGTGAAGAACGCGAACGCCATCTCGCCTGCCGCGATGAATGCCGCCGGTCGGGTGGCGAAGCCGACGGTGATGAGCGCACCCAAGATGGTCTCGATCAGGCCTGCCCACCAGAACGGCCAGGTGCCCGTCGGCGCCTGCTGCGGAGCAGGCCAGCCGAACACCTTCGACGTGCCGTGCAGGAAATACAGCAGTCCGAAGACGATGCGGAACACACTCAGCGCGGCGGGGGCTTGTGGATTGAGTCTGGCGTCGAATCGCGTGATCATGTGCCGACCGTACGCGCGACCCGCCAGGAAATTCACAGGTCTGCAAGTAGCGTGAAGTATGGCCCTGAACATCGATCACATCGACCACGTCGTGCTCAATTGCCGGGACGTCGACGCCACCGTGGACTGGTACGTGAAGGTGCTCGACATGCAGCGCGTGGTGTTCGGCGGCGGTCGCATCGCGTTGGCCTTCGGGGCGCAGAAGATCAACGTCCGGCCCACCGGTGCACCGAACTGGGTGACGGCGGCGACGGATGCGCCGGGTTCGCTCGACCTGTGTTTCGTCGCCGACGCCGACCCCGAAGCCATCGGTGCACACCTGCGGTCGGTCGGTGTCGAGATCACCGAGGGGCCGGTCGCCAAGACGGGTGCCCAAGGTCCGATGACATCGCACTACTGCCGTGACCCGGACGGCAATCTGATCGAGGTCGCCAGCTACCGGTAGCCAGCCCAGTTCAGCGGCGCGGTGCGGGCAGGCGCGTGGCCACGTTGATGCGGTTCCAGGCGTTGATGGTGACGGCCATGGCGATCACCTGACCCAGTTCCCGCTCGGAGAACACTTGCGCGGCAGCGCTATACACCTCGTCGGAGACGTGGCCGTCGTGCAGTTCGGTGATCGCCTCGGTCAGTGCAAGCGCCGCGCGCTCGCGCTCGGTGAACAGGTCGCCCGCTTCCTCCCACGCGGCGACGAGGGCTAGCCGTTGCTCGGTCTCACCATGTTTGCGGGCGTCGTTGACGTGCATGTCGAGGCAGAACGCGCAGTGGTTGATTTGCGATGCGCGGATCTTGATCAACTCGCCGAGTGTGACGTCGGTGTCCTTTGCCGCCGCCGTGCTCAGCGTCATCATGGCGTCGTACAACTCGGGCGACACCTTGTAGATCTTGATGCGGTCGACGGTGGTCTGGTCTTGCACTGTGGTGGTCATGTAGACCAACGTAGTGCCGAAACACCCATGTTGGTGGTTCAATTCAGTCATGGTTACGTGGGCCAATTCGGAGAGCTGGGATCTGCACCTCGAGCTCGGAGCCGCCATCGCGCCGGGCACGCGAGGGGCGAGGGAACTGCTCGTCACCGCGTTGCGCGACGCGGTACGGTCCGGCCGGCTGGCGACCGGGAGCATGCTTCCGCCCTCGCGATCACTCGCTGCGGACCTCGGATTGGCTCGCAACACCGTCGCCGAGGCGTACGCCGACCTGGTGGCCGAAGGGTGGCTTGCTTCCCGCCAGGGTGCGGGCACCTGGGTCGTCAACACCCGCGACATCCGGTCGCCGAACCGGCCCCGCGGCACGCCCGGCCAGCCCGCCCACAATTTGATGCCCGGATCCCCCGACGTGTCAGCCTTCCCGCGCAGCGCCTGGCTCGCCTCGGCCCGCCGCGCCTTGACCGCCGCCCCCACCGAGGCGCTACGGACCGGCGACCCGCGCGGAAGACCCGAACTGCGGGAAGCACTCACCGAATACCTCGGCCGCGTCCGGGGAGTGCGCACGTCACCCGATGCCGTCGTCATCTGCGCGGGCACCCGCAACGCCGTTGAGCTGCTCGCGAGGGTGTTCGCCAAGCGTGGGCCGATCGCGGTGGAAGCGTACGGGCTCTTCATCTTTCGTGAGGCCATCGCGGCGATGGGGGTCGCGACCACGCCGATCGGCTTCGACGAACACGGTGCCTGTGTCGACCAACTCGAACACAGTGACGCCGCCGCCGCGCTGCTCACCCCGGCGCACTTCTTCCCGCACGGCGTGCCACTGCACTCGGGCCGGCGCCACGCCCTGGTCGAATGGTCCCGTCGCACAGGGCGATACGTGCTCGAGGACGACTATGACGGCGAGTTCCGCTACGACCGCCAACCCATCGGCTCCGTCCAAGGGCTCGACCCGCAGCGCGTGTGCTACCTGGGGTCGGCGAGCAAGAGCCTGTCACCTGCCTTGCGACTGGGGTGGATGGCGCTGCCCGACGACCTCGTCGACGCCGTCATCGACGCAGCGGGCGGACAACAGTTCTATGTCAACGCAATCGACCAGCTGACCATGGCCGACTTCATCTCAACGGGCCAGTACGACAAGCACATTCGTCGCATGCGCAACAGCTACCGCCGCAGGCGCGACGCCTTGGTGCAGCGTCTTCGGCCCTTCGACGTCCAGATCAGCGGTCTGTCCGCGGGCCTGCACCTTCTGCTACTACTCCCCGACGGCACCGAGCACGAGGTGCTTCGCCGTGCGGGCGAGGCGGGGGTTGCGATCGCTGGCCTCTCGCGGCTGCGCCATCCCCTCGCGGGCCCGGACGTCGAAGATGCGGACGGCATCGTGGTCAACTTCGGCGCTCCTGCCGAGCACGCCTTCGGCGCCGCAGTCGATGCGCTCTGCGAGGTGCTGGCCGGCATGCAATAGTGCCGACTCACACGCGCCACGGTGGCAGACTCAGTGCCGTGCCCAATAATTGGGTCAACACCTCGCGCAGATCGCCGCGTCGTGTTCTTCGATTGGGTGAGTTGGGGGGTGCGGCCCCGTGACGTCGACGGCACAGGACTTCATGACCGCACTCGCCGAGTACCCCGACGGGTTGCTCGGGCCCACCGAACTCTGCCTGTCGTGCGTGAAGGTGCTCCCCATCGACCGGGCGGCAATCACGGTCGGCCTCGCGTCGGACACGTGGGAGCTGCTGGGGGCCTCCGATGAGACCTCGGCTCGTATCGAGGCCAAACAGTCCTTGACCGGCGAGGGACCGTCCGTCGACGCCTTGACGCGCGCGGGTCCGGTACTGGTCGACGACCTCGCCAAGCAGCTCGCAGGCTGGCCGGGCTTCACGTCGGCGCTCGGCGCCGACGCCAAGGGTGCGATGTACGCCTTCCCCTTGCAGATCGGAGCCATCGTGGTCGGGGTGCTCGATCTGTATCGCGTCGAGCCGCTGTCGCTCGAGCCGGAAGACATGACGGCGATGCTCGCCGTGGCCGACATCGTCACCATGGTGCTGCTATCCCGCACGCCACCACATGAGGTCGCAACCGACGCTGCCGAGGCGTGGTGGGTCCCCTCTCCGGCGTCGAGCGAGATTCACCAGGCCACCGGCATGGTGGTCGCCCAGCTCGCGGTGCCGCCGCGCATCGCGTATCTGCGCCTGCGGGCATATGCCTTCGCAAACGACCTTCCGCTGACGACCGTGGCGCTCGACGTGATCGAGCGGCGTCTGCGATTTACCCCTGATGACGAACGCTGAACTGGAGGATCATCGATGACGATAGAAGGAGAGGAGAGCGCGATGGACGACCGTGAGGGTCCACTGGTACATGCCTTCGTTGCCTTGGCGGACACGTTGGTGGACGACTACGACGTGGTCGAGTTCGCGCAGCAGCTCGTCGAGGATTGCGTCTCGCTGCTGCACGTCGACGCTGCAGGATTGCTCCTTGCGGACCCGCGCGGCGGACTACATGTGCTCGCGTCCACCAGCGAGCAGACCCGGCTACTCGAACTGCTTCAGATTCAATCCGAAGCCGGACCGTGCCTGCAGGCGTACGACACCGGCCGGCAGGTGCACGTTGAAGACCTCGCCACGGACGTCGACCGCTGGCCCGAATTCGCCGCTCGCGCGGCCCGAGAAGGCTTGGGAGCGGTCTTCGCAATACCGCTGCGCCTACGCAGTGAACGGATCGGAGCCCTCAACATGTTCCGCGCGAAGCCGGGCCCGCTTTCAAGCTCCGACCTACTGGTGGCCCAGGCGCTCGCGGACGTCGCGACCATCGGCATTCTTCACCAGCGGGTGCTCATGCGGGGCGCCCAGGTGAACAGTCAACTCCAGACCGCGTTGAACAGCCGCGTCGTGATCGAGCAGGCCAAGGGTGTACTGGCCGAACGGCTGGGGCTCGACATGGACCAGGCGTTCGTGTCACTGCGCAACATGGCGCGCAGCACCAACCGGCACCTCAGTGACACCGCGCGTGCCGTCATCGAGAACTCCAGCGGCACCGTCTCACCTGGGGGCAACTCGCTCTCCTGAGCTCGCCTCCCGGGCTAAACTTTGACCCGAGGTTGCCCCAGACTCCCGGCGCCGACTCAACAGAGGCTGTCCGGGGAGGGATTCGAGAGTGCAGGACCTACGTAGGCAATCGCAGCCGACCGACGCGGCCGGATATCTTCAGCAACTACCTGCCTTGGAACTTCTGTACCGCATGCCGACGGCGATGCTGGGCATCGGGACGCTCGGCAACGTCGAGTACGCCAATCAGGCGTGCGCGGACCTGCTCGGCTACGCGGACGGCGACTCGATGGCCGGGCTCTCTCTGCCGGGGCTGCTGGCCGGGCACGCGGCGCGCACGCCCGTCGACTGCGTGGCCACGCTGCGCGTCGCGCCACCCATCGTGGAGTGGAACCACTCCGAGGGCCACGTGGTCAGGACCATCGTGTCGGCTCCGCTGTCGCTTCGGTGCTCCGAGGAATTGCTGCTGGTCGGCATCACCGACATCACCGAATGGCTCTGGGAGAGCTGCCGCAATTCAACCGTCGACGAGTGGATACGACGCAGCCCGTAAGCTGCCCGCGTGGCCGAGCCCCCGATGTCGCCGAACCTGAGCCTGGCGACGCAGGCCTGGCGGTTCGTCGTCACGGGCGGGTTCTCCGCGGTCGTCGACTATGGGCTGTACGTCGGCTTGCATGCGCTCGGACTACAACGCGACCTCGCGAAGGTGATCAGTTTCATCGCAGGCACCACTACCGCCTATCTGATCAACCGCAGGTGGACGTTCCAGGCGCCGCCCAGCACCGCCCGCTTCATCGCCGTCTGTGTGCTGTACGCGCTGACGTTCGTCGTTCAGGTTGGCATCAACCACGTGCTGTACACGGTGTGGGCAGACAAGCCATGGGGGATCCCCGTCGCATTCGTCATCGCCCAGGGCACCGCGACCGTGATCAACTTCGTGGTGCAGCGCGCGGTGATCTTCAAGCTGAAGTGATGGCGGTACCCTCGTCACGATGTCAACCGTGACTACGAAGCGTCTGATGGGCTGGGCGCGCACCGCACCCACCGTCGCATCGGTGCTGACCACCCGCGACCCCGGCGACATTGTCGACGCCGTGATCAAGGCCGGTGACCGCGGCGTGATCGCCCGCGGGTTGGGCCGTTCCTACGGCGACAACGCCCAGAATGGCGGCGGCCTCGTCGTCGATATGTCGACGCTCAACAAGATCCATTCGATGGACCGCGACACCCACGTCGTCGACGTCGACGCGGGAGTCAACCTCGACCAGTTGATGCGCGCCGCGCTGCCGCTTGGACTGTGGGTACCCGTGCTGCCCGGTACCCGGCAGGTCACCATCGGCGGCGCCATCGCCTGCGACATCCACGGCAAGAACCACCACAGTGCGGGCAGCTTCGGCAACCACGTGTTGTCGATGGACCTGCTGACCGCCGACGGTGAGGTACGCACGCTGAGGCCCTCCGGGGGTGACGGCGAGGACTCTGCACTGTTCTGGGCGACCGTCGGCGGCAACGGGCTGACCGGCATCATCCTGCGCGCCACCATTGCGATGACCCCCACCGAGACGGCGTACTTCATCGCCGACGGCGACGTCACCGCGAGCCTCGACGAGACCATCGCATTCCACAGCGACGGCACGGAGGACAACTACACCTACTCAAGCGCCTGGTTCGACGCGATCAGCGCGCCGCCGAAACTGGGCCGCGCCGCCATCTCCCGCGGCTCGCTTGCCACGCTCGACCAACTGCCCGACAAGCTGGCTAAGAACCCGCTGAAATTCGATGCGCCGCAACTGCTCACGTTCCCCGACATCGTGCCCAACGGCATTTTGGTCGGCAAGTACACCTTCGGACCGATCGGTGAACTCTGGTACCGCAAGTCGGGCACCTACCGCGGCAAGGTCCAGAACCTGACGCAGTTCTACCACCCACTCGACATGTTCGGTGAGTGGAACAGGGCTTACGGCCCAGCGGGTTTCGGGCAGTATCAGTTCGTCGTGCCGACCGAGGCCGTCGAGGAGTTCAAGAAGATCCTGGTTGACATCCAGCGCTCCGGCCACTACTCGTTCCTCAACGTGTTCAAACTGTTCGGCCCCGGCAACGACGCGCCACTGAGCTTCCCCATCCCCGGCTGGAACGTCTGCGTCGACTTCCCCATCAAACCCGGCCTCGGAGAGTTCCTCGACGGACTCGACAAGCGCGTGCTCGAGTTCGGGGGGCGGCTGTACACCGCCAAGGACAACCGCACCACCGCCGAGATGTTTCACGCCATGTACCCACGCATCGACGAATGGATTGCGGTGCGCCGCAAGGTCGATCCCGAAGGCGTCTTCGCCTCGGACATGGCCCGACGTTTGGAGTTGCTGTAAATGGTGTTTGACGCCGTCGGTAATCCGCAGGCCATTCTCGTCCTCGGCGGCACCTCCGAGATCGGGCTGGCGATCGCCGAGCGCTACCTGCGCGACGCGAAGGCCCGGGTGATCCTGGCCGACCTGCCGAACCATCCGCGCAAGGACGAGGCCATCGCCGCGATGACGTCGGCCGGCGCCAAGTCGGTCGAGTGGATCGACTTCGACGGCGTCAAGACCGATACGCACCCGGCGGTGATCGAGAAGGTCTGGAGCGGCGGTGACGTCGACGTGGCGATCGTGGCCTTCGGCCTACTCGGGGATGCCGAGGAGCTCTGGCAGGACCAGCGCAAGGCGGTCCAAATCGCCGGGATCAACTACACCGCAGCGGTTTCCGTCGGCGTGCTGCTCGGCGAGCACATGCGCGCCCAGGGTTCCGGCCGCATCATCGCGATGAGCTCGGCGGCCGGGGAGCGCGTCCGCCGGTCCAACTTCGTATACGGCTCCACCAAGGCCGGGCTCGACGGCTTCTACCTCGGACTCGGGGAAGCCCTGCGCGAGTTCGGAGTCCGAGTGCTCGTCATCCGGCCGGGCCAGGTGCGCACACAAACCACGATCGACTACCTGAAGGCGACCGGCGCCAAGGAGGCCCCGTTCACGGTCGACAAGGAGTACGTCGCCGAGCTCGCCGTCACGGCGTCCGCGAAGGGCAAGGAATTGGTATGGGCGCCAGGGGCGTTCAGGTACGTGATGATGGTGCTGCGGCACGTTCCGCGGCCGATCTTCCGCAAACTGCCGATCTGAAGCCGGGCGCACGCATGCGACCGGCGCCGACTGTCTTCGGCCAGCTACTGGCCGCCGCTGCGGTGGCGGTGGTGGTGTCAGTCGTTGCGTTGATGGCGATAGCGCGCGTCCAGTGGCCTGCGTTCAACTCATCGAATCAGCTGTACGCCCTCACCACGGTCGGCCAATTCGTCTGTCTGGCTGGACTTTTAGGCTCCGGACTGCTCTGGCGACGCGGCCGCATCTGGTTGGCGAGGGCCGGCGCCGTGGTGTTCCTCTCGGCGTTCTCGGTCGTCACTCTCGCGATGCCGCTCGGCGCCACCAAGCTGTACCTCTTCGGCGTCTCGGTCGACCAGCAGTTCCGCACGGAGTACCTGACCAGGCTGGCCGACACCGTCACGCCGCACGACATGACCTATCTGGGTCTGCCACCTTTTTACCCACCGGGCTGGTTTTGGATCGGTGGACGGGTCGCCGCGTTCACGGGGACACCCGCGTGGGAGGCCTTCAAACCGTGGGCCATCGTCTCGATCACCATCGCCGTCGCCGTTGCGTTCGTGTTGTGGGCGGCCATGATCCGCTTCGAATTCGCCTTGGTCGTGACGACCGCCACCGCAGCCACCACGCTCGCATACGCCTCCGCTGAGCCCTACTCGGCAATCATCACGGTGCTGCTGCCTCCGGTGTTCGTGTTGGCGTGGTCGGGGCTGAGGGGCGGGAATCGACACGGCGGGTGGGCGGCTGTCGTCGGGGTCGGCGTCTTCCTAGGTGCCACCGCACTCTTCTACACATTGCTGTTCGGCTACGCCGCGTTCACCGTCGGCATCATGGGGCTGCTGGTCGCGGTCAGTCGCCGGAGCCGCTCCGGCGGCGACATTCGATCGAGCAGGTGGGATCCGCTGCTGCGGCTCGCCGTCATCGCGGCGATCTCGGGCGCCATCGCGCTGATCGGTTGGGGCCCATACCTGTTGGCGGCCGCCAAGGGCTCGCCTGCCGACGCGGGTACGGCGCTGCACTACCTGCCCATCGACGGCGCGCAGCTGGCGTTCCCGATGCTGCACTTCACGCTGCTGGGTGCGCTGTGCATGCTGAGCACGCTGTGGCTGGTGGTGTACGCGCGTTCGTCGACCCGCGCCGGTGCACTGGCCATCGCCGTGCTGGCCGTCTACGCCTGGTCACTGCTGTCGATGCTGACCACGCTGGTGGGCACCACCCTGCTGTCGTTCCGGCTGCAACCGACGCTCACCGTGCTGCTGAGCGCGGCAGGAGCTTTCGGCTTTCTCGAGGTCACCCGTGCGCTCGCGGCGCGCTTCGAGACACGTTCGCGGCGCATCGTCGTCGCCGCCACCGCGTTGGGCGCCATCGGGGCGATGACCTTCAGTCAGGACATCCCCGACGTGCTGCGGTCCGACATCGCCGTGGCCTACACCGATACCGACGGCTCCGGGCAGCGCGCGGACCGGCGGCCCCCTGGGGCCGAGCGTTACTACGCCGAACTCGACACCAAGATCCGCGAGACCACTGGCCGACCACGGAACGAGACCGTGGTGATGACCGCCGACTACAGCTTCCTTGCCTTCTATCCGTACTACGGGTTCCAAGGCCTCACCTCGCACTACGCCAATCCGCTCGCTCAGTTCACCGAGCGCAGCAAGGCCATCGAGGGCTGGGCCACGTTGACGAAACCCGACCAGTTCATGGCCGCCCTCGACGCGCTGCCGTGGGCGCCGCCGACGGTCTTCCTCATGCGCCACGGCGCCAACGACACCTACACCCTGCGGCTGGCCGCGGACGTCTACCCGAACCAACCGAACGTCCGTCGCTATCAGGTCACGCTGGACTCGGCCCTGTTCGACGACCCCCGTTGGTCGGTGTCCGATGTGGGGCCATTCGTGCTCGCGATCCGGAAATGACACGCGACGGCATATCAGCGCAGGCCGGACCATTAACATCTAGCAACGTGAGCCAGCAGGGTGTGGAGGCGGGAGCCAACCACCGGACCGTGAGGCTCATCGCCATCGTTGCCGGCCTGCTCGGCGCGGCGCTCGCGATCGCCACGCCCTTCCTCCCCGTCACGCAGACCACGGCCCACCTCAACTGGCCGCAGAACGGCGTGCTGCAAAGCGTCGACGCCCCTCTGCTCGGGTATGTGCCGACCGATCTGAACGTATCAATCCCCTGTCGGGCCGCCGCCGGGCTCACCGGACCTGCGAACGTGCTGCTGTCGACCGTGCCCAAACAGGCCCCGAAGGCCGTCGACCGCGGCCTGCTCATCGAGCGCGTCGGCACTGACCTGCTCGTCATCGTCAGGAACACCCCGGTCGTCAGCGCTCCGCTGGACCAGGTGCTCAGCCCCGCATGCCAGCGAGTCACCTTCACCGCGCACGCCGACAAGGTCACCGGTGAGTTCGTCGGGCTGAATGCGGACCCCGATCCCGACAACCCGACCAAGCCCGACCAGCCGCGCCGGGGAGAACGCAGCGGCTACGACTTCCGGCCGCAGATCGTCGGAGTGTTCACCGACCTGTCCGGCCCCGCGCCGCCCGGCCTCGAGTTCTCCGCGACCATCGACTCGCGCTACAGCACGTCGCCGACGCTGTTGAAGATGCTCGTCATGATCTTGGGCGTCGTGGTGACGTTGATCGCCCTCGGCGCGCTGCACCTGCTCGACTCCGCGGATGGCATGCGGCACCGCCGCTTCCTGCCGCCCCGGTGGTGGTCGATGTCGCCGCTCGACGGCTTGGTGAGCGCCGCACTGATCTGGTGGCACTTCGTCGGCGCCAATACGTCCGACGACGGCTACATCCTGACCATGGCCCGGGTGTCCGAGCACGCCGGCTACATGGCCAACTACTACCGGTGGTTCGGCACGCCCGAGGCGCCATTCGGCTGGTACTACGACCTGCTCGCGCTGTGGGCCCACGTCAGCACCGCCAGCGTTTGGGTACGGCTGCCCACCCTGTTGATGGGGCTGGCCTGTTGGTGGGTGATCAGCCGTGAGGTCATCCCCCGACTTGGGCACGCGGTCAAGCACAGCCGTGCGGCGGCGTGGACGGCCGCGGGCATGTTCCTTGCCTTTTGGCTGCCGCTGAACAACGGGCTGCGGCCGGAACCGATCATCGCGCTCGGCATCCTGCTGACCTGGTGTTCGGTCGAGCGCGGGGTCGCCACAAGCAGGCTGCTCCCCGTCGCGATCGCGCTGATCATCGGCGCGCTGACGCTGTTCTCCGGACCGACGGGCATCGCCGCCGTCGGCGCGCTGCTCGTCGCCATCGGTCCGCTGAAGACCATTGTGGGCCAACACGTATCGCGTTTCGGATACCTGGCCCTACTGGCGCCCATTCTGGCCGCTGGCACCGTCACGATCATCCTGATCTTCCGCGATCAGACCATGGCAGGCGAAATCCAGGCCAGCTCGTTCAAGTCGACCGTCGGGCCCAGCTTGGCCTGGTTCGACGAGCACATCCGCTACGAGCGACTCTTCATGGCCAGCCCCGACGGTTCGATCGCGCGCCGCTTCGCCGTGCTCACGCTGTTGCTGGCGTTGGCTGTATCGGTGGCCATGGGGTTGCGCCGTGGACGCATTCCCGGCACCGCCGCGGGCCCCAGTCGCCGGATCATCGGCATCACGATCATCTCGTTCCTGGCGATGATGTTCACCCCGACGAAGTGGACGCATCACTTCGGCGTGTTCGCCGGACTCGCGGGGTCACTCGGTGCGCTGGCCGCTGTCGCCGTCACCGCGGCTGCCATGCGCTCACGCCGCAACCGCACCGTGTTCGCCGCGGCGGTGCTGTTCATGATGGGGCTGTCGTTCGCGAGCGTGAACGGCTGGTGGTACGTCGCGAACTTCGGCGTGCCTTGGTCGAATCAGTTCCCCCAGTGGCACTTCGGCTTCTCTACCTTCCTGCTCGGGCTCTCGGTGCTGGCCCTGCTGCTGGCGACGTGGTTCCACTTCTCCGGAGGGCAGGAGCGCAGCGACCCGGGAAAGCGCGTCAGCCGGGGCAACGCTCCGCCTGGTGAAGGGCGAGCGTCACGAATAGTGCAGGCGCCCTTGGCGATCGCGGTGTGGGTAGTCGTCATCTTCGAGGTGGCGTCGCTGACGATCGCGACGGTCGGGCAGTATCCGGCGTGGACCGTCGGCCGGTCCAACCTCGAGGCGCTCACCGGAAAGACGTGCGGCCTGGCCAACGACGTGATGGTCGAAGAGGATCCGAACGCGGGCTTGCTTCAACCCGCAGGCGACGTTCCGGCACAACTCGCGCTCGGTCAGGTCACGGCACAAGGCTTCGACCCCAACGGCATACCGGCCGACGTGTCCGCGGACCCGGTGATGGAACCCCAGGGCAGTAGCAACTTCGCCGACACCGACGGCGCCACGGTGACCGGAAGTGAACCCGGCACCGAGGGCGGCACCACCGCAGCGGCAGGCGTCAACGGTTCCCGCGCCAGGCTGCCCTACGGCCTCGACCCACGCCGCGTCCCCGTGATGGGCAGCTGGCGCGCAGGCCCACAGCAGCCCGCCATCCTGCGCTCTGCGTGGTACCGACTGCCGCCGCGCGATCAGGTCGGACCACTGCTCGTGGTGGCCGCCGCGGGCAGGTTCGACCCCGGCGAAGTCATCGTGCAGTGGGCCACCGACGAGCAGGCCACCAAGAACCAGCCAGGTGGCAGCCTGGGCTTCGGCGACGTCGGCGCCGTGCCCGCCTGGCGCAACCTGCGTGCGCCGATGGACGCCATCCCGACCGACGCCACCCAGGTGCGACTCGTCGCCAAGGACGATGACCTGGCTCCCCAGCACTGGATCGCGGTGACGCCGCCGCGCATACCCAAGCTGCGCACGCTGCAGGCCGTCGTCGGCTCGACCGATCCCGTGCTGCTGGACTGGTTGGTTGGCCTGGCCTTCCCGTGCCAACGGCCGTTCGGGCACCAGAACGGTGTCACCGAGGTGCCCAAGTGGCGGATCCTGCCCGACCGCTTCGGCGCGGAGGCGAACTCGCCGGTGATGGACTACCTCGGTGGCGGGCCGCTCGGCATCACCGAACTGCTGGTGCGGGCGGTCCCCGTGCCGACCTACCTCGAGCACGACTGGTTCCGCGACTGGGGTGCACTGCAGCGGTTGACGCCGTGGTACCCGACCGCCCAGCCGGCCCGGTTGGACCTGGGCACCGCGACCCGCAGCGGATTGTGGAGTCCGGCGCCACTGAGACCGAGCTAGCGGAGCTCAAGTCAGCCCAGCTGAGCCCCTCGCGGCCGCGGCAAGGTGTCCTAACTGTGCGACCTTGTTACCCTCCTTCAAGGCATCACCCAGCCAGCATTCACAGACACTTCCAAACAACGAAGACCATTTTGGCCTAGGAGCATCATGAGCGAGCGCGGACCGGTTGCACCGGGCCAGACCAGCCCTGACGTGCTCAAGCAGCGGTTGACCGACCATGCCGCAGCCGACCGATTGGTGGTCGCGCGCGGCGTGTTCGCCGGTCCAAACGTGCAGGTGTCCGACGAGATGTACGCGCGTGTCGTCAAGGGCAAGGCCCGTCGAGAACGACATGCGTTGCACCTCGAAAAGGGCGCGACCGTCGACACCAACACGTACTTCGGGCGGCTACCCGCGAGCTACTTCCAGCGCTGGACCAACGTGGCGGAGGTGCAGCTGCGGCTGGTGCTGGACACGTCGACCTCGACCCAGTTGGCCTTGCGCGGATCGGACTCGGACGGCAATGCCCGCACTATCGCCTCCACCGAGGTGGATGGCACCGGCACCACGGTGCTGTCGGCGCGGCTGAACGAGTTCGTCGACGGCGGATCGCTGTGGATGGAATGCACCGCGGTCGGCGGCCCGGTCACGATCACGAACCTCGAGTGGACGGCGCCATCCCCCGAGCGGATCCGCCCGGCGGCGATCGCGATCTGCACGTTCAACCGGCCGGTCGACTGCGCGAACACCCTCGCCGCCATTGCCGACGACAAGGGCCTGTTGGACGAGATCGACGCCATCTACGTGGTGGACCAGGGCACCCAGGCCGTCGCCGACCAGCCGCTGTTCAATCACGTGTCCGCCCAAATCGGCGACAAGTTGGTGTATTTGCAGCAGGCGAATCTCGGCGGCAGCGGCGGTTTCACACGCGGGCTGTACGAGGTTTCGAGCGTCAGCGACCACGCCAACGTGATCCTGATGGACGACGACATCCTCTGCGAACCCGAAGCCGTGCTGCGGCTCAATGCCTTCGCCAACCTGACGCCGACGCCAACGATCGTCGGCGCCCAGATGCTCAACCTGAAGAACCCTCGCTACCTGCACGTCGGGGCCGAGGAAGTGAATCTGACGACACTGAAGCCCGGCCGGTGGGCACCCAACTCGCTGCACAGCAGCGACATGGTCAAGCACAAGCAGAAGAAACGCACCGACGCCCAGTACAACGGCTGGTGGACCTGCCTAATACCCGCGGAACTCATTGCTGCAGTGGGGCTTCCGCTTCCCATCTTCATCAAGTGGGATGACGTCGAGTACAGCCTCCGCGCCGGTGCGGCGGGCTTCCCCACCGTCACGCTGCCGAACGCGGGCGTATGGCATGCCGAATTCCACTGGAAAGACCTCGACGACTGGACGCACTACTTCATCGTCCGGAACTCGCTGATCACCGCCGCGCTGCACAGCGACATCGACGTGTCGCCGACGGGCACGATCCTGGCCCGCGTCATCGCAGAGGCGATCATCTCCATGCGATATGGACTGGCGCACACCATGATTCGCGCGCTGGAAGATTTCCTCAAGGGTCCTTCGGAGCTGGCGGACGGCGGTATGGCGGCCGGGTCCAGCATTCGCGGCGAGCGCAACGAGTACTCCGAGACCACCACGCACCCGGCCGTCAAGACCGGTGAGTTGACCAACGCGCTGCCGCGCACGCATCCTGCCGGGTTCTTACCGCGCAACGATCGCTATTACCTGGTGCTCGCCAAACGGGCGGTGTACCAATGGCTCGGACGCACGGCGCCAGGACCGGTGATGATCCCGGCCGTCGACGCGCACTGGTGGCATGTCTCGCTATTCGACTACGCAGTCGTCACCGATGCGTCGCAAGCGGGGGTCAGGGTCCTGCGACGCGACAAGCGGAACATCAGGAAGCTGTCCGTGCGCCTGTTCAAGGCCATCCGAGAGTTCCGCGCGGAAGCGCCTGTGCTGCAACAGCAGTACCGCGACGCGCTGCCCGAACTGACCAGCCGTGAGAATTGGGCGCGGCTGTTCAACAGCTAATCCAGGCGGACAACGACCTGTTCATTGCTGCCGGTGTAGGCCACGTACTCGAAGCTGCGGCCCGAGTTCGCGACGAACTCGCTCCACGCCTGATACTCGTGCTCCTGCCAGCCGGGAAAGTTGAAGAACTCGTCGAAGACGATCACGGCGCCCGGCCGGAGTCGATCACCGATCAGGTCGAGCACCGTCTTCGTCGACGAGTACAGGTCCGCGTCGAGGTGCAGGAACCCGACGGCGTCGTCGCACCCCGCCAGGAATCCTGGCAGCGTGTCCTCGAACAACCCTGCGATCAACTCTGCGCCGGGCACCTCGGGAAGCGACTCCTGCGCGAACTCGCCCGCAGGGAAGTCCGTGCGCCAGTCCTCGGGCAGCCCCTCGAAGGTGTCGAAGCCCACCACGCGAAGCTCCTTGGACAACGCTTCCGCGATGATCGTCAGCGTGGTGCCAGAAGCGACCCCGAACTCAAGGGCCAGGCCGGTCCCCTTGACCTTGCCCAGCGCAAACCGCAGCGTGTCGTGAGGGTGCCAGAACCGCTGCGCCTTGGGCATGTGCTGCAGCACGAAGGCCGCACTGTCCGCGTTGGCACCGATGTCGAGGGCGTAGGCGATGTCGCGCCGCGCACGCCATTCCAACTCGTGTAGCCGGTCGAAGACGGGACCGAAGCGGTCGTTGACCGCGCTGAGCTGATCGCTCAGTGCCTGGGTCTTCGCCAGGCTCTCGGCGTGCATGTCTTCCAACCGCTGGCGCGTCGCGGCCAGTTCTTCTCCGACCACTTCTCTCACCGCGCGCTGAAGCTTCTGCCTCGCGGCCACCTTGAGCCGGTCCAGCATTCCCAATGTCCTTCCACACGTGCGGCCCGCCGGTGAGCGCTTGCGCAAAGAGCCATGGCCCGGGGCACCCTTGATCACGACCTTAACCGGCAACGGGAGACCGTCGCGGCAAACACGTAGCGACGGGTCTACCCCAGGCACCGTTGGATCCGCAGGCGCTTCGCATAACATCGACCCCCGTGCCCCCCGGACGAGATCGCATCGTGCGTCTAGTCGCCGTGGTCGCAGGCATCGCCGGGGTAGTGCTCTGCGGCCTGACGCCGCTGCTGCCTGTCACGCAGACCACCGCGACCATCACCTGGCCGCAGGGAGTCGGCGCGGACGGCCTGATCACCGACGTCACTGCTCCCTTGGTTTCCGGCGCGCCGCTCGCACTGGACGTGTCGATCCCCTGCCGGGCTGTCGCGACCCTGCCTGCCGCGGGTGGGCTGGTGCTGTCCACCATTCCGCCCGACGGCGCCGACGCCAGCCGCTACGGCCTGTTCGTCCGGGCCACCGCCGACGCGGTCGTCGTCGCATTTCGCGACTCGGTCGCCGCCGTCGCGCCACGCAAGGCGGTCGAATCCGGGGCCTGCAGCACCCTGCACATCTGGGCGAATTCCGGCGAGGTCGGCGCCGACTTTGCAGGCCTCCCCGCGGCCACGGGCACCGTGCCGGTCGAGAAGAAGCCACAGATCGCGGGCGTCTTCACCGACCTCAAGGTGGCCCCGCAGCAGGGGCTGGGCGCGCGGATCGACGTCGACACCCGCTTCGTCACGGCGCCGACGCCGCTCAAGGCGGTGCTGATGGCCCTGGGAGTGCTGGCGACGCTGGCCTCGGTGGTGGCGTTGGCAGTGCAGGACCGGCGGCTGGGTAGCCGGGTGCGGGGCGCCTGGCGGCGGTTCTGGCGGGTTGGGCTTGGCACGTGGTTGGCCGACTTCGGCGTCATCGGCACGCTGCTGCTCTGGCACGTCATCGGCGCCACGTCGTCGGACGACGGCTACAACCTCACCATCGCCCGCGTGTCCGGCCAGGCCGGATACGCCACGAACTACTACCGGTACTTCGGCGCCGCGGAGGCCCCGTTCGACTGGTACCAGAGCGTGCTCGCCCACTTGGCAGCCTTCAGCACCGCCGGGGTGTGGATGCGGCTGCCCGCGACCCTGGCGGGCATCGCCACCTGGCTGCTGCTCAGCCGGTGGGTGATCCCCCGCCTTGGCCGTCGACTCGCCGTCAACCGCATCACCGTGTGGACCGCAGGCGCGGTGTTCCTCGCGAGCTGGTTGCCGTTCAACAACGGGTTGCGTCCCGAACCGCTCATCGCCTTCGGCGTGGTGCTGACGTGGGTGCTCGTCGAGTTCGCCATCGGGACCCGCCGGCTGTGGCCCGCTGCGGCGGCCATCGTGGTCGCGATGTTCACCCTCACGCTGGCACCTCAGGGCCTGATCGCGCTGGCTCCGCTGTTGGTGGGAGCCCGCGGAATCGTGAACATCATCCGCACCCGCCGCACCGAGCGCGGATTGCTTGCCCCCATCGCTGCCCTGGCGGCGTCCGCGTCGCTGCTGTTCGTGATCGTGTTCCGCGACCAGACACTGGCCACGGTCGCCGAGTCCGCCCGCATCAAGTACTCCGTCGGCCCGACGATCTCCTGGTACCAGGAACTGCTCCGGTACTACTTCCTGACCGTCGAGGACAGCGCCGACAGCTCGTTGACCCGGCGCTTCGCCGTGCTGGTGCTCCTGCTCTGCATGTTCGGCACCATCGCGATGCTGCTGCGGAAGGGCGGCCTCCCCGGCGTCGCCACCGGCCCGGTCTGGCGGTTGCTTGGCACCACTGCGATCGGGTTGTTGCTGCTGACGTTCACGCCGACGAAGTGGGCCGTCCAGTTCGGTGCGTTCGCCGGGCTTGGCGCTGCGCTGGCCGCCGTCACGGCATTCACGTTCGCCCGCGTCGGGCTGCACAGTCGCCGCAACCTCGCGCTGTACGTCACCGCGCTGCTGTTCGTGCTCGCGTGGGCCACCTCGGGGCTCAACGCCTGGTTCTACACCGCCAACTACGGGGTGCCCTGGTTCGACAAGCCGCCGGTGATCGTGGGCCAACCGGTGACCACGATCTTCCTGGTGCTCGCCATCATCACCGGCCTGCTCGCCGGCTACTTCCACTTCCGGCTCGACTACGCCGGGCACACCGAGGTCGAGAACACCGCGCGCAACCGCACGTTGGCGTCGACGCCGCTGCTGGTCGTCGCGATCATCATGGTGGTGCTCGAGGTGGGTTCGATGGCCAAGGCGGCCGCGGCCCGCTACCCGAACTACACCATCGCCAGCGCCAACGTCTCCGCGCTGAAGTCCGGGCTGGCTTCAGGGTCGGCACCTAGCTGCGCGATGGCCGACGACGTGCTCGTCGAACCCGACACCAATGCGGGCCTGCTGCAACCGGTTTCAGGCCAGAGCTTCGGACCGGACGGACCGCTAGGCGGCGTCGACCCGGCAGGCTTCACACCCAACGGCGTCAGCGACTCGCTGGATCCGCCGGAGCCGGTTATCGCCAACCCAGGCACCGTCAACTCCGACGGCTCGCCGAACAAGCCGAGCGTCGGCGTCGGCTACTCGGCGGGCACCGGCGGCGGCTACGGACCCGTCGGGGTGAACGGATCGAACGTGTTCCTGCCGTTCGGTCTCGACCCCGCCCGCACCCCGGTGATGGGCAGCTTCAAGGAGAACACCATCGCCGCCAAGGCCACCTCGGCCTGGTACCAGCTTCCGCCCCGCACGCCCGACCGGCCGCTCGTCACCATCGCCGCGGCTGGGGCCATCTGGTCCTATGACGAAGAGGGCGTGTTCAACTACGGGCAGTCGCTCAAACTGCAGTGGGGAGTCGGAAAGCCCGACGGCACGTTCACCGCACTCGCCGCCGTGCAGCCCATCGACATCGCTCCACAACGGGCCTGGCGCAACCTGCGCTTCCCGCTGGCGGCCGCCCCGCCGGAGGCCAACGTGGTCCGCATCGTCGCCGACGATCCCAACCTGTCCAACGACCAGTGGCTCGCGTTCACCCCGCCGCGCGTACCGGTACTGGAGACCGTCCAACAGTTGATCGGATCCCAGACGCCAGTGCTGCTCGACATCGCGACCGCCGCGAACTTCCCGTGCCAGCGCCCGTTCTCCGAACACCTCGGCGTCGCCGAACTGCCGGACTACCGCATCCTGCCGAACTTCAAGCAGACCTTGGTGTCGTCGAACATGTGGCAAGCCACCGAGAAGGGCGGGCCCTTCCTGTTCATCCAGGCGCTGCTGCGCAATGCAACGGTCCCGTCGTATCTGCGCAACGACTGGTACCGCGACTGGGGCTCGATCGAGCGGTATGAGCGCAGGGTCCCGGCCACGCAGGCGCCGAACGCCGTCGTCGAACAGGGCAGCGAGCAGGTGTACGGCTGGAGCAGGCGCGGCCCGATCAGGGCGCTGCCATGACAGTGACCATGGACGCCGTCGCGCGTAGCAAAGACGTCAAGGTGGCCCGCTGGGTCGCGATGATCGCAGGCCTGATCGGCTTCGTTCTGTCCGTGCTGACCCCGCTGCTGCCGGTGGTGCAGACCACCGCCACACTGAACTGGCCACAGGGTGGGCAGCTGACCAACGTCACCGCGCCACTCATCACCCAGACCCCCGTCAACATGACCGTGACGGTGCCGTGCGACGTCATCCGCGGCCTGCCGCCGTCGGGCGGCCTGGTGCTCGGCACCGCTCCCGCCGATGGCAAGCAGGCCGCGCTGAACGCGTTGTTCGTCAACGTGACCGCCACCAGGGTCGACATCACCGACCGCAACGTCGTGGTGGCCAGCGCTCCGCGGGCGAAGGTGGTGGGTACCGCCACCACCCCCGGCTGTTCTCGCATCGAGTTGGTGTCCACGGAGGCAGGGACGTTCGCGACGTTCGTGGGGCTGACCGGTGCGGACGGCAACGTGCTGCGCAGCGGATTCCCCGACCCGAACCTGCGCCCGTCGATCGTCGGCGTCTTCACCGACCTGACCGGTGCTGCGCCGCAAGGCCTTTCACTATCGGCGACCATCGACACGCGCTTCACCAGTTCGCCAACCGCCCTGAAGCTGACCGCCATGGTGGTGGCGATGCTGGCCACCGTCGTGGCGCTGGTCGCGCTGTGGCGGCTCGACCAACTCGACGGCAGGCGGATGCAGCGGCTGATCCCCGCCCGCTGGCGCACGTTCACACCCGTCGACGGCGTAGTGATCGGCGGCTTCCTGCTCTGGCACGTGATGGGCGCCAACTCATCCGACGACGGATACATCCTTCAGATGGCTCGCGTCGCGGACCAGGCCGGCTACATGTCGAACTACTTCCGCTGGTTCGGCAGTCCCGAGGACCCGTTCGGGTGGTACTACAACCTGCTGGCGCTCATGACGCACGTCAGCGACAACAGCATCTGGATTCGGTTGCCGGACTTGATCTGTGCGCTGGTGTGCTGGCTGCTGCTGTCCCGCGAGGTGCTGCCCAGGCTCGGCCCCGCCGTCGTGGCCAGCAGGCCCGCGCTGTGGGCAGCCGGGCTGGTGCTCATGGGTGCGTGGATGCCGTTCAACAACGGACTGCGCCCCGAGGGTCAGATCGCCACCGGCGCACTGATCACCTATGTACTCATCGAACGAGCGATCATTTCCGGCAGGCTCACGCCCGCCGCGCTGGCGATCGTGGCCGCCGCGTTCACACTCGGCATCCAGCCGACGGGGCTCATCGCCGTCGCCGCGCTGTTGGCGGGCGGTCGCCCACTGCTGCGCATCCTGGTCCGGCGGCACCGCGTCGTCGGCACCTGGCCGCTGGTGCTGCCGCTGCTGGCCGCGGGGACCGTGATCCTGACGGTGGTGTTCGCGGATCAGACCTTGGCAACCGTGTTGGAGGCCACCAGGATTCGCACCGAGATCGGTCCAAGCCAGAAGTGGTACACCGAGAACCTGCGCTACTACTACCTGATCCTGCCGACCGTCGACGGCTCGCTGTCCCGTCGATTCGGCTTCCTCATCACCGCGCTGAGCCTGTTCTCCTCGATGTTCATCATGTTGCGCCGCAAGCGAATCCCCGGGGTGGCGCGCGGACCGGTGTGGCGGCTCATCGGCGTCATCTTCGGCACGATGTTCTTCCTGATGTTCACGCCGACGAAGTGGGTGCACCACTTCGGGCTGTTCGCCGCGGTCGGCGCCGCGATGGCGGCGGTGGCGACGGTGCTGGTTTCACGGGTGGTCTTGCGTTCGGCGCGCAACCGGATGACGTTCACGGCGGCGGTGCTGTTCGTGATCGCGTTGTGCTTCGCCACCACCAACGGCTGGTGGTACGTCTCGAGCTACGGCGTGCCGTTCAACAACGCCCAACCGGCCATCGGTGGCGTCACGATCAGCCTGATCTTGTTCGCGCTCTTCGGCATTGCCGCACTGTGGGCGTTCTGGTTGCACTTCACCGAAGGGGAGCGGCCGGAGGGCAGGCTCGCGCGCATCGTGACCGCTGCCCCGATACCCGTGACCGCCGCGTTCATGGTGTTGGTGTTCGTCGGCTCGATGCTGGCGGGGGTGGTGCGCCAGTATCCGACCTTCTCCAACGGCTCGTCGAACCTGAAGGCGTTGGGCGGCGGCTGCGGGCTGGCTGACGACGTGCTGGTCGAACCCGACGCGAACCAAGGCTTCCTGACGCCGATTCAGGGCGACTACGGGCCGCTCGGACCGCTCGGCGGCGCTGCCCCGGTTGGGTTCACGCCCAACGGCGTACCGGAACACATTGTGGCCGAATCGATTCGGATGCCACTTCCGATGCCCGGTACCGACTACGACTGGGACGCCTCGGTCAAGTCGAAGACGCCTGGCCTCAACGGCTCCACCGTGCCGCTGCCCTACGGGCTCGATCCCGCCCGCGTGCCGATGGCGGGCACCTGGGTCGACGGTCCTCAGCAGCAGGCCAAGCTCACGTCGTCGTGGTACCGACTGCCGTCACCGGACGCCGCGCATCCGCTGGTGGTGATCACCGCCGCGGGCACCATCACCGGCAACAGCGTGTTCAACGGACACACCGAGGGGCAGCCGGTCGAGTTGGAGTACGGCCGGCCAGGACCGGACGGCAACCTCGCCGCGGCGGGTCGCGTCGCCCCCTACGACCTCGGCCCGACGCCCTCGTGGCGCAACCTGCGCTTCGACCGTTCGAGAATCCCGGCCGACGCCACCGCCGTGCGAGTGGTCGCGGAGGACAAATCGTTGACGCCCGGCGACTGGATCGCGGTGACGCCACCTCGCGTCCCACAACTGCGCACCATTCAGCAGTACGTGGGGTCGGAACAGCCCGTGCTCATGGACTGGGCGGTCGGGTTGGCGTTCCCGTGCCAGCACCCGATGCTGCACGCCGACGGCGTCACTCAGATCCCGAACTTCCGCATCACCCCGGACTACAGCGCCAAGAAGCTCGACACCGACACCTGGGAGGACGGCATCAACGGCGGGTTGCTCGGCATTACCGACCTGCTGCTGCGCGCCCACGTGATGGCCACGTATCTGTCGCACGACTGGGGTCGTGACTGGGGTTCGCTGCGTAAGTTCGACACGGTCGACGAGGCCAAGCCCGCGGTGATCGACCTCGGGACCGCCACCCGGATGGGGTGGTACAGCCCGGGCAAGATCCGCATCAAGCCCTAATCCCCTTAGCCGCGCGGGAATCTGACGACGTTTGCGGGCTTCGAAACGTCGTGAGGTTCCCACTCGGCGGGGGCTTAGGGGCGAGCCTCGATGACGCCGTGCCCGACGAACGACACGTCGCCACCGACCTTCACCGATTCCACCCGATCGGGACTGCCTTCTGGGCATACGCGCAATTCGCTTGGGCGCCCGGTGAACTGGCCCTGGTTCAGCACGAAGGTGTCGCCGCCGCGGGCCAGTCCGTGCCGCAGCCGGTAGGCTCCGATCGCACCGGCGGCGCTGCCCGTTGCCACGTCCTCGATGACTCCGTCGTTGTTCCAATGCCGGATCTCGAGCGCTGATTCGTCGAGCAGTACTGCGAACTCGGCGCCGACGCCCTTCAGCAAATCGGTGATGTCGCTGGCGATCCTGGCGCGCGCCAAGGCTCCCGGTTGGACCGGCACGATCAGGTAGCGAAGCCCCGTACTCACCACTTCCAGCGGAAGGTCGTCGGCAAGGTCGCGCGGCGAGAGCTGGAACGCACCGGCGACGGGCGCCCCGTCCTCCGGTGTGCCCAAGAACTGTGGAACACCCTGATCCAGCAAGCCGAAGTAGCCCGACGACGTGACCTGTGTCGTTATTTCCACTGTCCTGCTGCCGATTTGGAATCGCCAGCCTTGCGGATCGCGCACCCCGGAGCGCTTGTGCACGACCGCGGCCGCACCGATGATCGGATGACCGGCGAAGGGTAGTTCGCCGAACAGGTCGAATATCCTGGCGCCGAAGGTGTTCGGCTGGTCCGTCGACTGCAGGAAGATGGCCTCGAAATGTCGCAACTCCTGAGTGATCCGGAGCATCTGGTCCGCACTCAAGTCCCGAGCGTCGGGAAAGACGGGCAGGCCGTTGCCGCCGAACGGGGTCGGGCTGAAGACGTCGACGTGGCGGTAGGTGAGCTTCACCTCGCTACTGTGCGCACCGGCGTGTCGTAGGGTCAAGCCATGACTGACCGGATCCGGCTCGGCAACGCCGTCGTCACCCGGGTCGTGGAGTCGCAGTTCGACGTTGGCACGAACGTGTTCGCCGAAACGCCGCCGGAAGCCTGGCAGGAAAACGCCGAACTCCTGGTGCCGACATTCCTGGATCCCGAGACGGGGCGGTGGCGCGTCATCCTGCAGAGTTGGGTGATCGAGGTCGACGGCCTGACCGTCGTCGTCGACACCGGCGTCGGGAACGACCGCCAGCGCCCGCACTTCCCCGGACTGGCGAACCTGCAGACCGACTTCCTCGGCGCGCTGACCCGGGCCGAGGTCGACCCTGCCGACGTCGACGCCGTCGTCAACACCCACCTACACACCGACCACGTGGGCTGGAACACCCGACTCGACGACGGCGCCTGGGTGCCGACCTTTCCGAACGCGCGCTACCTGGTGCCCGAGGCCGATTACTACCACTTCGCGCCCGACGGTCCCGGGGACAGCGAGGGCGCGCGAATCGTGTTCGACGACAGCGTCTTTCCCATCGCCGACCAGATGGAGTTGTGGTCGGACGACCTGCAGCTGAGCGAGTCGCTTCGGCTGCGTCCGGCGGCCGGCCACACCCCTGGGTCCTCGGTGCTGTGGCTGGATGCCGGCAAGCCCGCGGTATTCGTCGGCGATCT
The DNA here is from genome assembly GCF_033804635.1 of Mycobacterium sp. RTGN4. Taxonomy (NCBI): domain Bacteria; kingdom Bacillati; phylum Actinomycetota; class Actinomycetes; order Mycobacteriales; family Mycobacteriaceae; genus Mycobacterium; species Mycobacterium sp. RTGN4. The sequence goes on along the minus strand of NZ_JAPZLB010000006.1, from coordinate 355,310 downwards.
CACGCACTGCCCCATCCAGATTCCGCGGCCGCAGGATCCGTGCGGGTTCGACGTCGATCCGGCCGCGGCTGCGGTGACCCGCAAGCGGGTGTTCACCGAGGCCGCACGGGCCCGCGCTTCGGTGATCCCCGCGCACTACCCGGGCCACGGCGGAGCCACCATCGTGGCGCGCGGCGACCGTTTCGAGGTCGACGACTGGCTGGCCTTGCCCGGGATCTAGCCGACCACTACCGGGTCAGCCACATGCACGCAACGGGATTGCGCGCACATGCGGCGGCAAGGTCCTGCGGGGCAGGCGAACACGGCAATCCGTTGTCCTGAACGCACCCAGGCGGCAGGGGCGGGCACGGCGTCCCGTCGGGCCGCACGCACCCCGGATCGGGTACGGCGTAAGCGGGTATCGCAGACGTGAACGACATTCCCAGCGCGATGACGGCGGCGCCGCACAGTAGCCGACTGAATTTCATGAGTTACCGACTCTCCCCCTCAGACAACACGCAAACATTAGCTCAACAAGCTATTCGCCCGACCCCAGATGGGGCGAACTCGACGAGAGCCCGCCCTTGCCCCGCTCGGAAACTCCCCCGCCGCGTGGCAGCATCGCACGGGTGGCCGACATTCCCGACCCACGCCTGCGCGACCTCGCGCTACTACGCCGCGTGCGCGACCGGATCGACCGGGAGTACGCACAGCCGCTGGACGTGGAAAAGCTTGCGCGCGGTGTGAACATGTCGGCCGGTCACCTCAGCCGCCAATTCCGGTTGGCCTACGGCGAACCACCGTATTCGTACTTGATGACGCGGCGGATAGAGCGCGCGATGGCACTGCTGCGTCGCGGGGACCTCAGCGTCACCGAGGTGTGCTTCGCGGTCGGGTGCTCGTCGCTTGGCACCTTCAGCACGCGTTTCGCCGAACTCGTCGGCATGCCGCCGAGCGTTTACCGGGATCAGGTCGCGCACGCATCAGCGGGGCTACCGGCGTGCGTGGAGAAACAGGTAACCCGGCCCGTCAGGAATTCCGACGCCGAGCCGGCACTGCCCACGGTCGGAAGACCGCGAGATTGAAGCCAGGTAACGAACGTGCGAGTGGCCACTTACCTGAGCCCAATCTCGCGCGGGGCAAGCAGCGGGGTTTCGCAGCCGCAGCACCACCAGTAACATCAACCTCGTCTGTCACTGCAGTTGTGGAGGACGAATGCGCGGCCGGTGGAATTCGAAAGCCCTTGTCTCGATGCTCGCCGTCGTCATCGCCCTCGGTGGCCTCAGCCCCACCTCCGCCCAGGCTGTCCCCCAAGTAAAGGACTTCACCAGGCCTGCCATCGTCATCCTGGGATACGGACTGAACCCGGACGGCACGATGCGTACGATCCTTCGCCGCCGCGTACTCACGGGACTGACCGTCGCCCAGTTCTTTCCCCAGTCCCCGATCATCGTCACCGGCGGCAACCCGCAGAACGGCCACACCGAAGCCGAGCAGATGCGAAACCTCTTGCAGCTGTTCGCTTTTCCAGCCAACAGAATCATCACCGAAGACAGGGCCAACAGCACGGTGCAGAACGCGCAGTTCTCGGTGCCGCTCGCGAAGCAAGCCGGTACTTCGGGCATCATCCTGGTGACCTCGACGACGCACCAGGGTCGCGCCGACGGGGACTTCGTCGACGCGGGCGCGAATCTGCTCGCCACGGTGAGCTACCCGGATGGGAATCCGTCGGTCAACGTCATCCAGTTCGCGCGCGACGCCATCAGCCCGTTCATCGCCGCCGGTTGAACGCGTTCGGCGGCATCGATCAGGAATCGAGAAGCGTCCGCCACCGCACTGCCCCTAGCGTGAAACCCATGGACATCACGATTCACAACACGTTCCTGCCGCACGACGATCCGGAAGCCTCGCTGGCGTTCTATCGCGACATTCTCGGCTTCGAGGTTCGCCTCGACGTCGGTGGCGGCAAGATGCGCTGGATCACGGTCGGTGCCCCGAATCAGCCTGGTACCTCGATCGTTCTGCATCCGCCCGCCGCCTACCCCGGCACCACCGACGACGAACGCCGCATCATCGCCGAGATGATGGCCAAGGGCACCTACGCGATCATCACCTTCGCCACCCCAGACCTCGACGGCACCTTCGACCGGTTGCAAGCGAGCGGCGCCGAGATCGTCCAGGAGCCAACCGAGCAGCCGTACGGTGTGCGCGACTGCGCCGTCCGCGATCCCGCGGGCACGCTGATCCGCATCAACGAGGTACCAGCATGACGACGAGCGAGACACCCGCCCAGCTGATCGACGGGCGGATCAAGGAGTTGGCCGACTGGCGTGGCGACGTGCTGGCGCGGATCCGAAAGCTGATCAAGCAGGCCGACCCCGACGTGGTCGAGGAGTGGAAGTGGCGAGGCGTTCCAACCTGGTATCACGACGGAATGATCTGCACCGGTGAGACATACAAGGACAAGGTCAAGGTGACGTTCGCCAACGGCGCCGCCCTGGACGACCCGACTGGGCTGTTCAACTCGAGCTTGGGCGGCAACACCCGGCGCGCCATCGACATCGGCGAGGGCGACGAGTTCGACGACAAGTCGTTCACGGCGCTCGTGCGCGCCGCCGTCGCACTCAACGCCCGCTAGGTCGGCCGCGCAGGCGGTTAGCTGCCTGCTGAAAAGCTACAATATTGAAGGAATTTCCTACAGTCATGCATGAAAAAGCTTCACACATGTAGCAAAGCGTGTTAGGTTCGCTCCATGCCCGTGCTCAGCAAACGCGCACCGCGAGCCCGCGCCGCCCATCTGGGTCCTGACCGCCGTCGCCCCCAGGTACTGGACGCGGCGCTGGTGATCGCCGTCGAACAGGGCGTCGGCGAGGTCACCATCGGCGCCATCGCAAAGCGCCTGAAAGTCACCCGGCCGGTGGTGTACGCCTGCTTCGCCGACCGGATCGATATCTTGAGCGCGCTGCTCAAGCGGGAAACGGCGGCGTTGCGAGAGGGGCTGGTGGAGTCCCTGTACTCCGCGCAAGGCGACACTCCCGAAGATGCCTTCATCGCCGGGTTTCAGGCCTTGCTACGGGTGGTGACGAACCGGCCAAACTCATGGCGGGTGCTGTTCGCCACCCCCGACGCCGCCGTGGCCGACCGCTTCACCCGTGTCCGCGGGCAACTGGCCGAGGCCGCCGCGACGTGGATTCGCCCGGTGTTGACCAAGTGGTGGTCGATGGACGACATCGAGGCGAAACTGCCGATCCTCGTCGAGTTCCTGGTGTCGTCATCGGTTGCCGCGGCCCGCTCCCTTCTGGACCCCGACACCGCTTACGACGCCGAGGAACTCGGCAGACTCTACGGACGCATGGTGTGCCAGGCGTTCGCTGCCGCCGCCTAACCCCGACACCCGTTTACTCACGCGAGGAGAAGGAAGATCGATGACACGTTTTCCCACACGAGGCCGCCTGCGCGCAGTGACACGCCGAATTCCCCGCGGCCACCAGCCTGTGCCCCACGAAGACTACGGGTTCTTCGGCCCCGACTCGATCGCGTGGAAGGTGTGGGGATACCCCACCAGCGTGTCGATCGGCTTCCAGCGTGCGGTGGTGGTCGAAGAACTTGATCCCAATCTCGTTGCCGCGGTGGACAAGACCCACGACATCTACAAGCGGCCCCGTACCCGCTATGACCGCACACTGCACTACTTTGCGCTGGTGGCCTTTGGCGGCTCACGGGAAACCTCCACTGCTGCTGATGTTCTGGTGAAAATTCACTCAAAGGCCATCGGCAACGAGCCGTACGGAGGCGGACGCTATGACGCCAACGATCCGGCCTCACAACTGTGGATACACCTCACCGCATGGCATTCGATCCTCTACGCCTACGAGAAGTACGGGCCCGGACCACTCTCCGCGCAGGACGAGGCACGCTACTGGGACGAGTGCGCCGTCGCGGCCGAGCTGCAGACGTGCGATCCGGCCGACGTGCCCCGCACTCGGGAGGGCATTCGGGAGTACTTCGAAGCCATGCGGCCGCAGTTGGCGGCCAGCCCAATTGCGGTGTCGGCGATGAATCACCTGCTCGACGCCGACGTGATGCTCCCGCGAATGCCCAAGCCGGCCCGCTTCGTCGCAGGCTTGGTGACGGGGACCCTGCGGGCGGGGTCGATCGCCACGATGCCCCGCTGGATGCGTGAGATGAGCGGCATCGACCAGCCTAGGTTCATCGACGTTGTCGTCCGGCCGATCCTTTGGGTGGGCTTCCACCTGCTCAGCATCAGTCCGCATGCCGAGTTGGCGTTTTTGAAGGTGCTGGCCCCGATGACCTATCCTGTCGTCGCGCCCATCAAACTCGGTGTGCCGCCGGTCAACTCGCAAACGCTGACCCCGGCCGAAGCTCAAGTGCGCTATGGCTTCGAAGCGCCTGCCGTCGCCCATCGAGACCTACGTGCGCGGCAAGCGGCGCGCGTGTTCGGCGAGGGCGCCGCGCCCAGCGACGAAGGCCTCGTCGAGTCGGAGCCCATCCTGGGCGCAATGAACTGAACGCGCAGAATTCGGGACGAACGATGAAGTGGGTTGAAGTCTTGCGTGACCGGTTCACCATCGGTGTGATCGCGGCCGCGGTGATCCTGGCCGGCGTCATTGCGCTGCAGTGGCAGGTCCATTTGGCCGCTTATGACCGGTGGGGGTTTCACATCGGGTGCGGGACTGGGTTGCAGGCGGATTACGACCAGGCCACCCGTGCTGACGACGCCGCGGGCCCGACGACAAGCACCGACTACACCGGCCAGTGCCGGTCGGCGATCGTATGGCGCCGCGTCGCCGCAGGCAGTCTGGTCCTGCTCGGCGCGGCGGCCTTGATTGCGCTGATCCCACGGCACGCGAAGGTCAGCGACACGTCGACCAAGTCCACGGCCGGGTCGCACGGCATGGAGGAAACGTGAGCACACACCGCGGTGGCGCGGCACGAATCGCCGGACTCACGCTGGCCGGAGTCGGCGCCGCACACTTCACCAACCCGCGGCTGTTCGCACCGCTGACGCGTGGCCGGTCACCGCGGCGGGCCCGGCTTCACACCTACCTCAACGGCGCTGTCGGAACCGCAGTGGGACTGGGCATCACACACCGCCGCACCCGCGCGCTCGCGGCCGTCGCGGGCATTGGCTACGGCGCCCACGTGTTGGGCCACGCCACCCGCTAACGCTTGGCATCGGCGTTCTGCTCGGCGCCGAAGACGGCCACGGCCACCGCCCCCGCCACGGCGCCGACGAAGGCCACCACCATCAACCAGCCGAGTCCGGGTGCGGTGGTGTCACCGAGTAGGACGACGCCTGCGATTCCAGGCACCACCGTCTCACCGGCGACGAGCGCCGCGGCCGCACCGTTGACCGAACCGATCTGCAGCGCCACCGTAAACAGGTAGAAGCCCCCGACGCCTGCGATTGCGATGGTCCACGATGCCGGGTCGGCCAGCACGACGCCCAGCCGGAACGGGTCGACCCCAGCGAGTATGCGCACCGCGATCGCCATCGCCCCGAACAGCAGCCCGGCGACCAAGCCGGCCGGGATCGCCGCGCGTGCGCCGAGCAGCCGGATCAGCACGATGCCAATCGCGAGCAGCACCACCGCGCCAACCAGCACACCCCAGTGCACGGCGGGCGCCGAGTTGCCCTCGCCAGTGTGACCCGCAGTGGCGCCCAGGACACATAGGGACAACACCACCGCGACGATGGCCACCCAGTCCCTGGTGTGCAACCGCACTCCGAGCACGATGACGCCGAGCACCGCCGTCACCACCAGGTTGGCGCTCATGATCGTCTGCGACAGAAACAGCGGGATCAGCCGGGCCGAGACGACGCTTCCCAGGAAGCCAATGCCGTCAAGCAGCATCCCGCAGATGAATGCCGGAGTCAGCGCGGCGGCAATGGTCGCCGTCAGAGTCGGGGCGCCGGTCGCGGTGACCAAGGTGCCCGTTCCGCTGGCCGCCTCCTTGGCGGCCGAGCGGCGCGCACCATAGGCCTGAAGGACCGACGCGGTGCCGTAGCCGAAACATGCCAGCAGCGCGGCCAGTACACCGATCAACACCGTCTAGTTCCCCTCCGAGGTCGCGATCATCGGTGCCCAGTATCGCCGCAACGCCTCGAATTCCGCCCGGCCTTGAACGCAAGCAAGGCCTACGTCGTTGTCAATGGTGAACCCCACGACATGCCCGGGAAGGTGACATGAACTCGTTGATGACTGTTGGCGTCGCGGCAAGCATTGGGGCACTTGCCATTACGCCGTCTGCACCACCGCCAGAGCGGCCCGCCGCACCAGACGTCCGGCTCGCCGCCGACTCGGTGCCGCTCGGCGCGATCCCCGCGGCCTTCCTGCGCAATCAGTTGACGTTCTGCGGGCTGATCTGCCCGTCCATCGTGCAGCTCGTCACCACAGTTCCGATCGGCGCGGCCGAGGCCCCGTTGAGATTCCTCGCAGCGCTTCCATCGGGCTCATTGCTCAAGGCCGTCGGCGCGGCAGCGGAATCGGTGACCAGCCCCGCCGACATCGCCACGACCGGCATCATCACGCCCGACGTGTTCATCGTCGTACCCAAGGCGGTCGGCAAGACCCTGCAGGTCACGGTGGTCCAGGCCATCAATGTCGGCGAGTCCTTCCTGCGGCCGGGCCAACTGCCCGGCGCCGTCCAGACCGCCAGGGAGAAGATCCTCGAGGCCCTCAATCAACCGGCGACGGACCCGCCCTCCAACCTGCCAACCGGCGCTCAAGGGGTGCTGGAGGACGTGGCCGTCGCCGGCGTGAGCATCCCCGTCGCCGTCGCGTTCCAGGCGGGCGAGTTCCTATTGGAAGGCGGGGTCCACACGGCCAACGTCACCGCCACCGAACTGGCGGACACCGGCAACCCTGGCGTGGCGCTCGCCGCCGGTGGCGCCGCTGCGGCCGCGTCGCTCAAGACGGCGAGCGGTTTCGTCACGGCCGCGGTGAACACCGCGGTGAAGGACATTCGCGGCTCAGTCCATCAGCCCTCTCCGCTTGCGGTCGCGCGGAAGGCCCCGGCGGCGGGCAAGAAGCCCGCCACGCAGCAACCCGCGACGCAGAAGCTCTCCCACGCCCTTCGCAGCCTCGCCAACGGGAGCACCGGCGCCCACCGCCGCGAACCGGGTGCGCACCGCCGCTCGAAGGCGTAACCGCGACGCCGGCCCGGCCTACCATCACGTGGTGCCGGCCAAGATGTCGTTCAGGAACGCGCGTTCGGCGCTGTCGAAGGAGCTCGCCGCGGTCCGCGAGCGCGAGCCCGATCTGGACGCAGGCGATGTCACGGTCTTCAGCATCCCGTTGGTGCTCGGGCTGGTCGGGGTGCTCGCCATCGGTGTGGTGCCGCTGATCGTCGTGCGTAGCAGCGCCGAAACCGACGCCGTGCTGATTCCACTGGCGGGTTCGTTCGCGCTGACCGCGATCTGTGCCGCGGTGGTGGCCTGGCTGACGGCCAACGTGCTGTCGGGGGTCGTCGTCATGGGCCTGTACCGCACCCGCCCACGGGCGGCTTCCAAGCTCGTCATCCGGACCATGCTCGAATCCTTTTACCGGATCGAAGACCTCACCGGACGCATTGCATTGCTTGCCGTGGTGGCTGGCTTGCTTTCGGTCGCCATCGGACTTCCCCGCAGCACGGGGCCCGAACGCGCCACCAGCGTGCTCGACGACCTGCTGACCGCCCAGGTGGCATGCCTCGTGGTGGCGTTGTCGATCGCGTTTCTCGCCGAATCCATCCGCTGTGCGGCCGACATCGTCGATGACCAGTCGCTGCTGTTGGCCTGGCCGTGGGCGCTGCTGATCGCGGTGATCGGGTGGTCGTTGTCGACGGTGATCGGGCCGTTCGAGACAACCCGGATGCTCGAGATCCTGCTGAACGACTGGCTGCCCCCCTTCGTGGATGGGACGCCACGGGCGGAGCTCATCGCCGACCTGCTGCCGCCGTCGGCGCGCTGGTGGGCGGCGTTTGGTCCGTTGCCGCTCATCGTCGCGCTATGGGCCTACCTGGCCTGGCGTGAGGAGGGTTTGCTCAACATGAGGAGGGCGTTTGCCGACGACGCCAGTACTCTTCCCAGGTGACCGCGATCGACCCCGACAAGCTCAACACCTGTCTGCAGGTGCTGTCCGACATCGAGTCGCTGCCCCCTGAGCACCCCGATGCCGTCGCGGTGCGCCGCGCCACCGCGGGCTTGTGGAAGTCGGTCAAGCTGGCCCGCCGCCACGCCAAGCGGGATGCGGTCTCCGCCGCCGACCACGCCGTGACCGCAGCCACCGCCACCGGTGCGCCCGGTCGCATCGACGACGAGACGCAGGGCCTGCCACTTGTGTCCACCGCGGTCGGCGCCTCGGCGGGCACGCTGCTGCGCTCGCGAGCCTGCTACACGTGCAAGAACCGCTACACCGTGGTCGACGCGTTCTACCACCAACTCTGTCCGGAGTGCGCGGCGTTCAACCAGGCCAAGCGGGATGCGCGCACCGACCTCACCGGCCGCAGCGCCCTGCTCACCGGCGGCCGCGCCAAGATCGGCATGTACATCGCGCTGAGGTTGCTCCGCGACGGCGCGCACACGACCATCACCACCCGCTTCCCGAACGATGCCGTGCGCCGATTCGCCGCCATGGAGGACAGCGCCGCGTGGCTGGACCGGTTGCGCATCGTGGGCGTCGACCTCCGCGACCCGGCTCAGGTCGTCGCACTGGCCGACACCGTTGCCGAGCGAGGTCCACTGGACATCCTGATCAACAATGCGGCGCAGACGGTGCGTCGCTCCCCCGGTTCCTACGCCGCGCTCGTCGAGGCGGAGCGCACGCCGCCACCGGCACTCGTCGACGTCATCACCTTCGACCACGTCAGCGACGCCCACCCGGCCGCGCTCGCAGGAAGCCTCGCCGAGCACCAGACGCCGCACGCGCCGTCAATTCCCGGGTCGCTTCGCTCCTGCCCTCCGGTCACCGAACTGGCCCTCACCGCCCGCAGTGCAACGCCCGACCGGATCGCCGCGGGCACCGCCATCGACGCGGGCGGGCTGCTGCCCGACACCGCCTCGATCAACAGTTGGACGCAACGCGTGCACGAGGTCGACGCGATGGAGCTGCTGGAAGTGCAGCTGTGCAACCAGACCGCGCCCTTCATTCTGATCAGCAGACTGCGCCCAGCGATGGCCGCGTCGCCCGCACGGCGCAAGTACGTCGTGAACGTCTCGGCGATGGAAGGTCAGTTCAGCCGCGCCTACAAGGGCCCCGGACACCCGCACACCAACATGGCGAAGGCCGCGCTGAACATGCTCACCCGTACCAGCGCGGCCGAAATGCTTGAGCAGGACGGCATTCTCATGACCGCGGTGGACACCGGCTGGATCACCGACGAGCGCCCGCACCCGACCAAGATGCGGCTCGCCGACGAAGGGTTCCATGCCCCGCTCGACCTCGTCGACGGCGCCGCCCGGGTGTACGACCCGATCGTGCGCGGGGAGACCGGCGAGGACGTGTACGGGTGCTTCCTGAAGGACTACGCGCCAAGCAATTGGTAGCGCATACGCTGGGCGCGTGGACTTCGAGCTGAACCGCAAGGATCTCCATCAAAGCCGATTCGTCACCGCCGACCCGCCGTCACCCGGCGAGGGTGAAGCGTTGCTAGCGATCGAATCCTTCGGATTGACCGCCAACAACATCACCTACGCCGTATTCGGCGACACCATGAAGTACTGGGACTTCTTCCCGGCGTCGGACCCCGACTGGGGGAAGCTGAACGTCTGGGGCTACGCGCACGTCGAAGAGTCACGCAACAGCGGGCTCCCGCAGGGCCTGCGTGTCTACGGCTACCTGCCCTGCGCCAGCCATCTGCTGGTGGCGCCAACACGCGTCAACGAGAAGGGCTTCGTCGACGGCGCCCCGCACCGGGCTCAGCTGCCCTCGGCCTACCAGGGTTACCGCAACGTCGAGACCGACCCCGTCTATTCGGCCGACCGCGAGGCCGAGCACGTCATCTTCTTCCCGCTCTTCTTCACCTCATTCCTGATCGATGACCTCCTCGCCGACGAGGAGTTCTTCGGTGCGGACACCATCGTGATCTCCAGCGCCTCGTCGAAGACCGCGATCATCGCCGCCTACCTACTGGCCAAGCGCGACGGCATCGAGGTCGTCGGCCTGACCTCGGCGGGCAACCGCGAGTTCGTCGAGGGGTTGAACGTGTACGACTCGGTGGTGCTGTACGACGACGTTGCCCAACTCCCCGGGGAGCGGGCGGTCTACGTCGACATCTCCGGGGACGGCGGCGTCCGCACCGACGTGCACGCCCACTACGGTGACCGGCTCGCCCACAGTTCCACCGTCGGCGCGACCCATTGGACCCAGATGGCCCCTGGCGCAGCCGAACTCGCGGGCCCGAGCCCCGTGTTCTTCTTCGCGCCCGACCGCATCACCAAGCGCGGCAGAGACTGGGGCACCGCCACGCTCGACCAGAACGTCGCCGACGCGTGGGGTCCGTTCGCGGAGTGGGCCTCGAGATGGCTTCGCGTCGAGCGCATCTCCGGTGAGGACGACATCCGACGGGCTTACCTCGAACTGCTCGACGGGAAGGTCGACCCCACCGCGGGCACCATCGTGAGCGTCTAGGAGCTAGTCGCTCAGCTTCTGGTAGACGAGCCAGCGCAGCTCGATGGGTGATTGCTCACGCGGCACGTCGAACACGTCCAGCCCGCTGACCCAATCTGCGTACCAACTCGTGGGCGGCCACGCGCCTTCCGGCAGATGCGACCGCTCGTACTCGTACACCGAGTCGTCGGAGATCCACCGCAGCGGCAATTCGGAGGCGGCGGCCCTGAGCTCGGCTCGCGTGAAAATCGATGTGTAGCACTGCTGTCCGAGTTCGAGCGCGGCATCGTCTGGGACGTACGGGGGCCGCGCCAGGAAGGCATTGAACACCAGCCGCCCGCCTGGCGCAAGGCGGTCGGCGGCGAGTTCGAAGATGGCCCGCAGTTGCTGCGGGGTCCTGAAGTCGTTAACCACCTCGGAGAGCACGATTAGCTGATAGTCCCGTCGAAGCTCGGCGAGCTCGGCGAAGGCGTCACGTTCGATGACGCGCACGTTCAGCGCCTCGCGGTCCGCGTCGGTGCGAATCATTTCGGCGAACTTGAGCGTCGACTCGATCGCGTCGACCGGGTGTCCGCGTCGGGCAAGGGCCAGTGCGTTGCGCCCGGTGCCCGCGCCGACATCGAGCACCGGATGCGTTGTGGGATCGGCTGCTTCGCTCGACAACGTCCACACCAGGGCGTCGGGGTCGGCCCCGAACAGCGGCGGCTCGCGGGTTCCGATCCAGTTCTCGTAAGCCCCTTCGACCGTCCACCATTCGGCCTTGACGAGGTAGTTCAACACGGTGCCGACGGGCGCTTCGTAGGAGATGACGATGGTCGAACGCGGAGACGCTGCGTAGGCCTGCGCCAGTTGATCGGCGAGCACCTCCCTGAGGTGGTCGAGTTCGGAGTCCGTGAAGGCCCTACCCACGCCCACAAAGAGTTTGGCGCACATCGCCACGTATTCGTCGAGCATGCCCGGCACCGCGGGCAAGGTGACCTGCCCCGTGACGGCCGAGCGGCGATACAGCCGTCTAGTGACGGCCTCCCGCAGCAGTTCCGGGTCGAATGCCGTCGAGTGCGGGTCGGGCGCCACCGGACAAAGGTAGCCCGGCTAGCGCTAGATCGGGAGCAGGCCGTGCTTCCGCAGCACTTTCGGGAAGTTCTGCTTGTCCCGCAGCAGCCGCAGCGACTTCCGCAGCAGCAGCCGGGTCTCATGCGGCTCGATGACGCCGTCGATGTAGCCGCGCTCGGCCGCGATCCACGGCGTGGCCAGGTTGAGGTTGTAGCCCTCGATGAAGTCCTTGCGAATCTTCTGCACCTCGGGCGAAGTCGGATCGGGGAATCTCTTCACCAGCAACTGCGCCGCACCCTCTGCGCCGATCACCGCGATGCGCGCCGTCGGCCACGCGAAGTTCAGGTCCGCGGACAGCTGCTTGGAGCCCATCACCGCGTACCCGCCGCCGTAGGCCTTGCGCACGATGACCGTCACCTTCGGGACGTCGGCCTCCACGATGGCGTTGAAGAACCGCCCACCGCGCTTGATGATGCCGCCCTTCTCCTGCTCGACTCCCGGCAACGCACCCGGGGTGTCGACAACGAATACCAGTGGCAGATTGAACGAGTCGCAGAACCGGATGAAGCTGGCCGCCTTGTCCGAGGCCTCGTTGTCAACCGCGCCCGCCAGCACCATCGGCTGGTTGGCGAGCACTCCGACCGGATGGCCGTCGACGCGCGCGAACGCGGTGATCATGGCTGGGCCGCGCTGGTCGGCGATCTCGAACACGTCGCCGTCGTCGAAAATCCTCAGCAGCACCTCGTGCATGTCGTACGCCATGTTGTCGGCGTCCGGCACGATCGTGTCCAGTTCGTAGTCGTGCTGCGTGAGCTCCTGCTCCAGACCGGGATTGACGATCGGCGGGTCGTCGAAGTGGTTGGCGGGCAGGAAGCTCAAGTAGTCGCGCACGTATTGGTAAGCCGCAGTCTCGCTCTCGACCACCTTGTGAATGTTGCCGCGCTGCGCCTGCACGTCGGCACCGCCGAGCTCATCGAAGGTCACGTCCTCGCCGGTGACGTCCTTGATGACGTCGGGCCCGGTGATGAACATGTAGCCCTGGTCGCGGACCGCGACGATGAGGTCGGTCTGGATCGGCGAATAGACCGCTCCGCCTGCGCATTTGCCGAAGATCAGCGAGATCTCCGGCACCAGGCCGCGCAGCATCTCGTGCCGCCTGCCGAGTTCGGCGTACCAGGCCAGCGACGTCGCGGTGTCCTGGATGCGAGCGCCCGCCGAATCGTTGATGCCGATGATCGGGCAGCCGACCATCGCCACCCATTCCATGAGTCGGGCGACCTTGCGGCCGAACATCTCCCCGACCGAGCCCTGAAAGACCGTCTGGTCGTGGCTGAAAACCCCGACGGGGCGACCGTTGATGGCGCCGTGACCGGTGACGACGCCGTCACCGTAGAACGCGTTCGGGTCACCGGGCGTCTTCGCCAACGCACCGATCTCGAAGAAGGTGCCGGGGTCCAGCAGCTCGTAGATACGCTGCCTGGCCGAAGGGATGCCCTTCTTGTCGCGGCGCGCCTTTGCCTTCTCATCGCCCGGGTCGCGGGCCAGTTCCAACTTCTCGCGGAGCTCGGCCAGCTTCTCTGCCGTGGTGGCAGGCGGGCTTGGCGGGAGGGCTGCTTCTGCGGTCACGCGGCTATTGCTCCTCGTCGCTCTGGATGTCGCTCTGGATCTTGTTGATCGCCTGGCTCATGTGTGCGCCAACCTTCGCAATGTACGGCTCGTCGATGGCCTGGATGTGCTCGCCCCCGATGGCCACGACTTCGAGGTCCGACGCGAATTCGCCCCAGCCGCCGTCCGGCGCGCGGGTGGCGTAAGCGGGTTCGAACGTGATCGCGTCGTCGTGATACCGATCGGCCAGGTAGAGCACCACGTGCCCGTCGTATTGCTTGATGTCGACCGTGTCCAGCGCGCGGTTGTCCAGGTACGACGTGCGCTGATGCTCGACGATGCCGCCGGGGATCTGCACGCCGCTCTGACTGACCATGTCGAGCACGAACTGCACCTGCCCGGCGTCGTCGAGGGTTTCCAGATGCTCGTAGGGGATCTCGGGGATCTCCACGTTGAACGTCTTCTCCGCGAACTTCGCGTAGCGGTCCCAGCGCTTCCTGGTCTCCTCCTTGGTGTGGAGGATCGGCTCACCCGGCCGGACACAGTCGATGAGGCCGACGAGCGACACGTCGGCGCCTGCCGCCTTGAGCCCGATCGCGCAGGCGTACGCCAATGCGCCACCCAACGACCAGCCGGCCAGCACGAACGGCTTGCCCCTGGTTTCCCCGCCCGCCCAGCCGTTGAGCTCCAACAGCTTCGGCACGTATTGCGCGGCGCGTTCCTCGATGGACCCCTCGACGCGCTCCAGGCCGATCATCGGCGTGGCCGCCGGGAGCCGGTTCAGCAGCGGTTCGTAAACCACCGTCGATCCGCCTGCCGCGTGGAATACGTACACCGGAACCTGGGCTTCCCCCTCCGGACCTGCCGCTTTTGGACGGATGGTCCGCACGAAGCCGTCGAGCTCACCCGCCTCGAGGAATTCGCGCACCGTGGTGGCGAGTTCTTCGATGGTCTTGGCCTTCTTGACGTCGTCGGCAGTGATGGTGCCCTCGGCGCGCTCGGAGAGCCGCTGCGCCATCTTCTGCGCCTCGTCGTCGGACAGCGCCCGCAGCGAGTTGAAGATGCCGCCAGGCGACTTGCCGGTGACGATCGCCCACGTCGCGAACGTGACGCGCTCGGCGGCGTCGCGAGGCGGGACGTCGGAATTGAGCGCGTCCGCAACGGCCTGCTGGTTCAATACCCCAGCCGCCGCACCCGCCGCGGTCGGCTTGGTGTCGGACGTCGATGGTCCGCCCGGATTGGTTGGTGGCGGCGGGATTTCGAGCACTTCCACTGGCGCTTCGGTCTCGACGGGCGCCTCGGCTTCGGCCGTCTTCTGCGCGAGCCGCTCCTCGAGTTCGGCCACGGTCGTGGCCCCACCCATCAGCTCGGCCTGGGCCGCGGCAATCTCTTCGGCGGTCTGCGTCTTCTGAACGTCCGCAAGCTCCTGAACTTCGTCGCGGTGCTCGATGGCGTATTCGATGAGCTTCTCGACGGCGTAGAGGTTCGCGTCGCGGACTGCCGTCAGCTGAATCGGCGGCAGGTCGAAGTCGTACTCGACGCGGTTCTTGATGCGAACGGCCATCAGCGAATCCAGGCCAAGCTCGATCAGTGGCACCTCCCACGGCAGGTCCTCGGGCTCGTAGCCCATGGCGCTGCCGACGATGGTGCCCAGCCGCTGCGCGATGGGCTCGCCGGAGGAGGCCGACCACTTCTTGAAGCCCGCCGCAAGCCCCGCGCCCGCGGTGAGGTTGTCCTGCAGGATGGCTGCATCGTCTTCGGGTTCGTCGAGCTCTTCCACGGCCGGGGCCGCCGATGCCGCGACGGCGGTGCCGGCTCCGACAGCCGTCGGCAATGCGGTCGCCTGGCCGCCGCGGGTGACGATCGCTTCGTAGACCAACGTGAACGACTCGCCGATGCGCGAATGCACCTGCACTGTCGCGCCGCCTGGGTGACGCGTCAGCGTGGTCACCAGCCTGCCGTCATCAGCAGGTACCGCGCGTTGCTCGAAAGCCGTGACCTTGGCATCCGGAAGTACCTGCGTGGCAGCGGCTTTCACCAACGCAACGAGATCAGGGGTAGTGCGCGGCGCGAACTCCCACACGTGCCTGCCGTCGGGCATGGCGACGTGTGCGCCCGGAGCGAGCGCCGAGCCGTCCGCGGAGAACCTGGCCTCGAGCCAGTGCGGCTTGCGCTTGAATCGGGTCGGCGGGATGTGGGCGTACTCGCCACGCGAAAACAGGGTGCGGAAGTCCAGGTCATGGCCATGCACGAACAGCTGCGCCATGGCCGTGGTCATCGAATCGACCTCGTCCTGCTTGCGCGCCAGCGTCGCGATCAGCTGTGCGTCATGAAGGCCCGCCGATGCGGTGGTGAGCCCAACCTGCATGAGCGCCACGGGATTCGGCGCCAACTCCAGGAAGGTGGTGTGGCCGTTGTCGACCGCGTTGCGGATGCCGTGCGTGAAGTACACGCTGTGCCGCAGACCCTTCTTCCAGTAGTCGACGTCGTGGATCGGCTCGCCGCCGGGGCGGAGGTAGCCGCCCTCGTGCACGGTCGAGAAGTAGGGCGTCTGCAGCGGCCGCGGCTCGATGCCCTGCAACTCGGCCGCGAGTTCACCGAGCAGCGGGTCCATCTGCTGAGTGTGGCTGGCACCCTTGGTCTGGAACTTGCGGGCGAACTTGCCCTCCGACTCGGCCCTGGCGATGATCGCGTCGACCTGATCCGGTGGGCCACCGATGACCGTCTGCGTCGGCGCCGCATAGACGCAGACCTCGAGGTCGGGGTAGTCCGAGAAGACCGTCTTGATCTCGTCGGCGGAATACTCGACGAGCGCCATCAGGCGGATGTACTCGCCGAACAACATGGCCTCGCCCTCGCCCATCAGATGGGCGCGCGAGCAGATGGTACGGGTGGCGTCGGCCAGCGAAAGGCCCCCGGAGAAGTACGCCGCCGCGGCTTCACCGAGCGACTGCCCAACGAGTGCACCGGGTTTCGCTCCGTGCGCCTTGAGCAGTTCGCCGAGCGCGACCTGAATCGCGAAGATGACGGTCTGCGTGGTCTCGATGCCGTAGTCCTGCGAATCGTCCAGGATGAGCTCGACGACGGAGTAGCCGAGCTCGTCCTGCACCAGCGCATCGACCTTGTTGATCCACTCGGCGAAGATCTCGTCGCGCAGGTACAGGCTCTTGCCCATCTTGCGATGCTGTGCGCCGAATCCGGCCAGCACCCACACCGGTCCGTTGGTGACGGGCCCGTCGGCGGCGAGCACCAGCGGGGTCTGCTTGCCCTCGGCCAACGCCCGCAGCCCCTTGACCGCCTCGTCGTGGTCGTGGGCCAGCACCACCGCACGGGAGCGACCGTGGTTGCGCCTCGACAACGACCGGCCGATCGACTCGAGCGAACTCGCCCGGCCCTCCGGACCGTCGATCCAGTCGGCGAGTTCAGCAGCCGTGGTGCGCTTGCGTGAGGTCAGGAACCCCGAAACAGCCAGCGGCACCAGTGTTTTGGCGGGTTCTTCGGCGGCGTCGAGCTCGGCGGCCAACTCTTCGCGGGCGACCTCGAGCAGACGCAGCGCCTCGTCCGTCAGGCCAGGCAGATCGGGCTCGTCGTCGAATGTCGCGGCGGTGAAGGCCGGGTCGCCGTAGTCGTCTGTGTCATCGATGAACTCGCCGTACTCGTCCATCTTGACGCCGCCCACGTAGACGGCGTCGGCGTCCGGCGTGGCCTGCGCTGCAACGGGCGCGAGCTCGGGTTCGGGTTCGACGAGGTCGCTTGGCAGCACCTCGCGCAGCACCAGGTGGGCATTCGCCCCGCCGAAGCCGAAGCCCGAAACGCCGGCGATGGCGTGCCCGCTGTAGCGCGGCCAGTCCGAGACCGTGTCGTTGACCTTGAGGTGGATGCGCTCGAAGTCGATGTACGGGTTGGGCCCCGCATAGTTGATCGACGGCGGCAGCTTGTCGTTCTTGAGCGACAGCGCCACCTTGGCGAGGCTTGCTGCACCAGCAGCCGATTCCAGGTGTCCCACATTGGATTTCACCGCACCGAGCAGCGCGGGCCGGTCGGCGGCGCGGCCCTTGCCGACGACGCGGCCCAGCGCGTCGGCCTCGATGGGATCACCGAGGATGGTGCCGGTGCCGTGGGCCTCGATGTAGTCGACGGTGCGCGGGTCGATGCCCGCGTCCTTGTAGGCCTTGCGCAGCACCTCGGCCTGAGCGTCGGGGTTGGGGGCGAGCAGTCCGTTGGACCGGCCATCGTGGTTGACCGCGCTGCCCGCGATGACGGCGAGGATCTCGTCGCCGTCGCGCCTGGCGTCGGCGACGCGCTTGAGCACCAGCATGCCGCCGCCCTCGGAGCGGGAGTACCCGTCGGCGTCCTGCGAGAAGGACTTGATCCGGCCGTCCGGCGCCAGCACGCCGCCGACCTCGTCGAATCCGATGGTGACCATCGGGGTGATCAAAGCGTTCACGCCGCCGGCAAGCGCGACGTCGGACTCGCCGGAGCGCAGTGACCTGACGGCCTGGTGGACGGCGACCATCGAACTGGAGCAGGCCGTGTCGATCGACACCGAAGGACCGCGGAAGTCGAAGAAGTAGGACACCCGGTTGGCGATGATCGAACTCGCGTTACCCGTGATGGCATACGGATGCGCGGTCGTCGGATCCGACAGCCCCAGGTAGATGTAGTCGTTGTTGGAACTGCCGACGTAGACGCTGACGCTCTCGCCACGCAGACTCGACGCCGGAATCCTGGCGTGCTCCAACGCTTCCCACGTCAGCTCGAGCGCCATCCGCTGCTGCGGATCGATGTTGTCGGCTTCCATCTTCGACAGCGCGAAGAACTCGGCGTCGAAGCCCTTGATGTCGCTGAGGTAGCCGCCCTTGGTGTGAGCCCTGGCGACGCGCTCGGCGAGGCGAGGCTCGACGAGGAACTCCTCCCACCTGCCCTCTGGCAGGTCGGAGGTGGCATCGCGGCCCTCGAGCAGCGCCTTCCACATCTCGTCGGGGGTGTTCATGTCGCCGGGGAAGCGGGTGCCGACGCCGATGATGGCGATGTTCAGCAGGCCCTCTTCGGACTCATCGGCATGACGCGACCAGTCGAACCCTTCGTCGACGGGTGTGTCGTCTTCCGGCTCGCCTTCGACTACCACCGTCGCCAGCGATTCGATGGTCGGGTGGCGGAACGCGACCGTCGCCGTCAGCGTGACGCCCGTGAGGTCCTCGATGTCACTGGCCATCGCCACGGCGTCACGCGACGACAGACCGAGTTCGACCATCGGCGCGGACTCGTCGATGCCGTCGGGGGCCTGTCCGGTGGCGTCGGCGATCCAGTTGCGCAGCCACGCCCGCAGCTCCGGCACCGACATGTCGGTGCGATGCGGCTCTGGAACCTCCGGCGACACCGGTTCGATCTGCGAATTCTCTTCTGCGTCAGCCATTTTCACTCTTCCGCCGCTGCGCGGCTTGGGTCGCGTCAGTCCACCGCGTCGGGGAAGTCGTTGGCGACCTTCCCGCTGCGCAGACTGCCGTCGAGATAGGCCGAGCGGCAGGCCCGGCGACCGATTTTGCCGCTCGACGTCCGCGGAATCGCTCCGGCGGGCGTGAGCAGTACGTCGCGCACGGTGACGCCGTGGCGCACGGCGATGGCGGCGCGGATCTCGTCAGCCACCGGCGCGAGGTCCATCTTGTTGGCGCCTGCCGCCCGCTCCGCGACGATGACGAGTTGTTCTGACGTGTCCTCAGTGTCGCGCTTCAGGCCCGCATGCGCATTGGCGAACACCTCGTCGGGCAGCTGGTTGGCAGGCACCGAGAACGCCGCGACGAAGCCGGTCCGCAACGCGCGGCTGGCCTCTTGCGCCGAGTACTCCAGGTCCTGCGGATAGTGGTTGCGGCCGTCGATGATCACCAGATCCTTGACGCGGCCGGTGATGTAGAGCTCGCCGTCGTAGAACGCGCCGTAGTCGCCGGTACGCACCCAGGTCGCGTCGTCGGTCGCGCCCTCGGCGTGCGACGGGCTGGTGCGCGACTTCAGGATGTTCTGGAACGTCGCGACGGTCTCTTCTGGCTTGCCCCAGTAACCGGTGCCCATGTTCTGGCCGCTGATCCAGATCTCGCCGATCTGGCCGTCGGGCAGCTCGCTGGCCGATTCGGCGTCGACGATGGTGGCCCACTCGGCCACGCCCACCTTGCCCGCCGACGCCTGAGCGACGGCAGTCGGCGAGTCCGCGGAGACCTCGACGAAGCGGTGCGCATTGAGGTCGTCGCGGTCGACGTAGACGATCTTCGGCGGCTCGTCCACCGGGGTGCTCGACACGAACAGCGTGGCCTCGGCCAGCCCGTAGGACGGCTTGATCGCCTTCGGATTGAACCCGAACGGGCTGAATGCCTCGTTGAACCGGCGCACGGTGGCCGCCGAGATCGGTTCGCTGCCGTTGAGCACCGCCTTGACGTTGGACAGGTCCATGGGCGGCTCGCCGTCCTTCGGCACGCCACGCGCGGCGGCGTGGTCGAACGCGAAGTTGGGTGCCACCGAGATGACGCCGCCGACGTCACCCTCCTTGCGCGCCATTTCACGGATCCACCGTCCCGGCCTACGCACGAAGGCAGCCGGGGTCATGAACGTGACGTAGTGGCCGATCATCGGCGACACCATCGCCGTGATGAGCCCCATGTCGTGGAAGAACGGCAGCCATGTCACGCCGCGGTCGCCCTCGTCGCCGCCGATGGCCTCGATGACCTGAACCACGTTGGAGGCCAGGTTGAGGTGGGTGATCTGGACACCGGTCGGGATGCGCGTCGAGCCGGACGTGTACTGCAGGTAGGCGACGGTCTCGATGTCGACGTGGACCTGCTCCCACGTCGCGCTGACCTCGTCGGGCACCGCGTCGACGGCGATGACGCGGGGGCGCTCCTTGGCCGGACGGCTGCGGAAGAACTTCCGCACGCCCTCCGCGGAGGCGGTGGTGGTCAGGATGGCGGTGGGCTGGCAATCGTCGAGCACCGCGTGCAGTCGGCCGACGTGTCCTGGCTCGGCCGGATCGAACAGCGGCACTGCGATGCGACCGGAATATAAGGTGCCGAAGAACGCCACCATGTACTCGAGGTTCTGCGGGCACAGGATCGCCACGCGATCGCCCGGCTGTGTGACCTGCTGCAGGCGTGCGGCCACGGCGCGGTTGCGGAGGCTGAACTGCGCCCAGTTCAGGTCGCGGGCCACCCCGTCACGCTCGGTGGAGAAGTCGAGGAACTGGTAGGCGAGCTTGTCGCCGCGCACCTTCGCCCACTTCTCGACGTGCTTGACGACGCTGCCGTTGTCGGGAAACCGAAGTAGGCCGTCCTTCAGGAACGGGTTGTGGAAGCCCATTCTTCACTCTCCTGTCAGTGCCCATTTCTTGAGCGTCAAGTGTTCGACGAACGGTGCAACGCCAAACCCCAAGATCGTACAGAGGAGTAGGCGGCCACTCCGGGACCAACCATCGGACACCCCGTCAGGGGTGCTGATCAGGACCTCAAGGCGGGCCGTCGACTACTGCTCTTACATTTCTCTTAATGTTAGGCGACGAGTCGGTTGCCGACAAATCCCGGACCCGACGGATACCTCTGCGTAACTCAACCGTGCTTCGGATGTGGCGCATTGTCGATGAGGCCCTGCGCCCAGTTCTTGGTCCACATCGTCGAGGTCTGTCCGTCGAGCACCCAGAAGTCTGGCGTGTTGTACATCGCGTGCACGGGCTGTCCGGCCGCGCCGGTGAGGGTTTCGAGTGTCTGCGGCAGGTTCACGATGGAGAAGGCCCCTTCGGGCGCCGCGCAGATGAGATCGCCAGCGCCGCAGATCTGGTTCGTGCGGTCGTTGAGCGCACCGAATCCGCCAGGACGCGGACCCGTCATCGTCAGGCCGAGCTGGGACAGCGTCGGAACCTCCTGCAGCGTTATCTCGGCACCCTGCCCCGGGGGGTTGGGTCCGATGTCCTGGCCGACCCCGTCCTGCCTGCGGCCGTCGGCGATCAACGTCACGCCGAGCACGAGGTCTTGATCGATGGGTCCGCGGCCGTTGCCGATGTCGCTGGCGATGTCACCGGCAATGATTGCGCCCTGGGAGAACCCGAACAGCACGAAGCTGGTCAGCGGGCAGCGGTTGTTGATGTCGGTGATGGCCCTGACCGTGGCATCGAAGCCCTCCTTCCGGCTGTCGTTGTAGGACATCTGTTTGTCGGCCGAGAAGGGGTTGTGGAACTGGGCGGTGTACGGGGTGGTCCACTCGGCCATCCGGTCGGCGCCGAAGGCGTCCCGCAGCGGATTTGTCACGTTCAACAGCAGTGCGATCGGGAACTGCACCGGATTGAGCGGGTCCATCTGCGGCGAGGACTCCCACGTGCCAGGCACCGAGATCACCTGGACGTCCGGACAACTTGCGTCCTGAAACTCGGGCCGCGGCTTCGATGGTGACGAACTGGGTGGCACGGCGCCGGGGATGGACGTGCCTGGCGCGTTGGCCGATGGCGGTGGGCTGGCGGGCTGGCGCATCCACACCACGAGCGCGGCCACCACGACGCCGACGAGCACCGTCACGGCGATGGCTGCGGCGACGCCGAGGATGCGGTGCCGCTTGCGGCGGCCGGTGTTTGCCATGGATGTGGGTTCCTAGTTTCTCGCGCGTCTAGCAGAGCTTGTCAGTCGCGATGCGAATGTAGTCGGCGGTCACCGAGTTGACCTCGCCGGTAGGCGGAGCCGCCGAGCGGACCCCTGAGTCACGCACGTCGCCACGCACCATCGGCAACACGAAATCCCAGACCGCCTGATCGGTCTGATGGGCGGCGCGAGCCTGACACACGTACGAGCCGATGCTCAGTGCCACCAGTTCACTGGATGGCCGCACCCCCGCGCCAGTTAACGCATCGAGGTAGCCACGCTGCTTCGTGGTAACCACGAGGGCGGGCTCGCCACCGTTGGGCGGCTGCGCGATCGACTGAATTCCCGAGGTGGCCGACTCGGACTCCGAGGGCGGCATTCCCATGCTTGCGACGACCCCGTTACCCATCGCGCAACCCGACGCCAAGAGCGCGGCACAGGTCGCCAGCTCCGCCGTTCGTCGTACCTCGAGTCGCACGCCTCCAAGGTACCGGCTGCCGCGCGGCAACCCGGTGCGCGCGTTGCTGGCGGCTTACTTGATGGCGGCGACGAGGTCGCCCGACATCGCTCCGATCTGCGGCGCCCAGCTGCCCCAGTTGTGCTGACCCGAAGTCGGGAAGTCGAAGTGCCCGTTGTGGCCACCCACCGAGCGGTAGTGCTGATAGAACGTGCGGTTGCTGCCCGCGGCCTGGTCGCAGTAGCCGATCATCGCCGGGGGATCCGCGCATTCCATGACCGCCGGGCTGTACACCCACAGCCGAGTGTTGTTGTCGTTGAGCAAGTTCACGTGGACGTCGGGGTCGTGCCACTTCCAGCGGCCCAACTGCGCGGCGCCCCACATGGCTTGGGTGTCGGAGCCGCCGAAGATGTTCAGGCCCGCGGTGATCGCACCGTTCATGGACGTGGACGACGGGGTGAGGAAGCCGGAAAGGGAACCTGCGTAGCGGTACCGGTCGGGGTGGAACGCCGCCAACGCCATCGCGCCGTAACCGCCCTGGGCGGCGCCGACGACGCCGTGCCCGTTGGGGGCAAGGCCCTTGTTCGCGGCCAGCCAGTCAGGCAGTTCGCTGGACAGGAAGGTGTCCCACTGCTTGCTGCCGTCGGCCTCCCAGTCGGTGTACATGCTCCAGGCGCCACCGGCGGGCGCGACCACCGAGATGCCCTTACCCGCCAGGGTGTTGAACGCGCCAGCGCCCACCCAGTTACTGACGTCGGGGGCTGCGTTGAAGGCGTCCAGCAGTACGACGGCGTGGGGGCCGCCGGCCTGGAACGCCACCGGAATGTCGCGCCCCATCGCCGCAGAAGGCACCTGCAGGAACTCGACGCCCGCGGCCTTCGCGACCTGCGGGCTGGCCACCCACAATGCCGTGGCCAGTGCGATCGCGCCCATCGTCCGGAACAAATTCGAGAGCAACTTCATACCAACCTCAACTTTTCGCCGCCAGTCACCATGTGCACGTTCGTCCCAGCCCGACGTGTAGTGAATCACATCCCCGCGACGGGTCGCGCCGGAAACGACCGACGGCGGCGACCCCATGGGGATCACCGCCGTCGACTCGAGACTTCGCTGGTTACTGCGCCGTCGGCGTAGCTCCGAGCACCCGCTGCAAGTCGGGCTTCATCTGCTGCAGCTGCGCGCCCCAGTACGGCCAGTCGTGCGTGCCGTTGTCCGGGAAGTTGAACACAGCGTTCTTGCCGCCAGCAGCGATGTAGTTCTGCTGGAAGGTCCGGTTGGTGCGGATGGTCAGGCCCTCGAGGAACTTGGCGGGCACGTTGTTGCCGCCCAGTTCACTCGGTGTGCCGTTGCCGCAGTACACCCAGAGGCGGGTGCCATTGGCGACGATCGTCGGGATCTGCACCATTGCGTCGTTGTACTTCCACGCCGGATCGGTCTCGGCCGGTCCCCACATGTCGTTGGCCTTGTAGCCGCCAGCATCACCCATGGAGACGTTGATCAGGCCTGGCCACCAACCCTCGGACGGGTTGAGGAAGCCCGACATCGAGCTCGCGTAGATGAACTGGTCGGGGTGGTGCGCCGACAGCACGAGGGCAGCGCCACCGGCCATCGAGAGTCCGACCGCGGCACTGCCGGTCGACTTCACGCCCTTGTTGGCCGCCAGGTACGCGGGCAGCTCCGAGGTCAGGAACGTCTCCCAGTTGTACGTGGAGCAGCCGGCCTTGCCGCATGCGGGCTTGTACCAGTTGGTGTAGAAGCTCGACTGGCCACCGACGGGCATCACCACGGAGATTCCCGAGCCGTTGTACCACTCGAACGCCGGGGTGTTGATGTCCCAGCCGTTGAAGTCGTCCTGGGCGCGAAGACCGTCCAGCAGGTACAGCGCCGGCGAGTTCGCGCCACCGCTCTGGAACTGAATCTTGATGTCGCGGCCCATGGAAGCGGACGGCACCTGGAGGTACTCAACCGGCAGTCCCGGCTTCGAGAACGCGCCTGCGGTGGCGCTGCCTCCGACGATGCCGATGAGCCCCGGCAGCGCAGCGGCCGTCACGGCGGCAACGGCCAACCGACGGGCCCACGCGCCCCGCATCTTTCCTACAAAAGCCATAGTGCTACCTATCCCATCTTTGTCATCAGCCGCACACGGGATCCGTTCCTGTGGAACGGCCGTGTTGCAACCTGTAGTCAACCACAAGTCGTGCGTTTGACCTCTACTGCGAAGGTCCCGCGCTGGTCACCGGGGGTGGTCCGCCAACTGCTGACGAACCGTTGAGAGTGGCGATCAGATCGGGTTTGAGGGCTTGGAGCTGCGCTGCCCAATAAGCCCAGGAGTGGTTCCCCTCGGAGGGAAACACGAACGTGGCATTGCTGCCACCTGCCTTGGTGTACTTCTCTTGAAACTTCTTGTTTTGACCGATTGCGAGCGATTCCAGACTGTCGGCGTTGAACCGCTGATCCGGTGCCACGCTGTCGTCCAACGGGCCACCGCCGGGCGCGCAATAGATCCACAACCGGGTGCCCGCGGCGACGATGCGGTCCGCCTGTTCAACGGGGTCGTTGCGCTTCCACGCGTCGTTCCACGGCAAGCCCCACATGTTGTCCACGTTGTAGCCGCCGGCGTCGATCATCGCGAACCGGATCGCCTGCTTCATGAACAGCGTCGACGGGTTCAGGAACCCGGACAGCGTGGCCGCGTAGCTGAAGTTCGACGGGTGATAGGCCGAGAGGATGAGCGCGGCACCGCCCGCCATCGACAGCCCGACGACGCCGTTGCCGGTCGTCGAGATGTTCTTGTTGGTCGCCAGCCACCGCGGAAGTTCGCTGGTGAGGAACGTCTCCCACTTGTAGGTGTAGGTCTGGTTGTTGCGATTCGACGGCGAGTACCAGTCGGTGTAGAAGCTCGACTCCCCGCCGACCGGCATCACCACGGCGACGCCGGAGTCGTTGAACCATTCGAATGCGGGGGTGTTGATGTCCCAACCGTTGAAGTCATCCTGCGCGCGCAACCCGTCGAGCAGGTAGAGCGCCTTGCTCGGAGCAGCTACCTCGGCGGGGCCCGGAGCAGGTCCAAGCGTCGGCGCCGGAGCGCCCTCGGCCGGGAGCACGGGTGGCGGGGTCACGACCGGCGGGTGGGCGGGCTGGAACTGGATGCGGATGGTGCGCCCCATCGACGCCGACGGCACGTCGAGGTACTCGACTGGCAGGCCGGGCTTCGAGAACGCGGCGGCCCGCGGGGTGGCGTGCATGGCGTCGCCAAGCACCCCCAGCATGGGCAGCGTCAATACTGACGCGAGCACGACGCCGAAACGCCGGGACGACGTACGGAAGCGTGGGGTCGAGCGCATGCTCGATGGCGATGTCGTACGCATTTGCTGGTCGTACCATCCAATTCGTATGTCCGGCGCAGCGTGCACTGCGAATTCCGTGGCATAGGGCATGACGCGCGCGAGGCGCTCAACTGCATATCGTTCCGACGTGATCAAAGCGTTACTGAACGCCTTACCAAAGCAGAACTCCCAGCTGACCAGCAAATCCTCGTGGCGTGCGTCACGAGCTCGTCATGCCTTGTTCACGGCCCGGTGGCCGGCAACCCGGCATACGGAGGGCTCTTCGGCGGCGGCTTGGGCAGCCCGCAGCGCGCGAGTTCGAACTCGGGAACGCGGTCGATGCGGTAGCTGGTGAACTTCATGGAGTTCACCAGGTTCGACAGGAAGCGGCGCGGGCCCAGCTCACCGCGGACCGACGTGAGCATGGCCTCGGTCTCCGGACACTTGAGCGCCGCCTCGGCCTGGGCGATCCAATCCTCGTCGAGGTAGACCGGGATGTACGGAGGCTCCTTGAGATACGGCCCCTCCGCCACCGCCCAGTCCGGGAAGAGGTTCTTGTCGTGCCCGATCCTGGCGTCCTCCAGCCGGGCCGTGTGCATGGCCAACGGGTTGGCCAGCCCGATCTGATCGATGACGCGGACATTCAGGCCCACGTTCATGCCGAGCATGCCCATGTTGGTGAAGAACACGGTGTGCGGACCCCTTGGCCCGCCTGGCGGTTGCGGCACATCGGGGGGCGGCGGAATCGCGGGCACCACGTCCCACTGGTCGTAATTGCCCGACGGGAGCAGCAGCGCGCCGACCGGAGTGTTGTTGATGGCGGTCAGCACTGCGCGCATGCGCGGATAGTCGAGGTAGTCGGCCGCGGTGAGCGGATGAGCATGCCCGGTGGCCTGCGCGTAGAACCGCCGCTCGTCGACGATTCCGGAGTACGTGACGCGGGTCGCGTCGGCGCCCAGCCCAGGTGAGTTCGCCGCCCACAAGGCCCATCCGATCACCGCGAGCCAGATCACGCCGGTGGCACCCGCCAACAGATAACCGGGGCCACGAGTGGCTCTTGCGTTCTGCGGCAACACGATTGGAATGACGGCCACCGGCAGCAGCAGACAGAACACCGGCGTCAACAACACCCTGCCGTGCATGAAGTCGCCGCCCTGCCTGATCCAGTAGAGCGCCTGGAGCAGACCGCTGACGAGCATGAAGAACACGATGGTGTTGGGGCTCTGGGCGATCCGCGCCCACCGGCCCTGATTCCGCGGCGGGCGGGCGCGCGTGCCCCACAGCAGCCCACGGACCGCCAGCAGCAACAGGGCCAGCCCGACCAGCAATACCAATGGCACCCAGAGCAGATACGGCCCGTTGAAGTTGGTCAGGTAGACGAAGCCCTGCGCCCATTTGGATCCCGACGCGTCCTTGGCCACCGCGGTGCCCGGCACCAACAGGCCGTAATACCCCATCCGGAAGATCTGGTAGCCGACCGGGAGCAGTCCGCCAGCGATGACGATCAGGAGCCGTCGCCGCCAGTCGCTGGCCGCAACGAGCATCATCACCAGCCCGAGCCCGCCGATCAAAGCAAGCTCCGGACGCACAAGCACGCTCAGTCCGGCCACGAACGCCAACGCGCCGTCGAAGCGTCTGCTGGTGGCATCGTGCGGACTGAGCCCAGGGGGCGGGTTGATCCGCGGCGCCTGCGACCAGCACACCATCATCCACCAGAACAAGCCGAGATAGGCCAGCACCAAACCGTTTTCGAGACCGGACGTCGCGAAGTCACGCGCAGGCGGGAGCGCGGCGTATACGAGCACACCCGCAGGCAATAGCAGTGCGCGCCGCCCGCGCAGGCTGGGCGCATAGAGCCTGGCCGTACCCAACATCGCGAATACCAGACCCGCCACGCTGAGCACCAGGGCCAGGGCCAACACCACGTACTCCAACCGCACCGGACCGCCGAGCCAGGCGCCCAGCGTGACGAGATACGTCCAGACGGTGGACGTGTTGGCCTCCACGCGCTCGCCTTGGTTGAAGACGGGGCCGTTGCCCGCCAACAGGTTTCGCACCGTGCGCAACACGATCAGGCCGTCGTCGGCAATCCAACGACGCTGCCAGGAACCCCACCCGAAAAGCGCGATGACGACCAGCACGCTCACCCACAGGCTGATCCGGACGGTGACGTCGTACGGAAAAGCGGGCCAACGCAACACCTGCGGCGGCGGCGTTCTGACCCGGCTTCGGTCAGCTGAAGAAGGCTGCGGCACCGACGGTTCCGATCAAGGCCACGGCCAGCAGCTGCAGCACCCGGTCGTGGAATGCGATGTCCTCTGGCTCGCCGGCGATGCCGCCGTCGACGTCGACCGCGTACCGCAGGATCGCGATGGTGAACGGAATCATCGACACCGCGTACCACGACCCGCCGGTGATCCGGTCCCGCTCGAACGCCCACAGCCCGTAACAGACCACGACCGCGGTGGCCGACAACGTCCACACGAAGCGCAGGTAGGACGTGGTGTAGCTCTCCAGCGACTTGCGGATCTTCGCGCCGGTGCGCTCGGCCAGCTGCAACTCGGCGTAGCGCTTGCCTGCCACCATGAACAGCGATCCGAATGCCATGACGAGTAGGAACCATTGCGACAGTGGGACGTTGGCGGCGGCGCCGCCGGCGATCGCACGGATCAGATAGGCCGACGACACGATGCAGATGTCGAGCACCGGCTGATGCTTCAACCCGAAGCAGTACGCCATCTGCATGGCGATGTACACCGCGATCACGATTGCGAGGTTCGGCGAGACCAGCCACGAGATGGCGAGCGACGCCGCGCCGAGCACCACTGCCAATCCATAGGCCAGCGAGGGGGGCACCACTCCCGCGGCGATCGGCCGGAAGCGCTTCGTGGGATGCTGCCGGTCGGCCTCGACGTCTCGGGCGTCGTTGACCAGGTAGACGCACGACGCAGCCATGCTGAACGTCACGAACGCAATGCTGACCTTGATCAGCACATCGCGGATGTCGTAATGGACGTCGCCACCGAAGGCGAACAGTGGTGCGGCGAAGACCAGCAGGTTCTTCACCCACTGGCGTGGCCGCACCGCCTTGACGATGCCGGTCGCCAAGTTCTTCGGCGGCGCGCCCGCTGGTGCAGCTTCTTCACTCATCTCGACCCTCTGCTCTTCGCGCAAGCGCTCATCGGCCACCGACCTCGACACCGTCCACGATCGCGCCGACGGTCTTCGCCACGACTGCACCCACTGCCACTCCAGTCAATACGTCACTCGGATAGTGCACACCAAGGACCAAGCGGGACAACGCCATTGGCGGTACCAATAGCCACGGCAGCGGCAAGCCAGTCGCACGGGCCAGCAAGATCGATGCGGCGGTGGTCGACGTGGCGTGCGCGGACGGGAAGCTCAGCTTGCTCGGAACACCGACGTTGACGGCGACGGCGGGATCGTGCGGACGCGGGCGCTTGACCACCCGTTTGATCACCACTGCCGCGGCGTGGGCGAGGAAGGCGCCTGCCCCGACGGCCAACCAGTCGCGTCGCTTGGCGGGCTGCAGCACGGCGCCGAGCGCGGAGACGGCCAACCAGCCGATGCTGTGCTCGCCGAAGTGGGAGAGCGCCCGCGCCCCCGCCAACACTCCGGGCTTACCGACGAGCGCGGCCTGAACGGCGACGAGCGCCTGGACTTCACCCGCCTGGATGCTCGTTTCACTCGCCCCGGAAGACACGTTCCCAGCTCTCTGCACTCGTCAGCTCGGATGCGGCCGCGCGGTAGCGCCCGCGCATGGCGTCGAACTCGTCGCTGAGTTTCCGCTGCAAGGCCCGTGATTCGCGCAGCAGCGCGATCATCTTCTGGCGGTCGCGCTGGCGGTAGACCACACCGCGGCCGTCGGCGGTGGTGACGGTTACCCCGTCGACCCGGCCGAGGCTGAACCAGCGGGCCTCGATCGGCGGATAGTTGGCCTGCGGCACCTCGTGGTGGCGCGGGTCGGCGGCCCGCAGGTTGTTGGCCAGCACGGCGGCAAGGGCCTTCGCCTTGGCCACCGGCCCCTTGGGCTCGTTGACCCCGAGTTCGGTGGCCTCACCGCTGGTGCGGGGCAGCGTGGTGGCCGAGTCCAATACGACGGCGTCCGGGAACTCCTTGCGGATACCGGCCACCTTGCCAAGTGCCGTTCCGAGGATGGCCCGGATGTGTTCGGGGCCCTTCAGGAAGTCCCTCATCGCTTCGTTCTGGATGGCAACCGTCGAATATTCAAGACAGATCAGGTGTTTGGCGGTGGCCTTCGTCATCGACCGCAAGATTCCGTCAATGGGGCCGTCGTGGTGGATGGCCGCAACCACCAGCCGGTTCCGCAGATGGAAGTAGGCCTGCCAGTCGATCGCGTCGTCCTTGTCACTCCACGCCATGTGCCAGATCGCAATGCCGGGCACGGTGGCGGTGGGGAATCCGGCCTTGCCCGCGCGCAACGCGAATTCCCAGTCGTCCCATTTGATGAACAACGGCATCGGCAGTCCGATGGTCTCCGCGCAGGCCCGCGGGATCATGCACATCCACCACCCGTTGCCCTCGACGTCGATGCGCCGGTGCAGATTCTTCGACTTGATGCGGTCGCGCAGTGGGTATTTGGCGAAGTCGTGGTCGTATTCGACGAACGGGGCCGAGGTCCACATGAAGCTGTGGTGGTCGATGACCTCGCCCATGGAGTGCAGGTGGCTGCGGTCCTGCAGGTTCAGCATCTGTCCGCCGACGAGCATGGGGGTCTTGGCGAACCGGGACAGTGCCAGCGCGCGCAGGATGGAGTCCGGTTCGATGAAGATGTCGTCATCCATGTACAGCACGTACGGGCTGTCCGTCTGGCGCAGCGCCTCATACATGATGCGCGAGTAACCACCGGATCCACCGAGGTTGGGCTGCTCGAACAGATGAAACCGGTCACCAAGGGCCGCAACGGCTTCGGTGTACCCTGGCTCGTCGCTTACCCGTTTGGTGCCCTGGTCGGGCATCATCACGGCATCGATCACCGAGTCGACCAATGGATCAGAAGTCAACGCGCGCAACGCATTCACCGCGTCGGTGGGGCGATTGAAGGTCGGGATGCCCACGGTGATGCGGTTGGAGTCGGGCCCCGCGGGCGGGTCGACCGATGTGTACCAGCCTGCCGCGACCACCTCGATGTCGATGTCGGAAGTGACGTCGAACCAGATCCAGCCGCCGTCCTCGAACGGCCCGAGGTCGACCTCGAACTCGATGACGCCGCGGTTGTCGTCGTCGAGGTGCACCAGGCCGCCCTCGATCCCGATCCGGGATCCGTCGCTCTTGGAGCGGTAGACGTCGACGCGGCACGCCACCCGGTCGGGCCGGGTCTGTCCCCGACTCGCGTCGCTGCGCACCTCGACCCGCAGCACCACCGACGTCAGGATCGACCAGCGCCGCCAGTACGACGCGGCGAAACCGTTGAAGTACGTCTCGAAGCTGACTTCGGACTCGGCTCCGAGCACAACTGACGTCCTGGTCGGCGCGTGTGCCCGACCAGAGTTGGATGGCGATTCGATCAGATACAGCGAGCGCACGTCGAGCGGTTCGCCTGCCCGCGGGAAGATCACCCGTTGCAGCAGGTTGGTGGCCATCGACGATGGCGTCGTGTCGGCCGCGACGGGTGTCGCCGCGGTCACGCTCACGGCTTGTCCCCTTCGAGCGCAACACCGTCGCGCAGATGCGGCAACAGGGTGTTGTCGTACATGTTCAGCGCGCTGGCGATGGCCATGTGCATGTCCAGGTACTGGTAGGTGCCCAGTCGGCCGCCGAAAAGCACCTTCGCCGAGGCGGTCTCGGCCTTGGCCCGCTCCCGGTAGATCGCCAGCAGCGCCCGGTCGGCATCGGTGTTGATCGGGTAGTACGGCTCGTCATCGCCGGCAGCGAACCGCGAGTACTCCCGCATGATCACGGTCTTGTCCGTCGGATACTCCCGCTCGGGGTGGAAGTGACGGAATTCGTGGATGCGGGTGTAGGGCACGTCCGGGTCGTTGTAGTTCATCACCGGGGTGCCCTGAAAGTCGCCGGTGTTCAGCACTTCGAGTTCGAAGTCGAGCGTGCGCCACCCGAGTTGGCCGTCGGCATAGTCGAAGTACCTGTCGAGCGGGCCGGTGTACAGGACGGGCGCGTCGGGGCTTGCCGCGCGAAGTTCGTCGCGTACGTCGAACCAGTCGGTGTCCAGCCGGACCTCGATGCGGTCGTCGGCGGCCATGTTCTCCAGCCACGCGGTGTAGCCGTCGACGGGCAGGCCCTCGTAGGTGTCGTTGAAGTAGCGGTTGTCGAAGGTGTAGCGGACCGGAAGCCGGGCGATGTTGGCCGCGGGCAGTTCCTTGGGGTCGGTCTGCCATTGCTTGGCCGTGTAACCCTTCACGAACGCCTCGTAGAGCGGGCGGCCGATCAGCGAGATCGCCTTCTCCTCGAGATTCTTGGCCTCGTCGGTGTTGATCTCCGCGGCCTGCTCGGCGATCAGCGCCCGGGCCTCGTCAGGTGTGAAGTACTTGCCGAAGAACTGCGACACCAGGCCGAGCCCCATGGGGAACTGGTAGGACTGCCCGTCGTACATCGCGAAGACGCGGTGCTGATAGCCGGTGAAGTCGGTGAACTGCCTGACGTAATCCCACACCCGCTTGTTCGAGGTGTGGAAGAGGTGAGCACCGTACTTGTGGATCTCGATGCCGGTCTCTGGCTCAGCTTCCGAGTACGCGTTTCCGCCGATGTGCGGCCTGCGCTCGAGCACGAGAACGCGCTTGTCGAGCTGCGTGGCCACGCGTTCGGCGATCGTCAGGCCGAAGAATCCGGAACCGACGACGAGGAGATCGAACGGACCGGCGGGCTCGTCGACCCGGGGATCAGTGGAGGTCATCGGCAGCAAGGGTATCCGACGGGAAGGTCCCGCCCCGAATGCGAGGTCGGCCGGTCGCTCACGGCTCGCAGGTCGCAATTCGCTCACGATTCCGCATCGTCACTCCAGTCTCACCAATCACATACGTACCATCGACCACGTCGGTACTGACGGATTGGAAGTTCCATTCCGCCCGCCGGCAAGCACGACCTACACAGATTCAAACGGACAGACATCGAATGGAGACTTCCGTGCCGAACCGACGTCGACGCAAGCTCTCGACAGCCATGCGCGCAGTCGCCGCCGTGGCCGTCGCAAGTCCAGTTGCAGTGGTGGCCTTGAGCCAGGGGACCACAAGTACTACCGCAGCGCCCGAGCACCGCGAGTTCACTCAGGCCGCGATGGTCACCGACCTGCCCAACGAACTGATCGGGGCCTTGACTCAGGGCCTTTCCCAGTTCGGCGTCAACCTGCCGCCGATGCCTACGGGCCTGCTCACGGGTTCGGGCGACTCGGCCTCGACGGCCTTGACGTCGCCGGGGTTGACCTCGCCGGGGCTCACGTCCCCAGGACTCACGTCACCGGGGCTCACCTCGCCGGGGCTCACAGCACCAGGCGGCCTCACGGCGCCGGGTGGCCTCACCTCGCCGGGGTTGACCTCGCCGGGGCTCACGGCACCGGGCGGCCTCACGGCGCCTGGCGCCACGGCACCGGGCCTCACGACACCAGGACTGACGACGCCAGGTTTGACGACCCCCGGACTGGGTGACACCTCGCTGACCAACCCGGCGCTCTCGAATCCGGCGCTGACCAGTCCCACCGGTGCGGCCGGACTGGGCGCGCCCGGCGGACTGACCACTCCCGCGGGTCTGGGCGGATTGACCAGCCCCACCGGCCTGCCCGGCGAAGTGCCGATCTCGGCGCCCGTCGGGCTCGACCCATCGGCAGGCACGTATCCGCTGCTCGGCGGCGGCGAT
This sequence comes from Mycobacterium sp. RTGN4, assembly GCF_033804635.1. Taxonomy (NCBI): domain Bacteria; kingdom Bacillati; phylum Actinomycetota; class Actinomycetes; order Mycobacteriales; family Mycobacteriaceae; genus Mycobacterium; species Mycobacterium sp. RTGN4. The sequence goes on along the minus strand of NZ_JAPZLB010000006.1, from coordinate 321,826 downwards.
CCGTCGCTGGGTGCACCCACTGGCCTCGGCGGTGGCGGAGGCGGTGGCGGCGGATTGCTCGGCGACCTCGGCAGCGCGGCACAGACGCTCGGGGCCGGACAGGCCATCGACCTGCTCAAGGGCATGGTGATGCCCGCGATCATGGGTGCCATCAAGACCGGTGCACCGGCGGCCGCGGCAGCGCCCGCGGCGGCGGCACCGGCAGCTGCGGCGGCAGTGCTGCCCCAGTAGATCCTGCTGCTGAACGGCACCGCAGAAAGCGGCAATGAGCTCTGCGGTGCCGTTGCAGTAGCCACCGAAGTTTTGACGCAGAGGTTTCCCGTGTCGAAACATAGGTAACACCTGTCTCATACGTAACATCAGACGGTGCCGTTTCGTCACCCTGCGCCGCTGCTGTTCTCTGCCGTCGCGGCGACGGTAGTGATGTTGCCGTGGGCCGTGAACGGGCTCCCGCCCGAGCGCGGCGACCAGCAGCACGTCGACACGACGCCGCTCATCGTTGAACGCGCACTCGCCGGCATCGGCGGCGGCGAGACGATCCGCGATCTCCACCAGGACAAGCCCTTCTCGATGGTCGCGCTGACCGCCACCGATCTGACCGGAACCGAGGCGCGCGTGCGCGCCAAGAAACCCGACGGATCCTGGGGTCCGTGGTACCAGGCCGAAACCCTCGAAGGAGGCGACCCCACCTCCCCCAAGAACGGCACCGATCCGGTCTTCGTCGGCCGCACCACCGACGTCCAACTCGCCATCCGCAGGCCGGCAGATGCGCTGAAGGCGTCCCAACCCCCGCCCGCCCACGCCACCAAGCCTGGCCTCGGCTACGTGCCTGCCAATGTCGAGCAGGCCCTTGGCCAGAGTTTCAACGCCGTGTTGATCAGCCCGCCCGAGGGGCCCGTCGGTGATCAGCTGCCTGCCCCGGAAGCGGTGTCGGCCCCTGGGCAGCCGCCCGCCATCATCGGCCGGGCGCAATGGGGCGCGGACGAATCGATGCGCTGCGGAAATACCGTGTACGACAACGGCATTCGTGCCGCCATCGTGCACCACACCGCGGGCAGCAATGACTACACGCCCGACGACTCAGCCGGAATCGTCAGGTCGATATACGAGTACCACACCCGCACGCTCGGCTGGTGCGACATCGCCTACAACGCGCTCGTCGACAAGTTCGGACAGGTCTTCGAAGGACGCGCAGGCGGCATGACCCGGCCGGTCGAAGGCTCCCACACCGGCGGGTTCAACGAGAACACTTGGGGCGTCGCGATGATGGGCGACTTCGACACCGTCCCGCCGACCGCCATCCAGTTGCGCAACACCGGTCGGCTGATCGGGTGGCGGCTCGGGTTGGACCACGTGGACCCCAAGGGCGGAGTGTCATTGGCCTCGGCAGGCTCCAAGTACACCTTCGTCCCGCGGGGCGTCGTCGCGAACCTGCCGACGATCTTCACCCATCGCGACGTCGGAATCACCGACTGCCCGGGCAATGCCGCCTACGCCGCCATGCCCGAACTCCGCGACATCGCAGCACATTTCAACGACCCGTTCGGACCCAAGGATTTGGCCGACTCGCTGCGCGGTGGCGCGATCTACGACAAGTGGGCGACGCTGGGCGGGAAGGCCAGCACCTTGGGCGCGCCTACGTCACCAGAGGGTTCCGGAGAAGGTGCGGCACGCTACGTGACCTTCGACAGAGGTGCGGTCTACTGGTCGCCGGAAAGCGGCGCCCAACCCGTCACCGGCGCCATCTACGAGGCGTGGGCCAACCTCGGCTTCGAGCGTGGCGCCCTTGGTCTACCGACCAGCGGCGAGCTCCAGGAACCGCAATGGATCGTCCAAAACTTCCAGCACGGCACGTTGAACTTCGACCGGGAGAAGAGCACCGTCACCCGGGTGATCGACGGTGTCGCACTGGAGCTTCCGCCATCCACGTCCGGTCCGGCGCCGGTCCAGCTGGAGCGCTTCACGCCCATCGCGCAGTAGTGCCCGCCCGGTGGCTACAGCCACCACCGCTCCAAGACGCGGGCCACCCCGTCGTCGGAATTCGGTGTCGTAACTTCATCCGCCGCCTCGATCACCTCGGGATGTGCGTTGCCCATCGCGACACCCAGTCCGGCCCACAGGATCATCGGGACGTCATTCGGCATGTCGCCGAAGGCCACCACGTCTTCTGCGGCGATGCCCAGCGGACGCGCCAACTCTGCCACCCCGGTGGCCTTGCTGATGCCCAACGGCAACACTTCAATGAGTCCGTTGTTGGTGGAGTACGTGATATCACCTTGGATGCCAACGTGTTTGGACAGCGCGGCGAACATGTCCGCGCTACGGGCCCCAGCCTTGCGGATGAGCAGCTTGATCGCAGGTGCGCTCAACAGGTCTTCGGAGGAGACCTCGGTGTTGTCGGGATTGAGCCACGCGTGCTCGTAGCCTGGCGAGCTCACGAACTGCGGTGTCGCCGCGTCGTGCGCACTGCGGCCGACCCGCTCGACGGCCAGCCCGCATCCCGGGATCACCCGCATCGCCACCTCAGCCAATTCGGCCAACACTTCGGGTGACAACGTCCGCGCCGATACGATCCGATCGGTGGCCGAGTCGTATATCACTGCGCCGTTGGCGCACACCGACATTGGCGCGATCCCAAGCGCTTCCACGATCTGCGGCACCCAGCGCGGCGGCCGCCCGGTCGCCAGGACGAAGTGGGCGCCTGCGGCGACGGCGGCATGCACGGCCTCTCGAGTTCGCGGCGTGACGTGCTCGTCTTCGTCAAGCAGGGTGCCGTCCACGTCGCTGGCGATGAGCGCGGGTAGCACTAGCTCGGCTCCGCTCGTCTGCGCGCCCGCTCGCTGAGCTCCGCCTCCTCTATCACGCTGGCTTCCTCGAGCGTTGGTGCGCTACCACCGAGTCGGCGCGGCACCCAGTACTCCCCTGTGGGATGCGGATACTCCTCCTGGACCTGGTGGAGCAACGCTGTCATCGTCTCGCGTAGCTGCGCCATGGCCGCCGGGACCGACTCCGGAGGTTCGAATTGTGGTCCGACTGCCACGGTGATCGGAAGTTTCCTGCGGCCCAAGTTATTCGGATGATCCTTGGTCCATACGCGTTGGGCACCCCAAACGATCAACGGAACGATCGGCACCTGCGCAGCCTGGGCCATCCTGATCGCGCCGGACTTGAACTCCTTCAACTCGAAGCTACGGCTGATCGTGGCCTCCGGGTACACACCGACGATTTCACCTTCGCGCAACCGCTCCACCGCGACGCCGTATGCGTCCGCACCGGCACGCCGGTCCACCGGGATAGTCTTGGAATGCTCGATCAGGAAGTCGACGATCTTCACGTCCTTCATCTCGGCCTTGATCATGAAACGCATCCGTCGCTTTCGGTACGTCGCAGCCAAGGCTGCGGGGAGGAAGTCGATGTAGCCGGTGTGGTTGATGGCCACCACCGCGCCGCCGGAAGCCGGAATATGTTCCAGCCCTTGGTAAGTGATCCGGGTGCCGGTAGCCCTAACCGCAGTCCTGCCCGCGATCTCCAGCATGCGGAAGACCGGTTCCATATTTCTACTCCGTGGCCTCGCCAGTCTGTTCGCCCGCTGCGCGGCGCGCGGCCTTCTCATTGGCCTCGTCGAGGTCCAATTGGTTGGCCTCGGCGAGCGATGGCGCCCCACCGCCAAGCCTGCGCGGAACCCAGAACTCACCGGGCGGATGCGAGCCGTACGCGTCTTGCACCTGCTCGAGCAGGTGTTGCATCCGCGAATGCAGGAGTGCCGTCAGATCCGCGGGTGGAAGCGTCGGGTAGATCGGTTCGCCGACGGTGATCGAGATCGGCACCTTGGGCCGCCACATATTGCGTGGATGGCCCTTTGTCCAGATGCGTTGGGCACCCCAGACGATGTGCGGAACGATGGGCACGTCGGCAGCGATCGCCATCCTGGCGGCGCCGGACTTGAATGCCTTGATCTCGAAGCTGCGGCTGATGGTGGCCTCCGGGTAGACCCCCACCAACTCGCCCTCCTTGAGCCTTTGGCACGCCTCGACGAACGAGGTGCCGCCGCTGTCCCGGTCCACCGGGATGTGGCGCAGGCTGCGCATGATGGGGCCGCTGACGTGGGAGTCGAACACTTCCTTCTTGGCCATGAAGCGCACTTTGCGGCCGCGGTGCTGCTGGTAGGCGGGCAAGCCCGCGAAGGTGAAGTCGAAGTAACTGGTGTGGTTGATGGCAATAACCGCGCCCCCGGTGACGGGGAGCTTGTCCACGCCCGTGATCGTGAACTTCAGCCCCTGCAGCCGCCACACCAGGCGGGCTGCCTGGATGACTGTTCCGTAAACCGGTTCCACAGTTGACCAGCCTATGCCCTGGATTGATCGGCCCACATTCACGACCACCATCACTACTGCGGCGCAGCCCCTAAACTGCACACCTGAAGGCCATGCGATCGTGCTTCAGACGGCGGCAGGCCAGTGAGGACTGACAGAGTATTGGAGCGGACGCGCGAGACCCACGCGGCGCCAACAACCGGTGTCTTCAAACACCTCGGCGACCTCGTGGTGCGCTTCCCCTGGTGGGTGATCGGCTGCTGGATCGTGCTGGCGGTAGCGCTACCGCCGATGTTCCCGTCACTGACGCAGCTGTCCCAGAAGAGCCCCAGTGCGATGTTGCCGGCCGACGCGCCCGGATCCGTCAGCGCCCAGGAGATGAAGGAGGCGTTTCACGAATCGGCGTCCGACAACGTCCTGCTCGTCGTCCTGACTGACGAGCACGGACTCGGTCCCGCCGACGAGGACGTCTACCGCAAGCTCGCCGACCGCCTCCGCGGCGAAACCAAACACGTCGTCATGCTGCAGGACTTCATCAGTACGCCCGCTTTGCGCGATGTCATGACCAGCAAGGACGGTCAGGCGTGGCTCCTGCCCGTCAGCCTCGCCGGCGAATTGGGTTCACCACAGTCCTACGAGGCGACCACCCGCGCAAGTGACATCGTGCGGGAGACCGTCGCAGGCACGTCAGTGAAGGCGCACGTGACAGGGCCTGCCGCCACCCTCGCGGACATCACCGACGTCGGCGAGCAGGACCGGGTGCACATCGAGATCGCCACCGCACTGATGTTGCTGACGATCCTGCTGATCATCTACCGCAACCCGCTCACCATGATGCTTCCGTTGCTGACCATCGGCGTATCCCTGGTGACCGCGCAGGGCGTGGTGGCCGGTTTCGGGTCAATGGGCCTCAGTGTGTCCGGACAGACCATCGTCTTCCTCAGCGCGATGATGGCGGGTGCAGGCACCGACTACGCCGTCTTCCTCATCAGCCGCTATCACGACTATCTGCGGCTGGGCGAGCCCTCCGACCAAGCGGTCAAGAAGGCGCTCACGTCCATCGGCAAGGTGATCGCGGCGTCCGCGGCCACCGTTGCAGTGACGTTCCTGGGGATGGTCTTCACCAAGCTGACGGTGTTCTCGTCAGTCGGCCTGGCGCTGTCGATCGCGATCGGAGTGGGATTCCTTGCTGCGGTGACCTTTCTGCCCGCGGTGTTGGTGTTGGTCGGGCGCCGCGGATGGATCGCGCCGCGACGCGATCTCACGAGTCGGTTCTGGCGCCGCTCGGGGATCCGCATCGTGCGCAAACCCAAAGCCCACCTCGTTGCCAGCTTGCTGGTGCTCATCACCCTGGCCAGCTGCGTGAGCCTTGTCCACTACAACTACGACGACCGCAAGGCGCTCCCTCCCGCGGTCGAGAGCACCCAGGGTTATGGCATCATCGGCCAACACTTTCCGGTGAACTCCAGCCTTCCCGAATATCTCCTCGTCAAGTCGCCGCAGGACCTACGCACACCGCATGCGCTCGCCGACATGGAGCAGATGGCACACCGAGTCAGCCAACTGCCCGGCGTCGACGCAGTCAGGGGCATCACGCGGCCAACGGGTGAGTCCCTGGAACAAGCCCGGCTGTCCTACCAGGCCGGCGCGGTGGGTACCAAGCTCGACGACGCCAACAACGTGATCAACAGCCACAGCGCCGATCTCGACCTGCTCACGAGCGGCTCCGGCCAGATCGCCGACACCCTGGGTGCAGTGAATGGCCAGGTCACGCAAGCGATCTCCACGGTCAGCGGCCTCGTCGACGCGCTCACCTACATGCAAAAGCAGTTCGGGGGCGACAAGACGCTCGAACAGTTCGACAGCGCAGCCGAACTCGTCACCGCCATGCGTTCCCTCGGTGACACCATCGGAGTCAACCTCGCCAACACGAACGACTCCTTTCAAGGACTCGGCCCAATTCTGACCGCACTCGATGCGAGTCCCATCTGCGACGCCGACGCGTCGTGCAACAACAGTCGCCTGCAATTGCGGCGCCTGATGACTGCGCGGGACGACGGTACGCTCGACAAAATCGCTCAGCTGGCCCAACAGCTGCGGGCGACTGACGGCAGCCAAACCCTCGGTGCGACCGCCTCCGGACTCCGTGGCGCGCTGGATACCGCGGTCAACTCGCTCAAGGCGGCCGGATTGCAAGATCCCGCGAGTATGCGGCAGAAAATGGCCACCCTGCGGCAGGGCGCAACGACGCTCGCCGACGCGAGCCGCAAGGTGGCCGACGGCGTACAGCTTTTGGTCGACCAAACCAGAACGATGGGCTCGGGGCTGGGCGACGCGTCCTCGTTCCTGCTCGGAATGAAGAACGAAGCGACCACGCCGTCGATGTCGGGGTTCTACATTCCACCGCAGCTACTGGGCACCGAAGATTTCAAGAAAGCCGCCGGACTCTTCATATCGCCGGACGGCCACACCGCACGGTATTTGGTTCAAACGAAACTGAACCCGTTCAGCACCGATGCGATGGACCAGGTCAATGCGATAACTGATACCGCGCGTGGAGCCCAGCCGAACACCACGCTGTCGGACGCCTCGATTTCGATGACCGGATATCCCGTGACCCTGCGGGACACCCGTGACTATTACAACCACGACATCCGATTCATCATCCTGGTGACCGTCTTGGTGGTGCTGATGATTCTGATGATCCTGCTACGCGCCATTGTTGCGCCGGTATACCTGATCGCCTCGGTGGTGGTTTCCTATCTCTCGGCGCTGGGCATCGGAATCATCACGTTCCAGTTCATCCTCGGACAGGAACTCCATTGGAGCGTTCCCGGTCTGACTTTCATCATCTTGGTCGCGGTGGGTGCGGACTACAACCTGCTGCTCATCTCGCGGATTCGTGATGAATCCGCGCTGGGTGTGCGGACCGCCGTCATCCGCACCGTCGGCGCGACCGGCGGTGTCATCACCGCGGCGGGCCTCATCTTCGCCGCATCCATGTTCGGCCTGCTGTTCGCCAGCATCAGCACCCTCGTGCAGGCCGGCTTCGTCGTCGGCGTCGGGATTTTGCTGGACACCTTCCTGGTCCGCACCGTCACGGTGCCCGCCATCGCGGTGCTGTTCGGCCACCGCAACTGGTGGCCTTCCCGCTGGCGGCCGACGACGCCTGCCGTGACTCCGCCGGACGCGGACGGTCAGTGGGACGAGGAGTCCGAGGGCCTCCAGCTGGACGAGGAGTTCACGGCGGCAACCGCCCGATGACAACGTCAGCGGCGCGATAGCTGAACGGCCGAGCGAGCACAGCCATCGAAGACGCGGTCGGTCGCCGAACACCAGGCGGGACTCGTCGTCGTCGGCACCGGCGGTGCGAAGCCGGGCACGATCCCCACTGGAATCAGTGCGAGCACCGCCACTACCCAGACCAGTGCCCGCACATCCCGCGGCGTCGGTGGTGTGGCCAATTGCGGGGAATCGGTGGCGTACAGCAGGAAGACGATCCCGATATTGAACGCGATGAGCACGCACCACCGCACCCAATCGTGAGCGGTCAGGAATACCGGTACCACCATGGCGAGTCCCAACGCCGGCCAATACATCCTGCCCCGTAGAACGGCTCGGAATTCGGCGAACGGGACACCCGAGAAACGGCTGACGAGGTATATCGTCATTGCGATTAGGGCTATTCCAAAGACCAACGACATCAGCAATAAACCCGCGCCTACGGATGCGACGACATTAATCGCATGCCGCACGTCATAGTCGTAAAGCGGAGTGATGTTTCGGCATATCCATTCGTGGAAGTCGGTCTGATGCTTGCGGCCCAGAAAAAAGAAGTCCACGAAACCCGAAAGTGAATTCTTCATTTGCAAATCGTCAATATACCGGTGCGGCACCTTCGCGCACGCACGCGCACCAAAACCCTGTTGACCCAGCAACGAGACGGCCAGCGCCACAATCAAACCCGGTGCGATGGCCACCACAATGCTCACGCGTTGCACTGCGGGCGCGATATTTCGCGCTAGCACCAGAATGGCGAGAATGGCGCCCAGCGCGAATTCCAGCGTGATGGCCTCGTGCATCAGGCCGAGCACGGCGATGGCGATTCCGTAGAGCCCGCTGCACAGCACGGCGTATCGAGCAGACCGCACGAAGGCCATCGCGATCACGAACGCCACTAGCGCCGCGGCTCCGAACAGGTCGGGGCGGGCGGAGTAGAACGCGAATGCCAGCCCGAACGGCAGGACCGGGACCAGCAGCGCGAGCATGATTCGTCGTTCGGAGCGCCCACCTCGATGCAGGATCAGCCAAGACAGTGCAGCCAGACTGGCGAGGAAGGCGGCCGTGGCCGCCCAGCGCATGATGTGCATGCCGACGAAGTACTCGTCGGCGGGAAACAGGTCGACGAGCTCGCCGGCAAGACCTCGGCGCACGAACCCGAACGAATAGTCGACGACATAGTACGAGAACCAATAGCTGTCGAGGTTTACCACGAACAGGGCCAGCAACAATATTGCCGCAGCCCAGAAAAGCAGCGCAATCGATACGATGGCGTAGGTGCGCTTGCGCCTTTCATCGAGCGCAATGTATTTCATGACGTTCTCATTCGGATCGGCAACACAACCGTACGGGTAACGTTGGCGCCCATGTGGACGACCGTGTTGGTACTTGCCATCGCGGTGAACTTCGAACCAACCCGGATCGGTCTGATAACCGTCGCGCTGAGCCGGCCGCGGCCGCTATTGCAGCTATTGGCGTTTCTGTGCGGCAGTTTCGCGATGACCACTAGCGTCGGCCTCCTCGTACTGTTGGTCTTCCATCACGGCCTATTTGGGGAAGCCGATTTCAACGGCGCCAAGATCCAAATCGCGATCGGGCTCTTCGCCTTCGCTGGCGCGGCGCTACTGGCGTCGAACGTCTCAGTGGGTCGCTTCTCCCGCAAGCCGCTGCGGGGCGCGGTGAGCGACGATCCGAGCTGGGTCGCATTCCAGCCCACCTCGCTACGCCGGCTGGACAGGTTGTCCAACCGCGGACGAAATCTGCTGCAGGGCGGCTCGCCGTGGTTCTCGGGGGCGATGGGCGTCGGCATTGCACTGCCGTCGATCGATTACATGGCGCTCTTGGTGCTGATCGCTGCCTCCGGGGCCACGCCCGTGGCCCAGACCAGTGCCCTGCTCACGTTCATCATCGTCGGAGACATCGTGGTGGCGATCCCGATCGTGGGCTACTTGATGGCCCCAGAGCGGACCCGCGTGCTGGTCGGCCGGCTGCACGACTGGGTCAGGGCGCGCCGGCGTCGGGACTTCGCGATCATCCTCGCCATTGCGGGCTGCCTCATGATCGCGATGGGGATCAGCAGGTTGTAGGTCGGGCCATCGGCTCGACCACGACAACCTCACCACAGCGGCGGCGGTGGTGGTGGCGGCGGAGGAGGCGGGGGCGGTGGCGGCGGTAGGAACGGCGGTGGTGGCAGCAACGGGGGCAGCGGAGGCGGCGGGGGCGGCAACGGTGGAGGGGGCGGCGGTAGCGACGGGAGATCCTGACCGGGCAGCAGCGGCGGAAGGGGCACCCCCGGCACTCCGAGACCCGGCACCCCGACACCGGGCACGCCGACACCTGGCGGCCATTCCGGTGGCGGCGGCCAGTCCTCGGGCGGGCCCACTACCGAGTAGATGGCCGACACCGGATCGAGGCAGTCGCCGGACGGCTTGTCGAACACTCTGCCGTCGGGGCAGGACGGCAGGCAGCCGCTGAAGCCCTGCACGAGCCCGGGTGGACAGGCCGCCTGGCTGGGCGGCGCAGTGACGATCGTCGCGACGCCGGCCAGGCCGCCGAATACGGCCGCACCCATCGTGACGGCGATCGCGGCGCTACGAAAAGCCATGTTGACCTACTCCATCCGCTTGAACTGGCGGTTCCGGTACATCTCGACGCAGGAGGCCCGCCGAATCTTGCCGCTGGTGGTGATCGGAATCGAGCCGGGGGCGACCATCACCAGGTCGGCGACACTCAAACCGTGCGACGTCGAAATCGCAGAGGTGACAGCATCTTTCACCCCGTCGATGGTCTCCGCGAGATTCACCAGGGGATCGCGTGGCTCCTTGAGCTCGACGATCGCGACGAGCGTCTCCTCATGACCGTCCGGAACCGAGATCGCCGCGACGCGGCCCTTCGAGATCGCTGAAATCGTGGTCTCGATGTCGTCCGGGTAGTGATTGCGGCCGCGCACGATCAGAAGGTCCTTGATGCGGCCGATGATGAAGAGTTCGCCGTCGGACATGAAGCCCAGATCTCCGGTCCGCAGCCACGGGCCTTGCGGCGTGCCCTCCGAGGGGGCCACCAACGTTCCGCCGAACGTGTGCTCGGTTTCGTCTGGTTTGTTCCAGTAGCCTGCGCTGACGTTGTCGCCGATGGTCCAGATCTCGCCTACCATCCCGGCCGGACGCTCGGTCCTGTCGTCGGGGTCGACGATCCGTACCTGTGGCGACTGCGGCGTCCCATAACTGACCAGAGGCGTGCCGTCGCGGCCCACACTGCGCTGGGCCAGGCCAGCGGAGAGTTTTTCGGGTTCGAAGTGTGCCACCGTCGGCGGACTACCCGGGGCTCGCGTTGCGACATAGAGCGTCGCCTCAGCCAGCCCGTAGGACGGACGAACCACCTCCTCGCGGAGGTTGAAGGCGGCGAATCGCTGGCTGAAACGCTTCAGGGTCGTCGCGTGCACCCGCTCGCTGCCACTGTTGATAGCCAGCACGTCCCCGAGATCGAATCCGGCCATGTCCTCGTCGGTCGTCCGGCGGGTGGTCAGTTCGAAGGCGAAGTTCGGGGCGGCGGTCAGCGCACGACTGTAACTAGCCAGCAGCTGTATCCATCGGGCCGGTCGCTGGAGGAACGACATCGGGCTAGTGACCACGGTGTGCCAGCCGCCCAGGATGGGTCCGCACACACCGAGCAACAGACCCATGTCGTGGTAGAACGGCAGCCACGACACGGCCGTGGTGTTCGGGGGCGCCACCTTTCCGTGCTCCGGGAAGAAGTCGCACATCATCTGCCCGAAATTGGCGGTGAGGTTGTCGTTGGAGATCATCACTCCGGCCGGTGTCCTGGTCGACCCCGACGTGTACTGCAGATACGCCGTCTGCGGCGGTGCCTCACCCTTGGGGATCGGACCCCGTCGTGAGTCCAGGTCCAGCGCGTCGACCTCGAAAACGCTCGGCGCAGGCGCGTCACCTACCGACGTCGCGTATTCGGAAACCTCGCCCGCGACGGCAGAAGTCGTGAGCACCACGGACGGCGATGCGTCACACAACACCGCGGAGACCCGCTCGTCGTGTGCCCCGACCATCGGCACCGACAGTGGCACCGCGATGAGTCCGGCCTGGATCGAGGCGAGGAACGCCACGATGTACTCGAGCCCCTGCGGCGCCAGGATCACCGCCCGGTCGCCCACCGCACCGCGCTGCCGGATTTCGTACGCCAGGCTCTGCACGCGGCGATACAGCTGCGCCCATGTCAGGGTCTTGGCGACACCTTCCCAGTCCTGCTCGTAGTCGAGGAAGGTGAAGGCGATGTCATCGGGCTGCAGACTCGCGCGTTCACGCAGCACGCCGTTCACGGAGGAGTACGTCACAGGGGTTGACCTTCTGTCGGATATTGGGCCATCGCACGCGCCCGACCCCGGCCGCATGGGAGTTTAGACTGCGCTGCCGGAGTGAGCCGCCCGCTGGGCAACTCGGCAACCCGGGGATCAGCCATTACGGTCGATCCACTCGGTGGTGAAGCGCTGGGTGGCAAGGATCCCGCCCGGCATTTGGGTGCAGATGAGTCGCTCGATCGCACCGCCGACCAGAGGGATCTTGACCTGGGTGAGCACGGTGCATTCCTGCCGCATGCCAGTCCCCGCCGGAGTCAGCAGAATCACGCCGCGAGCAGACGCCTGCGCGCCGCGCACGGTGTAGCCGAGCTCACCTCGTAGCCTGCCGTCACCGGCCCAGCGCCACGTCTCGGCGTGAGCGAGCTCCAAATCACCTGGCAGCAGGGAGGTTACCAGTGTTGGCAGTCGATCGCGGAGCAGGCTCACCGACGTCGCCACGTTCACGGTTCCGTCCGCGTCGACCGCCAGCCGCTCGAGCGTCGCTGTGCCGTCGGCACTTTCAGTCAACCTCGACGCCCAATAGCTCGCGTCGCCGAACGCCGAGTGAGCCTGTTGGACTGTGGCCGATGATTCGGCGTCCATATCGAATGAGCGCGTCATTCGATCTCGCCGATCAGTTCGAAGTCGGCAAGTGTCACAGATATCAACTGGCAGAGTTCTTCCCGAGAATTCGCCTTGCCGGGGTGGTACGCCCGCGCAGTGATGAACAACCTTCCGCAGCTTCGACCCGAGAGGAAATACAGTTCGCCGAAGGCGAGTTCGGTGCTGTTGGTCCGAAGATGTTGCGCGATAAGGCGAATCGAGAAGTAGTCCGCGGCGGTGCCGTCCACGCTCGCCGTCGCTGGGTCGACATCGCCAGTGTTCGAGCATCCGACCGGCAGGTCTGCGGCGCCGGCGGCCTCGGCGGGCACCCGTCTGGCGACCGCCGTCGGCAAGAGCGGCGTGAGCGGGAGTAGGGCTTCCTGATCCTTGAAATTCCCAAGCCCCAACGTGAGGGCCTGCTTGATGTCCCCTCGGACCGCCCGCAGTTCCGTCGTGACGATCTTGGGGTCGACGGCGAGTTCGACTGACTTCAGCGCATTGGCACGCGTGTCATGGGCGGTCCGGTCGTTGACGGGATAGGTCAGGTTCACCAGGCCATCGGCCCGGATCCGCGCCCGCCGCTCGGCGAGCCTGGCGGCGAATCCGGCAAACAGCGAATTACTGGTACCACCAAGGATTTCCGCGCGCGCATCCCAGTCGGCCAGGTCGACGTATACCGTCGCCGTCGGCAAGCACAGCTCTTCCTGCACCACCGAGGTGGCGGCAGACGAGCGACCCGTAGGCCGGTCGGGGCTGCGTTTGGCTCGGCGGGCCTGCTTCGGGATCGCGGCGAGCGCGCGCAGCATGTCGGGCACGTCCTTGGCCGCCTGCCTGGCATCGACGACCAGCGCGCGCGCCCGACGTCGGGATCGAGGCAGCGGATAGCCGAAGTCGTGCGTCACTCCGTTGACCGCATCCGCCACCGCAAGACACAGACCCATCGCGTCTATGACGGTGTGGCAGACCACCAAGCTGACCGCGGTGCCGTAGTCCCTGATCGGCAGCACACCGATGTGCCAGCCGGGTCCCCACTCCGGGTCTATCGGCACTTCAGCCCGCGCGACCACCCAGGCGGCCAGGTCACCGCGCGACGCCGCGGGCGGCGAGAAATGCAGTCCGGCGGACTCCTGCTGGGCGACCCACCGGTGCCGCCCAAACGGCAACGGGGAACGCTCAACTCGACGGCCGAGCAGTCCGCGCGCCAGGTTGTCGACCACCCGACTCAATCCGTCGACGTCGACATCGCGGCGATACACCCACGTGGCCTGAAGACCATGCACATGACCGCTGGCGCGCACCCATAGGTACGACGCCTGATCGATGTACGCCAGTGTGTTGTCGACAGTCACGGTGCGCTACTCGAGCTCACCGGTGAGGTCGAACTCCGCCAGCGTGCGCATCGCCAGCGCGCGCAACGCGGGCTTCGAATTGTCCCCACCCGGCTGGTAAGCCGCGACCCCGATGGTGACCTTGCCCCCGATGCGGCCCGAGACCAGCACCAACTGGCCCTTGGCTCGGTCGTGTTCGCGCCGCGTCATCGGCCGGTCGACCCCGCGCAGATAGACGTACTCCGCGGGGGTGCCGTCGGGGCAGCCGACGGCGGGATCGAGGTCGCCGAGGTTGGAGCACGACACGGGTAGCCCCGCGAAGCCGAAGAACGCCTCTCCCCCTCGTCTCACGGCCCGCTCGGGCACCAACGGGATCACCGATAGGAATCGCGCGGAATCAGCGGGACCCCCACGCAGCTTCTGGAGCGCCGACTTGAGCGTGGCCCTGGATCCAGACAGGTCAACCGTGACGAGCTTCGGGTCGAGGCTGACGTTCGCCATCGACATCGCGATGGCACGCGTGTCGTCAGTCGTCCGATCACTCACCGCGACGAGCAAGCTGATCGTGCCGTCGGCGGCACGGCGCTCCATTCGCTCCGCCAGCTGGGCGGCGAAGCCAGCCAATAGTGAATAGCTGTTTCCACCAAGAGCATTGGCGCGCGCATCCCATTCATCGGCACTCACGAAGAGGGTGACCGCGGGCACGACGACGATGCGATCGGCATCCTCGTCAGGCGTCCTGACGGTAAGCGTCCCCGGGGCTGGCGCGGCCGCATCGTGGCGGCCAAGGACCGCCATCATCGTCGCGATGCTCAGTGCGCGTGCTATCGAAGGCAGGCTCAGCACTAGGTGTCCGACGTCGGCGAGGGCGGTGCGCAGCCGTTGGCGGGATTGCGGTGGTGGATAGCCGAATTCACATCGTTCACCGTTGGCCGCGTCGGCAATGGTGAGCAATGCGCCGACGCCGTCCGCCAGGCAGTGTGACATCACCAGGCTGATCGCGGTTGATCCATCCGTGAGCGGAAGCACACCGATATGCCAGCCGGGTCCGGTTTCCGGATCGATTGGCAGCTCAGCGCGTTCGTCCGCCCAGTCGCTGAACTCGGCGCGGGGCCGCGGGCACCCCGCGATGTCGAGCCCGGATGAGGGCCCAGGGGTGGAGACCCACCGGTGCCTGCCGAACGGCAGCGGCGAACGCTCGATCCGCCGGCCCAGTAACCCGTAGCCGATGTTGGCATGAAAACGTCGCACCGCGTCGAGGTCGACGGGATGCTCGTACACCCATGAGACCTGCATGAGTTGCCCGCGACCGGTGGCGCGCATCGACAGCCACGTCGCCTGGTCAAGCAGGTCGATCCGATTATCCTGCACCGCAACGGTTCTGGATTTTGCAACGACTACCATCGCTAGGCGATCTCACCATCGAGATCGAACTCTGCCAGCGTTTTTCCCACCAGCTCGCACATCTCGAGCTTGGTGTTGTCCGCGCCCGGCCGATAACCGACGACGGTCAACATGAGACGACTGCCGATTCGAGCGGAGATCACGGTGAGCAACCCCCGTCGACGTTCGAGGAATCGCTTCGTCACTGCCCTGTCGATTCCTCGCATGTACACGGTCTCGGCTTCAGTACCGTCGACTCGTCTGATGGACGCCGGGAGCTCACCCATGTTGGAGCACGAAACCGGCAGGTCGGCGAAGTTGAACATCACATCGGCCGTCCGACGCACGATGCGCTTCGGGAGGAACGGAATCAGCGGAAGGAGCTTCACGTTCTCATCCGATAATTCGTTGCGGGACTTCAGACTTCGCCGGATCGAGGAGCGCAGGACGGACAGGTCCGTCGTGAGGTTCGTCGGATCGACGGTGATGTCACCGAGGGTGACCGCGTTCGCCCGCGTGTCCTCGAGTGTCCTGTCGTTGATAGGGACGTTCAGCGTTACTAGGCCGTCGTCGGCCCGCACGCGGCCCATTCGTTCGGCAAGTTTGGCCGCGAACCCGGCGACCAACGCGTGGCTGGTTCCACCGAGGGCGTTCGCACGGGCATCCCAGGCGTCAACGTCGACGAATGCCGTGATGGCAGGCGCCACGAACGTGCGATCGAGATCATCACCACTCACCGGAGCTCGCAACGGTTGTGCCGAGCGGGAGATGTCACGCCTGCGACGTCGTGCCTGTCGCGCCACTTCGACAAGCGTCCGAACGACCTCGGGCACACCCTTCACGGTGTCCCAGAGGTCCGCGCTCACGGCGCGCATCCTCGTCCGTGCTCCCGGCGGCGGATATCCAAAGTCACGAGTATGGCCGCTGACCGCCTCGAGCACCGTCAGCGCGGCTCCGCCACCGTCAGTCAGGCAGTGGGAACCGACCAATGAAATGGCGGTCCCCCCGTCAGCTAGCGGCAGCACCCCGAGATGCCACCCCGGACCCCATTCGGGGTCGATGGGAAGCTGTGCGCGTTCATCGGCCCAATCGGCGACTTCGGTGCGCGGGCGTGCGCGCGATTCGATGTCCAAGGCTGACGCCGGTCCTTGCGAGGCCACCCATCGATGCCTGCCGAACGGAAGCGGTGACGGTTCGATGAGCCTGCCCATGAAGCCGTGACCGAAGTTCTTGTGAAAACGCCTCAGTCCGTCGAAGTCAACGGGGTGGTCGTAGATCCACACGGATTGCATGGCCAACTCTTGGCCCGTCGCGCGCAGGCCGAGGAACAAGGCCTGATCGGTGAACGAGAGCCGGTTGTCCATCAGCCGGCCGCGACGCTGCGGGCGGCGTCGGCCAACGGCGCCGCCACCCCGCCGCCATCGAGTACGTCGAGGAAGATCGACGTCATCACGTCCACGTAGCGGATGATGGATTCGCGGGCGATCGGGTTGTTCGGGAAGGCCACCGTCAGCGTGGTTCCGGTCGCTACCCGATTCACCCACATACCCACTTGATGGGCAGCCCCGACATCGCTGTAAACCTTGCCGTTCAACCCAATCCAGTGCGCGATGATCTCCGAGGAGAGCGGAGGCAGCCCCGCGTCAAGGTACGACAGCATCGGAACGCCTGGGTCGGGCTTGCGCAAGCCCCGTTCGCCCGCCGCCAGCTCGAGCACGCGGTCGAAGGGCACGTTGGCGAGGTCGATACCCGAATCGAAGGACTCCTGGGCGGCGCGTGCCATGTCTGCGAATGACGTCGCGCTGATCGGAACGGCGATCGGCACGAGGCCCGTGAACCAGCCCGTCGTCATGAACTCTGCCGGAGTGCTACGTGTCGTCGTGGGGGTGATCACGAAATATGTTGGCGCCGAGGTGAACCGGTGCTCCGTGAGTGCGCCGCAGGCAAGCACGCCGCCAGAGAACCGCGCACCCGCTTCGAGGCACACCATTTCGAACAGGTCGCCCTGCTCGGCGTCCAGCAACGGCACCGTGATGAGCGCGCCAGTGCACGGCACCGAGTGATCTCCCAGCGGCAGCGGAAATTTCGGCAGGGTGCCTGCGTTGTTACCCGCGAAGTCGACCCAGGCGAGCACTTCTGGTGAATCCTTGGTGAGCGCCGAGGTGTACTCGTGCTGACGCCTGCAGTAGTCGGCATAGCTTCCCGCAGCAGGCAGCGCAAGCGGTGCCCCGCCTTCGACCAGCGCGGTGTACATCATGTGGATCTCGACGAAGAGCGCGCCCATGAACATGGCGTCGGCGTGCAGGTGATCGACACTCACGTAGATGGTGAAGTGGTCTGCGCGTTGGACGACCCCGAACCTGAAGCAGTCCCACTGCCAAGGATTTGGGGTGGACAGCACGTGTTCGCGCAGTTGCGTCGCCGACATCTCGCCGTATTCGGTCGGGACGAACTTGAGGTCGGCAGGATTGTTGATGGTTCGCCGTACGACACGGCCGTCGTCGTCCTTCTCGAACCAGCTGTGAAACGTGTCGTGCCGACGAAGGTAGGAGTTGATGACATACGTCATGGCCCGTCGATCACACCGCCCCGCGATGTTCCACGACGGAATGTTCAGCCGGGCCATCTCGGCGCCCGCGGCAGCGTGTTCGGTGAACGCACGCAGATGCTGGGCTTGCTGATAGCTGACGGGCACCGAACTGACCGGAGCCTGCCGTACCTTCGCCAACGTCGACGGTGCAGGGTCCCACGCGATGACGAGACCAGGCTGATCCACCCAGTCGTGAATCGGTTGTAGCGCAACCATATCCGCTCCTCCGTTACTTCACAGCCGCGCCCGGCGATGCTTCCATGAGCCTTTCGACAACGCTGTCGGCCAACGCTCTGACTGTCGTGATGTCCATCGAACCGATGCGAATGCGGGTCTCCGCTTCGATGCGGGTCCGCAGCTCGAGGCTGCTCAATGAGTCCAGGCCGTACTCCGAGAGCGGTCGGTCGGAATCCACGGAGCGGCGCAGAATCAAACTCATCTGCTCGGAGATGAGTTTGCGCAGCCGGGCCGGCCACTCCTCGCGCGGTAACTCGTAGAGCTCACCGAGGAACTGGCTGGTGTCCGTGCGAGGGCTCCCCGTCGACAGGAACGCTTCGGCAAAGCGACTGCGCTGGGCGAAGGCGGTCAACCACGGCGACCCGACGATCGGCACATAGCCGGTGTAGGCACGGTCGTAACGCAGCAACTCTTCGAAGGCGTATGCGCCCTGCTCGGGCTCGATTGCCATGGCGCTCGCCTCCGCCATTTCCTGACCACGACCGATGCCCGACCAGGTGCCCCACGCGATCGAGCTCGCGGGTAGCCCGTGCGCGCGGCGCCAAGAGGTGAAGGCGTCCAGCCAACTGTTGGCGGCGGCATACGCGCCCTGCCCTGGCGAGCCCACCAGTGCGGCCGCCGAGGAGAACGCGCAGAACCAGTCCAACGACTCGTCTGCGGTGGCGCAATGGAGGTTCCACGCACCGTAAACCTTTGGCGCCCAGTCGTGTTCGAGCAGCTCGTCGGTGATGTTGGGTAATGTGGCGTCCTCGACGACGCCCGCCGCATGCAACACGCCGCGTAGCGGCAGACCAGTCGTCGTTGCGGCCATCACGAGCGCTTCCGCCGTCTTCGGATTCGCGATGTCACCGCGCGCGACGACGACGTCGGTACCGAGCCGACGGATGCGTTCGATGACCTCCTGCGCTTCGGTAGTGGGCTCCGACCGGCTATTGAGCACGATCCGGCCACAGCCCCCGGTGGCCATCTGCTCGGCGATGAACAGCCCGAGTGCACCTAGCCCACCGGTGACGAGGTACGCCCCGTCGCGGCGGAATACCTTCGCGTGCGCCGGCGGCAACACCACCGTGCGATGCCCGGTGCGCGGGATGTCGAGGACGAGCTTGCCCGTGTGCTCGGCCGCGCCCATCACGCGAATGGCGGTGGCGCCGTCGGAGAGTGGGTAGTGCGTGGTTTCGGGCGGCGGCAGCACACCGTCGGCCATCTGCTGATAAACCTTCGTCAGCAGGCCGCGTGTCACGTCGGGATTGGTCAGCGTCAGCAGTGCTAGGTCGACGGCGAAGAAGGACAGGTTCCGCCGGAACGGGAACAGTCCCATCCTGGTATCGCCGTAGATGTCACGCTTGCCGATCTCGACGAACCGTCCGCCGAAGGCGAGCAATTCCAGGCCGGCGCGCTGCGCAGCCCCGGTCAGCGAGTTGAGCACGATGTCGACGCCGTAGCCGTCGGTGTCACGCCGGATCTCGTCTGCGAACGTCGCGGTGCGCGAATCGTAGACGTGAGTAATACCCATGTCACGCAGCAGTTCTCGGCGCCCGGGACTACCTGCGGTGGCGTAGATCTCGGCGCCCGCGGCGCGCGCGATCGCAATCGCGGCCTGGCCGACTCCACCGGTGGCAGAGTGGATCAGCACCTTGTCCCGTGAGGAGATTCTGGCCAAGTCGTGCAGGCCGTACCAGGCGGTGGCGTGTGCGCTCGGTACCGCGGCGGCCTGGCCCTCGGACAGGCCTGCAGGCAGCGTCACCGCCAGGTTGGCGTCGCAGGTGACGAACGTGGCCCACGCGCCGTTCGCCGAAATTCCACCGACTCGGTCGCCCACGCGATGATCGGTGACACCCGGTCCAACAGCGGTGACGACGCCTGCAAAGTCGGCGCCCAGCTGCGGTAGCCGCCCTTCGAAGCTCGGATAGCGGCCGAACGCGACGAGCACGTCGGCGAAGTTCAGATTGGATGCGCTGACGGCCACCTCGATCTGCCCGGGCCCTGGCGGCACGCGATCGAATGCGACGAGCTCAAGGGACTCCAGGTCACCAGGGGTCCTGGTCTGCAGCCGCATTCCATCGACTGCATGGTCGGAGACGGTGGTTCGGCGCTCGTGCGGACTCAGCGGACTCAGCGCCAGACGTGCGGTGTACCACTGGCCGTCCCGGAAGGCGGTCTCGTCCTCTTCAGAACCCGACAACAGTTGCGCTGCAATCAGTTCCGGATCCGTGGCCGCGTCCATGTCGAGCTGCGTGATCCGAAGGTGCGGGTACTCGGTCCCGACGGCCCGGATCAGCCCCCGCAAGCCTGCCTGCTCCATGTTGGCGACATCACCAGGCAACACCGACTGAGCGCTTCTGGTCACGATGTGAACCCGCGACGGCGCCCCTTTTGCCTCGGGGATCTCGCGAAGGATCCGAACCACCGAACGCACGTACGCCGCGCCCCTGGCCGCGCACTCCGCATCCGGATTGCCATTCTTCGGCCCGGCGATGATCACGACGCCGGCGAACTCACCGCTGGCGAGGTGCGACGTCAACAGCTCGGTACTGGCCTGGTCAATTTCGTGATGCGGCCAGGACATCATCGTGGCGTCGGCGTACCTGACCTTGAGCGCGTCGGTCAAGCTCGCGGGCAACATGTCGGCGGTGCCCGCGGTGGTGCTGATCAGAAGCAGCGGACCCTCCGCGGCGTCAGCAGACTCAGGCAGGTCCTGCCGCTGCCAATCAACGGTGAGCAACCGCTCGTTGAGTTGTCGGTTCTTACGTCCGCTTTCGGAGCCGCCAGTGCCGAGCTGCAGACCGTGCGCCGTCAAGAGCACGTTTCCTTGCTCATCGAGCACGTCGAGGTCAGCTTCAACTCCCGCTGCGTCGATGTTGGTCACCCGCACGTGGCAGTACCCCACGTTGCGTGCGGGCGCGTACGCCGTGAGCCGCCGGACTCCCAGCGGCAGCAGCAGCCCATCGGCTGCCTCCCGAACGGCGGGATGCGCGGCGACGGACTGGAAGCACGCATCCAACAGGGCAGGGTGCACGCCGTACGACGCCTGCTGGGTGCGGATGGAGCGGGGCAGTGCAACCTTGGCCACCACCGAATCGGTCGGCGACGATGACAGGTACACAGCTGCCAAGCCTGCGAATGCGGGGCCGTACTGGATACCCCGCTCGTCGAAGGCTGCCCGCAGCTCGGCACCGTGGAGTTCCTCGGGGTGTGCGGCAAGTAGTGCGGTGATGTCGTAAGCCGTTGGTGCTGTGAGCTTTTCAGCGGCCTGCAGGACGGCGCCCGCACGCCGGATCTGCTCGCCGTCGTGCGCCGTCGTCACCGACATCTCAAAGCTACCGGGCGCGACGACGGACGCAACGGCCGAAATCGGCGTCTCGGCATCAAGCAACAGGAGCTGGTCGAACGTGACGTCACGGACCTCCGAATGCACTCCGATGACCTCCTGGGCAGCCGCCAGCGCGAGTTCGCAGTAGGCGGCGCCAGGCAGTGCGGCGACATCGTGCACCTTGTGATCGGCGAGCCACGGCTCCGCGACCGTGCCGACCTCGCCGGCCCAGACGTGGCGTTCCGGCTCCTCTGGTAGCCGCACGTGGGCTCCGAGCAGCGGATGGACCGTCAACGAATGACTGCCCTGCGTATCGGTTTCGCGGGTCAGCATTAGCTGGGTGTGGGTCCACGTTGGCAGCGGTGCGTCGAGCAGCACTCCGGAGGGGTACAGCACGGAGAAGTCAACCGCCGCACCGGCATTGTGTAGATCGGCGACGAATCCGCGCAGCCCGTGCGGCATCTCCTGCTCGCGGCGCATGCTGGCCAACGCGACCAGTGACATGTCCAGCCCGCGGCCGGTCTGGTCGACGGCATGCGTGAGCAGCGGATGCGGTGCCAGCTCGGCGAATACGCGGTAGCCGTCCTCGAGCGCCGCCTGCACCGCCGCCGAGAACCTCACGGCGTGGCGCAAGTTGTCGACCCAGTAGTAGGCATCGCACGCCGGCTGATCTCGGGGGTCGTACTCGGTCGCCGAGTAGTACGCGACGGTGGGTTCCATCGGCGCCAGGTCTTCGAGCGCGACGGCGAGGTCGTCGAGAATCGGATCGACCTGAGGCGAATGCGATGCGACGTCCACGGCCACCTCACGGGCCATGATCTCGCGGCGTTCCCATTCCGCCACGAGTGCGCGAATCGAATCCTTGGCGCCGCCGACCACCGTCGACTGCGGCGAGGCGATCACCGAGAGCACGACATCTCCCACGCCGTGCGCCGCGAGTTCCGAGAGCACCTGCTGCGCAGGCAATTCCACCGACGCCATCGCTCCGGAACCGGCGATTTTCGCCATCAACTTCGACCGCCGGGAAATTACCTTCACGCCGTCTTCGGCCGACAGTGCTCCGGCAACGACCGCCGCCGCCGACTCTCCCATCGAATGACCGATGACTGCACCGGGAGTAACGCCGTACGCCTTCATCGCCGCGGCCAGCGCAACCTGCACCGCGAAAACGGTCGGTTGAACGCGGTCGATCCCGACGAGCGGCTGCTGCGAGGACATTGCCTCGGTGACCGAGAAACCGGATTCGCGGGCGATGAGTGGCTCGAGCTCTGCAACGGCCGCGGCGAACGCGGGCTCGGTGGCGAGCAAGCTTGCGCCCATCCCCGTCCACTGCGAACCCTGACCGGAGAACACCCAGACCGGGCCACGATCGTCCAGTCCGACTGCGGGCTGGAATGGAGCGTCGCCAACCGCGACCTCGCGGAGCGCCTCGATCAGCTCGGCGCGACTGCTCGCCAGCACCACCGTCCGCACCGGACGGTGCCCCCGCCTGCGGGCCAGGGTGTATGCGAGCTCGCCGAGCTCCAGGTCCGCGCGGTCCGCGACCCAGTCCGCCATGCGACTCGCGGTGAGGCGCAACTCTTCGGCCGATGTCGCCGACAGCGGAAAGAGCAGTGCGCCAATGCCCACCGGTGCGTCGACCGACCGTCGATCGGTTGCGACGCGCTCGGGTGCCTGCTCAACGACGGCGTGGACGTTCGTGCCAGATAGTCCATACGCCGACACCGCTGCGCGTCGAGGGTGTCCATCGGTATCCGGCCAATCGGTGGTGGCCTGCGGAATGAAAAGCTCGGTGTCGATGCCAGCCAGCTCGTCCGGCAGTGCGGTGAAATGCAAGTTCTGTGGGATCACGCCGTGCTGCAGTGCGAGCACGGTCTTCATCAGACCGATCGCTCCAGATGCTGACTGGCTGTGCCCGAAGTTGGTCTTCAATGATCCAAGCGCGCAAGGCCCGTCGGCTCCGTAGACCTTTGCGAGACTTGCGTATTCGATGGGGTCGCCCACGGGGGTTCCGGTGCCGTGCGCTTCAACCATTCCCACGGTGTCGGCGTCGACACCGCCCGCAGCCAGCGCCGCGCGGTACGAGGCGAGCTGCGCGTCGAGCGACGGCGTTGCGATGTTCACGGTGCGACCGTCTTGGTTGGCGGCGGTGCCTCGCACCACGGCCAGGATTCGGTCGCCATCACGGAGTGCGTCCGGCAGTCGCTTGAGCAGGAGCACCGCGCAGCCTTCGCCGGACACGAATCCGTCGGCTGCCACGTCGAATGCATGGCATCGCCCGGTGGGCGACATCATCCCCTGCGCTGAGCCTGAGACGAGCTTGCGCGGTTCCAACAAGATGTTGGCGCCGCCGGCCAGCGCGAGGTCGCTTTCGCCGTCATGCAGGCTGCGACAAGCCAAGTGCACCGAGAGCAGACCCGACGAGCACGCGGAGTCGACCGTATAGGCGGGCCCACGTAGGCCGAGGGTGTACGCGATCCGGCCCGACGCCAGGCTGAAGTTGGTACCGGTGAACCCGTATGGACCGTCCAGCGCGTGCGCGTCGGCGACCGTGTGTGAGTAGTCCGTGTGGGTCAGCCCGACGAAGACACCTGTCGATGAATCATTCAGCGCCGCCGGGTCCAACCCGGCATGCTCCACCGCCTCCCAGGAGGTCTCCATCAGCAGCCGGTGCTGGGGGTCGATCGCCGTCGCTTCACGCTCGTTGATCCCGAAGAATGCGGCGTCGAAGCCTGCGACGTCATCGAGGAAGGCGCCCCATTTGGACACCGACCTACCGGGCACGCCGGGTTCAGGATCGTAGTATTCGTCTGCGTCCCACCGGTCCGACGGAACCTTGGTCACGTAGTCCTCACCACGCAACAAGGCTTCCCAGAGCTGTTCGGGTGAGTGCACGCCGCCCGGGAGTCGGCAGGCCATCCCGATCACAGCGACCGGCGTTACAGTCTTCTCTGCCAAGGACGTTTCACCCTCTCTAGCGTGCGGGCACCGAATACCGGGAAATGTGGCATCGGATCGAACCCCCGGGCAGCGTTTCGGCTGCTTCGTCCTGACCGACAAGACCGCTATCTAGTGGAACGCGCAAACCTTAGCTGATGTCCATTCTGTTGGCAGCAGTATGTTCTGCGCTTGAACTAGTTATCGGCCGCAAAATGTGCGCACTAGCAAATAACGATTATTTGTCGAACTCGCGCCGCACACCCCCCGCGAAGATCACTGACGCCGCAGCGTCGGCCGATCTTGACCCGCAGTAAGGGGCTGCGCTGGCCAAGAACCTCGGCGTCGGAAAGGGCTCGCGGCGTCGCCTCGTAGCAACCCACGTGCAGGTTTACCGCGAAACCATTAAGTCAGCAGGATCGCCTGACCGCTCTAGCGACCACCTGCAGCGGCCTTGAACGACGGCACATACTGGGGCGATGCTTCCGTTAGCAATCATCTGAGCTGCACGTAGTTTATTCGACCGACGTTGAAATATGGGTACCTGCTGTGAAATTTCTGTGATGCGGAAGGGCTTCATTTCGCACAAGTGAAATGAATCGTTGTCATTTATTTTTAGTTTGCTGAAATCTCTCCCTACGTGCGCCCTGCATCACAAATGAGTTCACTTGGACGCAGCCAGCATTAACCGTTCGGTTTGGACGCCGAGGCCCACAGGTGGGTGCATCGAAGCCAGGGCCCCAACGCGAGCGTTCGCCAAGGGCCGTGCACGGCGTCGCCCATGTCCGGTCAAAAGTCTGATCCGCAAACCTGCAGGCCTGAACGTAAATTCGCGGTTCTACCCGCCCCAGCTAGGCTCGATTGGCACAAGAAGTCGCCTCCTCATTAAGACGTAAGGGCACAAGTGAAGGTTCACCTCGTGGATCACCGAACGCGGTGAACTTCCCCACCGGACCCGTATCCGTACCCGATGTCGTCGAACGGATCGCGGCGGGCCGGCCGATACGCGCGGTGTGGCTCAACGAATTGGGCGGCACCACCTTCTCCGTCGCCGAGGGTGCCGAGTACGTGAAGGTCTCCCCGACCGACCTGACCGGCGAGGTGCTACGACTGAACTGGGCCGGACGGTTCACCGCCGCGCCCCGAGTCTTGGGCGTCGGCCCTGGCTGGATGCACACCGCGGGGCTGCCAGGCCGCAGCGCCGTCGACCCCTACTGGGCCGCCAGGCCGGAGGCCGCCGCACGTGCGATCGGCGCGGGCTTGCGATTGCTTCACGACGCCCTTCCGGTGGCCGACTGCCCGTTCGAGACGCCGTCGTGGATACCCCGCGACGCCCCGCCGGCCGATCTCTTGGTGGTCTGCCACGGTGACGCATGCGCGCCGAACACGCTGATCTCGGACGGCGGTTCCCCTGCCGGGCACGTTGACCTCGGCGATCTCGGGGTCGCCGACCGCTGGTCGGACCTCGCCGTCGCGACGTTGTCGCTCTCGTGGAACTACCCGAGAGTCGAAGAGGACGTGCTGTTCGAGGCTTACGGGGTGGCGCCGGACCACGAGCGCATCGCCTACTACCGTCTGCGCTGGGAGGAGTAACGGGCCGCCGCCGGTTAGACTCCACGGTGAACATCCCCCACCGGAAAGGGCATCTGTGCAGGTCACCAGCGTCGGCCACGCGGGCTTTCTGATCCAGACGACGGCGGGCAGCATCCTGTGCGATCCCTGGGTCAACCCGGCGTACTTCGGGTCCTGGTTTCCATTTCCGGACAACAGCCAGTTGGACTGGGACCAGCTAGGCGACTGCGACTACCTCTACGTCTCGCATCTGCACGCCGATCACTTCGATGCCACCCACCTGCGGGCACACGTCAACAAGGACGCCGTCGTGCTGTTGCCGGACTTCCCGGTCCCGGACCTGCGCCGGGCGCTGGAGGACCTCGGTTTCCATCGGTTCGTCGAGACGACGGATTCGGTCAAGCACCACGTCAGCGGGCCCAAGGGCGACCTCGACGTGATGATCATCGCGTTGCGGGCCCCCGCCGACGGCCCCATCGGCGACTCGGGACTGGTGGTGTCGGACGGCGAGACCGTCGTGTTCAACATGAACGACGCGCGCCCCACTGATCTTGCGGCCCTTGAGTCCTCTTTCGGCCACGTCGACGTACACATGCTGCAGTACTCGGGGGCCATCTGGTACCCGATGGTCTACGACATGCCTGCACGGGCCAAGGAGGCCTTCGGAACGCAGAAGCGCCAGCGCCAGATGGACCGCTGTCGCCAGTACATCGCGCAGGTCGACGCGACCTGGGTGATCCCGTCGGCCGGTCCGCCGTGCTTTCTCGATCCCGAACTGCGGGACCTCAACGACGACCACGGCGACCCCGCCAATATCTTCCCCGACCAGATGGTCTTCCTCGAGCAGCTTCGCACGCACGGGCATGACCGCGGGCTGCTGATGATTCCGGGTACCACCGCCGAATTCACTGGCTCCCAACTTAATTCGCTGATCCACCCAGTGTCACAGCAGGATGCCGAAGCCGTCTTCACCACGGGTAAGGCGCAGTACATCGAGGCATACGCCCAACGGATGGCCCCTGTGCTGGCCGCGCTCAAGGCAAGTTGGGCGCCCGCCGACGGTGAGCCACTGCTCGAACCACTACGGGCACGCTTCGAACCCATCATGAGTCAGAGCGACCAGATCTGCGACGGCATCGGCTACCCCGTCGAATTGCGCATCGGTGGCGAAATTGTGGTGCTCGACTTCCCGAAACGCACTGTCCGGGAACCGATTCCACATGAGAAGTTCCGATACGGGTTCGAGCTGGCGCCCGAAATGGTGCGTACCGTGCTGCGCGACGACGAACCCGACTGGGTCAACACCATCTTCCTGTCGACCCGCTTCAAGGCCTGGCGGGTCGGCGGATACAACGAATACCTCTACACGTTCTTCAAGTGCCTCACCGACGAGCGCATCGCCTACGCCGACGGCTGGTTCGCCGAGACACACGACGATTCCGCGTCGATCCAGTTGGACGGCTGGGAGATTCAGCGTCGCTGCCCCCATCTGAAGGCCGACCTGTCGAAGTTCGGCGTGGTTGAAGGTACGACGCTCACGTGCAACCTGCACGGTTGGCAATGGAACCTGGAGAACGGGCGGTGCCTGACGTCCAAGGGCCACGAGCTCAGGAGCGCGCGGGCGTGAGCGCTACACCGTCCTACGACGACGGACTGGTGCAACTCGACCAGCACGCGTTGACGTTGCGCCGGTACCACTTTCCGTCGGGTACGTCGAAGATCATTCCGCTGCCTGACATTCGCGGCTACCAGACCGAGTCGCTCGGGCTCTTCATGAACCGGTTCCGCATCTGGGGATCCTCGGACCTGCGGCGCTGGCTTCCGATGGACATCTGGCGCCCCATCAAGTCGACGTTGGTCACCTTGGACGTGCCAGGGACCAAACCCAGTCCGGCCTTCACCCCGTTGCGGGTCACGGAGTTCTGCGCGGTGCTCGACGAACTGCTGAGCGACTGACTAGCGACCGCCCGAGACCGTCTGCCGCAGTTCGGAATATCCATCGCCTGCGGTGTCGTAGACGCGCACGATGGCTTGGTCTCCCGGCTGCAGGAACGTCGTCTCACCCAGTTCGGTGTACCGCGTCGCACCGATGCCGATGAGTAGCTTCTGCGGGTGGCCGCTGGCCACCATCAGTGCGCCGACATCCTCCAACGGCGTGTCGGGCGAACCCTTCTGGTAGGCCAACCGCTCGACGATCCAGTCGAGCAAGACCTCGCCGTAGTACGAATAGCCGAGCAGTGGGCTGTCGACCCCGTACTCGTGCTCTTGACCGTCGGCGGTACGCAGGTGGCACACCAGGCGAAGCGTGGCCGTCGGCCCGTCGGGCGTCAGGTCGCTGATGCCAAAGAACTGCGCCGCAACGCCTTTGGACGCTGGGCCCCAGTTCTTCTTGTGGCTGATCTTCGGGGCGTTGGGCCGCCGGATCGAGCAGTCGTTGAACGCCCCGAGCGCGAAGGGTTGCAACGAGACCACGGTGTCGCCCTGCCATTTCACTTCGCAGGCCAGCCCCACCTCGGGCTCGATCTGGAGGTTGAGCGGAGTGTCACTCTCGGGCAGCTTGATCTCGTCGTGCGACAACGGGAACTCTCCGAGGAAACTGTCGTAACCCGGTGCGTACCAAGGGAAGATGCCCTTCGGGGCTTCAATTCCGTCATCCGCTCCGGAGCGTACGTTCACGAAGTCCGCGGCCTCCCCCGCCTGCTCGAGGTGACCGGCGAAGTTGCCTGCCACTCCGAATCCGAACCACGTGCGAAGTTCGTCGAAATCGACCTCGAACATACTCACGGTTCCAACACCGACCTTCCGACGTAGGGCACCAGCGCATCGGGCACGCGGACGCTGCCGTCCGCTTGCTGGTGGTTCTCCAGGATGGCGACCATCCAGCGCGTGGTGGCCAGCGTGCCGTTGAGCGTCGCCGCGATCTGCGGCTTGCCGTTCTCGTCGCGGTAGCGGGTGGCGAGCCTGCGCGCCTGGAACGTGGTGCAGTTCGACGTCGACGTCAACTCGCGGTAGGTGCCTTGCGTCGGCACCCACGCCTCGCAGTCGAACTTGCGCGCGGCCGACGACCCGAGATCCCCTGCGGCGATGTCGATCACGCGATAGGGCACCTCGATCTGCGCGAGCATCTCTTTCTCCCAGCCGAGCAGCCGCTGGTGCTCGGCCTCTGCGTCCTCCGGCTTGCAGTAGACGAAGCCCTCGACCTTGTCGAACTGATGCACGCGAATGATTCCGCGCGTGTCCTTGCCATAGCTGCCCGCTTCGCGGCGGAAGCACGACGACCATCCGGCGTAGCGCTTCGGCCCGTCGGAGAGGTCGAGGATCTCGTCGGCGTGGTAGCCGGCGAGCGGAACCTCCGACGTTCCAACGAGATACATATCGTCGGCCTCGAGGTGGTAGACCTCGTCGGCATGCGCGCCGAGAAAGCCGGTGCCTGCCATGACCTCTGGCCGCACCAGCACCGGCGGGATCATCAGCGTGAAGCCGTTTTCGGTCGCCAGTCGCACCGCGAGCTGCATGATGCCGAGTTGCAACAGTGCGCCGAATCCTGTCAAGAAGGAGAAGCGCGCACCGGATACCTTTGCGCCGCGTTCCATGTCGATCATGCCGAGCGCTTCACCGAGTTCCAGGTGGTCCTTCGGGTCCGCGATCGCCGTCGGCTCACCCACCGTCTCGAGCACCACGAAGTCGTTCTCGCCACCGGCCGGGACGCCGTCGATGATGACGTTTCCGATCGCCATGTGCGCAGCCGTGAACGCAGCTTCGGCGGCGGCCTGCCCGGCTTCGGCGGACTTGACCCGTTCTGCGAGTTCCTTGGCGCGCGCCAGTAGCGCGGGCCGCTCGTCGGCCGAGGCCTTTCCGACATCCCTGCTCGCCGCCTTCTGCTCGGCCCGCAGGTTGTCGGCGGTCGAGATGGCGGAGCGACGCGCCGCGTCGGACTGCAGCAGGGCGTCGACCAACGCCGGATTCTCCCCGCGCGCACGTTGTGAAGCGCGCACCCGATCGGGGTCTTCGCGCAGCAGCTTGAGGTCGATCACGACCGCAACCCTACTTTTGGTGGTGCGGGAGATTATTCGGAGGTCAGCCGAGGGCGTCGCGTCGCCAGGGCACAACCACATAACTTTACAACTGCATCCCTTGTCACAGCGCTTGGCGCGCCTGTCACAATGGAACCGATGTTGGACGCACCAACGGCCAAGGAACTTGGCGTCTCAGAGTCTGGGGACGCCGAGCAGTCGCCGAAACGATCACCGTGGTGGCAGAGCTTGCAAGCCACCTCGACGCGTCGTGGGCTGTTGTTGACAGCGCTGGGCGGGCTGTTGATCGCGGGGCTGATCACCGCACTCCCCCGCGGGGCGGACGGAACCAGTGCACTCACGGTGGGCGCGAAGGCCCTCGGCTCGCGCGGCAACGACACGTTCGGCCACGTCAAGAGCGGCGACTGCCTGAACTGGCCGGAGCGCACGCCGGACGCCGCGCAGATCGTCACGTGCAAGGACGAGCATCGCTTCGAGGTCGCCGAGACCATCGACATGAGCACCTTCCCCGGCAGTGAGTACGGCCCGGACGCCGCGCCGCCCTCGACGGCCCGGATCCAGCAGATCACGCAAGAGCAGTGCCAGGCCGCCGCCCGCCAGTACCTCGGCCCGAAGTACGACCCCGACAGCCGGTTCGTCGTCAGCCTGTTGTGGTCTGGTGAGCGGCAGTGGCGCGAGTCCGGTGAGCGCCGCATGATGTGCGGACTGCAACTGCCCGGCCCCAATGGCCAGCAGCTGTCGCACAAGGGCAAGGTCGCCGACGTGGACCAGTCGAAGGTCTGGTCGGCAGGCACGTGCCTGGGCATCGACCCGGCCACCAACCAACCGACCGACATCCCGGTCGACTGCACTACCCCGCACGCGATCGAAGTCACCGGCTCGGTCAACCTTGGCGAGAAGTTCCCGGGTGAGATGCCCGCCGATCCCGATCAGGACGCCTTCGTCAAGGACAGCTGCACCAAGATGGCCGACGCCTACCTGGCCCCGACTCAGCTGCGAGCCACGACCCTCACGCTGATGTACAGCACGCTCTCGCTGCCGAGTTGGACGGCGGGCAGCCACCAGGTGTCCTGCAACATCGGCGCCACCCTGGGCAACGGCGGCTGGTCGACACTGCTCAACAGCGCCAAGGGTCCGCTGCTCATCAACGGGCAGCCGGTCGTTCCACCGCCAGCCATCCCGCCGGAGCGGCTCAACATGCCACCCATCCCGATGCCGTCGGTCGACACGTCGTCACAGTCGCAGATCGACCTCAGCGGGCAGGGTTCACAGAGCCAACAGAACCAACAGCCCACGGGCAATCAGCATCTACCTGGTCAGTCGCCCGCGACGCAGAACAATCAGAACAACCAGTCGACCGGAACGGGCGGCGCCAGCGGGACCTCCACCGCTCCCGCGCCGCCGGGCAACACGTTCCTCAACGGAACCCCACCCGCGCCGGGCGCGCCCCAGGACGCCCCACCGCCTGGCGATGGCCCGCCGCTCGATGGCCCACCCCCAGGGGCGCCGCCACCTGCCGCGGGACCGCCTGCGGAACCGGCACCTGCGCCAGGCGCACCCCCGCCCGGTCCGGTGCTGCCGCCGGGTCAGTAGCCGCGATGGCCGTGCGGATGAGCCCGCAACGGTTCGATGAATTGGTCTCCGATGCGCTGGACCAGATTCCGCCCAAGCTGACCGCTGCGCTCGAGAACGTCGTCGTACTGGTCGAGCCCTTTCATCCCGACGAGCCCGACCTGCTCGGCCTCTACGAGGGCATCGCCCTGACCGAACGCGACTCGTCGTATGCGGGCTCGCTTCCGGACACCATCACGATCTACCGCGATCCGTTGCTCGAGATGTGCGAGTCCGAGGCCGAGGTGACCGAGGAAGTGACAGTGACCGTCGTCCACGAGATCGCCCACCACTTCGGAATCGACGACGAACGCCTTCACGAACTCGGTTGGGCCTGAACGGTGCTAATGGCCGCGCGGCACCGCCGAATTGTCGCCCCCGAGTGCTATGAACGGCTCATGACCATTCAGTGTCGCGAGTGTCGGGCCGGCCTCGAACACTGTCACGGCACCGTCATCGTGCATGTCGGGTTCGGACCCGAATGCACCGAAGCCGACTGCACACAACCCGAGCTCGCACACTCGTACCGGCTCGAGTGCGACGCCATCGGGTGCCGCTGTGCCGTGACGACCGCCGTGGCGATCTGACGCGTCAACCCATCGGATCGGCGCCGTGCAGCGCATCGTCGACGGCACTGACGGGCGTCGGTTCGAACGGCGGAGTGAGCGCCGCCCACTGAACGCAACTCCACCGCCCGTCGGTGATGGGTGTCAGCACCACGCATTCCGTGTTCGCGAGGTGGTGCTCGAGGGCGAAGCCGCCGTCGACGCCGGCCAGCACTGCGCCCGCAAGGCGAATCGCGGCTCCGTGGCTCACGACGACGACGTCACCCGTCCAGGCGTGGTCGTCGAGGAAGCGCACCCGCAGCTGTTTCACCACCGGCAGATAGCGCTCCAGCACGGCCGTGGCGCTCTC
Source organism: Mycobacterium sp. RTGN4 (assembly GCF_033804635.1). Taxonomy (NCBI): domain Bacteria; kingdom Bacillati; phylum Actinomycetota; class Actinomycetes; order Mycobacteriales; family Mycobacteriaceae; genus Mycobacterium; species Mycobacterium sp. RTGN4. The sequence goes on along the minus strand of NZ_JAPZLB010000006.1, from coordinate 289,363 downwards.
TCCGCCGGGCATCGGCACGTCGAGCTCGCCTTCTTGCCAGCGCTGATAGATCGAGTTGAACTCCTCGACGGAGGGCTCGTCGTTGCGGTTCTCCAGATCGCCGACCTGTACTTCGTGGATGCCCTCGAGGCGAAGCGTCGGTAGCCCGAGCTCGGCTCCGATGTCGGCCGCGGTCTCGGTCGCCCGCAACGCCACGGAGTGCGCGACCATCCCGACGTGGTGCGGCCACTGGGCGGCGAATGCGCGGGCCTGCTCGTGACCCAGGTCCGTCAGGGCGGCGCCAGGCGGACGGGTGTCGAGTCGACGGTCGACGTTGGCATGTGACTGGCCGTGCCGGACCAGGACCAAACGCCCACTCATCGGTGCACTCGGCTCTTCGCGCAAGCGCTCATCGCGGTCCCCTTCGGAGTCGCTCCAACCAACTCGACTCCTCATCCGTCGTCGGCGGCACCGCTCCGGCAGGAGCACCGGTCGGCCAGGAGCCCAGATACATCACGTCTGCACAACGTCGGTGCAGCGCCTTGAGTGCCTCGGCCACCGGCGTGTCGTCAATGTGGCCGACGCAATCGAGGAAGAACACGTAGGTACCCAATTCGGTACGGGTGGGCCGCGATTCGATGCGGGTCAGGTCGATGTCGCGAATGGCGAACTCCGTCATCGCCGAAACCAGTGCGCCCGGCACGTTGTCCAGCCGCAACACCACCGACGTGCGGTCGGCGCCGGTGCGCTCGGGCGGCGGACCCGGAGGACCGGCCAGCACGAACCGGGTGCGGGCGTTCGGCTCGTCGACGACGCCCGAGGCGAGGGTGCCCAGTCCGTAGAGCTCAGCAGCCAGCGCCGTGCTCACCCCGGCGTCGGCACGGCCGTGCACGACGTCCGCTGCTGCGGCGGCATTCGAGCTGGCGGGTACTACTTCGGCCTCCGGTAGATGCGCGGCCAGCCAGCGCCGGACTTGGGCCGCCGCCACCGGAAACGCCGCGACGCTGCGCACGTCGTCGGCCGTCTTGTGTTCTGCGACCACGATGCTGAAGGCGACGTCCAAGGTGAGCTCGCCGAAGACTTGCAGCGGCGGCCCGAACGCGAGGCTGTCCAGCGTGGGCAACACCGATCCCTCGATTGAATTCTCGATCGGCACGCACGCGTAGTCGGCATCGCCGCCGCGCACGGCGTCCAGCGCCGCAGGCGTGCTGACGGTGGGGACCTCTTCGGCCGTGCCGGTCAGCATTCCGCGGGCCGACATCTCCATCAGGGCCGCTTGAGAAAAGGTTCCACGCGGACCGAGGTAGGCGACGCGTGGCACGGACGCAAGCCTATCGGCTCCGGAGTCGCCGATCCCGGAAGCAATTCGGCAAAGCTTGCATAATTTGGTGAGGCTAGCCTAAGTTAGGTTTACCTCATTAACTGAAGGGTGACGCGATGACCGTGCTGGCACCGACGACAGCTGAGCGGATTCGGAGCGCCTGCGCTCGCGGTGGCGGGGCCATGCTCGCGGTCGAGGGACTCGAGCCACGGGCGACGCCGGTGCACCACCTGCTCGCCGACGGCTCCTTCGCCATCACCGTGCCTGCGCACGGCCTGTTGAACGGCATGGTCGTCGCGGCGGGTGCACACGGCGTGCAGGCGGTCCTCGAGCTGACCGACTATGCACCGCTGCCCTTGCGCGAACCCGTGCGCTCACTGGTGTGGATCCGCGGCCGACTGCAGCACGTATCCGCTGGCGACGTGTCGAGCCTACTGGACCTCATCGCCACCGAGAGCCCCAATCCCGCACTGCTGCAGGTGAACACCGGCGAGGCTGCGGCCGTGCGCGGTGACACCCCGTACGCGCTGATGCGGCTCGAGATCGAATCGGTGGTCGTCGCCGACTCGACGGGCGCCGAGTCCGTCTGTGTCAGCACGTTGCTCGACGCCGTACCCGACCCGTTCTACGCACTGGAGTCCTGCTGGCTCCAACACCTCGAGTCGGCCCATCGCGAGGTCGTCGACCGACTCGCGGATAGGCTCCCGAGCCCACTGCGGCACGGGCGGGTCCGCCCACTCGGGTTGGATCGCTACGGCGTCCAACTTCGCGTCGAGAACGAGGACGGCGACCACGACGTGCGGCTGCCGTTCCCGAGGCCCGTCGACGACGTCACCGGGCTAAGCCAAGCAATTCGCGTGCTGATGGGCTGCCCGTTCCTCAACGGCCTGCGCGCGCGCCGCATCTAGTTCGGCGGGCACGAGCGCAGCGACACGGGGAAAGTAAAGTACGCCGCCGGCGGCTACCGTAGCTGCGGTGACCGCCGCTCCCGACGAAGCGACGCCTCCGCCGCGCACCTTGCGCATCGAGCTCCTCGTCGTCCTAGCCGTGACGTTCGGGGTCAGTGCCTACACCGCGCTGCTCCGCCTGACTGAAGCCGTCATCCTGGGTTTGGCCGGCCAGAAAGTGGCGCTCAACCGGAAGCTCTCCCCCATCGACCTCATCAACTTGGGGCTGAACCTTGCGGCCGTCTTTCAGCTGATCGCCTGGGGCACCCTTGGGCTCTACCTGTTGTGGCGCACCGGATTCGGGCCAGCGCGCATCGGGCTTGGTCGATTCCGCTGGCGGCCGGACCTGCTCGGTGGACTCGGGCTGGCCGCCCTGATCGGGCTGCCCGGGCTTGCGTTGTACGTCGCAGGCCGGGCGCTTGGCATCGGCGTCGAGGTGGTGCCGTCGACCCTGACCGACACCTGGTGGCGGATCCCCGTGCTGCTGTGCGTCGCGTTCGCCAACGGGTGGGCCGAGGAAGTCATCGTGGTCGGGTATCTGCTGACGCGGCTACGCCAATTGGGAGTGACGTCCAGCAAGGCCCTGCTGTTGTCCAGCCTGCTGCGCGGCACCTATCACCTCTACCAGGGCTTCGGAGCGGGGCTCGGAAACGTGGTGATGGGCCTGGTGTTCGGCTACACGTGGCAACGCACGGGCCGGCTGTGGCCGCTGATCATTGCGCACGGGCTGATCGACGCCGTGGCGTTCGTCGGCTACGCGCTGCTTGCGGGTCACCTCGGCTGGCTGCATTGAGCGCCGATCAGCCCTTGACTGGACGTACATTCATGCTGTGAACCGCGACCGGCCGGCCGCGCCCGGGCCCGACCCTCGTCGGCCAGGGCCGATTCGGTCGGAGCCGCCGCAGGTGATTCGCAGAGATCCGCGCTACCGCCAGCCACCCCCCGGCGCAGCCCGGCCCGTGCCGCCGCCTCCTCCGCCCCCCGGTGCGACGCGGCCCCTGCCGCCACCTCCACCCCCTCCGCCACCTCCACCCCCTCCGGCGCCTCCGGTCCCACGCCGCCGCCCACCACCCGCATCGGCCCACCGACCGCCGCCACCCCCGCCTGCCGGCCGCCCACCCGCCCCGCCGAAGACCCCCAAGCCCCGCCGCAAGCGGCGCTGGGGCCGCATCGTGCTCACGACGGTGCTCACGCTTCTGCTGGTGTCCGTGGTCGCGGTCGTCGGCACCGGCTACTGGATCGACACGTCGCTGCAACGCACGGCCGCCTTGGCCGACTATCCGGAACGGCCCACCCCTGGGCGCGGGACGACGTGGCTGCTGGTCGGATCGGACAGCAGACAGGGGCTCACCCCCGAGCAGCAGGCCGAGCTGACCACCGGCGACGACATCGGAAACGGCAGAACCGACACCATTCTGGTGGTGCACGTCCCTGGCTTCGGGTCGGACACGTCGACCACGATGGTGTCGCTCCCCCGCGACTCCTACGTCGACATTCCCGGGCACGGCGAGGACAAGATCAACGCGGCGTTCTCCATCGGCGGCGCCCCACTGCTGGCCCAGACGGTCGAGGAGGCCACCGGCATCCGGCTGGACCACTATGCCGAGGTCGGGTTCGAAGGCTTCGCCGCCATGGTGGACGCCATCGGAGGCGTCACGATGTGCCCGCCCGAGCCCGTCGTCGACCCGCTCGCCGGCATCGACCTGCCCGCCGGCTGTCAGATGCTGGACGGGCGCAACGCACTCGGCTACGTCCGCACTCGCGCGACCCCGCGCGCGGATCTGGATCGGATGACCAATCAGCGTCTGTTCATGTCGGCGCTGATGCACCGTTCCGCGAGCCCGGCCGTGCTGATGAACCCCCTGCGCTGGTACCCGATGGCACATGCGGCGGCACAGGCCGTGACCGTCGATACCGGAGCGCACGTGTGGGACCTGGCCCGGCTGGCATGGGCGTTGCATGGCACCGTCACGACGACCACCGTGCCGATCGGCGAGTTCACGGGTAGCGACTCGGGCTCCGTCGTGGTGTGGGACGGCGACGCTGCCAGCCAGCTCTTCCACGCCTTGGCCAGCGATTCGGCGGTGCCTCCCGACGTGCTGAAAGCGGGCCAAGGCTAGCCTCAGCAAACTGTGGTGCCGCGGTGTTGCCCACGACACACCAGTTAGGGAATGCTTGCTTTAATAAGGCATACCTTTGCTGACAGAGTGTCCTGACCTGCACTATCCTTCGATTCATGAACGACGCAACCGCACTCGACACGAAATTCCACCACTTGCTCCGCGACCAAATCCGCAGCGAGTTCAATGCGTCGCAGCAATACATCGCGATCGCCGTCTACTTCGATGGCGCAGACCTGCCGCAGCTGGCTAAACACTTCTACGGCCAGGCCGTCGAGGAGCGCAATCACGCCATGATGCTGGTCCAGTATCTGCTCGACCGCGACGTCGAAGTCGAGATCCCGGGCACCGATGCGGTGCGCAACCGCTTCGATTCGCCGACCGAGGCGTTGCGGCTCGCGCTCGATCAGGAGCGGACGGTGACCGAACAGGTCAGCCGACTCGCCAGCGTCGCGCGCGAGGAGCACGACTACCTGGGCGAGCAGTTCATGCAGTGGTTCCTCAAGGAGCAGGTCGAGGAGGTCGCGCTGACCACGACGCTGGTGCGGGTCGCCGATCGCGCCGGCACGAATCTGTTCAACCTGGAGGATTTCGTCGCGCGCGAACTGGCGGCCGCTGCGGCCGACCCCAACGCGCCAAAGGCCGCCGGGGGAAACCTCTAGTCCTCTGGTTGGTCTAGGCCGGCCTCGGTCAGCCCGTTCTGTAGCCACTCCTTCGTGCGGCCGGGATGGTTCGTCGCGACCCACGCGACGCCCAGTTCGCGGCAGTACCGCACGTCCTCGTAGTGATCGACCGTCCAGCAGTACAACGCCCTGCCGTGAGCGGCGGCCCGGTCCACAAGCGCCGGATACTCGCGTAGCGTCGCGATCGACGGCCCCACCGCGGTGGCCCCGACCGTCGTCGCTGCACTGCCGCCGAGCACCCGGGACGTTTCGCCGAGCAACACGGTCGGCAACATGGGCGCGGCCCGTCGAATCCGCCACACCGCGGCCGCCGAGAACGACATGACCACCGCACGGGCCAGATCGGCGGACGCGGGTGACGCGATGCCGTACCGGTGGAGCAGGGCGAGCACCTTGCTCTCGACCAGCGCGCCGTAGCGCACGGGGTGCTTGGTCTCGATGAACAGCTTCACCGGACGATTGCAGTCAAGCACCAGCTTGATCAGATCGTCGAGCGTCAGCAGCCCGGTATCACCATGCGCGCCATCCGAACGCCAACTCGAATGCCAAGCGCCATAGTCGAACTCGCGCAACTGACCGAGCGTGAGCTCACTGACCAGTCCGGTGCCGGTCGACGTGCGGTCGATGCGGCGGTCGTGCACGCACACCAGATGCCCGTCGCGCGTGAGCCGCACGTCGCACTCGACACCGTCGGCGCCTTCTTGCAGCGCGAGCTCATAGGCGGCGACGGTGTGTTCGGGGCGCTCCGCGGATGCCCCCCGGTGCGCCACCACGTATGGGTGGGCGCCGAGCGCACCGCCGCCCGAGTTCATGACGCCTATGCTGCCGGGTCTTGCCGTTCGGACTCAACCGGAATCGCCGATTCCCTCGCCACGGGTTCGGCAGCTCCGGCGGTCTGCCGGTCGTCGCGGGCGACGACCCACCTCTTGAGCGGCCGCCCGACGGGCGTGCTTTCGAAGCCTCCGAAGACCTTGTTGAGCAGCAGCAGGGCGGCCAGCGCAGCCAAATACGCGATGGCCGTGGTCACGGTGTTGTCGGCCACGCTCTGCGTGTCACGGGTGAAGAAGGGCAACGCGGATACCGAAGCGTAAGCCGACAGCAAGAAGCTCAGCACCCAGGCGCACCACCAGACCACGATGGTCCGACGCAGGTCGCGCGCCCGTGCCTCGATGATCGCCAGCTCGACGACGTAGACCGGCGCAAAGAACAGGTTGATCACGGGTATCAGGCAGCCGGCGTAGAGCTGCCACGTGGAGCGCGTCTCGTCGCGTTCGAGCCGCGCAAATGCGGCCGCACGCCGTCCGATCAGCCAGTTCGTCATCACGACCGCCGTCGCGATCATCGCGAACACCGCGAGCACGCTGGCGGCCACGCCTACCCAGGTCGCCGCCCCTGCCACCAGGGGAGGCAGCAGAATCGATCGGTTGATCAGCAGCAGCCCGTAGCGCACCACGTGCACGAGGGCCGCGAATCCGAAGAGCACCATCGTGACGAACAGCGTGGCGCGCACGAAGCGCACCGACGGTCCGGTGCGCACCACCTGCGCCGGAGCGGCTTCGGTGGGCTCGATGTGGTCCTGGAGGCCCCACCGCGGGGTCGTCGCGTAACGGGGTGTCGGCCCCAGCGTCGGAACCCGTCGGCGGCGTGGTGGCGGCGCCCCCGGTCGGACGGCGATCCATCGATATCCCGGCGGCGGACGCGTTGCGGTGCGCTCGCCGGCCTTGGCCTGCGGCGGTGCACTCAGGTGTTGACTCCACTGCTGGTCAGGCGCAGCGTCCGACGGCGCCAGCAGGGTGCCGTTGCACCTGGGGCACCAGACGCGCTGTCGGTCGCGGACGTTCCACCGCGTTGCGCATCGCGAACAGACCTGAATCACGCCGACCAGCCTACGGTTCTCAAACGGTGCCCGCGGCGCCGTCGTCGGTGACCACGGGACGGCCCGCACCAGCCCACGCGAGCATTCCGCCGCTGACGTTGATGGGCTCGTACCCGTTGCGGGCCAGGTATTGGGAAACCCGCAGTGACCGGCCGCCTGCGTGACACACGACGAACAGCTTGGCCTCCGTGTCGACTTCGCCAATCCGAGCGGGCACGTCGCCCATCGGGATGTGCAGCGCACCCGGCGCGTGCCCCCGCTGCCACTCGTCGTCCTCACGCACGTCGAGCAGAATCACCGACTCATCGAACGTAACGGGTACGTCCGCGACGCCCGCCTCCAAGACTTCGCCCTCGCTAGCGCTCATGGGGACCATGCTGGCACGCGCCGTTCGCTTGCGCATCCACCCCCGCCGAGCCGACTCAGCAATCGGACGGCTATCCACAGTTTCCACAGGTTCATCCACAGGCCGCTGAGGCGGACACGCCGCCTGAACCGCAGAAGCTGTGAACCACTGGCAGTCAACTGTGGATAAACCAAAGCGGCGGAGGCCAACTCTCAACAGGCCCCGAGGGCGTCGAGCGAAAAGGCTTGCCAGGCTAACAAAGTCGCGTCGGAGGTGGGGTTCGGCGTCTCGCGGGTGCCGATTTTCCCGCAGCGGCCACAACGGTTATGATCGGCGTCACAACGAACGTGTTGTGACAGATCTCACCGAGGGACAGGGTGAGTCGCGCTGGTCAGGAGGGGTAGATGTCATCGCATCCGCTTGGATCGGGGTCCCCGGCGCCGTCCTCGGAGTGGCAATCCTCCGCGCACGCCCACACGCACGCTCAACTGATGTCCTGTATGCGCGCAGGCATCATCGCGCTCGTTCTTCTTGGCGTACTCGCCCTCATCGTCTGGTTCTGAGCGCACAAGGCGCACACGAAAAACGGGCCTGCTCGATCGCATCGAGCAGGCCCGCCTGTATGTCGGGGTTGACTACTTGGGCGGGTAGACGCCCATGTCCTTGGACTTCTCTGTCTTCCAGAAGATTTCGGAGATGTCGTCGATCGTCTTGAGCAGCTTCTCGGCCACCGCGACGTCGAGTGACTTCTTCACGTCACCGGCGCCGTGGACTCCGTCCCAGAACAACTGGTGCAGGTTCGGGAACTGCTCGAAGTGCTCCTTGGTGAAGAAGTCGGCCCACAGCACCGTCAGGTGATGCTTGACCTCCTCGGCGCGCTGCTCCTTGATGATGATCGCGCGCGTCTTGAAGTGGTCGTCGTCGGAGTCGTGGTACTTCTTCAGCGTCTTGAGGCAGGAGAGCGCCTCGATCTTGGCCTGCGCTGGATCGTAGACACCGCAGTAGAGGTCGCAGTGGGCATGGGCGGGAGTGGCATTGGGGAAGAGTCGATCAAGCATTTCCTTAACCTACCCTTCTGCCATGCGCGGAAACCATCCCTCGCGAAGCTGGCCGCTTCGAGTCTTCAGAGTGACCGAGGACTCGATGCGTCCGACGCTCAACCCGGGCGACACTCTGCTGGCCCTGCGCGGCGGCACACCTCGGCACGGCCAGTTGCGCTTGTTCCGCGACCCGCGCCTTTCCACGCGCTGGTGCGTCAAACGCGTCGGCGATGTGTACCGCGGAGAACAGGGCGTGATCTTCGAGGTCCACTCGGACAACCCCCGGGCGTCGGGCGCTGTCGACGAGTTCGGTCCGATATCTGCGGCAGGCACGTATCGCGTGGTGTGGACGGAGCGAGCCGCACGCGACCGACCCGCCTGAGGCGTGTCCCGCTTGCCGGTGGCGGATACCTACTTCATTCTGGACAGATCGACCCACAGCCGTGTCGGCAGGCGGGCGACCACGTGGAGGCGGCATGGACACAGGATCCGGCGGCACGATCGAAGTCGCGCCGTTCCACTCCGGCGGAGCACTGAAGGGCTTCGTGGTCTCGGGGAGGTGGCCCGACTCGACGAAGGAGTGGGCCCAGCTGCTCATGGTCGCCGTCCGGGTGGCCTCGCTACCAGGACTGCTTGCGACCACGACCATATTCGGGGTGCGCGAAGAGTTGCCAGACGAGCCGGTACCCGGGACTGTCGGACTGGTTCTCGCCGAGGGCACGGTTGTCGGCGAATCAGCCATTCCCCCAGGCTATTTCGCGTCCCGCCAGCCACCGGCACTCTTGATGCTCCATCCCCCGTCGGAGACCATGCCGTCACTTCCGGAGTGCGCAGGTGCTGCGTCTGGATGCGTGCTGCTACCCGGGCTACCTCACCTCGGACTCGACCATCGCGCCGCATGGGTCGAAGCGGAGTCGGACGGCACGATCACGTCGATGGTCAGCCGTGTCGGTCTCGACCCCATCAGCCATCCCGACACCGCCATCCTCGCGATGTTGCTGGCCGCATAGGAGCTTCGGACCCCAACAGTCCTCCAGACGTGGGGATGCACCGGGAGACTCAGTGACGTTCGGCTCCGGGGGCGTTCGGCTGCGCGGTTGCCGCTTTCCCGCCCTTGTTCGACTGGGCCTGGCTCGGGGCACGCAAATCATCGCCAGATTCCTCGGCTGGGCCGGCTGGCTACTGTTGGTCAAAGGACTGACCACGGCTTATCGGAATCTTCGCTACCGGAGGACATGCGATAAAGCTGGCTCCACAGCTACCGGAGCTCCGAGTGGTTCACTTTCTGAGCAAAGGACGGTTTGCGTGGCCCAGGCGAGCTCGTCGATAGCCGGGAGTTAACGATGAGTCGCGTGTGATCAAACCTCCGGGTACCGGCATCCCGGGCAAAACTACCCGAGCGTTAGTATTAGCTTCGCGCCGGCCAGACCACCCGTTGCCGCCTTGCAGAATAAGTGCTGCTAGATGGCATCGAAAGTGGTAGAACTACTGGGTTGGAGAGACTTTTCGGTGGTTTGCACTTGGCCTCCAGCACATCACTCGCTACGATGATCAGCAAATAGGCCGACAACGACTACCGCTCGTGAAGCTAAGTGGAGGAATAATCGATGAGCATGACATTCGCCGCACGGTTGAACCGTCTGTTCGATACCGTCTACCCGCCAGGACGCGGTCCCCACACCTCAGCGGAAGTCATCGCGGCGCTCAAGGCCGAGGGCGTCACCATGTCGGCTCCGTACCTTTCTCAGCTGCGCTCCGGCAATCGGACCAACCCGTCTGTCGCAACCATGGCGGCACTCGCCAATTTCTTCCGCATCAAGGGTGCTTACTTCACCGACGACGAGTACTACGAGAAGCTTGATAAGGAACTCACGTGGCTGGCGAACATGCGTGACGAGGGCATCCGACGTATTGCGGCACGCACCGTTGGACTGTCCCCCGAGGCCCAGCAGGACCTCGTCTCGAAGGCCGACGAGCTACGCCGCCAGGAACACCTCGACGATTAGCCCGCAGGGGCGCTTTTGCGCCACCTGGCGAATAACCGCGGTGTTGCGCTCAGCCCACCGCAACGTTGGCGTTGCCCGCTAGCGTCCGGTATTGGTCGGCGATGGCAAGTATCCATTCACGGTCGGAGTAGGCCGCGGGTTGACGTAGCCAATCCGCCCCAGGGAACTTAATGTTTGCCGAGTCACGATCCGTATCGCGACCTGCATGAATCCATCCGGCGATCCGACGCGCTTGCTCGTCGGGCGACGTGCTGCTCAGCTCGGGGTCGGATACGCGGGCCGACCGCTCGACGTCATCGCCCAGCGCACGAATTGCCTCGAGGTAGAGCGCATCTGAGATCAGCGACATCTGCTCGGCGACGCGGAACAGCAACGGTCCGCGCGGCCGGACCCCGATCCCCACATTGGGATGTCTTCGGTGTAGCTCGTCGAGCAGAGGTCGGATCATCCGCATCTCGCGCCGCGCTCCGAACCAGTCTTCGACGCTGGGGAGCAGCGACCCGCTGGCAACCACCAACATTGCGCATCCAAGCAGCGTCGCCGCGGAGCCGACCCCGACGAACTGGGTGTTGCCTGCGGCGCGAAGCAGGAAGAACGCGCTAGCCAGCACGATGAGCACGATTCCGAGCGTGAACACGAACAACGCGCGCCCACGTCGCGTGCGATTGGAGTGGCGCACTCCGGCCCAGACAACGAGTGTCAGAGCGAAGAACACGTACAGAAGCGGCGGTAGCCACGACAACGCAGTCGCGCCGGGCCCCAGGTTGCGGCGCAGATACTCCTCCGGCGCCATCTCGGGTTGTTGGGGGCTGGTGAAGAACGCCACCAGCGTCACGCCGGCGACGACGGCCGCAAAGCCGTACTGCACCATCGCGATTCGCCGGATGGTCGTCGGCCCGCGGCCCGACGAGGCCGAGATGATCATCACGCAACTTCCGGCGGCGCACGTGATGAGCGCGACCTGGCTCAGCACGGTCGAGACGTTCGGCCATCGCAACAGCGTGTCCAATAGCAGCGTCAACGGCTGCCAATTCAGCGCGGCGACGATGCCAAGGCTGCCAAGGGCGATGATCATCGCGGAGCTGACCAGGGATTGCTTATTGACCAGTGCCCAGCCGATGCGAAGGCCGGTCGCCAGCCCCAACAGGCCGGCGATCACCCAGATGATCAACCAAACGCCTCTCCGAGCCGAACCTGGACGATCGACGATCGATCCGATGGCAATCGGCCGAGTCGATAGATCAGCAATGCCGCGAAGTCTTCAGCCTCCTGCTCGGCATCTTCTCCACTGGGGCCCATGCACCCGGTGCGCTGATTGAGCATGTAACCGATCAGCTCGGAGCTCGCGAATTCCGTGTTCTCGCGCGCCGCCTCGACGACCGAGATGCCCTCGTGGCCCAGCACCAGATGACCGAGCTCATGGGCGAGCGTGCGGTCACCGGCAGGCAGGCCTTCCTGGATCAGAAAGACGTCACGGTCGACGTACTGGCGCCACTGACCACACACACCTGAAGGCAATTCGGCCATCTTGAGCTCGATGGGTCGCCCACGATCATCGGCGACGGCTTCCACCAAGCGGGCGAGCGAGACCTCTCCGCTTCGCGGAGCAAGATCGAGCACGCCGTTCACGGCGCGTGTAACGCGACGGCTGGCAGACATCTCTCACCCCTCTCGATGACACTCCAACTATGACCCCCCGGCCAACGCCCTAACCGCACTATTTCGATCAACTCACGAAGCGTCCTGTTCCGCCGACCCGAACCGCGTGCCCCGCCCTCGCCTGTCGATAGCCAAGGAGTCCACCCGCGGCAGTGATCGCCAGGATGCCGGTAAGCCCCGGCACCGCAACGGCAGCAACCTGGCCGAGCCCCGCCGCGCGCAGGTATTCACCGTATCCGGCCCGGTAGGAAGGTGAGTTGAGGGTCTCGGCGAGACTTGGTGACGCCTCCGCCTTGCCCGGTTTTCCGCTTGGAGCTCGCGGCGCCTCCGGTGCACTCGCTCCCGGCCGCGGCCCGAGTCCCGGGCCTCCTGCCCCACCCGCGCCCGCTGCTCCCGCACCACTGGGACCGCCCACGGACGGGATGACGATCACCGGCAGTGTGAGCGGAGCAAACGGAAGTGAGATCGCCGCGGTGGCAAGTCCAGCGGCCGCTTCGACCGCTGGCTCAACCGGAACGCCTGGAACGGCAGGCAGTACCTCGGTGGGTAGCGGAGCAGGCAACTGCATCTCGGGGACGGTTGGGTGCCGAACGGGCTGTAGGCCGCCGATCCCGCTCCCGCCGCCTCCGCCGCCGCTACTGACCGGTGGCTTGCCCGGAGGCTGACCTGGCGGCTGACCCGGATCACCCGGATCGCCGCCGCAGTCGCCCCACCACGGATGGCCGGGATCGTGGGGCCAACCCGGATGCTCCCCGTCCCCACCGTCCCCGTGGCCGTCCCCGTGGCCGTCCCCGTGGCCATGGCCGGGCCATCCGTCACCGCCGGACCCGTCCCCGTCCCCGTGACCGTGACCTTCGCCGTCACCGTCACCGTCACCGTGGCCGTGCCCGGGCCATCCGTCGCCGTGACCGGGCCATCCATCCCTACCGGGGCCCTCACCCTTGCCGGGATCGTCGCCGTTGCCCGGCTCGTCACCCTTGCCTGACTGACCGTCCTTGTCGTGGTCGCGCCACCTGCCGGGGCCGTCCGGCTGCTTCGTACCGTCCGCGCCGTCCTGGCCCGTCGGATCGCTGGGTTGCCGGTCCGGTGGTCCGTCCGGCTGATGGCCCGTTCCGTGGCGGCCGTCCGGCCCTTCCTGGCCAGCCCCTTCACCGGCTTCGCCAGCTCCTTGGGCGCCTGTTTGCGAGGCACCCCCTGAGCCGTCGTGCGATTGTTTGCTGGAGGGGCCACCGTCCGAGCCAGGCCCGCGCCCGTCGGTTGGCCGTCCGTTTCGTCCGTCGCCGACCTGACCACCGGGCTTCGATGGGGTGCCCGACGCGCCGTCGGTCTTGTTCCCGTCGGACTTCGACCCCTCTTGCCCGGAGTGCCCCCGGCCAGTCTGAGGCCGTTGACCTGTAGAAGGTCCTGATGAATCAGCTGGCCCTGGCGAATCATTAGGCTGGGAGTCCCTGGCGTCGTTACCCGGCGACTTGTTCGGTTCGGCAAAGGCCAACGAGAAGCTGGAACCACCCACGAGCAGGCCAGAAGCGAGGATAGCGGCGGCCGCGGCGATGCTCATTCGCGAAGCCACGTCGTCACCACCCCTCCGGCACGAACAGTCGGCTCAGCCGACGTGTCATCGATTGTCGCACAATCGGCGCCGCGTGTTTGCTGAGGCCCTCGATGACTCGATTCTCGCGGGGGTCGGAGCCAGCCTGGTCGTCGAACGGCGATAGTGTGAGCCCCACCAGCGGAGCCACGATCGCAATATCGCAACGAGATGACCTGGAGGCGGCCGGGATGGGCCTGTTCACACGGCGCAAGAGCCGGGCAACTCGACGGGCCGAGGCCCGCGCCATCAAGGCCAAGGCCAAGCTGGAGGCCAAGCTGGGCGCCAGGAACGAGAAGCGTCGGATCAAGGCGGACGGCAGGCGTCAGACGGCCGCCATGAAGTCCGGGCTAAAGGCCCAGCGCAACAGCGACAAGGCCGCGCTGAAGGTTGCTGAGACACACTTGAAGGCGGTCAAGGAAGGTAAGCTACTTTCCCCGACGCGCATTCGCCGCGTGCTGACGGTATCGCGGATTCTCGCACCCGTCGTGGTGCCAATCGTCTACCGCGCAGCCATCAGCGCGCGCGGACTTCTGGACCAGCGCCGCGCCGACCGGCTCGGCGTTCCACTCACTCAGCTCGGGCAATTCTCCGGCGACGGCGGCGCCCTATCGGCCCGCATCAATGGGGCCGAACGGTCGCTTCGCCAGGTCGCGGAGAAGAACCCCAAGGACGCCGAGACCAAGCAGTTCGTCTCGGCGATGACCAGCAAGCTCACCGATCTGTCTGCGGCGGTCACGGCTGCCGAGAACATGCCCACCTCCCGCCGTCGGGCCGCCCACGGCGCGATCACCGCGCAGCTCGACGGCATCGACGCGGACCTGCTGGCGCGCCTCGGCGTCGTCTGACCCGTTCGTGAAATCCGACCCGCCCCTCACCGCGCGCTGGCGCGGGATAGCGACGGCGGCGCTGACCGCGGCGCTCGCCGTCGCCGCCCACGGGGCCGCGGGCGGGCCGACGCCTTCTGGCGCGGGGGCCGCCGTTGTCGGTGTCATGGCAATCACGCTCGGCGCCCTCGCCACGGCGATCCCGAAGTTGGCCAGTTGGCCGGGCCTGCTGGCGCTTTTGGCGTCGGGGCAGCTCTTCGGCCACGTACTGCTGGGCAGCGCGGGTCACCAACATTCGGCGATGATGGCCGGGCACCACGCGGCTGTCATGACTGCCGCGCACGTGGTCGCGGTGATCGCGGGTGCGGCGCTCATCGCGGCAGCGGGGCGGCTCAGCGCGGCGTTGTCGCGTGCCGTGCGCTCGGCCATCGCTCCCCAACGCGTGCCCGTCGGCTGCGCGCCGGCACCGGCATTCGAGGGCGACGACCAACCACTCCAGTCCAGCCTGCTGCTGGCAGCTTCTGTCTCACATCGGGGTCCGCCGGTCCGCCTCGCCAGCTGACCGACCCAACCCCCGACACACAGAGAGACACAACAGCATGAGTACCACCCATCGGGCGCCCCGACGCGCCCTCTTCGCGGCTGGCCTGGCCACCGCCGCACTGCTATTCGGTGCCACCCCTGCGTGGGCGCACGTTCACGTGCACGCCGACGACGCCGCCCCGGGCAGCACGTCCATACTGACGTTTCAGGTCCCCAATGAATCCGAAACCGGCGCTCTTACAACCCAGTTGAGCGTCGCCCTGCCAAACGTGGCGTCCGCCGCGACGGAGGCGATGCCCGGCTGGACGGTAAAGCTCGACCGGGACGGCGCGGCAGGGACGGTGCGTTCGGCGACGTGGACCGCAGCCCCGGGCGTCGGCATCGCACCCGATCAGTTCGGGCTGTTCCGCATCTCCGTGAAGCTGCCCGACGAGAAGTCGGTGACGTTGCCCGCCACCCAGACTTACTCCGACGGAATGGTCGTGAAGTGGGACGAGCCCGCACTTCCGAACGGCGGTGAACCCGAGCACCCGGCCCCGGTGCTCACGCTGACTGGCGAGGCGCCGGCCGCGCACGACATGGCGCCCGCCCCCGCCGCGACTGCCACGGCCGCACCGGCCGCTGCACCGCCTGCACCCTCGACGTCCGACGACACCGCGCGTTGGCTGGCCGGCGCCGCACTGATCCTTGCGGCGGTCGGAGTCGTCGCAGCGTTCGTCAGAGCACGGCGAGCATGACCAGGCGCCTGCTGGCGGGCGCGCTGGTGGCCTTTGCGCTTGGCCTGCTGGCGCTCGTCGGCGCGGGGCCCGCGTCGGCGCACGCCGTCCGCATCTCCACCGATCCCGCGCCTGACACCTCGCTCGCGAAGGGGCCGCCACGGGTGAGCGCCACGTTCAACGAGCAACTCCAGACGACGTTCGCCGCGATGACCGTGGTTGGTCCGGACGGCAACCTGTGGTCGAACGGGGCAGCGCCGCAGGTCCAGGGCGCGGTGGTGTCAGTCGAGCTACGGCCGCTTGGTCCCGTTGGCATCTATACCGTCAACTACCGGGTGACCTCGGCGGACGGACACGTCGTTTCGGGGGCGTGGTCGTTTCGGCTGACGGAGGCCGGAACGGGAACCCCAGGCCCACCCGTGGCCGCGGGCGAGGCTGCTGACGGCGGCCTGCCGATATGGCCGTTCATCGCTGCGGCGGTCGTCATCATCGGAGCAGGTGCCTGGTGGGTGGCCCGGCGAAGCACGTGACGCGATGGCGGACGGTGGCCGCGGCCTGCGTCGTCGTGGTCACGACCGCGGTCGCCGCGTGGTCGCTGGCCTACCCGCAGAACCCATTGGGCACCAGCATGATTCGTGCCTTCTCGGACATCGTAGCGGTGGTGACACTCGGGCTGACCCTGGTGCCGAGACTCGACGACGAGCGGTTCCGCGTCGAGTTGGCGCGCAGGGCCGCGGGCCCGCTCGTCCTGAGTGCGGGGATATGGACGGCAACCGAGCTGGTGCGGTTGTTCGTCACGGCGACCGAGGAGGCCGGGGTAGCGGTCGGAGCGCTGGACGTGCGCACGGCGACTGAGTTCGCCGTGAGTACGTCAGCGGGTCGATCCGGGCTGGTGTGCCTGGCCGCGGCCGCGGCGTGCGTCGTCGCGGCTGCCCTGCCCAGGACCGCGGCGACCGGTATTGCGGCGGCGGGCTTGGCGGCGCTCGGGCTCGTGGGCAGGACCCTGGTCGGCCACCTGTCCGCGAGCGGCGGCGGTGGATTTGCCATTGCGCTTCACGGCCTTGCGGCGGCGGTGTGGTGCGGCGGGCTGGCGGCACTCGTGCTCACCGTGGAGCGGCGCGGCCAATGGGCCAGGGTGCTTCCACGGTTCTCCCAACTCTCGCTGGCGTGCGTGGTCGTGCTGCTGGTGTGCGGTATCGCGGGCGCCATCGTCAAACTGGGCTCCCCGCAGGCGCTGTACTCGACCGGCTACGGGCGCCTGCTGCTGGCGAAGATCGTCGTCACCGTCGCATTGACGGCACTGGCGTGGAGCAATCGCGCCCGCTGGCTCCCGGCCGCCCGCAGCCACCGCGCCACCGCCGACGTATCGCAGTTTCGGTCGCGCGTCGAGCTCGCACTGATGGGCGTCGCGTTGACATTCGCCGCCGCACTAGCCGTGACGGGTTAGCGCCGAAACCGAACTGGCATGATGGGGAGCACTGCCAGCTTTCATCCCGACGGACGAGAACTGCAAAGGAGCAGCCACATGGCGGACGAGCAGGACCCACCGGTCTCGGAGCCCGACCCGACGAACGGGCCACCCGCCCCACAGCCGCCTGCCAAGAAGGCGCCCGCGAAGAAGGCCCCGGCCAAGAAGACTCCGGCCAAGGCGGCCAAGAAAGCGGCCCCCGCGAAGAAGGCGCCGCCGGCCAAGAAAGCCCCGGCGAAGAAAGCCGCTCCTGCCAAGAAAGCAGCGGAACCCGCTCCGAAGTTGGCCGAAACCAACGGCTCGTCGGCCGCCAGGGAGACGGCCGCACAAGCGAAGTCGACGGTCACCACCGCGGTCCCTCCGACGCTCGTCCGGCAACCCGGACCCGAGCGGTCCAACTTGCCCATCGCTGCCGCCATCGCAGCGGGCGTGCTTGCCATCCTTGTGGTGCTGCTGTCCCGACGCAGTTCCGCCGACGACTGACGTCGCGCCTCGGGCGGTTCGTACCCGACATCGTGGTGGCTAGCATCGAGAAGTGACCATCGAACCGCGCGCGACCGCCGACCTCGTCGACGACATCTATCCGGACGTCCGAAGCTGCGACCTGCAACTGCAGAACTACGGCGCGAGGGCGACGTTCGCTGGACCGATCACCACGGTCCGCTGCTTCCAGGACAACGCGTTGCTCAAATCGATCCTCGGGGAGCCCGGCCACGGCGGCGTGTTGGTGGTCGATGGTGGCGGCTCACTGCACACCGCACTGGTGGGCGACCTCATCGCCGGTTTGGGCGCCGAGCACGGCTGGGCGGGGATCGTCGTGCACGGTGCGGTGCGGGACGCGTCGACACTGCGCACCATCGACATCGGCATCAAGGCGCTCGGCACCAACCCACGCAAGGGCACCAAGACCGGCGAAGGTGACCGCGACGTGGCGGTCACCTTCGGCGGTGTCACGTTTCATCCCGGCGAGGTCGCGTACTGCGACGAGGACGGGATCGTCGTCGTAGCAGCACCGCACTAACCCGCTTACTTTCCTTGCGCGAGCAGTGGGGAACTAAACACCCACTGCCGCACGGTGTTTGGTGAAGTGCAGCGACTCTTCGTCGACCTTGCCCTGACGAATCAGGCGCAGGTCGAGCAGGTAGTTCTGCTTGAGTCGCCACGGGGCCTTCGAACCGGACTTCGGCAGCAGGTCCATCGACCGCTGGAAGTAACCCGGGGTGAAGTCCATGAACGGCAGTTCGTCGACGGCATCGCCGGGATGTTCGGGCACGACGTTGTCGAACCCGTTTGCGTCCATGTAATTCAGTACGCGGCAAACGAACTCGGACACCAGGTCAGCCTTCAGCGTCCATGATGCGTTCGTGTACCCGAAGGTGATGGCGAAGTTGGGGATGCCGGAGAACATCAGCCCCTTGTAGGTCATCAGCGACGTCAGGTCGATTGACTCGCCGTTGCGCGTGGGCACAAGGCCGCCGAGCAGCTGCATGTTGAGTCCCGTTGCGGTGACGATGATGTCGGCGTCGAGCTCCTCGCCCGAGGTCAGCTTGATTCCCGTCTTGGTGAACCGCTCGATGTGGTCGGTGACGACGTCGGCGGTGCCCTTGCGGATGGCCTTGAACAGATCACCGTTGGGGGCGACGCACACTCGCTGGTCCCACGGCTTGTACGTGGGACTGAAGTGCTTGTCGAAGTCGTAGCCCTCGGGCAGACGATGCTCAGCCATCGTCCGCAGGATCTTCCGGAAGTAGTTCGGGAACTTCCTGGCGAGCTGGTACTGGATCGTGCTGTAGCCGATCGCCTTCCAGCGGTTCACCACGTGGGCGGCCTTCTCGGGCAGCCACTTGTTGATCTGCGTGACGATGGGGTCGACTTCAGGCTGCGATGCGATGTAGGTGGGCGTGCGCTGCAGCATCGTGACGTGCCCGGCCCCATTTTTGATCAGTGCGGGAATCAGCGTCACCGCAGTGGCGCCGCTGCCGATCACCACGATCTTCTTGCCCGCGTAGTCGAGGTCGGTGTCCCAGTGCTGCGGGTGCACGATGGTGCCCGCGAAGTCCTCGGAGCCCTCGAACTTAGGCGAGTAGCCCTCGTCGTAGTTGTAGTAGCCACTGCACGCGAACAGGAACGAGCAGGTCAGCGTTTCCTTCTGGCCGTCGCGGTCGACGGTGACGGTCCACCTATTGTCGGCATCGGACCAATTGGCGGCGACGACGCGGTGGTTGAAGCGGATGTTCTTGTCGATGCCGTTCTCTGAAGCAGCTTCCTTCACGTACTCGAGGATCGAAGGACCGCCGGCGATGGCAATGTCGGACTTCCACGGCTTGAACCGGAAGCCCAGCGTGAACATGTCGGAGTCGGAGCGAATGCCGGGGTACTTGAACAGGTCCCAGGTTCCGCCCAGGTTTTCGCGGCGCTCGAGCACGGCGTAGGTCTTCGACGGGCAACGGTCCTGCAGATGCCAGGCGGCACTGATGCCGGAGATGCCTGCGCCGATGATCAGGACGTCGAGGTGTTCGGTCATGAGCACACGCTATCAACAGCATGTCGAATAGGTCAACAGTGTGTTGAAAAACTCAACACCGGGTAAGGTACCTGCCGTGAGCACCACGAATCCAGCCCGCGCCGCCCGCGGTCGCCGCTCCGCGCGGCCCTCTGGCGACGACCGGCAAGCCGCGATTCTGGGCACCGCCGTCCGCCTGCTCGAGCAGAAGAAGTTCAACGACATCTCGGTCGACGATCTGGCCAAGGGCGCGGGCCTGTCGCGGCCCACGTTCTACTTCTACTTCGCCTCCAAGGAAGCGGTGCTGCTGTCGCTGCTGGATCCGCTGATTCAGCAAGCGGACAAGGGCTTCGACGGTGCGATGGAGAAGTTGCCCGCCGACCCGCGGCGCGCTTTCCGTGTCGGCATCCGGATGTTCTTCGACGCGTTCGCGGCATTTCCGGTGATCGCTAGGGCCGGCACCGACGCCGTGTCCACTAGTCCCGAGGCTCGCGAGATGTGGGTCGGCTTCATGCAGAAGTGGATCAACCAGACCGCGGCCCTCATCGAGGCCGAGCGCGACCGCGGCGCTGCCCCGGACACCATCCCGGCGCTCGACCTTGCCACCTCGCTCAACCTGATGAACGAGCGGATGATCATGGCCACGCTCTCCGACGAGGCCGGCGCGGTGGCACGGGATCGCATCGTCGAGACGTTGACCCACGTCTGGTTGACCAGCATCTACGGCGAATCCCCGTAGGTTTAGCTTGCGTGGGGCCGCTTGTGCTCCGAGTGGCGATTGTGTTGAGCGCCTGGTGACTTCGTGGTCTGTTTGGCGGCGTCCCTCGCTGAGCGAGCCGAAGCAGAGTGCTTGCCTCCCGGCGAAGCGCTCGGCGCGGGCTCGTCGCGGCTCGACTCGGCGGCGGGTGCATCGAGTTTCCGGTGCCTCCCGGTACCGTCCGCGTCCGGGAGCGCCCGTGCGCGACCAGTGAACCGGCTGAGCTTCACCTCGTGGTCAGCATCGGTATCGGCTTTCGCGGCAATCTTGCTGTCCACGGGGTTGTCGACCGGCGACGTTGCACCGCCGATGGCCTGAAACACCTTGGCCAATGGCCGGGTGGCATCCGACAACGCTGCAGACACGTCCTCCACTGCGTGGCGCACGCTTTGTGCCCACGGTGAGTTGTCCACCGGTTGAATCGGATGCTCGGTTACCGGAGTGACGGGTTCGGTGGCGGAGACCACCGGCTGGGGCAATGTCGGTGTGTAGGGTTCGCCGCCCAGGATCGCCAGCGACTGCGCGAACGCTCCCGGGAGTGCGTCGCGGGCTTCTTGTATCTTCGCCTCAGGGGTGACCCAGCTGAATTCCTTGACCTGGCTGGGATCTGCGGTGCGGTCATATCCCATCTCGACGAACACCCGCAACACCGGATCGATGGCGTCGACGAATCGCTCTGCTCCGATCAGGGATGCGGGTATGCGCAGCGGTGCGAGCAGGGGCAGATACTGGGGCAGCATCACGTACGTGGTGTTGCCGACCTGAGTGGTGACGGCGTTGGGGGCGTCGGGACGCTCCAGCACATAGCCGGGAAAGACGTGCCCGAACAGCATCCCGGCTTCCTGGTTGGCGATGGCAAGCACGTTGAAATACGCCGGGAAGTCGTCGACGCCGTCGTACTGATTCTGGTAGACGGTGGTCTTGAAGGGGCTGTCGGATGGCCCGGGACGGCCGAACGGGAAGAGGTCACCCAGTATCGGCAGGTCACTCCAAGAGGCGAAGCGGGTGAGCAGGCCGCCGTTGGGTTGATAGGGATCTCCGATGAAGGCGAACTCGTAATCATCGGCGTTGGCAACGGAATTCGGGTCTTTGGCCATCGCGGCACGCGCGACCTCGCCGACCATGGTGCCCTGCGACAAGCCAATGATCGTCACCTTGCCGTCGGTCGGCGTGGCGGCGATATCCTGCAACAGGAGACCGGCCCCGATCGACTCGGATCGTTTCAGCGACTGCGGCCAGTACGGAAGGGCCGACAAACCGGGCAGATCCGAGATGATCGGCAAGCTGATGGTCATCTGCGCCGGATAGGGGACGGTGTGGAAGGAATCGCCTTCTGGAACGGCGCTCCCGTAAAAGGGCAGCGGGATGGTCAACCCGAATCCTTCGAAGGACGGGCCTACGCCGATCGTCGTGCCGAGGAGTCGAACCGCAGCGCTGTAGGTGGCCGATGGGGTGGTGACGCTGACTCCTGCCGACGCGGCGGTGACGACGCTGCCGGCCAACAACATCGACCCCCATCGACTTGAACTGCGCTTGCGACGCGCACTGCGCGGCGGCATCCCTCGGCGACCCCGACCCGTCATTCCTGCACCTTTCTTTCCCCACCGTGGGGACCCGGGGTGACCGCAACGTCTAGCGCTGCCGACGCGGACGGGGGAATGTGACGAGTGTCGTTTCCTCCGCTCGTAGCGCCCGAAAGTTACCAGCGATCAATGCGGCCCGCACGTGTGTTGGTCGGAAATTCGGAAGTGCGGATTTGATTGATGCCCGAGAATCGTTTGCCTGAAGGAGGATTCGACCAGCTTGCCTCCTGTCTTGCGTTAGCGTGTTCGGTTGTGTCTGACCGTCGATCCTTTCCCGAGCCGCAGGTGTATGACCACGGACTGCTCGATGTGGGTGCGGACAACCTCGTGTACTGGGAGGCCAGGGGTAACCCGAATGGTCGGCCAGTGCTAGTTGTCCACGGCGGACCGGGAGCAGGGAAGCCGCGCGGCGCCCACAAAGGGTTCGACCCCAACGTGTTCCTGATCGTGTTGTTCGACCAGCGTGGGTGCGGTGACAGTGTGCCCAGCGCCGCTGATCCATCGACCGAGATGGCACACAACACCACCGAACACCTGCTCGCCGATATGGAAGCGGTGCGGGTGCATCTGGGCATCGACCGTTGGCTGCTCTATGGCGGGTCGTGGGCGTCCACATTGATCCTCGCCTACGCCGAACGTCATCCCGACCGGGTGATCGGCATCATCTTGGTTGGGGTCACCATGACCAGGCCGCGCGAGATCGAGTGGCTCTACCACGGTCTGCGCCTGTTGCTTCCGGCCGAATGGGAGCGCTTGCGTGCCGGGGTGCCCGCTCAAGATCGAGACGGGAACCTCGTCGAGGCCTATCGACGGCTGATGGAGCACCCGGACATCGCGGTACGACAGCAAGGTGCGCACGACTGGTGTGCATGGGAAGACGCCGTGATCGCCCACGAGACCCTTGGCAGTCCTGGTCAATACGGCGGCAAGCTCGACGCGGCGAAACTGGCGTTCGTGCGCATCTGCACGCATTACTTTGCCAACTGCGCATGGCTGGATGATGGGCAATTGTTGCGAGATGCCCACCGTCTCAAGGGCATTCCCGGAGTCTTGATCCACGGACGCCTCGACCTGTCGGCCCCGCTGCTTACGGCATGGGAGCTTGCTCAGGCCTGGCCTGACGCCGAACTGATGATCATCGAGGACTCAGGCCACACTGGCAGCCCCGCCATGGGGACCGCCATCCTGGACGCCATCGCCACGTTCGACCCGGCGCGGGTTCATTTCTAGACGTTGTCGGTAGGCAGTGAGACAGTTCCTTGGATAAAGCTCCTACGTCGAAGACACCCGAGGTAAGGCCGTGGTGCAGTCACACCTCCCAGCGCGCAACGCGGCGACCATCCTGCACGCTGATCTCGACTCGTTCTATGCCTCCGTCGAACAGCGCGACGACCCCGCATTACGTGGGCGGCCGGTCATCGTCGGCGGTGGGGTCGTACTCGCCGCCAGCTACGAGGCGAAGGCATACGGCGTGCGCACGGCAATGGGCGGTCGGCAGGCTCGGCAGTTGTGTCCGGACGCCGTCGTGGTGCCACCGCGGATGTCGGCGTACACACAGGCCAGCGCCGACGTGTTCGCGGTGTTCCGGGACACCACTCCCCTGGTCGAGCCGCTGTCCGTCGACGAAGCTTTCCTCGAAGTGGGCGGGCTGGCCCGCGTGTCCGGCACCCCCGTGCAGATCGCGGCCCGGCTGAGGGAACGCGTCCGCGTCGACGTCGGGCTGCCCATCACGGTCGGCATCGCCCGCACGAAGTTCCTCGCCAAGGTGGCCAGCCAGGTTGGCAAGCCAGACGGGCTGCTGCTCGTCCCGCCGGACCGGGAACTGGCCTTCCTGCACCCGCTTCCGGTGCGGCGGCTGTGGGGCGTCGGCGCCAAGACCGCGGAGAAATTGCAGGCGCACGGCATCCACACCGTCGCGGACGTGGCCGAGCTCAGCGAGTCGACGCTGGGCGCGATGGTCGGCGGCGCCATGGGGGGTCAGCTGTTCGCGTTGTCACGCAACATCGACCGGCGGCGCGTCGTCACCGGGGTACGCCGCCGGTCGGTGGGCGCGCAGCGTGCCGTCGGCCGCGCGGGAAACACCATGTCGCACAGCGAGCTCGACGCCATCGTCGTCAACCTGATCGACCGCATCACGCGGCGCATGCGCAAGTCCGAGCGCACCGGCCGGACCGTCGTGCTGCGGCTGCGATTCGACGACTTCACCCGGGTCACGCGGTCGCACACCATGCCCCGCGCCACCGCGTCGACGGACGTGGTCCTGGCGACGGCCCGCGCGCTGGTGGCAGTCTCGGCCCCGTTGATCTCCGAAAGAGGGCTGACACTAGTGGGTTTCGCGGTGTCGAACATCGACCGCGACGGCGCCCAGCAGTTGGAGTTGCCCTACCCGCCTCAGGTCGACTTCACCGCACTCGACGGCGCCGTCGACCAGGTGCGCCAGCGCTTCGGCAACGCGGCGGTCATGCGTGGCGTGCTGCTCGGCCGCGATCCCGGCCTCGAGATGCCGATGCTGCCGGACTAGAACAGTTGTCCTGCAACGAATCCCGCGAGCAACACCACGAATCCGCCAATCTCCCCGATGATCAAGGCGACCATGCCCACGGTCAGCGCCGTGGTCGGGTGCTCGAACTGGTTGGTGGTGTCGCGGCGCATCCCGTGGACGATGTACTCGAAGATCGCGGCGACGAAGAAGAACACCAACACCATGGCCGCGGTCAGATTTACCCAGGTGGGCCATGCGCTGAGTTCGACGAAGACCGCCACCAGCATCGTCGCGAACGAATACAGCAGCGCGGCCCGGTGTGCGATGTCCACGTACGGGTGGGCGAGATGGTTCTCCGAAGTGGCCATCTGCCGGTACTTCCAGATTCCGAGCACCAACGCGAGCAAGAAGATCAGGCCCGCCGCCAGGATGGTGACGATCGTGTCGATCCCCAGGGCGTTCATGGGCGGGCTCCGGTCCATTGGAGGAGACGTTCGGCCGGCCAGGTGTTCACGATCCGGTCGACGGGCACGTCGTTGTCCAGTGCCCGCTGGGCACCATAGCCCAGGAAGTCCAACTGGCCGGGCGCGTGCGCGTCGGTGTCGATGGAGAAGTCGCAGCCGATGTCGAGCGCCAGCTTGAGCAACCGGGTCGGCGGGTCGCGGCGTTCGGGACGGGAGTTGATCTCGACGGCGGTGCCGTGGTCGCGGCACGCAGTGAATACCTTCTCCGCGTCGAACTGCGACTCCGGGCGGGTGCCGCGCCCACCCGTGACCAGCCGACCGGTGCAGTGGCCGAGCACGTCGGCGTATCCCTCCGACACGGCCCGCACCATGCGTCTCGTCATCGCCGCGGATTCCATCTTGAGTTTCGAGTGCACGCTGGCCACCACGACGTCGAGGCGCTCGAGTAGCTCGGGCTCCTGGTCGAGAGTCCCGTCGTCGAGGATGTCGACCTCGATGCCGGTGAGGATGCGCATCGGGGCGAACTGGTCGCGCAGTTCGTCGATGACGTCGAGTTGCTTGCGCAACCGCTCGGGGGACAGTCCGTTGGCGATCGTCAGCCGCGGCGAGTGGTCGGTGAGCGCGCAGTATTCGTGGCCAAGGGACTGTGCGGCGGCCATCATCTCCTCGATGGGCGCCGATCCATCCGACCAGTTGGAGTGCAGGTGAAGATCACCCTTGAGTGCGGCTCGGATCTCCCCGCCACCGAGATCACCTGCTGCCGCGCGTAATTCGACGAGCACATCGGGTTCGCGCCCCGACCACGCCTGTGCGATCACCGACGCGGTCTTCGGGCCAATGCCGGGCAGCGTCTGCCAGCTGTTGGCCTTGCCGTGCTTCTCGCGCTGGGCGTCGTCGAGCCGCTCGATGGTGTCCGCTGCGTTGCGGTAGGCCATCACGCGACGGGACTCCTCGCGGGCGCGGTCCTTGTAGAACGCGATCTGGCGCAGGGCCTTCACCGGATCCATGGGACCAGTGTGGCACCGAGTTGTTCTCGCTAGTGCCGCCGACCTAGTCGCCACCCCGGATCACGCCCACTGAGCGCGAGCGCGCGATCGAAAGCACATGCGCCGGGGGCGATTTCGACCGCAGGTCCGAACAGCCCCTCGACCGGGCCGTCGGCCGCGAACCCTGCCATGTGCGCCAACACTGCCTCGGCGACGTCGTCGTCGACCGCATAGTCCTGCCCCGTGGCCACCGCGACATCCCACCCGTGAATGACGACCTCGGCCAATCCGACCATGCCGCACACCTCACCTGGAAGGTCGACCCCGCCGACCCTGGTCATGCCGTCCCACGCGTCGGTGCGCGTCCAGGCGTCGGCGAGTGCAGCGAGGTTCGCCGGGTACTGCGCGCGCCAGTCGACGTCCAGGAGATAGCCTTCGTCGCCGGGCGGTGAGTCGGTCAACTCACCGAGGTCCTTGCGGGCGGCGGCGGCGAACGCCACCCCCAGCCCGCCCACGTGAGCGACGACTTCGCTCAAGGTCAACCGCTCGCACGGTGTCGGTCCGGCGAGTTGGTCGTCGGCCACGCCGTCCAGGATCTTCGCGGTGCTTCGGCAGGGGGCAGTCATGTCGATCATGTCCATACCGACCGGCCGCAGTGCCCAAACTCATCGGCGGGTCTAGGGTTGATTGAGTGCGATTCGCCTTCAAAACCTCCCCGCAAAACACCACATGGGCCGAGATGCTGCCGATCTGGCAGACGGCCGACGACATCGACGTCTTCGAGTCCGGCTGGACGTTCGACCACTTCTATCCGATCTTCTCCGACTCCACCGGGCCATGCCTGGAGGGTTGGACAACCCTCACCGCGCTGGCGCAGGCCACCAAGCGATTGCGCGTCGGCGTGCTCGTCACCGGCATCCACTACCGACATCCCGCGGTACTGGCCAACATGGCTGCGGCGCTCGACGTCATCTCCAACGGGCGGCTCGAGCTCGGCATCGGGGCAGGCTGGAACGAGGAGGAGTCCGGCGCCTACGGCATCGAACTCGGCAGCATCAAGGAGCGGTTCGACCGCTTCGAAGAGGCCTGTCAGGTGCTGACCAGCCTACTGACCAACGAGACCACCACGTTCGACGGCAAGTACTACCAGCTGAAGGACGCGCGCAACGAGCCGAAGGGCCCGCAGCAGCCGCACCCGCCGATCTGCATCGGCGGCAGCGGCGAGAAGCGCACGCTGCCCATCACCGCGAAGTACGCCGACCACTGGAACTTCGTCGGGGGCACACCAGCGGAGTTCGCCCACAAGCGCGACGTGTTGGCTGCGCGATGCGCGGACATCGGCCGCGACCCGAAGGAGATCACGCTCTCCGCGCATGTGCGGCTCGGCGAGGACCGCGACTACGCCAAGGTCGTCGACGAGGCAGGCGCGCTCGGCAAGGAGGGCCTCGACCTGGCGATCATCTACTTGCCGCCGCCCTATGACGTGGCGGTGCTGGAGCCGCTAGCGGAGGCGATTCGGGATTCGGGGCTGACGTGAGGACGCCGCTCTTAATAACGCAGAAGTAGATATGGGGGCTAAGCAAATGCTCACCGCAGCGATCGCTGCGACTGCACGAAGTCGCTAGGCGACGGTCAGACTCCGTAGCGCAGGAGTTCGTCCGCGGTGACCAGACGTTCGTGCTTGGCCGGAAACTCGCGGCACTTCACCGGGTGACGGAACAGTGACCAGGCGATTCGACTCATTCTGGACCTGGACAACGTGTTGATGTACATAACGCTCACTCCTGCGGTCGGTGATGGCTGCACCGTGGGCTCACATTAGCGCAAGAACCCGTCCGACAATTAGACACCTGTGATCTGGCTAACATCAAGAGGCGCGCCCAAATTAAGTCTGATGTTTCTTATGGGGCCAATGTTGCTATTGGGGTGTCTGGGAGCGGGTCGAGCCGACGGCTCACCACCAAGCAACTGCGCTCAGCGCTGCGGCGCCGCCGTCGGCTTGATCGGCGCGGGCAACGCGGTCGAACCCATCAGGTAGCGGTCCGCGCCTGCCGCGGCGGCCCGCCCCTCGGCGATCGCCCACACGATGAGCGACTGCCCGCGTCCCATGTCGCCGGCAACGAAGACACCAGGCACAGACGACTGGAAGTCGTTGTTTCGCGCGACGTTGCCACGGTCGGTCAGCTCGACGCCCAGGTCGGTCAGCAGACCCGGCTTCTCGGGTCCGACGAAGCCCATCGCGAGCAGCACCAGATCGGCTTCGAGGTCGAAGTCACTGCCCTCGACCTTCTCGAACTTGCCTGCGTTCATCACGACCTCGTGCACCTTGAGCGCAGTGACGTGACCGTCGGATCCGACGAACTCCTCGGTGTTGACCGAGAAGACGCGTTCGCCGCCCTCCTCGTGTGCCGACGACACCCGGAACATCAACGGGTAGGTCGGCCACGGCGTCGAGTCGGCCCTGGTCTCCGGCGGCCGCGGCATGATCTCGAACTGATGCACGCTTGCCGCACCTTGGCGGTGCGAGGTGCCGAGGCAGTCGGCCCCGGTGTCGCCGCCGCCGATGATGACGACCTTCTTGCCCTTGGCCGTGATCGGCGGCTGGCCGTCGGCGTCGAGCACCTCGTCGCCCTGTTGGACGCGGTTGGCCCATGGCAGGTATTCCATCGCCTGATGGATGCCATCGAGCTCGCGGCCGGGAATCGGCAGGTCACGCGCGTCCGTCGCGCCGCCGGACAGCACCACAGCGTCGAACTCGGCACGCAACTCGGCCGCGGTGATGTCGACGCCGACGTTGACGCCAGGGCGGAACTGGGTGCCTTCGGCTTCCATCTGTGCCAGCCGGCGGTCGATCTGCCGCTTCTCCATCTTGAATTCCGGTATGCCGTAGCGCAGTAGGCCGCCGATGCGGTCAGCGCGTTCGAACACCGTGACCTCGTGGCCGGCGCGGGTGAGCTGTTGCGCGGCGGCCAACCCGGCCGGGCCCGAACCCACGACGGCGACCTTCTTGCCGGTCAGCTTGTTCGGCGGCAGCGGCACCACCCAGCCATTGTCGAAGGCGTTGTCGATGATCTCGACCTCGACCTGCTTGATGGTCACGGCATCCTGGTTGATGCCAAGCACACACGACGCCTCACACGGCGCCGGGCACAGCCGCCCCGTGAACTCGGGGAAGTTGTTGGTGGCGTGCAGGCGTTCGATGGCATCGCGCCAACGGTCCCGGTAGACAAGGTCGTTCCACTCGGGAATGAGGTTGCCCAGTGGACACCCGTTGTGGCAGAACGGAATCCCGCAGTCCATGCAGCGGGAGGCCTGGCCCTTCAACGCGTCGTGGGAGAAGTCCTCGTAGACCTCATTCCAGTCGCCGAGACGCAGCGAGACCGGCCGACGTTGCGGGGTCTCGCGCACAGTGATCTTGAGGAAACCGCGCGGATCAGCCACTGGCGGCCGCCATGATCGCGGTGGCAATACCGTTCTCGTCCGCACCCTCTTGTTCGGCGGCGGCGATGGCGGCGAGCACTCGCTTGTAATCGCGCGGCATCACCTTGACGAAGTGCTTCAGTTGATTCTCCCAATCGGACAGAATGCGTTGGCCCACCGCCGAATCGGTGGCGTCGACGTGCGCAACGAGCATGTTCTTCAGCCATTCGATGTCGACGTCGTCGAGTCGTTCCAGTTCGACCATCTCGGCGTTGAGATTGTCGGGCAGCGCGCCGTCGGGGTCGTAGACGTAGGCCATGCCGCCGGACATACCAGCGGCGAAGTTGCGGCCCGTCGCACCGAGGATGGCGACCTTGCCGCCGGTCATGTACTCGCAACCGTGATCTCCGACGCCCTCGACCACCGCGTGCGCGCCCGAGTTGCGCACGGCGAAGCGCTCGCCGACCACGCCGCGCAGGAAGGCCTGGCCGCTGGTGGCGCCGAACAGAATCACGTTGCCGCCGATGATGTTCTCCTCGGCGACGTAATCCGCGGGCGCGTCATCGGACGGCCGCACCACCAGGCGACCGCCGGACAATCCCTTGCCGACGTAGTCGTTGGCGTCACCGTATACCCGCAGCGTGATGCCCCTGGGTACGAAGGCACCGAAGCTGTTGCCCGCCGAACCGTCGAAGGTGATGTCGATGGTGCCGTCCGGAAGCCCTTGTCCACCATGGACCTTGGTCACCTCATGGCCGAGCATCGTGCCCACCGTGCGGTTGACGTTGGCGATCTTCGTGGCGAACCTGACCGGCGTGCCATTGTCGATCGCCTCGCGGCTCTGGGCGATCAGCTGCTGATCGAGTGCCTTGTCCAACCCGTGGTCCTGACGCGAACTGCAGTACAGGTCCTGGTTCATGAACGCCGACTCTGGCTCGTGCAGCACCGGGCCGAGGTCCAGCTTGTGGGCCTTCCAGTGCTCGGCGGCCTGTGTGGTGTCCAGCGTGCCGACTTGTCCGACCATCTCGTTGACGGTGCGGAAGCCCAACTGCGCCATCAGTTCCCGAACTTCCTCGGCGATGAACAGGAAGAAGTTCTCGACGAACTCGGGCTGACCGTTGAACCGCTGGCGTAGCAGCGGATTCTGGGTGGCCACGCCGACCGGGCAGGTGTCGAGGTGGCAGACGCGCATCATGATGCATCCGGCGACGACCAGTGGCGCGGTCGCGAACCCGAATTCCTCGGCGCCGAGCAGTGCGGCGACCACGACGTCGCGGCCGGTCTTCAGCTGCCCGTCGACCTGGACCACGATGCGGTCGCGAAGTCCGTTGAGTAGCAACGTCTGCTGTGTCTCCGCAAGGCCCAGCTCCCACGGTGCGCCTGCGTGCTTCTGCGAGGTAAGCGGCGTGGCGCCGGTGCCTCCGTCGTGCCCGGAGATCAGCACCACGTCGGCGTGCGCCTTGGATACGCCCGCGGCGACGGTGCCGACGCCGTTCTCGCTGACGAGCTTGACGTGCACGCGCGCCGAAGGATTGGCGTTCTTCAGATCGTGGATAAGTTGTGCCAGATCCTCGATCGAGTAGATGTCGTGGTGCGGCGGCGGCGAGATCAAGCCGACCCCCGGTGTCGAGTGTCGTACCTCGGCCACCCACGGATAGACCTTGTGGCCCGGAAGCTGGCCACCCTCACCGGGTTTCGCGCCTTGCGCCATCTTGATCTGGATGTCAGTGCAGTTGGTCAGGTAGTGCGACGTAACGCCGAACCGGCCCGAGGCAACCTGCTTGATGGAGCTGCGGCGCCAGTCGCCGTTCTCGTCGGGCTCGAACCTGTTGACGCTCTCGCCGCCCTCACCCGAGTTCGACCGGCCGCCAAGCCGGTTCATGGCGATGGCCAGGGTCTCGTGCGCCTCGGCCGAGATGGAGCCGTAGCTCATCGCGCCGGTGGAGAACCGTTTGACGATGTCACTGACGGACTCGACCTCGTCCAACGGGATCGGAGGACGCACGGCGTCGTCACCCGTGCGGAACTTGAGCAGGCCGCGCAGCGACGCGAACCGCTCGCTCTGGTCGTCGACGAGCTGGGTGTACTCCTTGAAGACCGAGTACTGACCGGTGCGCGTGGCGTGCTGCAGCTTGAACACGGTGTCGGGATTGAACAGGTGGTACTCGCCCTCGCGGCGCCATTGGTACTCGCCGCCGACCTCGAGCTCGCGGTGTGCGCGCTCGTCGGGGCGGTCCAGGTAGGCCAGTGCATGCCGCGTGGCCACATCGTCGGCGATGTCGTCGAGGTCGATGCCACCGACCGGGCAGCTCAGCCCGGTGAAGTATTCGTCAAGCACCTGCTGACTGATGCCGATGGCCTGGAACAGTTGCGCGCCGGTGTAGGACGCCAGCGTCGAGATGCCCATCTTGGACATCACCTTCAGCACGCCCTTGCCTGCAGCTTTGGTGTAGTTGGCCTTGGCCTTGTCGCTCGAGATGTCCGCGATGACGCCGCGGTCCACCATGTCCTCGATGGACTCGAACGCCATGTACGGGTTGATCGCGGCAGCGCCGAAGCCGACGAGCGCGGCCATGTGGTGCACCTCGCGGGCGTCGCCTGCTTCCACGACGAGCCCGACCTGTGTACGGGTGCGATCGCGCACCAGGTGGTGGTGCACGGTCGACACGCTCAGCAGCGACGGGATCGGGGCGAGCGATTCGTTCGACTCACGGTCGGACAGCACGATGATGCGCGCGCCGTCGCGGATGGCCGAGGAGACCTTGGCGCGCACGTCGTCCAGCGCCTCCTTGAGCCCCTGGCCGCCACGGGCCACTGGGTAGAGACAGCGGATGACCGCCGCGCGAAGTCCGTGCTTGTGGCCGCGGATCTCGTGGTCGGGGTCGACGCAGATCAGCTTCGACAGTTCGGCGTTGCGCAGGATCGGGTTCGACAACACGATCTGGCGACAAGAGTCCGCGTTCGGGTTCAGCAGGTCGCCCTCCGGGCCGACTGTGCCCTGCAGGCTCGTCACGACCTCTTCGCGGATGGCGTCCAGCGGCGGGTTGGTCACCTGAGCGAACAGCTGCTGGAAGTAGTCGTAGAGCATCCGTGGGCGCGCCGACAACACGGCCACCGGGGTGTCCGTGCCCATCGAGCCGAGCGCCTCAGCTCCGTTGCGCGCCATCGGCGCAACCAGCATGTTGAGCTCTTCGTAGGTGTAGCCGAAGGCCTGCTGCCGCAGCACGACGCGATCGTGCGGCATGCGAACGTAGTCGCCCTGCGGGAGATCGTCGATTTTGAACAGGCCCGCATCGAGCCATTCCTGATAGGGCTGCTCGCCAGCGAGCTCGGCCTTCATGTCGTCGTCGGAGACGATGCGCCCCTGCGCCGTGTCGACCAGGAACATGCGGCCCGGCTGCAGGCGCATTTTCTTGACCACCGTCGACGGGTCCAGGTCGAGCACTCCGGCCTCCGACGCCATCACGACGAGCCCGTCCTTGGTGACCCAGATGCGCGACGGACGCAGCCCGTTGCGGTCGAGTACCGCGCCGATCACCGTGCCGTCGGTGAAGCACACGGCGGCCGGGCCGTCCCACGGCTCCATGAGCGACGAGTGGTACTCGTAGAAGGCGCGCCGGGCGGGATCCATCGACTCGTGGCGCTCCCACGCCTCGGGGATCATCATCAGCACCGCATGCGGGAGACTGCGTCCACCCAGGTGAAGAAGCTCGAGCACCTCGTCGAAGCGGGCGGTGTCCGATGCCCCGGGCGTACAGACGGGGAAGATCTTGTCGACGTCGGCGTAGGAGCCGAACACGTCGGTGGTGATGAGCGCCTCACGTGCGCGCATCCAGTTCTCGTTGCCGGTGACGGTGTTGATCTCGCCGTTGTGGGCAACGCGCCGGAACGGGTGTGCCAGCGGCCACGACGGGAACGTGTTGGTGGAGAAGCGGGAGTGGACGATGCCGAGCGCGCTGGTCAGCCGCTCGTCCTGGAGGTCCAGATAGAACGCCTTGAGCTGCGGCGTGGTCAGCATGCCCTTGTAGACGAACGTCTGACCGGAAAGGCTTGGGAAGTAGACGGTTTCCCGGCCGGGACCGTCTTGACCCGGGCCCTTGGTGCCGAGCTCGTGTTCGGCCCGCTTGCGCACGACGTAGGCGCGGCGTTCCAGGTCCATTCCGGAAGCGCCACCGATGAAGACCTGACGGAACGTCGGCATGGCGTCGCGAGCGAGCGCACCGAGGGAGGAATCGTCGGTCGGCACGTCGCGCCAGCCGAGCACGGTCAAGCCCTCGGCCTCGGCGATCTTCTCCACGGACTCGCACGCGGCAGCGGCATCCCGGGACGACTGCGGGAGGAACGCGATGCCGGTGACGTAGGACCCTTCTTCGGGGAGCTCGAAGTCGACGACGGCACGCAGGAACGCGTCGGGCACCTGCAGCAGGATGCCCGCGCCGTCACCAGTGTTCGGTTCGGCGCCTTGGGCCCCGCGGTGCTCCAGGTTCAACAGTGCCGTGATCGCCTTGTCGACGATGTCGCGACTGCGACGCCCATGGATGTCCGCCACCATCGCGACACCGCACGAGTCGTGCTCATACGCGGGGTTGTACAGCCCTTGTATTTGGGGCGCCATTCCCACCTGACCCTTCAAGACACGGAAGCCTCTATGCATGCAGCCGTCGCCCCAGCGTCTTGCTGGCGTCTGCCTGGCCTGGGCGAAGGGGTGCCTTTGTGCAGCACTGAACGACGGGCCTTGTCCCATTCGCCTCGAGTGGTGAAACGATATGACAAACACCGCCTGACATGCCAACTTAGTCCAACCTAACTAGGCCCTTTCGGCAGTGCGCCATGCGATCGCCAAGAACACCGCCCGCGGCGTCCAATGTCGTTGCGCCGATTGATCTTTGGTGATTTTTCCGGCCCCGCGTCGAGCCGGCCGCCCAGCCGGCCCACGGAAGCGGTCCGACTCGGTAGTTTGCTGTGCAAAGTTCACCCCGGTTCTATCTCTGATTATCACGCAAAATAAGTTTGCTCAAAGCCTGACCGCTTTCTTAGAGACGGCTGGGCCGACGGTCTCGACGCTCGCATCGGGGCTCAGGTCCAACCGCCGGAGCAACTGAGCGTTCAGCGCGACGACGACGGTCGACATCGACATGAGCAGGGCGCCCACCGACATCGGCATGACGAACCCGATCGGGGCCAATACCCCGGCGGCAAGCGGTACGGCCACCAGGTTGTAACCCGCTGCCCACCAAAGGTTCTGCTTCATCTTGCGATAGGACGCTCGCGACAGCGCAATGGCCGACACCACCGAGCGCGGATCCGAACTGGCCAGGATCACCCCGGCCGAGGCGATCGCGACGTCGGTGCCCGCCCCGATGGCGATCCCGACATCTGCTTGGGCGAGCGCGGGTGCGTCGTTCACCCCGTCCCCGACCATCGCGACGATCCGCCCTTCGCGCTGCAGCTCTGTGACCTTTGCCGCTTTATGCTCCGGCCGCACACCTGCGTAAACCCGCTCGATGCCGAGCCCAGCGCTCACCGACTTGGCGACCGGTTCGGCGTCGCCCGTGATCATCACCACTTCGATGCCTGCCCGGTTCAACGCCGCCACGGCCTGCCGGGATTCGTCGCGGACCTCGTCGGCCAGCGCCAGGGCCCCCACCACGGCACCGTCGACCAGCACGTGGAGCACGGTGGAGCCCTCGGCAGCCCATGGCCCGGCCGCAGGCAGCGCGCCCTCGCCGGCCTCCGCGAGCAGCCCCGGCCCGCCCACCCGCACGACGCGGCCACCGACGACGGCCGTGACGCCAAGCGCAGGTGCCGACGTGAAGTCACTGGCGGAAGCGACGGCGACGCCGCGGCTGCGGGCGGCCTCGACGATCGCACGGGCCAGCGGGTGTTCGGAGTCGGATTCTGCGGCAGCGGCGACGGCGACCACGTCGTCCTCGGTCCAGCCGGTGGCCGCTGCGGTCGCGATCACGGCAGGCTCGCCCCTGGTCAGCGTTCCGGTCTTGTCGAACAGCACGGTGTCGACGGTGCGCATGGTCTCGAGCGCCATCCGGTCCTTGACGAGCACGCCGACGCGGGCCGCCCGTTCAGTGGCGATGGACACAACCAGCGGGATGGCCAACCCGAGCGCGTGCGGGCAGGCGATGACGAGCACGGTGATGGTGCGGATCACGGCGTCTTGCGGCAGTCCGACGAAGCCCCAGACCGCCGCGGTCACCAGCGCCGAACCCAACGCGAACCAGAACAGCCAGCCCGCGGCCCGGTCGGCTAGCCGCTGGGCACGTGACGACGAGTTCTGCGCCTCGGTGACCAACCGCTGGATGCCGGCCAACGCGGTATCGGAGCCGATGGCCGTCACCTCGACCCGGATTCCGGAGTCGGTCGCGACGGTCCCGGCGACGACGGCGTCTCCCACGCCACGCGGCACCGGCCGGGACTCGCCGGTCACCATCGACTCGTCGACCTCCGCGGCGCCGGCGACGATGCGACCGTCGGCAGGGATGCTTCCGCCAGGCCGGACGACCACGACGTCGCCGACGTGTAGGTCGGCCGGGGCGACGACGGTGACCTGATCGCCGTCCGGACCGATGCGTTCGGCCGTATCGGGCAGCAGCGCCGCGAGTGAGTCCAGCGCGGAGGACGTCTGTGCGAGCGCGCGCATCTCGATCCAGTGGCCGAGCAGCATGATCACGATGAGCAGTGCGAGTTCCCACCAGAAGTCGAGTTCGTGGTGCAAGAGGCCAAGCGCCGCACCCCACGACGACACGAAGGCAACGGTGATCGCCAGTCCGATGAGAAGCATCATTCCCGGCTTCCGCGAACGTATTTCGTCGACGGCTCCGGCGAGAAATGGGCGCCCACCCCACACGTACATGACCGTGCCCAGCAGAGGTGACACCCACGTCACGACTGACCCACTGGGCAGCTGGTAGCCAACGATCATGGCGAACATTCCGGAGAGCGCCACCGTGGGGACCGCCAGCACCAGCATGATCCAGAACAGCCGGCGGAACTGAGCGACGTGGTCGGCGTGGCCTGAGTGTCCCGAGTGCTGATTCATATCGGCAGTATACCCCCTGGGGGTATACTCGACCGTCCAGCGCGATGACGACCGAAGCAACTGTGCGTTCGCAACTAGCTCTCGACTAACATCCGCTTCATGCCTCGAGCGCGGCACTTCCTCGGTCGTGTCGACGAGATCGGGGGCGCCTTCATCCGCAACTCCGGCTACCTGCGCAAGTGGTTGATCCTCGGAGTCGCCATCGGGATCATCGCCGGGCTCGGAGCGGTGGTGTTCTATCTCGCGCTCGATTACACCGGGCAGTTCCTGCTGGGTTACCTCGGCGGCTACCACGTGCCGAAGGCCGCCGGTGACGGCGGAAGCACGGGTTCGACGGGCTTCAGCAGGGCTTGGGCCATCCCGTTGGTCACGTTCGGCGGTGCGCTGCTTTCGGCGCTGATCGTGGCGAGGTTCGCCCCGGAGGCCGCGGGCCACGGCACCGACGACGCCATCGAGGCGGTACACACCGACCCGCGGTCGATCCGGGCCAGGGCCGTCCTGGTGAAGATGGTGGCCAGTGCGTTGACGATCGGCTCGGGCGGTTCAGGAGGTCGCGAGGGGCCGACGGCGCAGATCTCAGCGGGGTTCGGTTCGCTGCTCGCCAGGCGGCTGGACCTGTCTAACGAAGACGGCCGCGTCGCGGTGTCGCTCGGCATCGGCTCGGGCATCGGGGCGATCTTCGGTGCACCCCTCGGCGGGGCCGTCCTGGCCGCGTCGATCATCTACCGCGAAGACTTCGACTACCGCTCGCTGATCCCCGGTTTCATCACCTCCGGTACCGCGTACACGATCTACGGCCTGTTCCTCGGATTCGACGGGCTCTTCGGGTCGGTCGCGCCGAACTACGTCTTCGACCCCGCGCAACTCGGCTGGTTCCTGCTCATCGGAATCGTCTCTGCGGCAATCGGATACCTGTACGCACGGACGTTCTACGGCACGGTCACACTGACGAACCGGCTTCCTGGCGGCAAGGTGCTCAAGCCTGCCATCGGTGGATTGTTGGTCGGACTGCTGGCCCTGCTGATCCCGCAGGTGCTGTCCAGTGGATACGGCTGGGTCCAGTTCGCCACCGCGACGGACACGCTGATGAAGCTCCCACTCTGGATCGTGCTGATCCTGCCGTTCGCGAAGATTTTGGCGACCTCGCTGTCCATCGGCACCGGCGGTTCCGGCGGCATCTTCGGGCCGGGAATCGTCATCGGCGCGTTCGTCGGCGCCTCGATTTGGCGGCTGGCCGATCTGGCGGAGCTCCCCGGGATTCCCGATGGCCCAGGTGTTTTCGTCATCGCCGCGATGATGGCGTGCTTCGGCAGCGTCGCGCACGCCCCGTTGGCGGTGATGATCATGGTGGCCGAGATGACCAGTTCGTTCTCGGTGCTCCCAGGCGCGATGATCACCGTCGGCATTGCCTACCTGCTCATCACGCGCACCGATGTCTCGATCTACAAGGCGCAGCGGCTCAATCGGGAAGCCGCCACGGCCGGGCGGGCCACTCAAGCCGAGCCGGCCATCGACCCGTGACCGACTCGACGCCGGGATTCACCGGCTTCACCGAGGCCGCCCTTGACTTCTACGACGATCTGGAAATCGACAACACCAAGTCGTTCTGGGAAGCGCACAAGGACGTCTACCTGACGAGCGTGCGGGCGCCGATGTCCGCCCTGACCGCCGCGCTGGAGCCGGACTTCGGCCCGGCCAAGGTCTTTCGGCCCTTCCGCGACGTCCGGTTCGCGAAGGACAAGACGCCGTACAAGACGAACCAGGGCGCCTTCGTCGGGGTAGGCCCCGCCTGCGGCTGGTACGTCGAGATCGCCGCCCGCGGCGTTCGCACGGGGGCCGGTTTCTACGATGCCAGCGCCTCCGACTTGGCCCGCATCCGGGCGGCGTGCGCGGACGAGACCAAAGGCAAGCAGTTGCAGAAGATCCTGGCCAAGCTGGAGCGGGCCGGGTTCGAGGTCGGCGGTGACCGGCTCAAGACCTCACCGCGCGGGTACGACGCCGACCATCCGCGCATCGAACTGCTGCGGCACCGCTCCCTGACGGTGATGCGGGACTACGGCTTCGAGCCGATCATCCACACACCCGAGCTGCTCGACGCGGTCCGCGCCGATTGGAAGGCGACCCGGCCGTTGGTCGACTGGGTCAGCGCACGCCTCGGGTAACGACTAGACATCCGTTGCGGTCACCATCGGGGAAAGATTCGGTCAACATCGTTTCGAAACCGATTGGGCGCGTGTCACCCTCACTTCACCGCTAACTCACCGCTGAGTTACGGAGGAGGACGGACAAATGACCACACCTACGATGGCTCATCGGCTCGCGGCCGAGTTCATCGGCACTTTCTGGCTAGTGCTCGGCGGATGCGGCAGTGCCGTATTTGCCGCAAAGTTCACATCTGACGGAACCTCGCTGGGAATCGGATTCCTCGGCGTCGCATTGGCGTTCGGCCTTACGGTGCTCACCGGCGTGTACGCGTTCGGAACGATATCGGGGGGTCATTTCAACCCCGCGGTGACATTGGGCGCAGCGATCGCCCGCCGCGTCGAGTGGAAGGCCCTGCCGGCGTACTGGATCACCCAGGTCGTAGGCGGCATCGTGGCCGGCCTGGTGATCTACGTGATCGCAAAGGGCAAGGACGGTTGGACGGCCGAAGGAAACATGGCGGCAAATGGTTTCGGCGAACACTCCCCTGGCGGCTACTCGTTGGTCGCGGTGTTGATCGCCGAGATCGTGCTGACCGGTGTGTTCCTACTCGTCATCCTTGGCTCCACCGATGACAGGGCGCCAAAGGGCTTCGCGGGCTTGGCGATCGGGTTGACGTTGACGCTGATCCACCTCATCTCCATCCCGATCTCCAACACGTCGGTCAACCCGGCCAGATCTACGGCCGTGGCGTTCTTCAACGGCAACGGCGCCCCCGCTCAACTGTGGCTGTTCTGGTTGGCACCCTTGGTCGGAGCCGCGATCGCAGGTGCCGCGTATCCATTCCTGTTCGGCCGCAACGAAGAACTCGCCGAGCGTCCGGTTCGCGACGATGCACTGGAGGAGGTGAACTAGCCGAACGAAATCGGGCCCGCATCCCAGTAGGGATGCGGGCCCGATTTCGGCGAGCTACTTGGCCGTGGCCTTCTTCTTTGCCGTGCGGGCGGCCGCCTTCTCCGTCGTGGCGCCGTCGTTGGACAACTCACCGCCTGCGCTCTCCAGATGCGCGCGGACGAACCACTGGAACTTCTCGAGTTCGGCGGCGTGGCCGATGAGCATGTCCTGCGAGACGGGGTCGAGGTCCTCCAGGGTATGGATGGCCTTGCGGGTGTCCTCGTTGACTCCGGTGTACACCAGGTCCAGGGCCGCCAGGTGCGCGAGCACGGTGTCGCGGCCGACCGAGTAGTCGTCCCACGTGCGGTCCTTGAGGATCGCGCCGGGAGTGCCCTTCGGTGAGACGCCGAATGCCGCGATGCGCTCGGCGGCCTCGTCGGCGTAGCCCCGCACCAACTCGACCTGCGGATCGATCATCTCGTGGACGCCGATGAAGTTCGGGCCGACGACGTTCCAGTGCACGTGCTTGAGGGTCAGGTGCAGATCGTTGTACGTGCTGAGCTGCTTCTGCAGCAGTCCCGCGACCTCGCGGCTGTCCTTGTCCGAAATTCCGGGAATGGTGAATCCTGGCATGTATGCCTCCTTTGGCTCGTCACTAGGAGGCCTACCCGTGTCAACCGCGGGCTAACCGTCAAGGCTACAACGCACGCAGGTTCGGGATGGCCTGCCGCGCCCCGAAGCGGGGATTGCGCGCCAGCCCGCTCACCTCCAGTAGCCGGACCGCGCGCTGCCTGTGCGGGCGCAGTGGCTCCAACAGTTCGATCATCTCCTGGTCGTCGATCCGATGCCCGAGCAGCGTGCATCCGACCATGTTGGACAGGTGATAATCGCCGACCGAGATGGCATCCGCGTCGCCCCAGGCGCGCTGCGCGACCTCGGCGGCGGTCCACTCACCAACGCCTGGCAGCGACCGCAGCGCCGTGCGTGCCTGCTCGGGCGGGCGCGTCGTCAGCCGCTCGAGGGAGTCCGCACGGACCGCACATCCGACGACGGTGCGAGCGCGCCCCGGGTCGACGTTGGCCAGGTGAAACTCCCACGACGGGATGCGCCGCCACACGTCCGACGGCGGCGGAACGCGCATCCGCGCAGGCGCCGGACCGGGGGCCGGTGCGCCGTACTTGGTGACGAGCAGGCGCCATGCGCGAAAGGCATCCTTGCCCGCGACACGCTGCTCGAGCACCGCAGGGATGAGCGCCTCGAGCACGCGGTCGGTGCGCCCGAGCCGCAGATGTGGCACTTTCTTCAACGCGGCGGCGACGGTCGGTTCGGTGGGGGCGAAGCCCGTTGCATCGTCGTCGGCGCCCAGCCAGGCGGGCAACCGCTCGACGAATTCGCTTGCGCCAGAGCCCCAGGCCTCGCAGTCGACGGTGGTGCGCGCCGACGTCGTGATGCGCGCGCTCACCGGCCCGCTTGGCATCAGCGTGGTCTTCCAGATCGCGCCGTCGACCACTTGATAGCACGGGTCGCCCGGCCCACGACGCAGTGGCGACAGGGTCATCGCCGGATTGGCGGGACCCCCGAACACCACGCTCGCGGAACTGGTCACCGCCTTGAGGTTAAGCGACGACGACGTCTGCCTTGTCGGCGTAGAAGGCGACGTGGCCTGCGATGGCCGCGACCGCGGGGTAGGGCTGCTCGTAGGTCCAGATCGCGTCGTCGACGGTGTCGCCCGCGGCGGTCACGTGGTAGTAGTTCGCCTCGCCCTTGTAGGGGCAGTACGTGGTCGATTCGCTGCGGCTGAGCGCATCTCCGACCACGTCGGTCAGCGGGACGTACTGAACCGCCGGATACGTGGACTCCTGCAGTGTCAGGGCGTCGTCCGTCTCGGCGACGACCGCACCGTTCACACGGACGGTGACGTGTTTACCGGTGGGCACGACGGTGATGGGGTGCTCGGCGGTGGGTTGTCGGATTTCGCGCTCGCTCATGTAAGTGACCAACGGTGCGGAACGGCCAAGGATTCCTCTATCGGAGGGCAGGAGCGAAGCGACCCGGGAATGTGTCCAGGCTGGCTACGATGCGCGACATGAGCGAATCTGCACAGCCCTGCGCGCAGGCTTCAGTGACGATCTCGGCCCCGCCGGAGGCGGTGTACGCCCTCATCACGGATCTGCCGACGTTGGCGACGCTGGCCGAGGAGGCCAACGCGATGGACTGGCACAAGGGAGATTGTGTGTCTCCGGGCAACGTCTTCAAGGGCCACAACCGGAGCGGCAACAAGAAATGGACCACCACGTGCACCGTGACCGACGCCGAACCGGGAAGGGTGTTCGCCTTCAGCGTCAAGAGCCTCGTCGTTCCGGTGGCCCACTGGCGCTACGACATCAAGCCCGTCGACGGAGGCTGTCAGGTGACCGAGCAGACCTGGGACAAGCGGCCGGGTTGGTTTCGAGGGCCCGCGGGCATGGCGACCGGCGTCAAGGACCGCCCCAGGGCCAACGCGAAGAACATCGAGCTCACTCTCGAGCGACTCAAGGCGAAGGCCGAAGCTCAGGCCTGACGCTCAGGGCCGTCCGGTGATGCGGTCGGCGATCCTGGCGATGGGCGACGTCGTCGCACGGCCACGCGCTTCGTGGCGGTCCGCGAGCTTGTAGGCGACGTAGAGCCCACGCACGCCCAGCCACCTCAGCGGTTCGGGCTCCCACTGGCGAGACCGGTGCCCGACCCAGGGCAGTTCCGTCAGCGGAGTCTTCTGGTCGAGCACCAGATCGGCCAATGTGCGGCCGGCCAGGTTGGTCGCCGTGACGCCGTGCCCGACGTAGCCGCCAGCCCAGCCCAGGCCCGTCGCACGGTCCAGGGTGACGGTGGCCTCCCAGTCGCGCGGTACGGCCAGCACACCGCACCACCCGTGGGCGATCGGAACGTCGCGGACCTGCGGCAGCACGTCGTGCAGCACCTCGCTCAGGAGGCGGATGGTGCGCACGGGCACGCGGCCGTCGACATCGGTGCGCGAGGCGTAGCGGTACGGCACGCTGCGGCCGCCGATGGCGATGCGATCGTCGACGGTGCGTTGTGCGTAGAAGAAGCCGTGTGCGGTGTCGCCGACGGTCTCGCGGCCGTCCCACCCGATGTCGGCCCAGAGCGCGTGCGGGATGGGATCGGTGGCAATCATCGAGCTGTTCATGGGGAGCCAGCGACGGCGCAGCCCTGGCAGTCCCGGGGTGAATCCCTCGGTGGCGCGCAGCACGATCGGTGCGGTGACGGTGCCCGCCGGCGTCAGCGCTCGGCCCGGCTCGATGCCGGTGACGGGGGTGGCTTCGTAGATCTGCACGCCGAGCCTCTCGACGGCGTCGGCCAATCCGCGCGCCAGGTGCGCAGGTTGGATGCGGGCGCAGTGTGGCGTGTGGTAGGCGGACACCACGCCGT
Organism: Mycobacterium sp. RTGN4; assembly: GCF_033804635.1. NCBI lineage: Bacteria > Bacillati > Actinomycetota > Actinomycetes > Mycobacteriales > Mycobacteriaceae > Mycobacterium > Mycobacterium sp. RTGN4. Next base: position 246,533 of record NZ_JAPZLB010000006.1, on the reverse strand, counting down.
CGAACCGAATATGTTGTGCTGCTTCGCTTCCCGTCAACGCGACGATGCCGTCGTTACCCCATTCACGTTCCTCGTCGAGGCCGGCGGCGAGCCGCCCGGCCTGGGCGGGGTTGCGCGCGATCTCCAGGGTGCCGCCCTTGACGATGCCCGCGTCGATGTGCTCGCGTTCGGCGACCTGGACGACCTCGTCCACGGCGTCGTTGAGCGCGCGCTGCCAGGCCACCACGCCGTCGCGCCCGTACTGCTTGGCCATCGCGTTGCGGTCGCCGGGCACCAGTCCGGACAACCAGCCACCGTTGCGCCCGGATGCGCCGAACCCCGCAAACCGCGCTTCGAGCACGACGATCCGCAGTGTCGGATCCGCCCGCTTCAGGTAGTACGCCGTCCACAGCCCGGTGTAGCCGGCGCCGACGATGCAGACGTCAGCGTCGCGGTCACCAGGAAGTTGAGGGCGCGGCGACGGGTACGCGTCGAACCAGTGGGAGACCTGACCGTTGATCGGAGTGGACACCGTCAGATTCTGGCATCACACCTTGGTGGTTCAATCGGGACATGACGAGCCTGGACCGCCGCGGCAACGTTTTCGTGTTGACCCTCGGCGAGGACGAGAACCGTTTCCACCCCGATCGGCTGACGGCGATCAACGCCGCATTGGACGAGGTCGATGCCGCCGAGGGGCCGAAGGCCGTGGTCACCACTGGCGTCGGCAAGTTCTATTCGAATGGCCTTGACCTCGACTTCATGGCCGCGAATCCAGCTGCAGCAGAATCGAATCTGCACGACGTGCACGCCTTGTTCGCGCGGGTACTGACGTTCCCCGCGCCGATCGTCGCTGCGCTGCAGGGCCACACGTTCGCGGCTGGGGCGATGCTCGCCCTGGCACACGACCTGGCCGTGATGCGGTCCGACCGTGGGTATTTCTGCCTGCCAGAGGTCGACCTCGGGATTCCGTTCACTCCGGGCATGAACGCGTTGATCCGCGCTCGGTTGCCGATTGCGACGGCGCACGAGGCGATGACCACCGGACGCCGCTACGGCGGCGATGAGGCTCACGGGGTCGGCATCGTCGCAGGTGTCGGCACAGAGCATGAGGTGCTCGACATCGCCGTCGCCCGCGCCGAGGAGCGCGCCGCAAAGGCCGGCCCGACGATGGGCGCCATCAAGGCGCGGCTGTACGGCGAGGTCGTGGAGGCGTTGACGGCGTCTTAGGGGCTAGATCGCGATCCGTTGGTCGGCTGCGCCATGCCACGCGTCGACGGCATGCTCCAGGGGCAGGCCGAGCGCGTTGCAGAGTCCGATGACCGTGCCGAAGCTCGGGCTGGGCATTCTTCCGACCTCGATCTTGCGCAGTGTCTCCGGCGAGATGCCTGCGGTGCGCGCGATCAGCTCGGGGTCGCGACCGGCACGGGCCGTCCGCATCAGCGCGCCGAGGCGTTGCCCGGCCTTCACCTGCTCTGGACTCAGAGGTACACGCACCATGCCGGTCAGCATAGCCGGTATTCAAATACCGATGCTGGTACCGTCGTAGCGGTATAAGAATACCGACGCTGGACGGAGCCCCAACATGATCGAACTCAAGACTGCCGACGAGCTCGACAAGATGGCAGTCACTGGTGCATTCGTCGCGGAAACGCTGGCGACGCTGTCGATCGAGGCACAGCCGGGGGTCAACGTGATGCAGCTCGAGCACCATGCCCGAGCGCTGGTCGCCGACCGCGGCGCGGAATCGTGCTACTGGGACTACGCGCCCTCCTTCGGTCGCGGCCCGTTCCAAAATGTCATCTGCCTGTCGGTCAACGACGCTGTGCTGCACGGTAAACCGCGCGACTACGTGCTACGTGACGGCGACGTGTTGAGCCTGGACTTTGCGGTGTCGATCGACGGTTGGGTAGCCGATTCTGCGGTGACGGTCATCGTCGGCGACCACGCCGACGACGCGGACAGGGCGCTCATCGAGTCGACGCAAAGAGCACTCGACGCGGGCATCGCCGCAGCGGTACCCGGCGGTCGACTCGGCGACATCTCCGCCGCCATCGGCGAGGTCGCCACCGCCGCCGGATATCGCGTCAACGCCGAATTCGGTGGGCATGGATTGGGGCGCACCATGCACGAAGACCCGCACATTCCCAACCGCGGACGGGGTGGACGCGGACTGCTGCTGCGGGCAGGCATGACGTTCGCACTGGAACCGTGGTGGGCCCGCGGCAGTGATCGTCTGGTGATGGATGCCGACGGCTGGACCCTGCGCTCGGCGGACGGGTCGAACACCGCGCACTCCGAGCACACCATTGCCATCACCGAAAATGGCCCGCGCATACTGACTTCTGCACGCTGCGCACTCGAGGCGAAGTGACGGTCGCACTGCGGCTGTCCCAAAACGGCTGTCTTAGAACCACAGTCGACAGCTGAGTATCGTCGGTGGGATGGCGCTAGCACCAGGAACCTGGCCCCGTCCGCTACTGAGCGCAATTCGGGTCTCGAACAAGTACATGCTCAACCCGCTCATGCGCACGCGTGCCGGGCGCAAGAACGCGTACGCCGCCGTCATCCGGCATACCGGCAGAAAGTCGGGCAAGCAGTACTCGACGCCGGTCGGGGCAGAGCGTGTGCAAGACGGGTTCATCATTCCGCTGGGATACGGGACTCAGGTGGACTGGTTGCAGAACGTGATCGCCGCCGGGCGGGCCACAGTATTGGTCAACGGTGAGACCCATGACGTGACAGACCCCGAGGTGATCGACGCGGCGACGGCCTTGCCGTGGCTCCCGCCGAAACAACGACGAACCTTCGAGCGCGTAGGCATCGCCCAATATCTGAAGGTGAAGCTCGGCTGAGCCTGGATTCGACGACGGTCGCAGGCCACAGCCCGTGTTCGGCAAGGGGGCGGCTTAGCCCGGTGGACCGAACGCATAGCGGTGGTACTGCGCCATATACCGCAGTGCGGGCACGGTGGACATCACCTTGCCCATCAGCCGGTAGGGGCCAGAGATCGCCCGGAACGACTCCGCGTCGAATACCGACACCCATGCCAACAGTCGCGTGCCGGGCACCGCCGCGAGGATTTCGTCCGGGCCGTTGATACCCCAGTGCAACGTCGCCCCGGAGCGCGTCACCACCCGATTGCTCCATTGCGTCTTGATGCCGATGCGGCTGAACGCATCGAACTGAAGCTCACCGGAGGGAAAGCGCTCCACGACGCGGCGCAGCAGCGCCACCCCGTCGTCGCGGGTGAGGTACATCGTCAGGCCCTCCCCGATCACCAGCGTCGGACGGTCGGCCGGAATGTCGGCGAGGTAGCCCGCGTCGGTGACTGACGCGGCGACGACGTGGTAGTGCTCCCGAGCCGGAAACAGTTGCGCCCGAAGCGCGCTCACGTCGGGGTAGTCGACGTCGTACCACTCGACGTCGGGGCCGGGATCGATGCGGAAGTACCGGCTGTCCAGACCGCACCCGAGATGCAAGACGGTCGCCTTCGGGTGGACTGCGAGGAACTGGCAGGTCCAGAGGTCGAAGTGGGCACTGCGCGTCGTCACCGAAGGAGACGTGCGCGCGGTGATCGTGGTCTGCGACCAGTCGTAGTCGAGTCGCGCGACGATGTCCTTGGCGTAGCGGTCGGCCAGGATCGGCTGCGCGCGGTCGGCATCGAGCGCCTTGGCATACAGCGTCGCCAGCATTGTCTGGGGCGCACCGGACAGGTCGACGTTGAGCTTGTCGGTCACGGCTCCCACGCTAGGCGCGCCGCGGCCACACGCCAGCCGTCTGAACGACGCCAGCGCGTCGTTCAGCCCGCCTGCTTGCTCCTTCGCTTGGCGGCCCGCAGCCCGACCCAGAACCTGGCGGCCTCGCGGATGGACTCCTCAACAGGCCTTGGCTGCCAACCGAGTTCACGCCGGGCCTTGCTGCAGTCGACCGGCGCCTCCGCGCGCATGAGCCGCAGCGAGCCAATCGACAACTGCTCGTCGGTGCCCTTGAGTCGGGCCTTGACGCTGCCAAGGGTCGCCATCGCCCACGACGTCATCAGCGGAACGGACTTGGTCGGCGTCGGCACGCCTGCCGCCTCGGCCGCGATGCGGACGACCTCGGCATTGCTGATCATCTTGTCCGAGATCAGGTAGCGCTCACCGACCTCGCCCCGTTCCGCGGCCAAGATCAGCGCGCGGGCAGCGTCGTCGATGCCGACGGCCTCGAGCTCGATGTCCTTCATCACGAACGGAAGCTTCCCGAAGGCCGCCCCCGCGATGATCGCCCCGTGCGGGGTACGGCCCCAATCGCCGCTGCCATAGGTCGTCGACACGCACATCGCGACGGCAGGCAGGCCGTGGTCGTACGCGTACTGCATGACCAGCTTTTCGGCCTGCACCCGCGAACGCACGTACGGCGTCAGCCCGCGGTCGCGGATGACATCGTCCTCGGTGGCGACGAACCCACGCTTGCGGCCGACGGTGACGTAACTGCTGGTGAAGATGAAGCGGTGCAGCCCAGCAGTACCTGGGGCAGGAGCGGAGCGACCCGGGGAGAACTCGAGCGCGATCTTGAGCACGTTGCGGGTGCCTTCGACGTTGGTCCGAAACAGCGGCGCCGGATCCTTGAGCCAGCCCCTGGTGTCGACGACGCAGTAGTAGACGTCGTCGCAGCCGTACATCGCCGCACGCAGCACGTCGTCGTTCCAAATGTCGCCGACGAACCGCGTCACCTTGAGGTCGTCGATGCCGATGGTGTTGGCACCTTCGCGCACCATCACCCGGACGTCGTGGCCGTCGTTGACGAGTTGACGGGCGACGTGTGAGCCGAGGTAGCCGTTGGCACCGATCACCAACTTGGGTGCGTTCACTTGGCCGAACCCATCTGACTACTCGTCTGCTTCATCCACGCCGCGGCCTCGTCGGGCAGGGTGCCCAGTTGCCCGGCCTTCTTGCACCATTTCATCGCCGCGGACACGAAGCGTAGCGGGTTGTAGATGTCCTCTTGGCGGCACCACAGTCCGTCGCCCGCGTACGTCACTATCGAAATGTTCGTGGCGCTGATGATGGTGCCGTCGCCGGGGTCGCGCATCGGGTTGTCGAGTTCGCAGATCACCCGGCCCGTCGCTTCGTCGTAGACCTTCCAGAGCGCCGGGAACGCCGTCATGTAGCTGCCGGGAAAGGTCTCCATGGTCTGCCAGATCCAGGGCCGAACCTGCTCGCGACCGCGCATCGTGCCCGCCGCGTGTTCGACGTACACGATGTCGTCGGAGTACTGGTCGACCCATGGATCCCAGTTTCTGGTCTGCGCCGCATCGTCGACCGTCTGCTCGAACTTCTCGAACGCCGCCACCAATTCGTCACGACTGAAAGTGCTGCCCGTCACATCCAGAACTAGAACACGTTCTACCTCGGTTTGTCGAGCACGCGCCCATCGGCGATCGGCAATTCTGACCAAACCATGACGACGGACCATTACCCGCGAAACCAGCCGTAACGAGGAACTATCCGAACCCCACTTGAGGTTGTAGAAGTGCCAACCCTAGGAGGATCAGTGGCAACGGAGTATCACAAGAACCCGACCGCCGTCGACGCGCTGTCGCCCGAGCAGTACCACGTCACACAGGAGAGCGGCACCGAGCGCGCGTTCACCGGCGAGTACTGGGACAACCACGAACCGGGCCTGTATGTCGACGTGGTTTCCGGTGAGCCGTTGTTCGCCTCTGTCGACAAGTTCGAGAGCGGCTCCGGCTGGCCGAGCTTCACCAAGCCCGTTGATTCCGACAACGTTGTCGAGAAGCGCGACTTCAGCCACCTCATGTTGCGCACCGAAGTTCGCTCGACACACGGCGACAGCCATCTCGGACACCTGTTCAAGGACGGTCCGCGCGCCGAGGGAGGGTTGCGCTACTGCATCAACTCGGCTTCGCTGAAGTTCATCCACCTCGACGACCTCGAAGCGCAGGGGTACGGCGAGTACAAGAAACTCTTCATTCAGGAGGACGCACAGGCATGAGTGAGAATCAGAAGGCGATCCTGGCCGGCGGCTGCTTCTGGGGCATGCAGGACCTGATCCGCAGGCAGCCCGGGGTGGTGTCGACGCGCGTCGGCTACACCGGCGGCGAGAACAAGCACGCCACCTACCGCAACCACCCCGGTCACGCCGAGGCCATCGAAATCGTCTACGACCCAACGCAAACCGACTTCCGCAACCTGCTGGAGTTCTTCTTCCAGGTCCACGACCCGACCACGAAGAACCGTCAGGGCAACGACGTCGGCAGCAGCTACCGGTCGGCGATCTTCTACGTCGACGACGAGCAGAAGCGGGTTGCCTTGGACACCATCGCCGACGTGGACGCTTCGGGGTTGTGGCCAGGACGGGTCGTTACCGAGGTGACGCCTGCCGGCGAATTCTGGGAGGCCGAGCCGGAGCATCAGGACTACCTGCTGAAGTACCCCAACGGGTACACCTGTCATTTCCCGCGGGCCGGCTGGAAGCTGCCGAAGCGGGCCGAGGTCTAGGCCAGCGGAATGGGCCGGCGGCGCATCACCACGCGACCGCCGGCCTTCGGCGTGTAGGCCACCCCGCGCGAGTGGATCTTCTCGTCGGGGGCATCGGTGGGTTCGATCACGAAGTGGCGCAGCACGGTTCGCAACACGACGTCCATTTCTACGTTGGCGAACACCGCTCCGACGCAGCGCCGGGTACCGCCTCCGAACGGAATGAACGACGCCGACGGCCGATACCCGATGAACCGCTGCGGGTCGAAGCGGTCCGGATCCGCGAATTCGTCAGTCCGCCCATGCATCTGGTTGATCGCGACGGTTATCGAATAGCCCTTCGGGATAACCCACTCGCCGAGTTCGAACGTCGGCGCGTACACGTGGCGGCCGGCGAAGTCGATGACGGTGCGCACGCGCTGTATCTCGAGGATGGCGGCCTGGCGGTACTCGTTGCCATCGGTCGCCGCCTCGGCCTCCAGCTTCGCAAGTACCTCGGGGTGCCGGGTGGTGCGTTCGAACGCCCACGCGAGCGTGGATGCGGTGGTCTCGTGGCCCGCGGCGAGCAGCGTCAGCAGTTCGTCTGCGATGTCGCGGCGGGACATTGCCGAGCCGTCCTCGTAGGTGCTCCGCAGCAACAGCGCGAGCACGTCGTCGCGCTGTTCGAAGTTGGGGTCGGCCTTCACTGCGTCGATGAGCCGGTCGATGACGGCGTCGTAGTCACGCCGGTATCGGGCCAGTCGGCCCCATGGGCTGAACCGACCGTACGAGTGGGACGGCGACGGCAGTACGGCCAGCCGGGAGCCCAGGGTCACCCACGGCGGGATGATGCGCCGCAGCTCGTCGAGTTGTTCGCCGTCGGCGCCGAACACCGCCCGCAGGATGGCGTTGAGCGTGATCCGCATCATCGGTTCGAGCGTTTCGAATTGCTGGCCCTGCGGCCAAGACGCGGCCTCGCGCAGCGTCTCCTCCTCGAAGATTCGTTCGTAATTCTTGATGCTCTTGCCATGGAACGGCGGGGTCAGCAGCCGACGGCGGCGCTTGTGGTCGGGTCCGTCGAGCGCAAAGACCGAGCCCGGTCCGAGGACGCGACTCAGGTTGGGCTGGATGTTTCCGACATCGTCGGGATTGGCGGTGAAGAGTTGCTTGGCCAGCTGCGGATTGGCGACCACGACGGCCCGACCGAACACCGGCAGGGTCATGGTGAAGACGTCGCCGTACCGCCGTACCAGCCGCTCGACGGTCCACGTCCTCGAGACGGCATACGCCAAGCCCTGCAGGAACTTGGGCGCCTTCGGACCAGGCGGCAAGTTGATTGGCTGGCTTGACGTTTCGGGTGTGTCCGACCCAATTGCCTGCGCTTCGGCGATAGTGGCTTCTGTCATGGCACGCTCCCCAGCCGTAGTGCGGTACCGCGGTGTACCACAGGTTAGTACGGTACGGTACCGGTTGGTACCGCAAATGCGCAAGGGTTGGAGGTGAACGCATGACGACCACGCTGAACGACCCCGCACACGCGGGCTCGGCGGCCGAGGCCTTTCGAGGCAGGCTGCTCGATGGGCTTGCACAATCCATCGTCGAACGTGGCTACCGCGACACCACCGTCGCCGACGTCGTCCGGCACGCCAAGACCAGCAAGCGCACCTTCTATGACCACTTCGCCACCAAGGAGGAGTGCTTCATCGAGCTCCTTCGCACCAACAACGAACAGATGATCGCGAGCATCCTCGCCGCGGTCGACCTCGAGGCAGCCCCGTTCGGTCAGGTCGACGCCGCGCTCACCGCCTACATCGATCACATCGCGGCCCGGCCCGCCATTACGCTGAGTTGGATTCGCGAGGCACCGGCACTCGGCGAAGCCGCCAGGGCGTTGCATCGGCTCGCGATGGACCACCTGACCGACATGCTGGTCGGAATCAGCGTCAGCCCCGGGTTCGAACGCGCTGGGCTGCAACCGGTTTCGCGAGAGTTGGCGCTCATACTGCTCGGCGGACTGCGGGAGCTCACGGCCTCCTACGTCGAGGACGGACGCGACGTTCGCGGCATCGCCGACGCGTCCGTGGCGGCCACTCGCGCCTTGCTCGGGCTGGACGTCTAGCTCAGCATCAGCCGCGCCGACTTCTCCAGTCGACGCGCGATGTCCTCGTATGAGGCGTAGCCCATGCCCGCTCTCACCAGTGCCCCCGAATAGAGCATCTCCAGCGATTCGATGACGTCCGGGTCGGTGTCGGGTCCGAGCGCGGCGAGGAGCCGTTCGTGGATGTCGAGGCCTATGCGCTGCCGCAGCACCTCGACGTCGGGGTCGCGGCCGAGCAGGGCGTTGGTGACGGCGCCTGCGAACTCGGGCTCGTCGGCCACCAGCAAGGCGATGTGGCTCAAGACGTCGATCACCCGGGTGGCTCGGTCGTCGGATTCATGGCCCGCCGGTGGCGCAGCCGCCAGCCGCCGCCAGAAGACCTCCGCGACCAGATGTTCCTTCGACGAGAAGTACGTGTAGGCCGTGGCCGCCCCAACGCCCGCTTCGGCGGCCACCCGGCGCACGGTCAGCCCGCAGAAACCCTCGCGATTGAGAAGCTCGAGTGCGGCCCTACCGAGGCGATCGACGGTGTCGGCCTGCTTGGCGGTCAGTCGGCGCCGAGTCGACTCCAAAGCCGGATCGGACACGTGTCTGGACGCTACTACAACAGCGCATGAGCGGCAACGGTAAGTTAGCCCGCATGAGCGTTGCCGATACTGCCCTACCGCCGCCCGCCGCGCGCCTCTTCACCCTGGCCGAGCAAGTAATCGGATTCATGCCCGCCGACGAGGGTCGCGCACTGTACGACGCGGCGGTCCGGTATCTGGGCGACGGCACCGGCGTCGAGATCGGCACCTACTGCGGCAAGTCGACGGTCCTACTCGGCGCGGCCGCCCAGCAGACCGGCGGCGTCGTCTACACCGTCGACCACCACCACGGCTCGGAAGAACACCAACCCGGCTGGGAGTACCACGACACGTCCATGGTCGACCCGGTCACCGGCCTCTTCGACACGTTGCCGACGCTAAGGCACACCCTCGACGCGGCGGGGTTGGACGAACACGTCGTCGCCGTGGTCGGCAAGTCGGTCGTCGTCGCGCGGTCTTGGCGAACTCCGTTGCAGTTCTTGTTCATTGACGGTGGACACACCGAAGAGGCGGCGCAGCGCGACTACGCCGGCTGGGCGAAGTGGGTGGCCGTCGGTGGCGGGCTCGTCATCCACGACGTGTTCCCCAACCCCGACGAGGGCGGCCAGGCGCCGTTCCACATCTACCAGCGCGCGTTGGATTCGGGCGAGTTCCGCGAGGTCAGCGCGACGGGCACGTTGCGGGTATTGGAGCGCGTCGCGCCCCGCCGAACGGCGGAGTAGCGGGCGTTAGAAGGTGTCGGCGCAGGCGCAGTCGACCTCGAACTCGCCCTCGAGTCCGCGTGGCAGGTCGGCGCCGCGGAAGATGCCGCTCGCCGGCGTCGTCGACGAAAGTGCGTCCGCCGCAAGGATCATCGCGGCGCCCGTCCACGTGGTGCGCTCCTCGGGCCACCGCTTGCCGTCTGCGAATACCAGTCCGGTCCAGTAGGAACCGTCCCGCTCGCGCAGGTGGTGCATGGCCGCGAACTGCTCGTGTGCCCGCTTCGTGTCACCGATGGCGTCGAGCGCCATGACCAGCTCACACGTCTCCGCACCGGTCACCCATGGCCGGTGATCGACGCAGCGGATGCCTAGGCCCGGTACCACGAAGTCGTCCCAGCGTGCCTCGATGCGCGCCGTGGCGGCCGCGCCACGCAGCGCACCCCCGAGCACCGGGTAATACCACTCCATCGCGTGATCGTCCTTGGCCAGGAACGCTTCTGGGTGCTCGGTGATGGCATGGCCGAGTTGCCCGACGGCGACTTCCCACTCCGGCTGCGACTCGTCAACGTAGTTCGCGAGCGCCAACGCACACCGGATACTGTGGTAAATGCTTGCGCTCCCCGTGAGCAGCGCCTGCTGGATGATGTCTGATTCGCTTCTGCCCCAGGACATCTCGCCGCCACTGAGCTGCATCGTCAAGACGAAGTCGATGGCTCTGCTGACGACGGGCCACATGGTCTCGGCGAAGCCGCGGTCACCGGTGACGAGCACGTGGTGCCACACGCCGGTCGCTATGTATGCGCAGAAGTTGCTGTCGCTGTTGGCATCCTCGACGACGCCGTTACGGAATTGAATCGGCCAAGAGCCGTCCGCGCGCTGGGTAGCCCGGCACCAGTCGAAGCCCGCCCTGGCCTGCTCCCACAGTCCGCCGACGGTCAGCGCCATCGCGTTCTCGACGTGATCCCACGGATCGGTGTGCCCACCGGTGAACCACGGCAACGCACCCGACGACTCTTGTTCGGCAGCAATTGCTTCCGCCGTTTGCCTGCACTGCGCGGGGGTCAGTACGCCAGGCACGCCGGGCAGTTCTGGCCTAAGCAACGTGCACCGCCGGCTTCGTGAAGTACAGCGCGACGCTCTTTCCGATGAGCGGATTCAGTACCGCTTCCGCACTTCGGGTCAGCCACGGCTGCGACATCATGTCCCACACCAGCAGCTTGTGGTACGCCGCGACGGCAGGATGATTCGGCTTCTCCACGCCCACTGCGCATTTCAGCCACCAGAACGGTGCGTGCAGGGCGTGCGCGTGATGGGTGTGGTCGTACTGCAGCCCGTGCGCGACGATCTTGTCGTGTAACTCGTTGGCGCGGTAGATCCGGATGTGACCACCCTCGTTGGCGTGGTACTCGTCGGACAGCATCCAACAGACCTTCTCCGGCAGCCAGCGCGGCACCGTAACGGCCAGCCGGCCGCCGGGCCGCAAGACTCGGACGAGCTCCGCGATGGCGCGGTCGTCGGCGGGCACGTGCTCGAGGATCTCCGAGGCGATCACGCAGTCGAATGAGCCGTCCTCGTAGGGCAGGTCCAGCGCGTCGCCCTTGACCGCCTCCGCCTTTGCCGATCCGGGCGCCTCACCCTGGTCCTGCATGGCCTGCAGGATGGCGTCGACGTCGTTCAGGTCCTCGGCACTCTGGTCGAAGGCGACCACGTCCGCTCCGCGCCGAAAGGCCTCGAACGAATGCCTGCCCGCACCGCAGCCCACGTCGATCACCGACGTGCCCGCGCGGACGCCTAGCCGGTCGAAGTCGACGGTCAGCATGTCTTGGCCTCCATCATGGCCCGCTCGTACACCGAAATGGTTTGGGCCGCCACCGATTCCCAGCTGAAGACATCGACGGCACGCCGACGTCCGGCCGCGCCGAGCCGACGCAGTTCCAGCGGCGAGTCGAGCAGTTCGCCCATCACACGGGTCAGGTCGTCGACGTCGCCGGGATTGACCAGCCGCGCGCACTCTCCGTCGGGGCCGACCACCTCGGGCAGTGCGCCCGCACGGCTGGCGACGATGGGCGTTCCGCTGGCCATCGCCTCCACCGCGGGCAGCGAGAAGCCTTCGTAAAGCGAAGGGATACAGGCCATCTCGGCCGACGAGAGCAGCGCAGCAAGCTCGGCGTCGGTCACCCCACTGGAACTGTGCACGATGTCGGAGATGCCCAACTCGGCGATCAACTTCTCGGTTGGCCCGTTGGGTTCCAGCTTCGCGACGAGTTGGAGCTCGAGGTCGCGTTCCACGCGGAGCCTGGCGACCGCGTGCAGCAGGTGGCTGACGCCCTTGAGCGGGACGTCGGCACTTGCGATCGCGATGATGCGGTTACGCACCCGGTGCTCGGCAGGAGTGAACAGTTCGGTGTCGACACCCAACGGGACCACCTGCAGTTGGCTTGGCGATACTCCGAAGTCCTCGGCGATGTCGGCGGCCGACGTCGACGACACGGTGAGCAGTTCCGGAATGCGCCGGGCTACCTGCTTCTGCATCTCCGCGAAGCCATACCACCTGCGTACCAACGGCTTTCGCCACCACTTGGCGGCCGCGACGTCGAGCACCTTGTCGCGGGTGATGGGATGGTGCACCGTCGCGACGACGGGTAGTCCGAGCGCCGCGATCGTCAACAACCCGGTGCCGAGGCTCTGGTTGTCGTGCACGACGTCGAAGTCGTCGAGGCGGTCTGCGAGTAGCCGCGCCACGCGAAGGCAGAACGTCTTGGGCTCTGGGAAGCCGGCCGTCCACGTCGCCAGCAACTCGAGCACGTCGATGCGGTCGTGGAGTTCGCTTGGTCGCGGGATCCGGAACGGATCGGGTTCGCGGTACAGGTCGAGGCTGGGCACTTTGGTGAGCCGAACCCGCGGGTCGAGACCTTCGGGGTAGGGCTGGCCGGAGAACACCTCGACGTCGTGACCAAGCTCGACGAGGCCCCGGCTGAGGTGGCGGACGTACACGCCCTGCCCACCACAATGCGTCTTGCTTCGGTACGACAGCAGAGCAATGCGCATGGTCAGTTCACCGCCGACGAGCGCTTGCGCGAGGAGTCAACCGCCGCGGCCAGAGTCTGGCCACTACGCCAGAGTCGGAAAAAATGGGCTCTGGACATGTGTCCAGACTATAGTTTGACGAGCTATCCTCCGCAACGCGGCCGATTTACTCTGACTACCACGAGCGCCCTGGTGACGCCTCCCCGAGCCTCGCGGCTAGGTCGGAGGGAACCCACCTGTTGCGACCGGACCCCACCGCGTCGGGGTGACCCTGATCAGGCACTTTCCCTGATCGACCATGGCTTGGCGGTACTCGTCCCAGTCGGGATGTTCACCCGCGATGGCCCGGTAGTAGTCGACGAGGGGCTCGACGGCTTCGGGCAGCGCGATGACTTCGGCGTCGCCGTCGACCTGCACGTACGGCCCGTTGAATTCTTCCGACAGCACGGTCACGCTCGCCCGTGGCGTGCGGCGGACGTTGGCCGACTTGGCCCGCTGCGGGTAGGTGGCGATCACGATCCGGCCGGCCTCGTCGACGCCGCCGCTGACCGGCGAACTCTGCAGGGAGCCGTCGGCCCGGAACGTGGTGAGCACCATGCGGTGGCGGGGCCGCACGAACTCGAGGAGTTCGGGAAGTGCGACGGCGTCCGCGGTCGCCAACTTGCGGGCCATGGCTCCCACATTAACGACGCCGCAGCGTCCACGCCGGAATCCAGTGCGTCACCGAACGCCGTTGCGTGCCATAGGCGACCTCGTACGTCACCCAACCCCACCAGAAGCCCTGCTCGCACATGCCCCAACAGCTGAGTCTGCCCTCGACGACGGTGTGCATCTGCAGTCCGGCGGGGTGGTAGCCGCCCGCCCGGTGCGGTTCCCGCGGGAAGACGGCCATCAGATCGACGAGCACGTCGACAGGCGGATCGACGCGGCGGAACGCCCGCGGCACCGGCTGGCCGTGGTATCCGATCGACTGGAGCTCACCCACCTATCGATCATATGTTCGAATAGGGCGCCTTTGGGAGCACGAACGCAAACGGCCGCGGAAACCCCATATTGGCCAGCGTGGCACCGCGTATCGCAGCGAGTTCGACCACCCGCACCTGTCCGGAGGACGGCTCGTAGCAGCGCACACCTTCAGGCGCGCGCTCGACGATCAGCACCCAGTGCCGCGGGATGTGATTGCCGACCAGCATGCCGACGGGCCAGTGCGCATCGACCGCCGCCAGTACGTCCGCCAGCTGGTCGCGGCGCCCCGACAGCCCTCGGCACCACCGCCAGCGATACCGCACGCCGTAGCGCGCGCTGTGCGCGCTGATGGCCCGGGCCACGCCCATCGGCGTCGTGCCCAGCCGCTGCGGCCAGACCCGGTTGACGACGTCGTGCACGCGCCCCTGCTCGCCTGCGAACCACGCCCGCCCGACGGTCCCGTGCGTGAGCTTCCCGCGGTACGCCGGATCGAGCAGCGCGCCCGCGACCACGGCGACGGCGGGGCCGCACGTCACCCCGTCGCGCTGCGTCAGGTGCATCCCCGCGAGCTTCATCGTGTCCAGGCTAAGCCGATCGTCGCTGTTGCCGGTGCCGATCCGCCTACGCTTTCCGCCATGCGCCTCTCCACCCGAAACCAGCTCACCGGCACCATCACCGAGGTCACGCCAGGCACCGTGATGGCGACCGTGAAGGTCCGCCTCGACGGCGGCGACCAGATCGTCACCGCGTCGATCACCAAGGACGCGGCGGAGGAGCTCGGGCTCGCGGTCGGCCAGCCCGCCACGGTGCTGATCAAGTCGACCGAGGTATCCATCGGGGTCGAGTAACGACCCGGACATGTGGGTATTGGTGAACACATGTCTACCGAAGCCGGTCTGCGGCGATGAGCTTCGACCTCACCCCGACCATCGCGCAGCACGAGCTGGCCCGACGTACCCACGAGTTCGCCGAACAGGTGATACGGCCCGTCGCCGCCGACTACGACGCACGCCAGGAGTTCCCGTGGCCGGTGCTCGAGGAGGCCGCTACCCGAGGGTTCTACAGCCCGCTGTTCTACCGCGACCTCATCGGCGACCCGACGGGCCTTTCGCTGCCGACGTTCATGGAGGAACTGTTCTGGGGGTGCGCGGGCATCGGGTTGGCGATCGTCATGCCCGCACTGGCGCTGTCCGCGATCGGACAGGCAGCGACACCCGAGCAGATGCTGGAGTGGGCGCCGGAATGCTTCGGCAGTCCCGGCGACCTCAAACTGGCCGCGCTGGCAATCTCCGAACCCGAGGGCGGCAGCGACGTCCGTAACCTGCGCACCACCGCGCGCCGCGATGGTGACGACTGGATCATCGACGGCCACAAGATGTGGATCGGCAACGGAGGCATCGCCAACGTCCACGTCGTGAACGCCGTCGTCGACCAGGAGCTTGGCCACCGCGGGCAGGCGCTGTTCGTCGTCCCTGGCGGCACCCCCGGACTGGATCTGGTGCGCAAGCTCGACAAGCTGGGCTGCCGCGCCTCCCACACCGCCGAGCTGAAGTTCTCTCGTGTCCGCATTCCCGGCGCCAACCTGCTCGGCGGTCAGGACAAACTCGAGCACAAGCTGGCCAAGGCCCGCGAGGGCGCCAAGCGCTCGGGCTCGGCGACGTTGGGCACCTTCGAACAGACCAGGCCGATGGTCGCGGCGCAGGCCCTCGGAATAGCAAGGGCCGCACTCGAATATGTCACGGAGTACGCCAACCGCCGGGAGGCGTTCGGCGCACCGATCATCGACAACCAGGGCATCGGCTTCCCGCTGGCCGACCTGGCCACCAGGATCGACGCGGCGCGATTGCTCACCTGGCGGGCATCGTGGATGGCCGCCACCGGGGTGCCGTTCGAACGCGGCGAGGGCTCGATGTGCAAGCTCGCCGCCAGCGAAGTCGCCGTCGCCACCACCGAGCGCGCCGTCCAGACCATGGGCGGGTACGGCTACATCAAGGACCACCCCGTCGAGAAGTGGTACCGGGATGCCAAGTTGTACACCATCTTCGAGGGCACCAGCGAGATCCAGCGCATCGTCATCGCGAATGCGCTCGGCGCCGCCGACGGCAAGCCGCCCATGCACGTCGACCTCGAACCGACGGGCGGCCCGCTCAATGCACTGTTCGGCCGCGGCACCCCTGCGCGCACGCGACTCGGCGACGCCGCGCTGGGTGTGCGGGACCGAGTGCCCCGGCCCGTCATGAACTTGGCGATGAAGGTACTGCGGCCACCGAAGAAGAAGGGCTGAGCAATACGAAGAGTGGTTTTCACGGAACGGGTAAAGCGGTACCTCTGGTCACACATACAGCGTTCTGGCAACATTACCGACGAGTAGGTTTGGGTCGGTCCGGCACGACGAGGTGGGGATGACGATGAGCATTGTTGCGCAGGGCACCGAAGGCGGCGGCGCCGCGCTGGATCAAGTCATCGGCATGTCGATCGTGGCGGCGATCATCTCCGCCGGGCTGCTATGGATCGGCTACCTGCACCGGGCCCGCAAGATCACCTGGCTACACAATCTCGGAGAGTGGGCGGGCCGCAAGTTCCACCGTCCGTCATGGGTCGCGTTGCCGATCGCGTTGTTCATCACGACCATCATCACCGCGCTGTTCGGCTTCATCTGGGACGTCAGCCTGCACATCGGAAAGGGTCGCGACCCGGGTCCGCTGGCCAACCCCGCGCACTACTTCATCCTGTTCGGTTTGTTCGTGCTCTTCGTCGCGGGCTGCTTGGCGTGCATCCTGCCGTATGACAAGCCCGGGCCTGCCGCGGTGCGCATCACCCGCAACTGGTACGCGCCGGTGGGCGGCCTGCTGATGGCCGGCTGTGGGCTGTACGCGCTGATCGGCTTTCCGCTCGACGACATCTGGCACCGAATCTTCGGTCAGGACGTCACGCTGTGGGGCCCGACCCACCTCATGATGATCGGCGGCGCAGGCTTCTCCACGCTGACCGCACTCTTCTTGGAACACGAGGGCCGGCGCGCGGCCGGGGACGACGCCCCCAAGGATGGGCTGGGCATCAAGTTCATCCAGTACCTGGCCTTCGGCGGGCTCATCATCGGCATGTCGGTGTTCCAGATCGAGTTCGACTTCGGGGTGATGCAGTTCCGACAGGTGTTCGAGCCCATGCTGATTGCCTCGGCCGCTTCACTCGGTCTGGTTGCGGCCCGCGTCATGCTGGGCCGGGGCGCCGCGATCATCGCCGCGCTGCTGGCGATCGTCTTGCGCGGCGTGGTCGCGCTCATCGTCGGACCCGCGCTCGGCGGCCCCATCAACTGGTTCGCGCTCTACCTGGGCCCGGCGCTCGTCATCGAACTCCTGGCCCTGACCCCACTGATCAAGCGGCCCATGGTGTTCGGCGCGGTCGGCGGCATCGGCATCGCGACCGTCGGGCTGTGGCTGGAGTCGTTGTGGATCGACGCGGTGTACGACTATCCGTGGCCGGCCAGCCTCTGGCCCGAGGCCCTCGCGATGGCGATACCCGCCGCCGCACTGATCGGTGCGTGCGGCGCGATGGTGGGCATGGTGCTCACCAGTCAGCAGTTGCCGCGCCGCGCGATCAGCGTCGGCATCGTCGTACTCGCGGTGCTCGCGATCGGCGGCGCGACGGCCAACGGGCTGCGGTACGAGGTGCCGGGGCACGCGACCGCCACGATCGCGCTGACGGATGCGCCGAGCATCGGCGACCAGCGGATGGCCACCGCCGACATCCGCATCAATCCGCCCGACCTCGTCAGCGCAGACCCGAACTGGGTCTCGGTCCTGGGTTGGCAAGGCGGACTGGCCAACCAGCGCGGCATCTTCGTCGACAAGCTGGAGAAGGTCGGCCCCGGCCACTACCGCTCGACCAAGCCGATGCCGGTGTCGGGAAAGTGGAAGACCCTGCTGCGCGTGCACGACGGACGGGTGCTCACCGCAGTGCCGATCTATCTGCAGGGCGACCCGGGGATCGGCGCCAAGGAGGTGCCTGCCGAGGCGCAGATGACCCGTCCGTTCGTCGGAGAGGCCACCATCCTGCAGCGTGAGCGCAACCCGGACATCCCACAGGCGCTGTGGCTCGTCGGCTGCCTCGTGGTGCTGGTCTGCACGCTGATTCTCATCGGCGGGCTGTCGTGGGGCGCGGGCCGGCTGAACAAGGCCGAGCAGACCGGAAGCAAGCCCGAATTGCAGCCGTCAGCGCAGACATGACGGGTCAGGTGCTGGCAGATCACACGCTGCTGCTCGCCATCCCGGCGTTCATCCCGGCGGTGGTCGTCGTCGGCGTGGTGATCTTCGTGGCGATGCGCGACCGGCGCAAGCCCGACGACGGCGACTCGGAAGCCGGCGCTCAAATTGAGCAGTCCGCGTCCGCCGACGATGATGGGTCACCGTGAAGATCTCCCCCATCATGCCCACGCTTGCCGCCGTCGCCCTGATCACCGCGGGCTGCGGCGGATCGACCAACTCGAACACCACTAGCGGGACCAATGCCGCGCCCTCGTCAACCGCGGCGCCCGCATTCACCGACCAGCAGAAGCCGCCCGCCCGGTTGGTGATCGAGGTGACCATCAAGGGTGGCGAAGTCACGCCGACAAACGCGCAGGTGAAGAGCGGTGTCGGCGAGCCGATCGTCGTCAAGGTCAACAGCGACGCCGCCGACCAGTTGCACGTTCACTCCAACCCGGAGCACACGTTCAACGTCGAGCCGAAGCCGAACCAGTCGTTCCAGTTCACCGTCGCCGTGCCAGGCCAGGTCGACGTCGAGCTCCACGAACTGAACAAGACCGTCGCGACCATCACGGTGCAGTGACGACGGGTCGGTCGATACTTGCCCACGGCCTGGGCGGATCGAACGACCTTCCGATCCCGTACACCTACGCGCTGATCGGCGCGGCGTGGGCGCTGACGTTCACGTTCGCCGTCGTCGCGCTGGCGTGGCGGCGGCCACGGTTCGACGCTGCCAAGCCGGGTCGTCCGCTGCCTCGATGGGTGACTTCGGTCGTCGACGCTCCTGTGACGCGGTGGGGGGTGGCGGTCGCGGCGCTGCTGTTCACGGGTTGGGTGACGGCGGCGGCGGCGTTCGGCCCGCAAAACTCCGAGAACCCACTGCTCGGGGTGTTCTACGTGCTCATGTGGGTTGGGCTGGTTGCGGTCTCGCTGGCCATCGGTCCGGTGTGGCGGGCGATGTCGCCGGTCCGCACGGTCTACCGGCTGCTTCCGTTGTCGCGGCAAGCGCCGCCGAGCACGTATCCGGCGCGCTGGGGGTACTGGCCCGCCGCGCTGGGCTTGTTCGCCTTCGTCTGGTTGGAGTTGGCCAGCCATGACCCGGGTTCGCTTGCTGCGGCGAAGGTTTGGTTGCTGCTGTACCTGGCGGTGACGATGGCTGGGACGATCGTGTTCGGTACCCGCTGGCCAAGCAACGCCGATCCGTTCGAGGTGTACGGGGTGGTGGCCTCCCGGCTGTCACCGATGCGCCGCAACCCCGACGGTCGTATCGCGCTTGGCAACCCGTTCGACCACCTGCCGTCGATGCCGGTGCGTCCGGGCACCCTTGCGGTGTTGGCGGTGCTGCTGGGGTCGACGGCGTTCGACAGCTTCTCGGCGATGCCACAGTGGCGCAACTTCGTTGACGCCCAAGCTGATTCGCTGCCGTTCGGCGCCGTGGCGATCCGTAGCATCGGCCTGTTGGTGTTCGTGGCGGTGGTCGGCACGACGTTCTGGCTGGCCGCGCGGGCCACCGGTGGCGTGACGCGGGAGACCCGGCGGACGCTACCCGGGCTGATGGCGCACTCGCTGATCCCGATCGTCATCGGGTACGTGTTCGCCCACTACCTGACGTATCTGGTCGAACGTGGCCAGCAGACGGTGTTCCGGCTCGCCGACCCGCTGGGACGTGGCTGGAACCTGCTCGGCCTTGGCCACGCCGAAGTGAACTACGCACTGTCCCTTCACCCTTCGGTGCTGGCGACGCTCAAGGTCTGCTTCGTGCTGGGCGGACACGTCGCGGGCGTGATGGCCGCCCACGACCGTGCGCTCCACCTGCTACCCAAGCGTCATCAGCTGACGGGGCAGCTGGCCATGATGCTGGTGATGGTCGGCTATACGTTCACCGGGCTGTATCTGCTCTTCGGTGGCTAACCTGCTCCTGCTTCAGCCGGCAGTGCCGGACCCGCGGCTGCGGGCGCCGGGGGCGGCCCAGCGGCAGGCGCGATGGCGCCAAGTGGATCGCCAGCAATGACACCCGGCGCGGGTATCGGCGGCGGGCCAGGCTGCGGGTACCACGGCGGAGGCAACGGCTGGTTCTCGCTGTAGGCATTCGGCGGCCCAGGCAGCCGGCCGTCGTTGACCCCGAATGCGTACGGCGCATCCGGCGCGACGATGTCAGGGCCACCCATCAACTCCGACAACGACTCCGGGGTCAGCATGTTCTGGGTGAACGGTTGCACGTCCACGCCCTGCATCCCCGGCGCCACCGTCCAACCCGGCTCGTGGTTGCCGTGGGAGAACAACGTGTCACGGGAGAAGATGCCCGGCACCGTGGTGTCCTTGTAGCCCGGCGGCGGCTGCAACCGCTGCTCGGAGTACGCGATCTGCTTGGGCAACGTCATCGCCGCGGTGATCTGATTGAGCCCGAACGGCGGATAGTTGAACTTGGTGGCATCCAGGATCGGCGCCAGATACTGCGCACACATTTCCGCCGAGTCCTGATAACCCAACCGGCTGCCCGCCTGAATTGCACTACACAGGAACTGCATCGGGTTCGCGTAGTTGTTGATGGTTGGCAGACCCACGATTCCACCCGAATTCGGCGACGCGATGTTCATCAGGTTGGCCCCGAGGTTTGGGTACACATGCCAGAAGGTCTCGAGACCGTTGCGCGGCTCGGGTTGCAGGATCGCACTGGTCACGTCGGCGAGGTTGTTGACGTCCTTCGTCAACACCGAACCGTTCTCGTTCAGGAAAGCCCTTGTGGTGGTGAGCAATTGGTTGAGGTCCTGTAGCGCCTTGGAGACCTCGTTGTCGGTGTTGGTGAACGAATTCGTGAACTGCGCCAGGTTGTCGTTCAGCGCCACGAACTGCCGATCGTTCTTATACAGCGCATTGACGAACAGCGCCAAACTCTTGATCACCCCGAAGAAGTCCCCGCGCCCCGAGTTCAGCGTCGTCAACGCCTCCGAGAGCCCGTTGAGCGTCTTGTTGATCTGCTCGCCCTTGCCTTCGAGCCCGTTGGAGAACGACTCGATGACGTCACCGAAGGGACCCTGGGGCTGCTCCTTGGTCGGTCCCAGATCGGTCAGGATGCGGTTGATCGAATCCCGCAATTCGTCGTACTCCACCGGGATCTGCGTGCGGTCCATCGGGATCAGCGCACCGCTTTCCATCACCGGGCCGCCGGTGTAGGGCGGGGCCAGCTGGATGGTGCGCGAGGCGACCAGGCTCGGATTGAGAATCGACGCCGTCGCGTTGGCCGGCACCTTGTACTTCGAGTCGAAGTGAAACTTGACCCGCATCTTGTCGCCGGCCGGTTCGATCGTGTCGATCTGACCGACCTTGACGCCCATGATCTGAACTCTGTCGCCTGGGTACAGCGCCAGCGTCTGCGGGAACTCCGCGGTCACCGTGGTGGTGGTCAGCTTGTTGTACACGTAATAACCCGCGTAGGCGGCGAGCAACGCCAGGACCACGATCAGTGCACCAATGGCCACCGTCGCCTTGGTCAGGGCAGGCATCTTCATGTTGCGCACGTTGAAAATCGTCGACATCTCACGCCCCCCGTCGGAGCTTCGTTACCCGAGGCGTCAGTTATGTCGCAGACGTGCCCCGAACACGTCAACGACCCAAGCTTGAATGATGTTAATCGCTATTCGGCACGATGTTAGCCGCAATTTTTGACGCCTCCGCACATTCCGCAAAACGAGTTCGGGGAGCCGATCGCCTCCGGAGACGTTTGGCCGCGTGCGGATTGGTGATACTTGGCCCATGCGCGCGCTGATCGTCGTTGACGTACAGAAGGACTTCTGCGAGGGCGGCTCGCTGGCCGTCGCCGGTGGCGCCGACGTCGCGCTGGCCATCACCGAGCTGCTGATCGAGCACGACTATGCGCACGTCGTCGCTACGAAGGACTATCACATCGATCCCGGTGACCACTTCTCCGATCACCCCGATTACCAGAGTTCCTGGCCACCGCACTGCGTGGTCGGGACGCCAGGCGTGGACTTCCATCCGGCGTTCAATCCCGTCGTCGTCGAGGCCGTATTCATGAAGGGCCACTACTCCGCGGCCTACAGCGGTTTCGAAGGCACCGACGAGGACGGCACCACGCTGGAGGACTGGTTGCGGGCGCGGGGCGTCGACAGTGTCGACGTGGTCGGTATCGCGACCGACTACTGCGTGAAGGCCACTGCCGCCGACGCGGTCGCCGCGGGCTTCAACACCCGCGTGCTGTTGAACCTCACCGCAGGCGTGGCCCCGACGTCGACCGCGGAGGCCGTCGAGGCCTTGCGCGCCGCGGGCGTCTTAGTCGCCTAGCCCCCCGCGATTTGTGGCGTGTTTCCAGCGGTGGGCACCGGAAATACTCCGCAAATCACTCAAAGCGTGGGGTCGACGGGCCTGCCGGTCCAGCGCGGCGACCGATGCTCGAGGTACGCGCGCACACCCTCCCCCGCGTCCGCGTGGCCCATCACGGCCAGATGAATCTCGGTCTCACGCTTGCCAACTGCGTCGCGGTCCAGCTCGAACGAGTCCCACAGCAGCCGCTTGCTGGCCGCCACCGACATGGGCGCGGTGTTGGCGGCGATGTCGCGCGCCAGCTCCAAAGCGGCGGGCAACACCTCGTCGGCGGGCAACACCCGGCTGCCAAGCCCCAGCGCCACTGCCCGGTTTCCGTCGAACGTGGCTCCGGTGAGGAGCACCTCGGCAGCGTTCGCGATACCGATCAGCCGCGGTAGCACCCAGTGCGAGTAGGCGTCGCCGACGACCCCACGGCGCACCTGCACGACGCCGTACTTGGCGTCGGCCGCGAACAGCCGGATGTCGCACTGCAGCGCAAGCGTCAGCCCCAAGCCCAATGCGTGCCCGTTGATCGCGGCGATCACCGGCTTGCTCAGCGCCCATGCGGGCACGTCGAGCCCCGCCGCGCTGAAGCCCGGCCCAGGCGCCGCGAACGTGGCGTCGCCCGCGCCTAGATCGGCGCCCGCGCAGAACGCCGGCGGGGTGCCGGTCAGCACCACCACCCGCACCGCATCGTCACCGTTCAGCCGGGTGTACGCGTCGGCCAGTTCCTCCCGCATGCCGTCGCCGATCGCGTTGCGCTGACCCGGCCGATCGAGCGTGATAGTGGCCACACCAGCGGCGATGGAGGTTTGCAGCGTGCGGTAAACGGGCAGATCAGCGGGGTTCGTCAACGGGTGTACCTCCAATCCGAGCGGCTCGCCCGCCATGCTCTCGCACCCGGGCGCACCGTATCGTCGCCTTCATCCATAAACCGCACGAACCGATCCTCCAAGCCAGAAGGTGCGTCTTTGACCCCCGCCGCCAGTTCCAAGGAAACCGCATCGCCTGCCGTGATCCCGGTCGCGCAGCCCGACGCACCTCTTAAGGACGCGGTCCTGCGTGAGATCTGGCCCGGCAAGGCTTACCCACTCGGCGCCACCTACGACGGCTCCGGCGGCAACTTCGCGGTGTTCAGCGAGGTGGCCGAATCCGTCGAGCTGTGCCTGTTCGACGCCGACGGCACCGAAACCAAGCTGGCATTGCCCGAGGTGGACGGCTTCGTGTGGCACGGCTTCGTGCCGGACGTCGAGCCGGGCCAGCGCTACGGCTACCGCGTGCACGGCCCCTACGACCCGGCCAATGGGCTGCGGTGCAACCCGAACAAGCTGCTGCTGGACCCGTACGCGAAGGCGATCGACGGCACGTTCCACTGGGATCAGTCGCTGTTCGGCTACGACTTCGGCGATCCCGACAGCCGCAACGATGACGACTCGGCGGCCAGCATGCCCAAGTCGGTGGTCATCAACCCGTTCTTCGACTGGGGCACCGATCGCCCGCCGCAGCACGAGTACGCCGACTCGATCATCTACGAGGCGCACGTCAAGGGTCTGACCGAGACGCATCCCGACATCCCCGAGCGCAGTCGCGGCACCTACGCCGCCATCGCCCATCCCGCGATCATCGAGCACCTCAAGGGGCTCGGGATCACCGCGATCGAGCTGATGCCGGTGCATCACTTCGCCAATGACTCCACGCTTATCGACAAGGGGCTGTCGAACTACTGGGGTTACAACACCATCGGGTTCTTCGCGCCGGACTCCAAGTACGGCTCAAGCCCGACGCCCGGCGGCCAGGTGCAGGAATTCAAGGCCATGGTGCGCGCCCTGCACGAGGCGGACATCGAGGTCATCCTCGACGTGGTCTACAACCACACCGCCGAGGGCAACCACATGGGCCCGACGCTGTCGATGCGCGGTGTCGACAACCCGGCCTACTACCGCCTGGTTGACGATGACAAGCGCTACTACATGGACTACACCGGCACCGGGAACAGCCTGAACGCAGGCCATCCGCACGCGCTGCAGCTGATCATGGACTCGTTGCGGTACTGGGTCACCGAGATGCACGTCGACGGGTTCCGCTTCGACCTGGCGTCCACCCTGGCCCGTGAGTTCTACGACGTCGACAAGCTGTCGACGTTCTTCGAACTCGTTCAGCAGGATCCGACCGTGAGCCAGGTGAAGCTGATCGCCGAGCCGTGGGACGTCGGTCCCGGCGGCTACCAGGTCGGCAACTTCCCGCCGCAGTGGACCGAGTGGAACGGCAAGTACCGCGATACCGTGCGGGACTTCTGGCGCGGCGAACCCGCCACGCTCGATGAGTTCGCGTCCCGCCTCACCGGGTCGGCCGACCTCTACGAACACACCGGGCGCAGGCCCGTCGCGTCCATCAACTTCGTCATCGCCCACGACGGGTTCACGCTGCGCGACCTGGTGTCCTACAACGACAAGCACAACGACGCCAACGGCGAGGGCAACAACGACGGCGAGAGCCACAATCGGTCGTGGAACTGTGGGGTGGAGGGGCCGACGGACGACCCCGAGATCCTGGCGCTGCGCGCCCAGCAGGAGCGGAACTTCATCACCACCACCCTGCTGAGCCAGGGCGTGCCGATGATCTGCCACGGCGACGAACTCGGCCGCACCCAGGGCGGCAACAACAACGGCTACTGCCAGGACAACGCGACCACCTGGATCGACTGGTCCAAGGCCGACGCGGCGCTGATCGAGTTCACCCAGTCGGTCGCCGCGCTGCGGGCCGCGCATCCGATCTTCCGCAGGCGCCGGTTCTTCGACGGGCTGCCGGTGCGCATCCGCGGTTCGGAACGGCTGCCCGACATCTCGTGGTTCGGCCCCGACGGTTCGGAGATGAGCGACGAGGACTGGGGCTCTGGCTTCGGCAAGTCGATCACCGTCTACCTCAATGGCCAGGGCATCCCGGATCTCGATCCGCGGGGTCAGCGCGTCACCGACGACTCGTTCGTGCTGTGCTTCAACGCGCACTTCGAACCGATCGACTTCACGCTTCCGCCAAAGGAATTCGGCCCGGCGTGGCAACCCGTGATCTACACCGTCGACGGCGCTGTGATTGAGGGCTCGAAGCCGGTGGCGGCAGGTGCTGCACTGACGGTGGAAGCCCGATCGGTCATCGTGCTGCAGGCGGCCGAAACCGAGTAGGCCGAGTCACTCGACGATGTCGAAGAACGAGTCGCCGTCCTCGGGCGTGCCGTCGATCTGACCCTGCTCCTGGCCGTGCACGCTCGGGTCGATGCGGTCGAGTTCGTCATTGCTGACCAACCTCAGCCCGCCACCCTCGTCGGAGTCGTGCGCTTCAGACCCATCGTCTTCGTCGTCCTCGCTGACGTCGGGCTCCTCTTCGGCCAGTCGCTCGTCGAGGGTCTCGTCGTCCTTGGCCTCGATCCAGCGCTCGGGCGGGTCGGCCACTTCGTCGCCGTCGTCGTTGCGCACCTCGTCGGAGTCGAGCGATTCGGTGGTGTCGAGCGGGTTGTCGTCGAAGCCGTCAGTCATGCGCTCATGGTGCCCGACGCGCCACTCCTAACTCCATTCCTGGCGTTTTGGGCGTGCTTAGTTGCGGGTGACGCAACGCATCACGCCGACGCCGCTGGTAATTAGCTCTGTGACAGAGGTATTGTGGCGAGGTGGACACAAGGACCGAACTCGCCGCCGAACTGCTCGGCACGGTGGGCCGGTTCCGGCGCAGGGTACGCAGTTCCGGCGGCGCCGCGATCGGCACCGGGCTACCCGAATCGCAGGCCGAACTACTCCGGCTGATCGGGCGACGGCCGGGCATCTCGGTGCGCGAGGCCGCCACCGAACTCGGGCTCGCCCCGAACACCGCATCGACCCTGGTGTCCAAGTTGTCCGCAGAAGGGCTGTTGCTGCGCACCGTCGACCCCGATGACCGCCGCGTCGGCCGGCTGCGGCTCACCGCCCCCGCGCAGCTGCTCGCCGACGAGTCGCGCGCGGCCAAGCGGGCCGCCTTGAACAACGCACTGAACCGGCTCGACGACAGCCGAATAACCGACCTGACAAAGGGATTGGAAGTCATGTCCGAATTGACCCGCATGCTGGCCGAGGTGCAAAAATGACGGACGCTGCGATCGTATGCAGCCACCTCACCCACCGCTACGGCGAATTCACCGCGGTGGACGACCTGAACCTGACCGTGCAGGCCGGTGAGACTGTTGGCCTGCTCGGCCCCAACGGGGCGGGCAAGACCACCGTCGTCCGGGTGCTCACCACGTTGACTCCCGTCCAGGACGGGACGGTAACGATCTTCGGGCTCGACGCGCGCCGCGCCACCATGGACATCCGGCACAACATCGGATATGTGCCCCAACAGCTTTCGATCGAAGCCGCGCTGACGGGCAGACAGAACGTCGACCTCTTCGCCCGGCTGTACGACGTGCCTCGCAAGCAGCGCAGAGCCCGCGTCGACGAAGCCCTCAACGCGATGCAACTGCTCGACGTCGCCGACGCGCTGGCAGGCACCTACTCCGGCGGCATGGTGCGACGGCTCGAGCTGGCGCAGGCGTTGGTGAACCGGCCCGCGCTGCTGCTGCTCGACGAACCCACCGTCGGGCTCGATCCGATCGCACGCGACGGCGTCTGGTCGCAGGTCGCCGACATGCAGCAGGAGTACGGCATGACGGTACTGCTGACCACGCACTACATGGAGGAGGCCGACGCGCTGTGCGACCGGGTTGCGCTGATGCACCACGGAGTGCTGCAAACCGTCGGCACCCCAACCGAATTGAAAGCAGGCCTGATCTCCGAGGCTAGCCCCGAACCTTCGCTCGAGGATGTGTTCCGGCACTACGCGGGCTCTGCCCTCTCGGAGGACGCCACGCGGCGGGGGCTCAAGGAGATCCGGTCCAGCAGGAGGGTGGCGCGTCGTGTCAGTTGATGGCGCAGTACAGGTAGAGCTCGTCCGCGCGCCGCACGGGCTGCGGCGGGTGGCAGGCCTGCTCCGGCGCATGGGCGCCTTCGGGATCGTCGAACTGCAAAAGCTCGCGCACGACCGCAGCGAACTCTTCACCCGCATGGTGCAGCCTGCGTTGTGGCTCTTGATCTTTGGCACGACCTTCTCTCGGCTACACGTCATCGACACCGGCGGCGTGCCCTACCTCGCGTTCCTGGCACCGGGGATCATCGCGCAGTCGGCGCTGTTCATCTCGATCTTCTACGGCATCCAGATCGTCTGGGACCGGGACGCGGGCATCCTGGCGAAGCTGATGGTCACGCCTGCCCCACCGGCGGCGCTCATCACCGGGAAGTCCTTCGCGGCGGGCGTGCGCTCGGCCGCGCAGGTGATCGGCGTCATGGTGATCGCCTATCTCATGGGCATCAACCTGACGCTCAACCCGCTGCGCATTCTGGCCGCCATGGTGATCGTGATGCTGGGTGCGGCGTTCTTCGCGTGCCTGTCAATGAGTTTGGCGGGGCTGGTGCGCAATCGCGACCGGCTGATGGGGCTCGGTCAGGCGATCACCATGCCACTGTTCTTCGCCTCGAATGCGCTGTACCCGGTGGACGTGATGCCGCCGTGGCTGCAGACGTTGTCGGCCGTCAACCCGTTGAGCTACGAGGTCAACGCCCTGCGCTCGCTGTTGCTCGGCACGCCGGGCAACACCCTGCTCGACGTCACCGTGCTGGTGTTCGCCGCGGTGCTCGGCGTGCTCGTCGCGTCGACCCTGCTACGTCGGCTGGTTCGCTAGGCGTCACTTCGCCTGCGAAAGGTCGTACACCGTCGCCTTGCCCACCTTGATCGCGCGGAAGTTGTCGGCGACCCATCGGGCGATGTCGGCGTGGGGGTGTGAGTTCCACCCCGGCCTGCGGCTGCCCGAGGTGGTGCTGAGGTAGTACGCGACCTGATGCTTGGCGACGTCGTCCTGAAACTGCGCAAGGGTCGGCGCAGGATCCGTGCCGGAGAACCCGCCGATCGCCATTACTGCCGTTCCGGAGGACAATTCGAGCCCAGCCGCGGCAGTCGACCGTTCGATCGCGGCCGACCACTTGGTATCGGCCCGCTTGAGCATGTCGTCCAATTCCTGACTGTCCACGCCCTTGCCCCACATACCGCCGTGGGGACCGGCCTCCCGGGGACCGACGGTAGGGCCGCCGCCCTGATGCGAGACCCCAACGGTGGCAATGGCATACGCGGCAGGCCCGGCCAACGTGCCGACCAACGCCATCGCCAACACCGCTGGCCCTGCCCGCTTCAACCGGCCACTGAACAGCGCGAGCGCCGCAGCGACCGTCAGCGCCAGAATCGTCTGACGCAGCGCGGGCAACCAGGACGCGTTTTGGTTCAGAATCCACCAGGTGAACACTCCGGTTGCCAGCAGCACGGCCGCGAGTATTGCTCGGTACAAACGTGATTCGCGGTGCACCCAGGCCTGCTGCACGCCGAGGGCGAACATCGCCGCAATCGGCGGGGCGATCGAAAGGCTGTAGTAGGCGTGGGTCATGCCGTGCATCAACGTCAGCACCAGCGCGTCGACCAGCAGCCAGCCACCGAACAGCACGGCTCCCGCTCGCACCAGATCGGTGCGGGGCGAGCGGCCGCGGGCGACGACCACCAGCACGGTCGCGACCAGCGCGGTCGGCAGCAACCAGCCGATCTCGTAGCCGAATTCGCCGGAGACCAGTCGCATCCACCCCGGCGACTGGTTACCGAAGCCGCCGAAGCCCGTCTTCGGCGGATTGAACTGGCTGCCCGCATACGTCCCGACGGTCGACGGCGGCGGTGTGAACGAGGGCTTGCTGTGACCGAGCACGCGCGCAAAACCGTTGTAGCCCAACACCAGATTCATGAAGTTGTTGTCCGCGGACCCCGCCAGATACGGCCGGGCCGACGCGGGCCACATCAGCGTGAGCAGCACGAACCAACCGGCGGACGCGAGGAAGGCCGCGCCTGCGCCCAGTAGGTGAACCCACCGCAGCCGTCGTCCGACGGGCGCGGCCAACAGGTAAGCGGCGCCCAGCGCAGGCATCACCATGAGGCCCTCGAGCATCTTGGCCAGGAACGCCAACCCCACCGCGGCGCCGGCCAGGGCCAACCACCTGGCTCCGTGGCGGTCCAGCGCGCGGACGGTGCAGTAGGCCGCGGCCGTCATCGACAACACCATCGCCGCGTCGGGATTGTTGAATCGGAACATCAGTACCGCGACGGGCGTCACCGCGAGCGCCGCGCCCGCGAGCAGCCCCGCCCACCGTCCGCCGATGCGCGCCACCGCCGCGTACGTCAGCGCGACAGCCGCGACAGCCATCAGCGCCTGCGGTATCAGCATGCTGGCGCTGCTGAACCCGAAGAGCTGCCCGGAGAGCCCCATCACCCACTGCGACAGCGGTGGCTTGTCGACGGTGATGAAGTTCTGCGGATCAAGGGATCCGAACAGCAGGGCCTCCCAGTTGCGCGACCCGGCCTGCGTGGCCGCGGCGTAGAACTGGTTGCCCATGCCGTTGATGGTGATGTTCCACAGGTAGAGCACGGCCGTGGCCATGAGCAGCGCCGCGAGGTAGCCGGGCCGGAATCGGGGTCCGGCCTGCGGAGGTGAGGGCGTGAGCGTCGACGCTTCCCCGGTTGCGGGATCCGCCAGCTGCGCTGTCACGCTGTCCAGTGACGCATGACAACCTGTGAGTCGACTGGAGGTTAGCCGACCAGCCGCGCTATGGACGCCAGCGGAATCGGCAACCACGTCGGCCGGTGTCTGGCCTCGTAGCCGACCTCGTAGACCGCCTTGTCCAGTTCGTAGGCGGCCAGCACCCCCGCCTCGTGGCGCGGGTCGACGCCGCCTTCCGCGGCATAGCCTGCGCAGAAGGCGGCGCAGTTGCGGTCCACCCAGTCCCGCGCCCGCGCACCGAGCCGGTCGTCACCAGTGCGCCCGACCACTTGTTGGTAGGCGGCGTACTCGTAGGACCGCAGCATGCCCGCGACGTCGCGCAGCGGGGAATCGGGCCTGCGCCGCTCGTCCACCGGTTGTCCCGGCTCGCCTTCGAAGTCGATCAGCAGCCACGTCTTCGGCGTCCGCAGCACCTGGCCGAGGTGCAGATCTCCGTGCATCCGCTGCACGACGACGCCGTCTTCGGCGCACGTTCGGTAGCGCTGCTCGATCGGTTCGACGTACCGCCCCAACTCCGGAACCGCCGCCGCGACCGCGTGCAGCCGGGCCAGCAGCGTGTCGGTCGGGAACGGCTCGCGCGAAGTTCCGAAGGCGGCCGCCAAGCTGCGGTGCACCGAAGCGACCGCTGCGCCCAATCGCTCGGACTCGCCGGTGAAGTCACCGTCGGCGAACAGATCGCGCGTGCTGGCCGTCGCCATGTCCCAGCCCTCGGTCGAGTCGGCGGCGAACTCGGTGACCATCCCAAGTGCGTACCGTTCGCCGTCGAGCACCGCCTCGAAGGAGCCGAGCAGCCTGGCCACGTGCGGATTATCTGCGCGTGCCAGTTCCCGATTCAATTCGACGTCGGGGTTGATTCCCGCCGAGACGCGACGGAACACCTTGAACACCGCAGCTTGCTCGAACACCACGCTGGTGTTGCTCTGCTCGACGCCCACCAGGCGCCCTTCGGCGTCGACCGGCAGTTGGGCATTCGGCTCCTTGGTGAACCGCAGTGCCGCGACGGTGGCGGACTGGTCGACCAGCGCCAGCAGATATTTCGCGACCGCCGGGTCGTACAGCGCGTCGGATGCGGTGCGAGCGCCGTCGGCTCCGATGGTCGCGACGTCGCCGGCCGCCCCGATCGGCGTGGCGCCCCACCGGATCAGCAGCTGGTAGCGCTCGGTCGAGCCGTCTGCGTAGTCGACGTCGAGCAACGTCAGGTCCAGGTCATCGCGCAGCGCCACCACGATGTGCGGAATCACCGACCGGATGTGACGGCCCCGGCCCGCGTACCACCGTTGCTTCGGCAGCCAGTCGGCGAACGGCAGGTCCAGGGCAGCGCTTTCGGTCGCTTGTTCCATCGGTCTTCAAACCTACCCATCGGCGCCGGTTTTGAATCACCCCGGCGGCGCAGGCGGGGCCACTGTGGCGGGCTAGTCTTCCGAGGTGGCTAACCGCGATCATGGCGACCCGGGCGATGCCCCGTCGGTCCCGCCTCCGCTCACCCCGATAGCCAATGCCACCCGGCCGTCCGCGGCCGAGGAGGCACGCACCATCGCGGCCTCCACCAACACGGGCACGCTGGCCAGCTTGACGACGGGCGGCGACCCTTGGGCGTCCTTCGTCGCCTACGGGCTACACGGTGGCGCGCCCGTGCTCTGCGTCTCCAACCTCGCCGAACACGGCCGCAACCTGGCCGGTGACCCAAGGGCGAGCATCGCGATCGTCGCCCCGACCACCGACCCCGATCCGCTGGCCAACGCGCGGATCACGCTGGCCGGGGTGGCCGAAAGGCCCACCGGCGACGAGTTGGCGGCCGCTCGGGCCGCCCACCTGGCCGGGGTGCCCGCGGCGAAGTACTACGTCGACTACAGCGACTTCACGCTCTGGGTGCTGCGGGTCGACCGGGTGCGCTGGGTGGGCGGATACGGCCGCATGGACTCGGCCACCGGGGAGTCCTATGCGGGCGCACAAGCCGATCCGGTCTCTCCTGTGGCCGCCGGAGCCATCGCGCACCTCAACGCCGACCACGCAGAGTCGCTGGCAGCCATGGCCCGCACGCTCGGCGGTTACCCCGACACCGTGTCCGCAACCTGCACCGGCGTCGACCGCTACGGGCTGGATCTGAAGGTCATCGCCGAGCGCGGACCGGCCTACACCAGGGTCGGGTACGCCAACCCCATCGATTCCATCGACGAATTGCGGATGGCGACAGTCGAATTGGCTCGACGGGCCCGGGAGGCCTGAGCCCGCCCCCGATCGTGCAATACGATCGCTGCATGCCAACGACCGAGCGCCCAGACACCTGGCAGGCCGCGTTCGACCTGATCCGCACCCGAGGTTACGAACGCCGCGAGGAACCGTTCAAGTTGGCCAGCGGCCAGCTCAGCCACGACTACATCGACGGCAAGTTCGCCGTCGACACCGGGGAACGGCTTTCGATCGTCAGCCACGCCGTCGCCGACCTCGCCGCCAAGCACGGCATCGAGTTCGACGCCGTCGGCGGGCTGACCATGGGCGCCGACCCGCTTGCACACGGTGTCGCGATGGTCACCGGCAAGGCGTGGTTCTCGGTACGCAAGGAACAGAAGAGCCGCGGCCGCGAACAGTGGGTCGAGGGCACCCGATTGCAAGCGGGTACCCGGGTGCTGCTCGTCGACGACGTCATCAGCACCGGCGGATCGACGGAGTTGGCGCTCGAGCGGATCGCCCCGCTCGGCGTGGTCGTCACCGGCGTCATCCCGATGGTCGACCGCGGCGAGGTGGCAGCCAAGCGCTTCGCAAAGCGCGGCGTGCCGTTCGTCGCCCTGGTCACGTATCGCGATCTGGGCATCGAACCCGTCAAGGACGTCTAGCTCGGTACCACTAGCAGGCGCGTCTGATCCACGCCGACGGTAACCGGCGCACCAGGTTCGAACCCGCGTGCGGCCGCGCTCGTCAACTGCGCGTCGATCACCGCGCCGTCGGCGAGCGCCACGTACACCCGCGATATCGGGCCGAGGAAGGCCACCGACTTCACCGTCGACGTGCCCGCGGGATCGGCGGTGACGGTCACCGATTCGGGCCGCAGCAACGCGGTCCCGGCGCCCGAGGCGATCGAGCCGGCCAGCGTCGGCACCGACATGCCGAGCAGGTGGGCCTGCCCCGAGGTCACGTCGGCGGGCACCTTGTTGTTGAGCCCGACGAACTCGGCGACGAACGGCGTTGCAGGATCGGCGTATACCTCGGCAGGCGGGGCGAGCTGCTCGAGCCGGCCCTGGCTCATCACCCCGACCCGATCGGCGACGGCGAGCGCCTCCTCCTGGTCGTGGGTGACGAACACCGTCGTCGTCCCCACCTCGAGCTGAACCCGGCGGATCTCGTCGCGCAGCTGCGCGCGCACCTTGGCGTCCAACGCCGAAAGCGGCTCGTCGAGCAGCAGCACACTGGGCTGAATCGCCAGCGCCCGCGCCAGCGCAACGCGCTGCTGCTGACCGCCTGAGAGCTCCGTCGCGTACTTGTTCAGGTGCGCGGAAAGCCCAACCAGGTCCAGCATTTCGGTGGCCCGAGCGGTTCGGTCGCCCTTGCCGCGGCCCCGCATCTTGAGCCCGAACTCCACGTTCTCCAGCGCGGTCAGATGCGGGAACAGGCTGTACGCCTGGAACACCATGCCCATGTCGCGCTTGTTCGCGGGTACCGACGTCACGTCGCGGCCGCCGACGGAGACGGTGCCCGATGTCGCCTCGTCCAGTCCGGCCAAGATGCGCAGCGCGGTGGTCTTGCCACAGCCAGACGGGCCGAGCAGCGCCACGAACTCCCCCGGTTCGATGTGCAGGGTCAGCCCGTCGAGCGCACGCACCGCGCCGTAGACCCGGGTCAGGTCGTTCAATTCGACGCCAACACCGGTCGTCATGAGCTCCGCCTCCGTCTGGTCAACAAGGAAAGGGCAAGCAACAGAACGAAACCGAACAGCAGCACCGCCAGCGACGCGGCCACCGACGTCGGGCCGTCACTCTTGCCGATCGCCACGATCTGCACCTGCAGCGTCTGGAACCCGGACAGTGAGGCGATGGTGTACTCGCCGAGCACCACCGCCACCGATATGAAGGCCGCCGACAGCACCCCCGACCAGATGTTGGGCACCACCACGCGCAGCATCGTCGTCGGCCAGCCCGCCCCGAGCGAGCGCGCTGCTTCCGCAAGCGTCTTCAAGTCGATGGCCGACAGCGCGGCGTCGAGCGCCCGGTACGCGAACGGCAGCACCACCACCACGTAGACGAAGGTGAGCGTCAGCGCGGATTCGCCGAGCAGATACGTCACCCAGAGGTACACGTTCTTGAGCCCGACGACGATCACCAGTGCGGGAATGGTCAACGGCAGCAGGCACATGAACTCGACGACGCCCTTCGCCCACGGCGTGCGCAACCGGACCCAGATCATCGTGGGCACCAAGACGACGAGCATCGCCACCACGGTCAGTAGGGCCAACAACAGCGACGTCACGATGGCCTGGTAGAGCGCGTCGTCGGCGAACAGATTGGCCCACGCCGCGCCAGTTCGCCCGCCCTTGATGAGATTTCGGGTGGAGAAATCCGCCATGGCGTACAGCGGAAACAGGAAGAACACCCCGAACAGCAGCCAGAGTGCGCCCCGCGCAGCGGTTCTCACCTCAACCACCTGGCCGTGCGCCGAACCAGCAGGTTGTACGCGACCATCACCGCGGCGACAACGACGATCATCTCGAGTGCCAGCGCGTACGCGAACCCGGCCTGACCGAGCACCACCTCGCTGGTGAGCGCTGAGCGGATGAGCAACGGCACGATGGGGCTGCCCTGGCTGACCAGCGCAGCGGCCGTCGCGTAGGCCGCAAAGGCGTTGGCGAACAACAGAAGTGCCGACCCGAGGAACGCGGGCGTCAACAGCGGGACGGCCACCTCGCGCCAGTACTGCCAGGTCGAAGCGCCGAGGCTGACCGCGGCTTCCCGCCATTGCTCGCGCAGTCCCTCGAGCGCGGGCAGGAAGACGATCACCATGAGCGGGATCTGGAAATAGGTGTACACCAGGATCAGCCCGGGCAACCCGTACAGCCATCCGGATCCAGCCAGGTTCCACCCGAGGTGCTCCTGAACCCACAGCGTCAGCACACCGTTGAGCCCGATGGTCGCAAGGAACGCGAAAGCCAGTGCGACTCCGCCGAACTGGGCGAGCACGCTGCACAGCGACAATACGGTGCGACGCACCAGTGACTCGGCGGGACGCGTCACGATCAGCCACGCGAGCAAGGCTCCGAGCAGCGCGCCCAGCAGGGCGGTGCTACCAGAGAGCAGCACGCTCTTGCCCAGCGCCGACAGTGCCGTCTCGGAGAACAGGGCCTGCAGGCGGGCGAGCGAGAACCGGCCTCCGTCGAACACCGCACTGACGATGACCGTGATCGTCGGCACGATCAGGAAGATCGCAACGACCGCGAAGAACGGCAGGAGCGGCAGGGCCGCCACCGCGCGGCCACGCAATCGGCGCACCGCGATCAGCCAATCGCCTTCGCCCAGTTGGCCTCCAGGTACTTCGAGGCCGCTGTGTTCTGGTCAACGGTGACGGAGATCGCCTCCCCGTCCACGGGTGGCAGCACCCGGTACGCGGCCTGGTCGATGCTGCCCTTGGCGGCCATCGTGGTGGCCCGCACCGGTCGGGCACCGCCCTGCAGGAACAGGTTCTGACCTTCGTCGCTGTAGAGGAACTCCTGCCAGAGCCGCGCCGCGGCCGGATGTGGTGCGTCCTTGTTGATGGCCTGGAAGTAGAAGCCCGCAATCGCGGCGTTCGGCGGGATGACGACCTGCCAGCTCGGCAGCTTCTTGGTCTCGGCGACGTTGAGGTAGTCCCAGTCGATCACCACCGGCGTCTGACCGGATTCGATGGTGGCAGGCGTCGGATCGACCGGCAGAAAGTTGCCCGCCTCGTTGAGCTTCCGGAAGAACTCGACGCCGGGCGCGATGTCGTCGGGCGAGCCGCCCTGGCTTAGGGCCGCCATCATCACGCCGGAGAATGCCGCGCCAGCCTGCGTCGGGTCGCCGTTGAGCGCGACCTTGCCTTTGAACTCGGGCTTGAGCAGGTCGTCGACGCCCGTGATGGGAGGCACCTTCGACGAGTCGAAGCCGATCGACATGTAGCCGCCATAGTCGTTGACCCACTTGCCGTCGGGATCCTTGTAGGCCTCGGAGACGTCGTCGAACGTCTCGACCTTGTACGGCGCGTACAAGGCGGTGTTGGCCAGCGCCACCGACTGGCCGAGGTCGAACACGTCCGGCGCGGTCGACTTGCCCTTCTGCTGGGTGGCGGCGTTGATCTCGTCCTGACTGGCGGCATCGGGCTGAAGTGAGTTGACCTTGATGCCGTACTTGGCTTCGAACGCCGCAATGATGGCACCGTAGTTGGCCCAATCTGGTGGCAGCGCAATGACGTTGAGCTCGCCCTCCTTCTTGGCCGCCGCGACGAGGCCGTCCATGCCTCCAAAGTCGGCCACCGACTTCGCCTCGCCGGCCTTGACTCCCGACTGGGTCTGCTCGCCACCCGACTCCTTCGTGGGAGGGGCGCAGGCGGTCAGCCCGCTTGCGCCGACGAGGACAAGGGCACTCGCGGCCGCTGCGAGCCGGACACGTGTCAGCCGAAAAAGAGTCATGCCGAACCTTCTTATGGGCGGGAAGCGCGGCCATGAAGCGCAGCCCACCGGGAGGTGACGCTGCTGGGACGCCGCTGTGAACACATCGTCAGGGACGATACCGGGGGGCCGTCACCACCGGCGGATGTTCCGGGCACGGGACGCAGGTCCCCGACCACGGCGCGTCGATTTGCCTACCACCGCACGTTTGTCCAGGTAGCCGCCTAGCATCATGGGGTGCCCGATAGCGAGGCCTCGGCGGATTCCAGGTTGGAGGCGCCGGACGACACCGATCGGCTGGACATCGGTGCGCCCGGCGGCGACCCTGCGGACGGCCAGTTCGAGTATCTCTTCGACGAGGCCGAAGACCCAGAAGCGCAGGCCGAACCGGACCCGACGCCCGAGGACGTCGTCGACTATTGGCCGGATCCGCCGCACGACCAACAGGTTCTGACGGATCGGTTCGACGCCTTCGACGCGGACACATGGCACTTCAAGCCCGCACCGACGCCCTGGTATCAGACCCGGCAGGCCGTGCTCGGAATGGCCTTGGTGGCGCTCGCCGTCGTGGCGCTGGTCGTTGCGGTGGTACTGCTGACGGTGCGCGGACCGTCCGATGAGGAGTCCCCTTCGCCCGCGACGTCGACGACACCGACGACGGACGCGCCGACGACGGCCACCGCCAGCTCCGTGCTCCCGCCGCCACCTCCTCCGCCGCCCCCGCCTCCACCACCGTCGGCATCGGCGCCGGCGTATTACCCGCCGCGGTATCAGAACCGGCCGACGAAGAAGCCCGAGATCAACGTCACCCGCAATCCCATCAGCGTCGCCCCCCAACCTCGCGGGCCGCGGTGACCCCGGCGCGATGATCCCCGCCGAAGCGTTCGCAGCCGCCCCGGTCGCGGTCCTGTCGACGGCAGGGGCAGACGGCGTCCCACACGCCGTGCCGGTGGTCTTCGCGGTGCGCGGCGATGTGCTCTATACGGCGGTCGACGCCAAACGCAAGACCACCCACCGGTTACGCAGGCTGGCTAACATCGCAGCCAACCCGCGGGTCAGCCTGCTCGTCGACCACTACGACGCGGACTGGACGCAGCTGTGGTGGGTGCGCGTTGACGGGGTTGCCGCGATTCACGACAGGGGCGAGCAGATGGCCACCGGCTACGCGCTGTTGCGCCAGAAGTACCCGCAGTACGAACGGATCGCGCTCGACGGCCCCGTCGTCTCGGTCGACATCGCACGCTGGTCCTCCTGGCAGGCATGAAAATAGCTGACGAGCTCTTTCGAGTGCGGGTAGCGATGACACCCCGTGGTGAGCCGAAGCCTCGGAACGCGACGCGCGCTTAGCTCGATTCCTGCCATCCGTCGATCAATTTCTGCCAACGGAATTAAACCCGCTGACCTGTTGGTTTGAAACCTGTGACCGGGTTGGGAAAGGCCCCCGAGCCGGCAGCGGGATGCCTCCGGGCAACGCCACCGACGGCGTGGTTCGCGAGCAGACGTATAAGAAGAGGTAGTTGCACAGTGAAGAAGTTTGGATTTGCCACCATCATCGCGAGCGGGTTGACCGCCGCCGTCCTCGGGCTCGCCGCACCGGCCGTCGCCGCGCCGAGCGGTCCTGGCAACGCGCAAGACACCATCAGCTCGCTTCAAGCGCGCGGCTACAAGGTGATCGTCAATCGCGTAGGCAACACCCCACTCGACCAGGCCAGCGTCGTTGCGGTGCGGCCTGGACAGACCTACAGCAGGACCGACTCGGGCAACCCGGGTGACGACCTGCTGACCACGGTCACCGACAAGACGGTCTACGTCGACGTCAAGTAGCCCAACCTGACTGGGCCGTTAGAGGGGCATCCCGTAAGGGATGCCCCTCTTTCGTGCCAGAATCAGCCGCCATGACACTTCGCATCGTGCAATGGGGCACGGGAGCCATCGGCAAGGAACTGCTCGCCACCATCCTCGATCCCCGCTCCGGGCTCGAACTGGCCGGTGTGAAGGTGTATTCCGACGACAAGAACGGCGTCGACGCAGGCGTGCTCATCGGGCGCGATCCGGTCGGCGTGACGGCGACCACCGACAACGCCGCGATCCTGGCGCTCGATGCGGACTGCGTGGTCTACACGCCGCGGCTGACGTCCGTCGACGACGTCTGTGCCATCCTCGCGAGCGGGAAGAACGTTGTCACGACGGCGTTTCTGTTCCATCCCAAGCGCATCGCCGCTGCCGACCGCGATCGCGTACTGGCAGCGTGTCAGCAGGGCGGCACCACCGTGCATGGCTGCGGGCTGAACCCCGGCAACTTGTCCGGGGCGCTGCCGCTGGCATTGACCGGCATGAGCCGCACCATCGAGAAGCTGACAGTGCAGGAGCGGGCCGACTGGTCGGTCTACGACAGCACCGCCATCACGTTCGACAACATGCGCTTCGGCCAGCCCGTCGACGAAATCAGCGTTACCGCAAACGATTTCCTGGCGTTCAACTCGTCGATCTTCACCGAGCAGGTGTGGCTGCTGGCCGACGCGCTGAACGCGGGCATCGACGAGGTGACGGCCTCCGTCGAAGCCGTCGCCGCCGAGCACGACCACGAGATCTTCGACCACGTGCTGCAGGCCGGAACCACCGCTGGGCAACGGTGGAACTGGGTCGGCCGCAGGCAGGGTGAGCCGTTGGTCGAGATCGAGACGCTGTGGACCGTCGGCAACGAGTATCCGAAGCATTGGCCCAAGCCGCGGCACGGTTGGACGTTGACCATCGAGGGCGACCCGTCGATGCAGGCGCACTTCTTCTCGTTGGCGAGCTTCGAGCGGGAGGCTTCGATGCTCGAGCACGTCAACTCGGCGAACGTCGCCACCGGGATGCAGGTGCTCAACGCCGTGCCCGCGGTGTGTGCGGCGGCGCCGGGGTTCGCGACCATCGCGGACCTCCCGCCGGTCCGCAGTCTCATCGGCTTCGGCAACTAAGCGATTTCGGCGCGCTTTTCGGGTCTCAACTCCGAAAAGCGCGCCGAAATCACGGGGTTAGAGCAGGCCGAGCAACTCCAGGTCCGTGACGTACTTGACGATCACCGGCGGGGTTACGTGCGGAATGTCCTTGTCGGGACCGATCTTTGCGTCCTGGACCGCAGCACGGAACCGATCGGTCGGGGCGATCGACCCGTTGATCGGGTGCTCCGGGCTCCGGTAGTTGTGCAGCAGCGGCAGCAGCGACGCGTTGCGCTGCTGCTCCGGCAGCGCCCGCAGCGTGGTCTCGAAGCGGGCCAGCCAGTCGGCGTACCCGTCGACGCGCCGGATCGGGTAGCCGGCGTCGATCAGCCAGTCCACGAACTCGTCCATGCCGAAGCCGTCGTCGTACGGGTTCATCACGTGGTAGGTCTCGAAGCCCTCTTGCACATGGGATCCGAGCGTCGAGATGGCCTCGGCGATGAACTCGACGGGCAGCCCGTCGTAGTGCGCCCGCTGCCGCTGGCCGTCGGCGGCCAGTTCGTAGAACGATTGCGGCGCAACGCCTGTCGCAACCAGGCTGAGCATCATGCGGGTGAACATGTCGGGCAGGTTGAGCTGTCCGGCGTACGTGGTGTCGGCCAGGATCATGTCGCAGCGGAACACCGAGACCGGTAGGCCGTGGTGCTCGTTGGCTTCGCGT
This sequence comes from Mycobacterium sp. RTGN4, assembly GCF_033804635.1. Lineage (NCBI taxonomy): Bacteria > Bacillati > Actinomycetota > Actinomycetes > Mycobacteriales > Mycobacteriaceae > Mycobacterium > Mycobacterium sp. RTGN4. The sequence goes on along the minus strand of NZ_JAPZLB010000006.1, from coordinate 206,247 downwards.
AGCAGCACCTCACCGCCCCACTTGCTGTTGCCGTAGCCGTTGGCGTAGCTGTCGTCGACCTTGCGGGTGGCACTGACCTCGCGGACGTCGGCGTCCTCGGTATTGTCGGCCGGGTTCATCCCCGCCCCGACGGCCATCGTGGACACGTAGACGAACGGCTTGATCTTCGTCGTCAGCGCGATGCGGATGAGCTCCGCAGTACCAAGCACATTCGGCCCGAACAGCTGGCTGTAGGGCAGTACGTGGTTGACCAACGCCGCGGGGTCGACGATCAGGTCGACGGTGTCGGCCAGCCGCTGCCAAACGTCGTCGGACAGGCCGAGGTTGGCCTCGCCCTTGTCGCCTGCGAACACTTCGAGGTGCTCGGCGGCCAGTTCACGGTAGTGCGCGAGCAGCTTGGGGTCTCCGCTGTCGAACGTCGCGTCCAGTCGGGCGCGTGCGGAGGCGTCGTCCTTGGCGCGGACGATGCAGATTACCTTGCCGTCGACCAGGTCCATCCGCTGCAGCCAGTCCAGGGCTAGGTAGCGGCCGAGGAATCCGGTTGCACCCGTGAGCAATACGGTGCGGATCTCGGAGGCCGGGCCGGGCAACGACGTTGCCGTGGCAAGGGTTTCCGAGTCGAGGAACTTGTCCAGGGTCAGCTGGCTCGCGTGCACCTCGGTCGCGTCGCGGCCGTGCACCGCGTCGTACGTCGGTCGCTTGGCCCCACCCGCACGCTGCGCCTCGATGTACGCGGCGATGGCGGCTAGGTCGCTGGCCGGGCTGACGATCACGCCGACGGGGACGTCGACGTCGAAGATGTCGTGCAGCAGGTTGGCAAAGGTCAACGCCGACAACGAGTCTCCGCCGAGGTCGGTGAACTGGGCATCGGGCTGCACGTCGGAGGGCGCCGCACTCAGCAGCGCGCTCGCGGCCTTGCCGACGGTCTCCAGCACCGGCCGATCGGCGCCGCTCTGGCGTAGCGTGCGTAGCTCGCCCGCCTGACCGTCGGCCAGGTCGGCGTACAACTGCTCGAGCTCCGCGCCGTAGCGTTCCTTCAACCGGGGCCAGGCCAGCTTGCGGATGCCGGTCAGTAGCCCGTTCTCCAACGTGAACGGGTTGGTCTCCACGAGGAAATCCCGGGGCACTTCGTAGGACTGCAGCGCCGCCGTCCGCGCCGCCTCCTTGAGCGATGCGCTGATCGCCGACTTGAGTTCGGCTCCGGCGTAACGGGATTGGGCGTCTTCGGTGGGCACGACGACGGCCAGCAGGTAGGGCCTGGCGCTGTTTCCGTAGAGGTAGATCTGCCGCACCAGCGGGCTGTCGTTGAAGACCGATTCGAGCTTGGAGACGGCGACGAACTCGCCTTGGGAGAGCTTCAGCACGTTGTTGCGGCGGTCCACGTAGCGCACCTGGTCCGGACCGAGCTCGGCGACGATGTCTCCGGTGCGGTAGTAACCGTCGGCGTCGAAGACCTCGGCCGTGACCTCGGGCCGCTTGTAGTAGCCGGGGAACAGCTGGTCGGACTTGACCAGTAGCTCGCCGCGCGGGTGCGGTACGTCGCTTCCGAAGTAGCCCAGGTCGGGCACGTCGACCAGCTTGTAGTCGAGCACCGGTGGGCGGCGGATCTGACCGTCGACGAAGACGGCGCCCGCTTCGGTGGAGCCGTAACCCTCGACGAGGTGCATGTCGAGGAAGCCCTCCACCCACGCCTTGAGTTCGGGCGAGATCGGGGCCGAACCGGTCATCGCGGTGACGAAGCGTCCGCCGAGCAGACTCCGGCGAAGCTCGTCATCAGTCGCGCCCCTATCGGCCAATGACACGTACTCCTGATACAACATGTCCCAGATGCGCGGCACGAAGTTCATCTGCGTTGGCCGCACCAGGGCCAGGTCCTCGAGGAAGGTGGACAGGTCGCTGCGGGCGGCGAAATAGACCGTGCCGCCGCTGGATAGCGTCCCGAAGAGGACGCCGCGGCCCATCACGTGGCTCATCGGGAGGAAGCTCAGCGTGATCCCCGGGACCACTCCCTGCTTCTCGTCCCAGTGGGTGTTGGCGGCGGCCCGCCACATGGTGGCGACCTTGCTCTCGGGGTAGATCGCGCCCTTGGGCGCGCCGGTGCTGCCAGAGGTGTAGACGAGCATCGCGATGGGGTCGTCACCTTCGGCGGCAACGGTTTCCAGCGCGGGCAGTGCGCGCCCGCGAGCGAGCGCATCGCCCAGGGTCTCCACGACGACACCGTCAAGCCGGACCTTGGCCGCCTCGAGCGCCTCACGCTGGTCGTCGACCTCGGGCCGGAAGTCGAATACGACGAGTCTTGCCGGCGTAGGCCCACTGAGCACCAGCGCGACGGCGTCCTCCAGGTAGTCGATGCTCGACGCGATCAGTGTCGGCTCGGTCTCGGCGACGATGGGTTGGAGTTGGCTCAGCGGCGCACTGGTCTGCAGTGGCACGGACACCGCCCCGAGTTGGGTAAGCGCCGTGTCGACGACGGTGTAGTCGACGCTGGTGAAGCCGAGGATGGCGACCCGGTCGCCGGGGTGGACTGGCGTACCCCGCACACCTGCGGCGAACGCCTGCACGCGCTCCCACAGCTGGCCGTAGCTCACGGTGTCGAAACGGGGCTGCAGTTGGGCCGTCGTGCGCCCGGCGGCGTCGGTGACGAATTCGACGGCGCGCTGGCCGAGGGCGGGCCGGTCGGCATAGCCCTCCATCACGACGCGGACGACCTCGGGCAGGCGTAGGTCTGGCTGGTTGGCTGCGTCGGCGACGGCCTGGTCGGGCTTGCCGGCGGCGAATTGCTGGTCGTTTGCGTAAAGGTCGGCGACGCGGCGTGCGAGCCGTGCTTCGCGGGTATTGCTCGACATGAAAAGCCTCTAACTACTACTTGGAATTATTTGTCTCGGGGGCCTCGTCGCCCTCACGTACACTCATAACGTTAGCAAAACTAAAGATATGCCCCAAATGGCTGACCTGCTGATTTGCTGTGTGACGACGGCCACTCCCGATCATTTGTTATAGTGTCTAAGTATTCAACTATGGAGGTAGACGATGACTCGGACCGACAACGACAGCTGGGACCTGGCCACCAGCGTCGGAGTGACGGCGACCATGGTGGCGGCGGCAAGGGCAGTAGCCACCAACGCCGACGAGCCACTCATCGACGACCCCTTCGCAGAGCCCTTGGTGCGTGCCGTCGGTGTGGACTTTCTCACTCGCTGGGCGAGCGGCGAACTGACCACCGAGGCCATCGAGGGTGACGAAGCGGGTTTCGGCCTGGCCAACATGCCTGCGGCGATGGCGGCCCGCACGCGGTACTTCGACGCGTTCTTCGCCGACGCCGCCAAGACCGGCATCCGCCAGGCGGTCATCCTGGCAGCCGGGCTCGATTCGCGGGCCTACCGGCTGTCGTGGCCCGACGGCATGACCGTGTTCGAGGTCGATCAGCCCGAGGTCATCGAGTTCAAGACCACGACGCTCGCCGGTCTGGGCGCCGAGCCGACGGCCACGCTCCGCCACGTCGCCATCGACCTGCGCGACGACTGGCCGACCGCACTCAAGGCGGCGGGCTTCGACCCCGACCAGCCCGTCGCGTGGATCGCCGAGGGCCTGTTCGGCTACCTGCCCCCCGACGCGCAGGACCGGCTGCTCGACGCCGTCACCGCACTCAGTGCACCCGGCAGCAGGCTGGCCACCGAGACCATCCCGCACAACCCCGACGTCGACCTCGAAGCGGCCAGGGAGAAGATGCGTGAGTCCAGCGCGAAGTGGCGCGACCACGGGTTCGACCTCGACTTCTCCGAATTGGGGTTCGAGGGCGAGCGCAACGAGGTCGGCGCATACCTCGACGTGCGCGGCTGGCGCTCGCTGGGCACCTCGATGGGGACCCTGCTGACCGAATACGGCTTCCCCGCCATGCCGACGACGGACGACGGGTCCTCGACCATGGCCGACGTCGTGTACTACACGTCGATATTGGGCTGATTGCCAGGGCATTCACAGCCCAACCCGCAGCCGACGCACAGCACGGGCCGTAGATTTTCCTCGATGTATCGCGGGCAAGCGAAGCTGATGGAAACGAACCCCATGGTGAAGTGGGTGTTCGGATCGGGCGTGGCCGCGTGCCTTCTGCTGAGTGCGGCATGCATCGTGCTGCCCGGCAAGACGAAGCTCGTCGCGGTGGTCGTGGTTGTCGGTGCAATGCTCGTCGTCTACCCGAGGATGCTCTCGCGCGCGCTCGTACCGCGGCCCGACCGGGTCTCGCTCTACGTGGATGACAGTGGCGTGTACGCCGACGACGCGCCATATGCGCTCCGCGAGGACATCACTGCGGCGTACATCCGGCCCGCGTTGACCGCCCGCACCTCGCGGCACTGGAATTACGGCGGGTCGGTGCCAACCACGTACTCGTTGGACCTACCGAAATACCCGTTGACGGTGGAACTCATGACTCGCAGGGGTCAGTTGAACATCAATCCTGGCAGCCAGGATGCGGCTGCCGAGATCTTGGTCGCGCTCGGGTTCCCGGTCACGATGTGTGCGCCCGACCACGTGGCCGGAACCCGCAGGCAATGGGTCATGTCGGCCGTGATCGTGGTGGTGATCCTGGCCGTGGTGTTCGCCTACTCCGCATATATGTCCCACCGCGTCGGCGGGGCGCACTGACTCAGGCCGCCGCTTCGCGCGCGCGCTTCATCTCGAGACCTTCTTCGTAGGCGCCTTCTTCGCGGCCCAACGCGACGGTGGCCGCGGCCATCGCGACAACGGCGACGGTGAGCGCGATGGCCTGATACCGGCCCGCCTCGAGCTCTTCCCCCAGCACGATGGCGCCAAGCAGCACTGCGACGACGGGTTCGAGCACCAGCATCGTCGGCACGGTCATCTGCAATGCGCCGGCATGAAAGGCCGACTGCTGCAACAGCGTTGCGATGATCCCGAGCACAATCAGGGCGTATGGAGCGGGCGTGGCCAACAGCGCCAGCGGACCGCGAGCGGCGGCCACGTGCATGACGATCTTCGTGGTCACGGCGACGACGCCGAACAGCACGCCGACGGCGACGGCCAACAATGCGGCGCGTTGCCAACCGCCGATGCGGATGGCTGCCACCACGCAGCCCAGCACGACGACGCCGCAGCCGACGGCCACGATCGTCGACACGGGCAGCGACGCGGGAGTGTCCTGCGGACCGGGGCGGGCCAGTAGCACGAACACGGCGAGGCCAGAGGTGAGCAGGCCGGCCCACAGCCATTCGGAGCGGGTGACGCGGCGCCCGGCCAGCCGCGCACTCAGCGGAAGGGTGAACAGCAGCGCGGACACCAGGATCGGTTGCACCAGGATCAGCGAGCCCTTGATCAGCGCGAGCGCCTGGAAGGCGTAGCCAAGCACGGCCGCTCCGGTGCCCGCCCACCAGATCGGGCGGCGCAGGAGCGTGGTGAACATGACGGCGCTGACGCCGTCTTCGGCGGGCAGGTCCATGGTGGCGCGCTGGCGGACCACGATGCCGACGGCCATGAAGCCTGCCGCGCACAGCGCAAGAACGATGACGAGGCCATGCCCGATCAAGAGCCATGCCCGATCATGAGAGGTGTCCCATCAAGAGCGCGCTACCACCGTTCCGGACACTCCTTCATCGGCTCGTGCGTTCATCGGCTCATGCGTTCATCGGTTCGTGCGATGACCCCCGCCGCCTACACCGTAGAGGGGTCCTCAGCTAGCTTCGAGTCGAGCATCCGAGTCGGCGCCTTCGGGCCCGAGCCGGTCGGTGACCCTGCCGACCGCGTCGTCGACGCGATGGACCGCGGCATCGCACATGCCACGCACCTTGTCGCCTGCGGAGTCGACGTCGTCGGCCGCGCTGAGCAGGTAGGCCCGGACGTTGAGCCGCAGCCGCTCCGCCTTCGAACGCAGCCTGCGTCGCACGCGGTCGTCGACTTCAACGGTTACGAAGGGCAGAACCTTGAGCCGCATGCCGTCCAGCGTAGTTGAGCCGGCCTAGCCAATCAGGTCGGCGATGGCCTGCGCGGTCTGAAGGTCCTCGTAGGCCGCCGAATACCGCTGCGCCAACGCCAGCGCGATGTCGGGTCGCTGCCACAGTTCACCGGCGCTGGCCGTGCACAGCCACAGCGTCAGCCCATGTGCCACCGACGCCCGGTAGCCCGTCCAGACCTCGTCCGCCGAAGGCATTTCGTCGGCGGGCAACTCCAGCGCGTCGCGATAGGTCTCCAACAGGGTGCGCTCGTGGCGTCGGCGATCCTCGGTGGTCAGCGCGCCCTGCAGGAAGTAGCCGAGGTCGAGCGAGAAGTTCCCGCGGCGGGCGACCTGCCAGTCCAGGAAGCCGAGCTCCCCGTCGGGCAGCAGATACGTGTTGCCGACGTGAGCATCGCCGTGCAACAGGGTCGGGGGGCCGACGGTGAGCGTGCGGATGTAGGGCTTCCAGACGTCCTCGATCAGCCCGTCGATGGTGAGCGCGTGCACCGACGCGGGTGCGTCGTCGCCGAGCCGGTCGAGTGCAGCGGGCAGGGGCGCCGCGCCCATGCCCTCCCACGGCACGAACGGCTCCAGCCAGTCGAGCTCGGGCAGCTCGACGCGGCGGCCCCAGTAGCGTCCGTGCATCCGGCCGAGCCCGCGCACGCCGTTGGCGGCCTGCTCCACGGTTAACGGCCTGGTCGCATCGCGGGGGTCGGCGCCGCGCGTTGTGAGGTCCTCCATCGCCAGAAGGAAGTCCTCGTCGACGTCGTCGATCACGGCGGCGTAGACAAGCGGATGCTCAAGCGGCAGTTCGATTTTCGCGTTGAAGAGCCGTGGTTCGTGCAGCAGCCCACTGGTCAGTTTGATCAAGAACTTGTGGTCCGGGTCGACGGCCTTGACGAAGACCGTCGAAGGTCCCGTCGGGCCGTCGGCATACGTCAGGCCTAGTCGCGCGCGCCGGTTGGTGCCGTCGTCGCGCAGGACCACGGTGACGGTGTCGACTGTCGCGTCGGGATGCCGTTCGGCCAGGGCCACCGTGATCCACTCCGGGGTGAGCTCTGCCCAGTCCTTGGGGACCGTCAGCGCGGCGGTCACGGAATGGACGCCGGCATCGAGTCCCAGCCACGAATGGTCGACGTCGTGGAGAACACAGCGTTCGGCAGGTCGACGTCCCACTCCGGGAACCGCTTGAGCACCTCTTCCAGCGCCACCCGGCCCTCGAGTCGCGCGAGTGCGGAGCCCAGACAGTAGTGGGCGCCCACGCTGAAGCCGAGGTGCGCCCGCTGTTCGCGGTTGATGTCGAACACGTCGCCGTCCGGAGCGAACTGGCGGTGGTCGCGGTTGGCGGCGCCGATGAGCATCATCATGATGGCGCCCTGCGGCACCGTCTGGCCGTGAACCTCGACGTCGCGCGTCACGTAGCGCGCCACGTGCGGGGCGGGCGGTTCGAACCGGACGAGTTCCTCGACGGCCGTAGGGATCAGGTCCGGATTCTCGACGAGTTGGCGGCGCTGGTCTGGATGTTCGGCCAGCACCTTGCCCGCCCAGCCGATCAGCCGGGTGGTGGTGTCGTTGCCCGCTCCTGCGACCACGTTCAGGTAGATCAGCAGCTCGTCGCGGGTGAGTTTGCGGGTGGTGCCGGTCTCGTCGACGAATTCGACGTTGAGCAGTTCGGTCATGATGTCGTCGGACGGGTGGTCGACACGCCAATCGATGTAGTCGGCGAAGATGTCGCCACTGACCAGACCCTGCTCGGCGGCCTTCATGGGTTGGCCCGCTTCGGTTTTCATCTGATCAGTGACGTGGTCGCGGACGGCCTGCTGGTCCTGCTCGGGGATGCCGATCAACGCGCTGATGGTCTTCATCGGCATCAGGGCGCCGAGATCGGTGACGAAGTCGAACTTGCCGGTGCCGACGACCGGGTCGAGGCTCTCGACGCAGTACTGGCGGATCTTCTCCTCGAGCAGGGCGATCTTGCGCGGGGTGAACATGCGTGCCAGCAGCTTGCGGTGGATGTCGTGCACGGGCGGATCCTCGAAGATCAGCACGCCGGAGGGGATGGGGAAGTCCGCCCTGATGAGTTCGACGATCGCACCCTTGGCCGAGCTGAACGTGCCGTGGTCGACGATGCCGCGGTTGACGTCCTCGTACCGGCTGACCGCGTAGAAGTCGTGCTGGGAGTTGTAGTACAGCGGCGCTTCCTCGCGCAGCCGCGCGAACGTCGGGTACGGGTCGGCGTTGATGTCCACGCTGTACGGGTCGAAGTACACGTCGCTGGCTGCGTCAACGCTCACGGAGTCCGCCTCTCACACATTTCTTTCGCTCGCGTCCGCGAGGGCTGCGGCGCATTGCTTACCCGCGTAAGTTACACGGCTGAGCGACTGCCCTACAAGAAGTTCTCGTGATCAGGTGGACGCGCGCTGGATCAGTCGCGCGACTCCTGCACTGCTCGGTTCGCCCTCGGTCGGGTAGCCCAACTCCGTCATCATCGCCGCGACGGACACGTCGACGATCGTCGCGGCGTCGAACCCCACCGACGTCAGTGGTGGCGCGCTGACCGCGCCAAGCGCGCCTGCGTCCACGCCCATCACCGCGAGGTCGTCCGGACAGCGCAAGCCGGCCGCACGCACCCCGTGCAGCACCACGAACGCCGTCTCGTCGCTTTGGGCACATGCGGCGGTGATGCCTGCCCTCACCCAATCAGTCACCACGTCGGAGGCATCCGAGCCATCCGCCGCGACGGTGCTCGTGGTCAACTCCGGCAGCCCCCGCTTGCGGGCCGCGACGCGCAGTCCCTCGAGCCAGTAATCCCCAAGCGGGCGCAGCGCCGCCACGTTCGACGTGGCGTAGGCGAGCTTGCGGTGGCCGCGCGCGACCAGGTGGTCGATGCGCAGCTCACCGATGGTCATGTGCAGGGCACCCATCGCGTGGAGTTGCGCGCTGCCGAGGTGGATCTGCGGGATGCCTGCAGCGGTGACGGCCTCGAGTGCGGCGCCGCTGAGCGGGAAGACGCTGGTGACCGCGATGGGGTTGAGGTCCGCCACGGCGTCGACGACGTTCTGCCCGTCATCGGTTTCGAACTGCATGGAGAGCACGACACCGTGGCGCGCGAGTGCTGCGGTCATCCGGCTGCCGACCTCCAGCAGCAGTTCGCCGAGCGCGATGCGCGGCACGATGTACAACACGACGCCGCTGGCTCCGACGGCGAGGTTGCGTGCGGCGAGGTTGGGCCGGTAGCCGAGTTCCTTTGCGGCAGCGTGCACGGCCGCGCGGGTCTGCGCCGAGATGGTCTGGCCCGCGACGTTGTTGAGCACGTAGCTGACGGTGGCCGCCGAGACATTGGCAAGACGGGCCACGTCGGCCTTGGTCGGCCTCGCCGCTCGCATCCCGCTCACCGGGTCATCGTGGCACGTGTACGCGCTTTTCCGCGTGGGCACACGAAACTGCCAAGTCGCGAGATTGAAGTGAGTCAACAATCGTGCGAGCGGAATTGGACCTAGCTCGCCGCCCGCAACGGAGTGCCTGCCGTCTCGCGAAGCAGCAGCACCGTCGCCAGGGAAACCACGGCCGCGGCAATCAGGTAGAAGGCGGGCACCATGACGTTGCCGGTATGCGCGGTCAGCCACGTGACCACATACGGCGTGGTGCCGCCGAACCCCGCGACGGCGACGTTGTAGCCGATCGAGAACCCGCTGTAGCGCACCCGGGTGGCGAACAGTTCGACACCCGCGGTGACGGCCGCCGAGATGTACACGGCTTCGATCGCCGCCAACGCACAATGCGCCGTGATCGCCGCGCCCAGTGAGCCCGAATTAACCATCAGGAACAGTGGATACGCGAACACGACGAAGCACGCCGAGCCCGCGATCAGCATGGGCCGCCGCCCGATTCGATCCGACAGCGCCGCGAACGGCAACGTCAACACCAGCGCGACGACGCTGGCCATGGTGATGGACACGAAGGCCTGCGTGGTGCCGTAGCCCAGTGGCCTGATGAGGTAGTTGGGCAGGAATGTGAACACCACGTAGTAGCCGACGTTGAAGATCAGAAACAGGCCGAACACCTGGAGAATCGGCACCCACGACGTCGTGACTGCTTCGCGCAGCAGTCTTTTCGCGACCTTGTGCTCCTTGCGAAGTTCGGTGAACTCGGGGGTGTCGTCCAGGCGCAGCCGGATGTACAGCCCGATCAATCCCAGTGGCGCCGCGAGCAGGAACGGAATCCGCCAGCCGTAGCTCGCCATCGCGGCCGCGGGCAGGGCGGCCTGTAGCAGGGTGACGGTGATCGAGCCGAGCAAGAACCCGAGCACACCGGACCACACCATGAACGTCACGACCAGGCCGCGGCGCTCATCGGATGCGTACTCCGCGAGGTAGACGGCCCCTCCGCCGTATTCGCCGCCGGCCGAGAAGCCTTGCAGGCAGCGGAACAACAGCAGCAGCAGAGGTGCGGCGATCCCAATGGCGGCGTAGGTCGGCAGCAGGCCGATCGCCAGCGTCGCGCCGGACATCAACAGGATGACGACGGCCAGCACCCGCTGCCTGCCGATCCGGTCGCCGAGCGGCCCGAAGAACAGCCCGCCGAGTGGGCGCACGAAGAACGCGGCGGCGAAGATCGCGAACGTCTTCAGCAGGGCGGCGGTGTCGTCGTCCGTCGGGAAGAAGTTGGCCGCGATGATCGTCGCGAGAAATCCGTAGATGGCGAAGTCGAACCATTCGACGGCGTTCCCGATCGAGGCGCCGACGATGGCCTTACGGGTCGCGGCGGGGTCGTCAGCCATCCGGGGAAGGTATCAGCGCCGAATTGAGCAGCTTGCTTAGCGCCTGCCTACGCGATTCTTCATGCCCGAACTCAACCGAGCCGCAGCGTGTCTCGCGACACCGTGAAAAAGTGTCCGGTGCTGCTGTCGGTGCACGTCACCCCCGACTGCGCGCGCTCGCGTGCACGCGTGGCCCGCGTGTGATCGCCAGCGCTGAGTCGAGTTCGTCGCGCGGCACCGAGAACTGAAACGGCCCGGAGTTGCTTACGCGCAGCTGGCTCTCGCCGAGAAAGAAGGTCACGGCGTCGTCGGTGATCGCAAAGTTCTGGTAGGCCTTCGTACCGGCTTCGTGCAGGGCCGGAATGAGCTCTGCGCCAAACTGTTCCGTCAGAATGGGCGCTGCGATCGGCGACAGCAGGTCCACCGGATTCACGCCCGGTTTGAACAGGGTGTCCAGCGTGATCGGAGCGTGCTTGTCGAGGTCGTAGTTGAACACGTCGTAGGAGGTGTCCGGGTGACCCTCATGGGCCAAGCCCTCGTCGTCGTCGACATCGAATACCAGGCTTTGCGTGCCGGATTCGGGCGTGCCGGATCGGTACGTCTCACCCTTGACGTCGAGTGAATACGGCGCCGGCCGTCCGGTCGACGGGAACTTCTTCACGTAGTCCACGAAGTCGTCACGCTGCTTCTTGAGGTAGTCGGTCACCGCCTGCTGCTCGGGGTAGTCGACCGGGAAGCTCATGTCGAGCGTGTAGTCGGCGGCCGACGCGTGAACCTGGCAGAGCTGGTCGAGACCCAACGTGCCGCCGAGCTCACCGCACACGGAAGGCGCACCGGCCGTGGGCCTCCCGGGAGCACCGGGGCTACTCGACGTGCCGCAACCCGCCGCGGCCACGACGACGGCCGCGCTGATGAGGGCAATCAACACCTTGCCGAGGTGCTGCGGCGTCCTGGTCATGTCGGTGTCCTAGCTCGAAATGTTTGGTGCGACCGTGGGGGCGCGCACATAGCTTGCGATCTTCGCCTTGGCGGATCCTTGGGGTATCGCCTGTCGGCACAGTCACAAACTTGGCGGCGGCCGCCATTTCTACGGCACGGCCCACAGTTGGTGCGGCGGTGCAGCAAGCTATGGGCATGGACATGAATCTCACCGACAAGGTCGTCGTCGTCACCGGCGCGAGCAAGGGCATCGGTCTGGCCATCAGCCAGGCCTTCGTCGCCGCAGGCGCCTACGTGATCGCGGGCGCCCGCAACAACACCGCGGAACTACAGGCCTTGGAAGCCGCCGGATCGGCCACCTTCGTCGCCGCCGACCTTTCGACGCCGGAAGGGCCGCGGGCGCTGATCGCCGCGGCGGCCGAACGTGGCGGGGTCGACGTGCTCGTCAACAACGCCGGGGCGGTGGCCACCCGCTTCGAGGGCATCCTGTCGGTCACCGACGAGGAGTGGGACGCCTCCCTTGCGCTGAACTTCCTTTCGGCGGTGCGCATCACGCGCGACGCCGTACCGCAAATGCTGGCCCGCGGCGGCGGCGCGATCGTGATGATCGGCTCGGTCAACGCGACGCTGCCCGAGTGGAACATCGTGGACTACAGCGCCACCAAGGCCGCGCTGGCCAACTACGCGAAGAGTCTTTCGAAGGAGTTCGGCCCCAAGGGGATTCGCGTCAACACCATCAGCCCCGGCCCGGTGTCCACCGGCCTCTGGCTGGCCGAAGACGGAGTGGCCGCCAAGTTCGCCGCGGCGACCGGCGCCACCCCCGACGACGTGGTGGCCTCGGTATCCGCAGGCGCCCCGACCGGACGGTTCACCACGCCGCAAGAGGTCGCCGACCTTACGGTGTTCCTGGCTAGCAACCGCTCGGGCAACACCACCGGCTCCGACGTCCGCATCGACGGCGGATACGTCACCACCGTCTAACCCCCCTCGCGATTTGGGCGTGTTGAGTTGCGTTGATCGCAACCAAACACGCCGAAATCACAACGAAAGGAACCCGAAATGGCCACTCCCAGCAAGACCAACCCCGTCATCTTCATCCACGGCCTGTGGATCCACGCCAGCGCCTGGCAGCCATGGCTGGACCTGTTCACCGAGCGCGGCTACGACGTCTCGGCGCCGGGTTGGCCGGGCGACGGCGAAACCGTCGAGGCGACACGGGCCAACCCAGACGCTCTCAACGCCACTGGCATCAGCGAAATCGTCGACCACTACGTCCAACTGATCGATTCCGCCGATGGCAAGCACGAGGCCAAGCCGATAGTCGTCGGCCACTCGTTCGGCGGCCTGATCGCCCAGGAACTGCTGGCCGGCGGGCACGTCGCCGCCGCCGTCGCGATCGACCCCGCGGCCATCAAGGGCGTCAAGGCGCTGCCGCTCGCGCAGTTGCGTTCCGCCTTCCCGGTGTTGGGGAACCCGGCCAATCGGCATCGCACGGTGTCGTTGACTGCCAAGCAGTTTCACTACGCCTTCGGCAACATGCTCACCGAGGAGGAGTCCAACGACCTCCACGACAAGTGGACGATCCCCGGGCCTGGCAAGCCTCTGTTCGAGGACGCGGGCGCCAACTTCTCCAAGAACTCACCCGCGAAGGTCGACACGCACCTGGTCGATCGCGGACCGCTGTTGCTGACGTCGGGTACCGAGGACCACACCGTGCCGCTGAAGGTCACCAAGGAGGTGTTCGGCTTGTACGCCAAGGGCGGCTCCGACACCGAGTTCCACGAGTTCGAGGGCCGCGGCCACTCGTTGACGATGGACAACGGTTGGCGCGACGTCGCCGAGGTGGCTCTGAACTGGTTCGCGGCCAAGGGTTTCTGATGCATCGGCGACGGCCGCGAGAAGTTAGGGGACACAACGATGTACGACCTCGAGGAAACCATTCTCGCCCGGCGGTCGACCCGACTGTTCCTGCGGGACAAGCCGGTACCGCGGGGGCTCGTCATCGAAGCCCTCGAACTCGCCATCAGGGCGCCGTCCAACTCGAACATTCAGCCCTGGCGACTGGTGTTCAACTCCGGTCCGGCCCGCGACCGATTGGTGAAAGCCCTGCTCGAAGAAGCGGAAAAGGGCGAGCCTCAGGTCCCGCCACTTCCTGAGGAGTTCCACCACTTCCGCAGCGACCTGGGCGCGCTGGTCTACGGGTCGATGGGCGTGCCGCGCCATGATCCGGAAGCCAGACGTGTCGCGGTACTGCGGAACTGGGAGTTCTTTCGGGCGCCGTTGGGCGCCATCGTCTGCATGCATCGCGACCTCGACCACGTAGACGCGCTCGGGGTCGGGATGTTCCTGCAGACCTTCATCCTGGCGCTGACCGCAAGGGGCATCGGAAGCTGCGTGCAGGTGTCGATCGCGGGCTACCCGGACGTCATCCGCGAGCAACTCGGAGTCGCCGAGGACTTGCGGATCCTGTGCGGTCTCTCGATCGGCTACCCCGACCCGGACTTTCCCGGCAACGGGTTGCACACGCCGCGCAGTCCGCTCGAGCACAACATGGTTTTCGTCGACAGCTGAACTGCGTCCCCAACGGGCACCGGACACGCACGAGGTCGCGGCGTACCGTCGCAGCCATGTCCACGCTCACAGACCCAAAGATCGCTTCCGCACTGGACCGGATGTACGCCGAATCCCATGAGCAGATGACAGCGCTGCGCAACGGAAGCGGCCGGTTCGCCGACCTCGCCAACGCCACCGCGCAGGAACGCGCCGACGCACTCAGCGACATCTACATGCCCGTCACCCCCGAAGCCGGTCGGCTGTTGTACGCGCTGGTGCGCGCCACCCGCCCACAGACCGTCGTCGAGTTCGGTATGTCATTGGGCCTGTCCGGCATTCACTTGGCCTCGGCGGTCCGTGACAACGGAAGCGGCCGCGTCGTGACGACGGAAATGAGTGCCGCCAAGATCGCGACGGCGAAGAAGAACTTTGCCGACGCCGGCCTTTCCGGGGTGATCACCGTGCTCGAAGGCGACGCTCTCGAGACGCTGAAGACGCTGGACTCCGAGGTCGACTTCGTCCTGCTCGACGGGTGGAAGGAGTTCTACCTTCCGGTGCTCGAGCTCCTCCAACCACGCTTCTCGCCGGGCACTCTGATCGTCGCCGACAATACGAACATGCCCGAGACGCAGCCCTACCTCGACTACGTGCGTGATCCGGCCAACGGATATGTGAGCGTCAACTTCCTGGCCAGAGACAGCGACAGCATGGAGCTCAGCTGCCGGGCTTGAGCTCTCATGTCCGCGCTCAGGTCAGCGCGGCGAGATTCCGGACGGATTTCTCGACGTCGGACTTCAACACCCGCGCGACGAGCCCGCCCACCGGACCGTTGAGCAACGCACCCGAGAGTGCGGCCTGCAGGTGAAACGTCGAGCCTGGATCGTCGTCGGTGATGGCCATGTTCAGCGCGATGTGGACCCCGCCGAACCCACTGCCCTGCATCGTGAGCCGTTTGGGCGCGTCGTAGTCGGTGACCTCCCAGCGAATGGTGTTGCGGAAGCCCTTCACCTTGATCAGCGACGAGACGCGGGTGCCCTGCTCAACGACGTCGGGCACCGCGCTGCGCCACCCGCCGAAGATGGTCAGCCACTCATGGAACCGTGGTAGGTCCGACGCCAACTTCCACGCCTGCTCGGGAGAGAGCTTCGAGGAAACCGACACGTCGACGTTCGCCATCTGTCACTTGTACCCAATCGCGGGGAATTAAGCAGGTGGTAGGACCAGGCCAGGCGCCACCGCGAGCGGTGCAGCGGGCGGTGCAGCGGGCGGGGGCGGCGGCGGGACGCCCACTCCGAGCACCCGCAGCAAGTCCGGCTTCATCGCCTGGAACTGTGCGCCCCAGTACCCCCAGCTGTGGGTTCCGTCGCCCGGGAAGTTGAAGATGGCGTTGCGCCCACCGGCGGCCAGATAGTTCTTCTGGAACTGCTTGTTCGTGTCGACGGTGACGGTCTCGAGGAACTGCGCGGCGTACTGCACCCCGAAGTCGCCGGGCGCGTCGAGGTCGGAGGTCTTGCCGTTTCCGCAATAGACCCAGATCGCGGTGTTGTTGGCCACCAGCGTCGGAATGAGCAACATCGGGTCGTTGCGCTTCCACGCCGGATCACTGGTGGGGCCCCACATGTCGTTGGCGTTGTATCCGCCAGCGTCCTTCATGGCGAAGCCGATCATGGTGGGCCACAAGCCTGTTGACGGATTGAGGAATCCGGACAGCGACCCGGCGAAGATGAACTGCGTCGGATAGTAGGCCGCCAGCACCAGCGCAGCGCCGCCCGACATCGACAGCCCGACGACGGCGTTGCCCGTCGGTGTCACGCCCTTGTTGGCGGACAGGTACCCGGGCAGCTCCTGGGTCAGGAACGTCTCCCATTTGTAGGTCAGCGCGCCCGAACTACCCGTCGCGGGGCGGTACCAGTCGGTGTAGAAGCTCGACTGCCCGCCGACGGGCATGACCAGGGACAGCCCGGACTGGTAGTACCACTCGAAGGCAGCGGTATTGATGTCCCAGCCACTGGCGTCGTCCTGGGCGCGCAGGCCGTCAAGCAGGTAGACGGCATGCGGGCCGCCGCCTTGGAACTGAACCTTGATGTTGCGGCCCATCGACGGCGATGGCACCTCGAGCACCTCGACGGGCAGGCCATCGCGGGAGTAGGCCCCGGCGACCGGCGTTGGCCCTGCGACGCCGACGAGCCCCGGCAGCATCATGCCGACCAACACGGTGAGCGCCGCCCGGCGTACCAGCCCGCGAGCCGTCCGTAGCATCAACGTCCTCAACCCCTCTTCTGCTTATCGCGTCTTCGGCAAGCTAACAGTCCGTTGAGCAGGCCCTACTTCCCCCACGCGGCCCGTAATCGCCTTGTTATCAAGGTGTTCGGTGAATCGTGTTGTTGGCATCGGTTGTGAGCCGCCCAGTCGCCGGCTGAACGTGCCACCTGAATAACCTGTGAATTACCTTGCAGGGCATGCCGGAGCTCGTCGGCGGCGTCAAACTCAGGTCAAACAATGAAGGAGCTGGCCATGTCGTTCACTGCAAACCCCGTGCGGCTACTGGCGAGCAGCAGTCTCGTCGCGGGCGCGTTGACGGCCGCCGCGCTGTTCGGTGGGGTGCCCGCCGCGCTGGCCGACCAGGATCCTGCCGCCGATCCGCCGAACTGCACCGCCGCCGACCTCGAAGGCGTGCGGGCAGGCGTGTCCGCCGCGACGTCGACCTACCTGTTCACGCACCCCGACTTCAACTACTTCATGACCAGCCTCGAGGGCCTGAACCGGGCGCAGGTCGGCAAGAAGGTGAAGGCCTACCTGACGGCTCATCCCGATACCAAGGCCGACCTGACCGGCATCCGGCAGCCGTTGGTCGACATCAAGGATCGCTGCGGGGCACCCCCAAGCCCGTAGCGTCAGACGCCGATCGCGGTGAGGATGGCCGTGGTGCGCCACCAGACGAGCACCACGAATAGCAGCAACAAGGCGGCCGCGCACCCAACGAGGATCAGTGTCCGTTTCGCTTGTGGAGCGTAGGCGTATACCCAGGCCACCGCCGCGCCCGTGAGCAGTCCGCCGACATGGCCCTGCCAGCTGATGCCCGGCGCAATGAAGGTGATGGCGAGGTTGATCACGATGAGTCCGACAATCCCGCGCACGTCGAAGTCAAGCTTGCGGGCCAACACGAACGTCGCACCGAAGAGTCCGAAGATGGCGCCCGACGCACCCAGCGTCGCCTGACCAGGCGGCGTCAAGAGGTAGACCAGTACCGACCCGCCGAGCAGGCTGAGCGCATAGAGCCCGATGAAGCGTGCATGCCCCAACGCCCGCTCGAGCGCGGGGCCGGTGAAGTACAGCGCGACCATGTTGAACAAGATGTGCGTCAGGCCTGCGTGCAGGAACCCCGACGTCACCAACCGGTAGTACTCGTCGTAGTACGCGATGACGTTCCCCTGCAGCACGAGCTGCCGGTAGACGTCGTCGTTCGCCTTCTGCAGCACGAACATCACGACGTTCAGCGCGATGAGCACATAGCTGACCCACGGCCTGCTGACCGCCCGTCCGCCGAATGCGGTGGTGGGCTGCCGTACCGAACGAGCACCCTCTTGGATGCACTCGGGGCACTGGTGCCCGACCGGCGCCGACCGCATGCAGTCAGGGCAGATGCTGCGCTGACACCGGGTACAGCTGATGTAGGTCTCGCGGTCAGGATGCCGATAACAATGCGGCGCCTGCGGTGGTGTGCTCGGGATGCTCACGATTCATTGTGTCAAAACCTCCACAGCGCCTCCTGGCTGGTGCTCGCCACCAGGGCGCCGGTGCGGTCGTAAAGGGATCCGACGACCAGCCCGCGGGAGTCGGAGTTGTTGAGCGACCGCACCTCGTAGCGGTGCCAATGTTCGGGCCAGAACGGGCGGTGGAACCAGACGGCGTGATCCAAGCTGGCCGCGTAGTCGCCGTCCGGGTCCAGTGGCGTGCCGGGTGGACGCGCTACCGGCACCGGTCCGAAGTCGGACATGAAGGTCAACGTGCAGGCTCGGATCAGCGGATCGGCTTCGATGGCGTCCTTGGTCCTGATCCAGAACGGCGGCACCGCGAACACGGAGTCGTCGCCGGGCGCGGTGCGAATGTCGAACCGCCTGGCGAACCCCAAGTCGGGAGACTTCGCAACGGCCGCATCGAATTCCAGGGCAGGCACGCTGGGCGGTTGCCAGTCCGCGCCGGATTCCGGTCGGTGAAACGACGCGATCAGCTCGAGGATCGTCTTGCCGTGCTGGACGGCGGTCACCCGTCGCGTGTCGAACGACCGGCCGTCCCTGGTCCGCTCGACCTGCAGTTCGACGTCGACGCCGTATTCGCCGCCGCGCACGAAGTAGAGGTGCAGCGACTGCGGCAGCTTCTCGGCATCGACCGTGGCGCCCGCGGCCGCCAGCGATTGGGCAGCGATCAGCCCACCGAAGAGCCTGTTGCCTGGACCACTGCTCGGGTTGGGCGCGATGAACAGATCGCCGCGACGCTCGAAGTCCAACAGGCGGGCAATCCAACTTCGATCGTGCGCTGTCATCGGGCGTCACCCTAGCGGAGCGGCCGCGGAGCAGGCCCACCGGGAAAAAGTGTGGGAATCCGGGCGGCGCTGCCCTCCTACATGTGGACGCGGCGGACGGCCGCGCACCTGGAAGGGAGCTTCTGTGACCGGCCTTGCCAATTCATTGCCAGCATGGGAAGGCAACGACGATGATGTTGATCCTGGGAACGTCAAGTGCGCACTGGGGGTGGTGTGATGACGACTTTTGCGACGTCACAGGCTGGGGGACTCGACGACGCCGCGCTTGCTCGCGCGGCGGCCGCGGGCGATCGTGCTGCGTTCGCCGCGATCTACGACCGCTACGCCGATCGGCTACACGACTTCTGCATCGGCATGCTGCGCGACCGGGAGGCGGCGGCAGACTGCGTGCAGGACGTATTCGTCACCGCGGCAACGAAATTGGTCCAGCTGCGCGAGCCGGACCGATTGCGATCGTGGTTGTACGCCATCGCCCGTTCCGAGGCACTCGCCCGGATCCGGGCCCGCAAACGCGAAATGCCCAGCGAGGAACTCCCCGACATGCCCACCGCTGAAGCCGATCTGCCCACCCTGGCGGCCAGAAGCGAGCTCGCCGACCTCATCGCGCAAGCCTGCGGCGGGTTGACCGACCGCGACCGGCTCGTCTACGAGTTGGCCTACCGCAAGAGCCTCGACGGGCCCGAGCTCGCCGACGCGCTGGGCGTGACGCACAAGAACGCGAACACGCTCGTCGAACGACTCCGCGACACCATCGCCCGCTCACTCGGAGCGCTGCTGGTGTGCCGCCGCGCGAAGGCCGATCCCGACAGATGTCCCGAGCTCGCCGAGGTGCTGGCCGGCTGGGACGGCCAGTTCACGGTGCTGATGCGCAAACGGGTCGCGCGACACATCGAGGGCTGCGCGGTGTGCGAGCAGGACCGCGCCCAAATGGTCAGCCCGGCCGCGTTACTCGGTGCGGCGCCAATCGTCATCCCCGCTCCGGCCTGGTTGCGCGCACGGACCCTCCAGCACGCGCTGGCCCCTGCTCCGACGCCCGGTACGGCACCTGGTCCGGCATCCGGTCCGACATCCGGCCAATCCTGGTGGCCCGAGGCCGATCTCGACGTCAGCGATCTCGCCGGACCCCCATCTGGCGGCGGGGCCCCGGCGGGGGCCGCCCGCCCGAGGCCGAAGGCCCGCGCCGGGCTCGGCGTTGGGTTGGTCGCGTTGGGCATTGGTGCGGCGCTGGTGCTTTCACGTCCGGCCGCGATGCGCGTAGATCCGGTCAACGCCCCGAAGCCCATTAGCCCGACCGCCACTACCCCGGTCAGCACGACGACCATCCCGTCGGCAGTACCTCGGATCGCGCCGCCGCCTCCGCCCTCCGAAGTGCCCTCCACGGTGCCGTCGCCGGTCATCAGCACGCCGGTCATCAGCACGCCGGCCATCCCAGAGCCCGCTGTTACTGAGCCGCCGTCGCCCGCGCCCCAGTTGCCGCAGACGCACGAACCCGAGCCAAGCACCGAGGTGCCCACCACCACTCATTCCCGCCCGAAGCCGAAGCCACAGCCGCCCGACGAGCCCAGCGAGCCACCACAAGGGACCCCGCCGCCGCCGGAGCCGGAGCCATCGCAACCTGAAGAGCCGCCCGCCAAGCCACCACCGGTCAAACCGACACCTCCTAAGCCAGGCCAGCAGGTGCCACCTAAGCAGAGCCCGGAGTGCCCGGTGTCCAGTCCCAACTGCAACAGCGGCCCGGTGTTCAGCTGAGCGGAAGTGCGGATTCGCCTGTATCGAAACCGAATCAGCGAATACTCACCCACCACATAGCACGGCAGCGACATCTGCCAGGGAAGAAAGTGAGGGAAGTCGAGTGCCTCATTGCTCCAGTACATGAGTGTGGCCCTCCCGGGCCGCACGTGAGCTAAGGACAACGTCATGACCACCAACAACCCGGGACTACGCCTGCGCAGCGCGGCGACCCTCACGCTCGTCGCGCTCGGAGCGGCCGTCGTCAGCCTGTTCGGCACAACGACGTCAGCCAACGCCGCCCCTGACGCGTACGTCGCCATTTCCGTTGGACTCGGCAACGACAATCCACCCGTTGTGACGATCGGGGGAATGTCGATCGGGCCGGATGCCGACCAGGCGAGAATCGCATCGCTATCAAACTGCCAAAACAATGGCGGCAACCATTGCGTATTCGAAGTCAGTGCCACGAACTCGTGCGCCGCGGCCGCAGCGAACGATTACGGGGAGATCGAGGCGGCGCAGAACGCGTCGGTTCAAGCCGCCGAAAGCGCTGCCATGAGCAAGCTGCAAAATCAGCAAGGCGCACACGTCGTGGTATCGGGTTGCGCCAATGGGCAGGTGTCGCCACCACCGCCTCCGTCGTCCCCGCCTCCCGCGCCTCCAAAGCAAGGACCGACGGTCTCGTTCAAGACGATCGTCGGTGGTCTGCAGGCTCATATCACCGACCGCAGCGGTGTCTCCTCGCAATGCACCTACGCCACCGATGACTTCAACCGCAGCTTCGCGTTGGCAGCCAACTCCAGCTACGACCTCAAAATCGTTCCGGCCGTACCGCGATTCCGGAACTGGAACGTCACCATCACCTGCGACAACGGCACCAGCACTCAGGCCACTACGTACTTCTGAGCACGGTACTTCTGAACACGCCCGCTAGCCCCGCCGGCCCGCTCCGATGAGCGGCCGGATGGCGATGACGAACACCGCGAGCACCACCAACGGCGCCAGCAGCGGCACCCATGGCAGCTCGACGGGGATCGTCGTCGCGACCAAACCGAGCGCCGACAACCCCAGCACCGCGACCATCGTCGGCCGGGTGAGCGACTCCCTTGCGCCCGCGTGCCGCAGTAGCAGATAGGCCGTCGCGTTCAGCCCGGCCAAGGTGGCGAGCATCGGATTCGGATCGGACAGTGCGATCGCCATCACGCATGCGATGACCGCAAGCGTTGCAGCCGTGGAGAATTGGATTGAAACCAGCACCGCGACGGCGGCCACCAACGCCGCTACCAACGCCCGCTGGTCGGCCTGTACGGCGACGGCGGCGGCCATCAAGAGCCCAAATGCGGTGGAGAGCACCCTGATCGAGGTCATCGCTTCCCCCGCACGCGTCGTCTGCGCTCTGGCACCAACTGCATCACCTGATGCAGCGCGGCGTCCCCACGCCACGACACGACGTCGACCCCGATGGTGCGCATGTCTCGGTACATGAACGAGCGCTGCAGCGTCCACATCCGACGAATCAGCGGGTCCGGCTCATCGAACGGAGCACCGTCGAGCACGTCGACCGCGATCACTACGTGGCCCCTCCTGCAGAGTTCGATGAGGGCCAGCGCGAAGTCGGTGTCGAGCAGTGTGGAGAACGCCACCACGATGGCGCCCGACGGCAAGGCGGCGCGCGGCGCGAGCGTGCCCGAGGTGACCTCGAATCCGTCCCCTGCGCCGAGCACCGCGTCGAGCACGCGGTAGAACTGCCTGCGCCCGATGTCGGCGCCGAGCCACCGCGGCTGGCCCCCCAGTGCCACGACGCCTGCACGGTCGCCGCTTCGCAGCGCACTCTGGACGACCTGCACCGCGCCACGGACGGTGCGTTCGGTCGCTTCGGTGGCAGGCCCCGCGGGCTGGTCGTACGTGTCGACGAGCACCACCACATCGGCGGCACGTTCGCTCAGCCGCTCGGTGACGTGCAGGCTGCCCCGTCGCGCGCTCACCGGCCAGTTGACGGCTCGCAATTGGTCGCCGGGAAGGTAGGAGCGGATGTTGGCGTACTCGACCCCACGGCCGACGTACCTCGTGAGGTGGGTGCCGAGCCGGTCGGGCAGATCGGTGCGCGGCAGCGCCGTGGGTTGCGGTGGCGCAACAGGGAACACGAAGACCTCGGCCGCGTCGACCGTCGCCGTCCCCATCAGCAGACCGCCGCGGGCAGGCACCCTGAACCGAACCCGAACGGGATAGCGCCCCCAACGCTCGGCCGAGACCCTGAGCCGAGTCTCGTTGCCTTCGGAGGTGCGGTCGAGCCGCATGCCGTCGACGAGTTCGAAGTCGAAGTCGACCGCACTTCCATCCCCGGCCTCGGCCCAGACCGTCAAGAGCACCTCCTCGGCCTCGAAACACCGTGACAGCCCGGGTTTCCCGTGCACTCGGACGGTCGGCACGGCCGCCTGCCACCGCAATGACGCCAGCACCCCCAGCAACGGCGCAGTGAACGCGATCAGCTGCCACTGCGAACCCAGCACCGCGGCGCCCAGCGCCACCGCCGCGCAGGTCGCCAGGGCCCGCGTCAACGGCGAGGTCCGCCACTCGAGCTCGACGTCCGTCGACCGCCGCTCGATCACGTTGAGTCGCAGCCCTTTATGTCTTACCTCCAGTGCGCTATGCCGTGCCTCCAGTGCGCGGCACTGGCACACGCCGCAGCAGTTCCGCGACGACGTCCGTGCTGCGCACCTGTCTGACCCACATCTCCGGGCGCAGGCTGATCCGGTGCGCCATCGCGCAGCTGGCCAGGGACTTGACGTCCTCGGGAATCACGTAGTCGCGGCCGGACAGCAGCGCGCTGGCCCGTGCGAGTTGGACGAGGTCGAGTTCGGCGCGCGGGCTGGCCCCGACGGCGACCTGGGGATGTTGCCTGCTCGCCGCGGCGAGCGCGACCACGTAGCGCAGCACGTCCTCGTGCACGGTCACCTGCTCCACCGCGTCTCGCATCGCGATCACGTCGTGCGCGTCGACGACGCGTTCGACCGGTTGCTCCGGCGTGCCCCGGTCGAGTCGGCGCCGCAACATCGAAACCTCTTCTGAATCCGAGAGGTAACGCAGCTCCAGCCTGATGGTGAACCTGTCCAACTGCGCCTCCGGCAGCGGATAGGTGCCCTCGTACTCGATCGGGTTGTCCGTCGCCAGCACGATGAACGGATCGGGCAGCTGGTGAGTGACGCCGTCGATGCTCACCTGACCCTCCGCCATCGCCTCGAGCAGAGCGGCCTGCGTCTTCGGCGGGGTCCGGTTGATCTCGTCCGCCAGCAAGAGGTTGGTGAAGATCGGCCCGCGGCGAAAGTCGAACCGGCCCGACTGCATGTCGTAGATGGTCGAGCCGAGCAGGTCGGCGGGCAGCAGATCGGGCGTGAACTGTACGCGCGTGAAGTCCAGTCCCAGTGCCGCAGCGAAGGATCGGGCGATCAGGGTCTTGCCAAGGCCTGGAAGGTCTTCGATGAGCACGTGTCCGCGGGCCAGCACCGCCGTGAGGATCAGTCTCAACGCGGCGCGCCTGCCTACGACCGCCCTTTGGATCTCGTCGAGCACCGCATCACACATCGCGGAGGTGGTAGGCGCCGGCATCGGCGCAGCTGGGGTCATACTCGCTCCAATCGTTGCAAGACATCGTCGAGCACCGCCCGGCCGGGGCCGGGTTCGTGGACGCCCGTACGAGACACGTTGTCGGGATCTACCCACGCCCAAAGTTCGGCGCCGAAGACCATCTCGGCGGTCGCGTGGAATGCCCTTGGATCCTTGAGCTTTCGTTGACCCGTAGCGAGCTCGAACTGTCGGGCCAGCATGGGCCGCAGGTGCTTGTCCCAGTCCGACCGGGTGGTCTCCGACCACGCGACCAACGTCTGGGTCCTCGCCAGCCAGCGCCGCAACGACTCAGCGGGGTCACGCGGCTGGGACTCGTCGACGCCGTCCGCCTCCTCGCGCGCCAGCAGCCACCGTGCACCGAGCAGACCGAACGCCGCGACAGCTGCCGCCGCCGTCAACACGACGTCCCGCTCGGGCACCTTGAGTACGAGTGCCTCGATCAGGAGGATCACGCAGACCGACAGGGCGACAAGCGCTTTCACGCTGGACTCGGCAGTTCTGCGAGCACTTGCTGCAACACCGCAACCGCGGTCTCCCGATGCCCCTCGTTCATGACGTGCGGACTGAACCGCGCCTCGTCGAAGAGGTCGACCAGTTGCGTCGCGCTGTTCGGCCCGAGCGCATGTTGGTCGACCGCGCGCGCCAGCACCTCGGATGCGGTGTCGAAGTCCTGAGGCGCGGCGCCGGGCACGCGGGCCAGTTCGCGTTCCATCGCCGCGTAGCACGCGATGATCGCCTTACGCGGTTCCCGGCTCGGGTCCTCCACCTCGGCCAACCCGACTTCGGCCGCACGGACCAGCGCTTCGGAGCCGACGTCGGGTGACAGCACCGTTGGTTGAAACTCAGGTCCGGCCACCAGACTTCGATGTGAACGCCGCGACGTCACGATCGTGCCAACCACCAGCACCACGAGAAAGATGACCGTGGCCGCGTAGAAGTAGCTGATCAGGTTCGAATCAGCCTGTGGCACTGGCAATGTCGGCCGAGTGGTGGTTGGGCTCGGTGTCGGTGGCGGTGCCTCCGGGCGCTGTCCAGGTACGAACCCCGGCGCCTCCATGCCGCCGCCGCCACCGAGCCTGCTGAGCAGCATCGCCACCAACATCCACGCCAGCACGACGGCGAATGCGATGAGCGTAGCCCGCCACGACGGTCGTCCGACGTCACGGCGGAGCCAGTCGGGTCTGCTCGCGGTGCCCCCGGGCGCCGCATTGCGGTTGCGCGCCCGCACCACGACCGCCACCGCGACGACGCCGACCGACGCAAGGAGCAGCACGACGACGACCACCAGCGCGACCGGATTGTCGGCAGGGGCCTCGCGGGCTACGCGTTCGACCCCGGGGAGGTAGCCCCGGAGCGTCAGCGCGGCGACGAACAGAAGCGCCGCGAGTGCGAGCGCGCGTCCCGTGGACCCATCCGTCCGGCTTGCCATCAGCGACCTCCTGGCAATCCCGATACTAGGCCCGGGCGGTGGCTCAGTCCGTTACTTCGGTGGGCCCGCGACTTCCCGGTCGGCGGCCTTGACCAACCGCTTCGAGACGTCCTTGATCGCAAGGCGCATGATGGCGAGCACGACCGGCCCGGTACCAGGGATCGCGCCGTCGCTGAAGGTTCCCGTCCACGTCAGGTCGGTACCACCCGCGGCGTTCGGGGTGAAGAGCACCTCCGCGCGGTAGTCCTTCGCGGGGCCCCCTCCGACGAAGGTGTAGACGTGCCTGCGGTCCTGTTCGTACTCGATGGTCTGCTCGCGCATCAACACCGGCCACAGTCCGACCTTGCGGACGGCCCCGATGCCCGCGGGTGCGGGGTCACCTTCGCGTTCCCAACTGGACTGGACGATCGCCGGGCCTGCCCACGTGGACCAGCCCGCCCCGTCGGTCTCGAGCCGGAACAGCACCTCGGGCGGTGCGCTACTGGTGCGGTTGAACTCGAAGGAGAACCTGCGATCGGACATGGTGCGAGACCCTACCCGGGCAGCCGCAGGCTGGTGCCCGTCTCCCGTTCCGCGAACTCCCACACCCGCGCCGCGGCGTCGTAGTCACACGCGAGGGTTGACCGGCCGATGAGCACGGGGCCGCCGCGCAGGCCGCGTATCCCGTCGACGCCCACGTAGCTGCCCGGCGGAAT
Organism: Mycobacterium sp. RTGN4; assembly: GCF_033804635.1. Lineage (NCBI taxonomy): Bacteria > Bacillati > Actinomycetota > Actinomycetes > Mycobacteriales > Mycobacteriaceae > Mycobacterium > Mycobacterium sp. RTGN4. Next base: position 180,027 of record NZ_JAPZLB010000006.1, on the reverse strand, counting down.
GGGCTCGCTGATGCAATACAGCGTCGGCGCCGCCCCCTGTTCGATGTCGTTGGCGAGCGCGTTCGCGGCCGCGTGCACGACTCGATGCGCAGCAGCCATCAACGGCTTGCCGGAGACCTGAGACAGGTTCGACGCGACCCAACCGGGATGCGTGAGTTGGCTTACCACAGGTGATTTCGCGGCCCGCAGCCGACGATCCAACTCGAGACCCCACAGCATGACCGCGAGTTTCGAGCGCGCGTAAGCGCCCATCACCTTCCAGTCGTGCGTGCGCAGGTGCATGTCGTCGAGCCGCAGCGTGGCCGACTTGTGTGCGTCGGAGCCCACGTTGATGATCTGTGCGCGCACGCGGTCGAAGATCAGGTTGGTCAGTGCGAACGGCCCGAGGAAGTTCGTGCCGATCGTCGTCTCGAAGCCGTCGACGGTGTCGCTGCGATGCTGGGTAAGCCCACCGGCATTGTTGATCAGGATGTCGACACCGTCGTCGAACAGTGCGTCGAGCAATGCGGGAAACGCCTTGACCGACGCCTGGTCGGCGAGGTCGAGTTTCAGCACCGACGTCGACCCGCCGATTTCCGCCGCCCGCTGCGCACCGAGTTCGGTGTTGCGGACGGCCAAGATGACGTGGGCCCCCGCCTTCGCGAGCACGCGGGCGGTGCCGAGCCCCACGCCGTTGGTCGCCCCGGTCACGATGATGCGCTTGCCGGTCAGGTTGCCGAGTCTTTGCGGCGACCACTTCGAGAACTCAGATGTCACGGGTCGAGCGTAGAGGCTGGGCCGCGTGGCGACCCTCCTGCGGCCCCGCCCGCCCCCGACCGAGTCCGACGTAAATTCTGTGTTACGACGGTGTTACCCGTATGCTGGCCTCATGCGGGTGAAGAGCGTGTTCACTGAGGTCGAGACACTTCTGTGCCGTAACAATATGCGCGACGTATCGCCGCTTGCGCTGGAGATCCACGTGCGCGCGGTCAGCCGCAGCGTCCGCACCGCGAACCCCGCCTTCATCTCCGATGCAGGCCTGGACGCCATCGCACCGGGCCATGTCACCACGATGGCGGCGGTCGAGTTGTGCCTGGCCGGCCTGTGGCATCGGACCACCAACGGATATGGCGGTTACGTCATCGCCGACGGAGAACTAATCGATCATCTGGCCGAGCTTCCGCTACTGCGGGGCATCAAGGCGGCCTGCCGACGGCTGTGGCGGGAACTCAACAGCGAGAAGGTCATCCCGCTGTAGCTTTAGTTCTGCGGCAGCCTGACCACCTGGACGAAGAATTCGTCGATCTGCCGCACCGCGCTCATGAACTGATCGACGTCGACCGGCTTGGTCACGTACGCGTTGGCGTGCAGCTTGTAGCTCTTCAGAACGTCCTCTTCGGCCGAAGAGGTGGTGAGCACGACCACCGGGATGTGGCACAGGTCGGCGTCGGACTTGATCTTTTCGAGTAGCTGCCTGCCGTCGTACTTCGGGAGGTTCAGGTCGAGCAGGATCAGGTCCGGCTCGGGCGCGTCCCCGAATGCCCCCCGCCGATATAGGAAGTCCAGCCCTTCCTGGCCGTCGCGCGCGACGTGCAGCTTGTTCTTGATCTTGTTCTGGTCGAACGCCTCTCGGGTGATCAACTCGTCTCCTCGATCGTCTTCGACGAGGAGTATGTCGATCGCACGTCCTGCAGGTGTCATTCAGGCGTTCCTTCCAGCACGGCCGCGGGCGGCTTCTCCTGCGCGGCATCGAAGTCTGCGGACGCCATCGGCTTGACGGGCAGGGTGAATCTAAACAGAGTTCCGGTGGTGTAGGACGTGTCGATCCAGATCGTCCCGCCGTGATGCTCCACGATTTTCTTGCAGAGTGCCAACCCGATGCCAGTTCCGCTGTACACCTCTCTGGCGTGGAGCCGCTGAAAGATGACGAAGACCTTGTCGACGAACTCCTCGCCGATGCCGATTCCGTTGTCCGACACACTGAACGACCACTCACTGGCACCCGGCTGGGCCTCGAGCACGATGCGGGGAGCTACGTCCGGTTTACGGAACTTGATGGCGTTGCCGAGCAGGTTCTGCCACAGCATCGTCAGCAGCGTCGGATCTCCGAAGACCACCGGCAGTGACCCGGGTCGCACCAGCACGGCACCGGATTCCTCGATGGCCGTCGAAAGGTTGGCGACGGCGTCGTCCAGACTCTCACCGAGGTTCACGTCGGTGTACGTCGAGTTGAGCCGACCCACGCGGGAGAACGTCAACAGATCGTTGATGAGCACCTGCATGCGTTTCGCACCGTCTACGGCGAATGCGATGTACTCCGTTCCGCGCTCGTCGAGTTGGTCGGCGTAACGCTTCTCGAGCAACTGGCAGAACGACGCGATCTTGCGCAGTGGCTCTTGCAGATCGTGCGAGGCGACGTAGGCGAACTGCTCCAGTTCCGCATTGGATCGCCGAAGCTCGATGGTCTGCTCGTCGAGCGTAACCCGCGCCGACTTCGCGGCGACTAGCTCGGAAACGATCCGTTGGCGCATGTTCTCGACGTCCGTCGCGATGGCGCGGATGTCCTTGGGCCCGCTCGGCACGATCTTCTCGTCGAAGTGGCCATCGGTGATCCTCCGGCACGACGCGGCCAGTTTCCCGAGTGGCCGCGTGATCGCATTGCGCGTCAGGATCGCGAGCAGGATCGCGGTCACCAGGAATGCGGCGACCATGACGAACAGCACCCGGTTGCGCCAACCCTGCACCGCGGTGATGTCGGCCAGCGTCGTGTCGCGCACCGCCAACAGATGCGCAGACTGCGCGTCGGAGAGCTTTCGAATGCCGTCGAACTCCACCTTGCCGCGATCGACCGTCCTGGAGTCGACGACGTTCGCGGCCCCTGGCTGCACGCTCGCGATGAGCGGCTCGGCGTAGGACGCGCGCCAGCCCGTCGCGGCCGTCTCCACCGCGTCCAGGTCAGCCAGCAGTTCGGGCCGGCCCGCCAACCGCTGCTTCATGCCGTCCACCACGGTCTGCTCTTCCTGCAGTCCTTGGTAGTACGGGTCGAGGAACTGCCGGTTGCCGGTGAGCGCGTAGCCCCGCGTCGCGGTCTCCTGATCGCTCAGCGCGGTCTGCAGGCGGTACGCCCCGACCCTGGCGGGCTGGATGTCGTCGATGAGTTCGTGCAAGACGTCGTCGGTGCGGTTGATCAGGACGCCTCCGGTGACGGCCCCGGCCAGCACGATGACGCCCATGGCGATGAGCACCATGTTCTGCCAACCCTGAACCGTCAACCGCCGGTTCAGCTTTGGGGCCCTGCTCACCAGGTTCGCTCCACCCGCACCATGGCGATGTCGTCGGACAGTCCGCCATGCGCTTGGGCACGTAACTCGGCGCCGTCGATGAGGGCGTTGCCGAACTCGGCGCCGGGCAGGTGCACCAGCGAGCGGGCCATCTCGAGCAGGCCCTGCTCGCCCAGCCGCTCGTTGCCCTCACCGGAATGTCCCTCGAACATGCCGTCGGTCAGCAACACCAACGCGTGGCCCTCGGGCAGCTCCAGCTCCTCGAGCGGCCACTCGGTGCCGTTGAGCCCGAGTGCGGGGCCGGCAGCCGGTTCCAACCACTCGACTGAGTTCGGGCCGTGCAGCAACGCGCCGGGATGGCCGGCCCGGATCGCACTGAAGCGGCGACTGTCCGGCGCGAGCGCTACGTTGAACACGGTGGCGAAGATGCCGCTCTTGTCCGGACTCTCAGCCCGCAGAATCCGCTCGAGCTGAAGCATCCGCTCGTTGCCGCGAAGTCCTGCGAACGTGAGTGCCCGCCAACCGATGCGCAGCGCGACACCCAGCGCCGCGGCATCGGGACCATGGCCCGCCACGTCGCCCACCACCACGTGGACCGTCCGGTCGGGCGTCTGCACGAAGTCGTAGAAGTCACCGCCGAGCATGGCGTTATGGTGGCTCGGACGGTACTCCGCGACGATGTCGACGCCGGGATCGTCGAGCAGTAGCGGCGTGGGCAGCAGCCCCCGTGCGAGTCGCGTGTTCTCGTTCGCCGTCCGTTGACTCGCGCGAAGCTCTGCGGCGGTGAGCTCGGCGCGTTTGCGCTCGATGGCATACAACAGCGCGCGCCTGAGCATCTCGGGGTCGACGCGGCCCTTGACCAGGTAGTCCTGTGCACCGGAGGCCACCGCGGACACTCCGAAGTGTTCGTCGTACAGTCCGGTGAGCACGACGATGGGCAGCTTGTCGTTCTTCTTGGCGATGCGGTCGAGCGCACTGATGCCGTTCGCATCCGGGAGATTCAGATCGAGCAGCACGCAATCCGGTCGCGACACCCCCAGCTTCTGCTCGGCGTCTGCCATCGAACGGGCCACGTCCATCTCGATGTCGATGTTCGCGTCGGCGATCAACTCCTCGACCAGGAGCGCATCGGCGCGATCGTCCTCGACAAGAAGCAGCGACATCCGGCGACCGGGCTGCGGCCGGTTGAAGTCAGGCGTGGCCACGCGGGACGGCTCGGGGCGTGCGGACACGGTCAGTGGCGTTGGCGTGCGGTTGATCCGGTTTCAAATGGGCTGACCTTAACAGCGCTCAGTCGCGCACACCCCGGTATATCCCACGTCGGACTATCCACGGCATCAGGATGCTTTCGAACGACCACGCGGGAAACCGGAAGGCCCGCCCGTTGGGGGCGAACACCTCGAGCCCGTCGCGCTGGATTCCGATCACCGAACCCCACCGACCCTTCGGGGCACGATACGAGCGCAGCGGCTTGCCATCGAACTCCGCGAGGATGTTGTGCGCAAGCAGTCCGTCGGCCCTGTTGCGGGCCGAGCTCCGCAGCGGATCGGTGGCGGCAACGTCTCCCAGCGCGAAGACACCGGGGTGGTCGGGCACCCGGAGTTCCGGTGTCACGCGCACGAAGCCGTGTTCGTCGAGCAACTCCTTCGGCAACCACTCGGTGTTGGGCCGCACCCGCCCGATCGTCCACAGCACGGCCTCCGCGGACGTCGACGGCTGGCCGGTACTCCATTCAACTGGGGCGCTGGTGATCTCGTCCCCGGTGAAGCCATCCGGCACCACGGCCCGATGCCCGGGGTGCAGCTCGACACCTGCCTCGGTGAGTCGACGTTGCACCCGCGCCCATGCCTTCGGGTGGTGTTGCGTCAAGGCACGGTCGCCAGGGAAGTACAAGCCGACGCGTTTGCCGGGCCAGGCGATCGCGATGTTGGCCGCGCTGCTGACCGCCGCCGCACCGCCCCCGACCACGACGACCGATGTGGCCTTGGCCAGTCGTTCGTGAGCCGCGTGGAGTTCGGCGCCGATCTCGTCGGCGGACTGGAGGCTCGGTTGCCGCCAGAACCCATTGGTCACCCCGGTGGAGATGACGAGCGCCTCGTACGGTTCGGATGTGGTCGATCCGTCGGCGCTGCGGACGGAGACGGTTCGGTTCGAGGTGTCGACGCCGGTCAGCGTGCCGTGGACGGTGCGGACCCCGTCTAGCCCGCGGAACCTGTCGAACGAAATCCAGTTGTGCCGCGCCCAGTGGTCGGGCCTGCTGATTCGCCAGCCGAGTTCCTGGCCGCTTACCAACGCGGGCTTCGCCGAGATGCCGACCACTTCGGCGTTCTTGGCGAGCCGGATCGCAGTGAGCAAGCCGCTGTCGCCGAGTCCGGCAATGACCACTCGCCTCACGGGACTACTCATGGTCTCCTCGGCATCGAAGGTAGCCGAAATGTAACACGTTCTAGTTGTCCGTCCTCGGGTCGCCGTACCCTGGCGAGATGCCCGAGCTCCATCCCGACATGGCCGTACTTGCCCCGCTGCTCGGCACCTGGGCGGGCCGCGGTTCCGGCGAGTACCCGACGATCGAACCGTTCGAATACGCCGAAGAAGTGACGTTCGGCCACGTCGGCAAGCCGTTTCTGAGCTACGGACAGCGCACCAAGTCTCCGGGCGACGGCAGACCGCTGCACGCCGAGACCGGCTACGTGCGAGTGCCCGCACCTGGCCGAATCGAGTGGGTGCTCGCGCATCCGACCGGTGTCACCGAGGTGCTCGAAGGCACGCTTTCGGTCGACGCAGGTGCGCTCGTGATCGAGCTGACGGCGACGGCCATCGGACGTACCGCATCCGCCAAAGAAATACTGGCCCTTGGACGTTCGTTCAGATTCGACGGGGACACGCTCGACTACACGGTCCGCATGGGCGCAGTCGGCCAACCGCTGCAGCACCACTTGTCCGCCTCACTGCGCAGGACCGCCCCATGACCGCCGACGGCCGCATTCGCGTCCCGGCCGACCTCGACGCCGTGACGACGATCGGCGCGGAGGACCATTCCGAGGTCGACCCGGCGGGCGTCGAGCGGGTCTGGCAGGCGACCAGGCACTGGTATTCGGCAGGGATGCATCCGGCGATTCAGGTGTGCGTGCGGCGCAACGGCAAGGTGGTGCTGAACCGGGCGATCGGCCACGGCTGGGGCAACGGACCCGAGGAGGATGCCGGGGCCGAAAAGGTAACCGTCACAACGGAAACCCCGTTTGTCGTGTACTCGGCGGCCAAGGCGATCAGCACGACGGTCGTGCACATGCTCGTCGAGCGCGGCGCGTTCGCGCTCGACGACCTCGTCTGCGACTACCTGCCGACCTACACCAGTCACGGCAAGCACCGCACGACCATCCGCCACGTCGTCACCCACAGCGCAGGTGTTCCGTTGGCGACGGGTCCCCGGCCGGATCTCAAGCGTATGAACGACAGCGAGTACGCCAGGGAGATGCTCGGCAACATGAGGCCGATCTACCCGCCTGGGCTGGTGCACATGTATCACGGGTTGACCTGGGGGCCACTAGTCCGCGAGATCGTGTCCGCGGCGACGGGTCGCGACATCCGCGAGATCCTGGCGACCGAGATTCTGGACCCGCTCGGGTTCCGGTGGACGAATTACGGTGTGGCCGAAGGTGACGTGCCGTTGGTGGCACCCAGTTACCCCACCGGCAAGCCACCGTCCGCGGCGATGACGGCGGTCTTCCGCAAGGCCGTCGGCGGGTCGATGCGACAGATCATTCCGTTCTCGAATACCCCGATGTTCCTGACCAGCGTCGTGCCGTCGTCCAGCACCGTGTCGACCGCCGACGAACTCTCTCGCTTCGCCGAGTTGTTGCGCCGCGGAGGCGAACTCGACGGGGTCCGGGTGATGCAACCCGAGACACTGCGCGCCGCCACCAAACAGGCCCGGCGGCTGCGGCCGGACATCTCGGTTGGGCTCAAGCCGATGCGCTGGGGTACCGGATACATCCTTGGCACCAAGAGGTTTGGACCCTTCGGCCTCGATGCGCCCGCGGCATTCGGCCACACCGGACTAACCGACATCGCCATGTGGGCCGATCCCGAACGCGACGTCGCCGCGGCCGTCATCAGCAGTGGCAAGCCCGGCGGCCACCCCGAGGCCAAGCGCTATCCCGCGGTGCTCGACGCCATCGCCGCGGAGTTTCCGCGCGTCCGGTGAGCGTCAGCGCAGCTTCGCGCCGTACACCCGGCTGACCGTCAGCGCCATCAGCACCCTGCGGTCGGACACCATGACCGACCGGTACTCAGCCCAGTCGGGGTGCTCACCGGCGGCGCGGCGGTAGTAGTCGACAAGCGCCTCGACCTCGGAGCCCTGCGGGTCGGTGCCTGGCCCGGTGAGCGTCACCGAACCCTCGGCCGTCGCCCATGCCCACCCGTCCGCGCTGGTGACCTCGAAGGCCGCGCGGGGGTCGCGGCGCAGGTTGGCCGTCTTCGCCCGGCCCTCGGTCATCGACACGTAGACGACGTCGGCCGCCCTGTCGTAGAACGGCGTGACCGGCGACAGCTGGGGCAGCCCGTCGGACTTGATGGTGGCCAGCACGCCGATGCGGCTTTCGGCGAGCAGCGTGCGTGGATCGAACTCGATGTCGGTCATGCCCTGTGGCAACCCCAGAGCCCGCGCGTTTCTTCCGCCGAACGTGGGTGGCGACCCCCGGTGTCAGTTGACGGGTGTCGACTTTCTATCGTGAGCTGATGAGCAACGATGCTGATGCAGAACGGGTCGCCGAGCTGGCGCGCGGGGTGGTCGCCGCGCACGACCCGAAGGTCGTTCCAATTCCCGAGTACCTCGCAGCCGTCTACGACGCCGGGCTGGCCTGGGTGCACTTCCCCGAGGGGCTCGGCGGCCTCGGGGTATCGCGCGGCCTGCAGATCGTCGCCGACCGGATCCTGCAGGGCGCAGGTGGCCCGGTGGCGCTCGGCCTGAACCCGATGGGCTTCGGGATGGCCGCCCCCACCATCCGGGAACACGCCCAGAGCGACGACACCAAACGCGAGTGGCTGCGCCCGCTGGCCACCACCGAGCACCTCTGGTGCCAGCTGTTCTCCGAGCCCGGGGCGGGTTCCGACCTCGCGGGGCTGGCCACGTCCGCGGTGCCCGATGGTGACGACTGGGTCATCAACGGGCAGAAGGTGTGGACGAGCCTTGCGCACCGGGCCCGCTGGGGCCTGTTGCTCGCCCGAACCAATCCCGAGGTCCCGAAGCACAAGGGGCTGACGTACTTCGTCATCGACATGCACGGGCCAGGCGTCGAGACGCGGCCACTGCGCCAGCTGACCGGCCAGGCCGAGTTCAACGAGGTCTACTTCACCGATGCGCGCATCCCCGACGCGCACCGACTCGGCGCCGTCGGCAACGGCTGGGGCGTGGCCATGACGACGCTGATGAACGAGCGCACGGCGTTGGGCGGCAGCGGCAGCAAGCGCGGAGCGGGCACCATCTCCGACGCCGTCTCGCTGTGGGCCTCGCGGCCTGGACAGCAGACTCCCGTGCTGCGCGATCGGCTCACCCAGTTGTGGCTGCGCTCGGAGGCCCAGCGCCTGACGTCGGAGCGCTCACGCGCCAGCGCCGGCGTCGGAGGGCCCGGCCCGGAGGGCTCCATCGGCAAGCTCGTCGGCGCCGAACTGAACCAGCACATCTACCAGTGGTGCATGGATTTCCTTGGGGCGGAAGGCATTCTGTACCACGGCTACGGGCATGAGCGCGACGAGAACGACAAGGATTGGCAGGGCCCCATCCAACAGCGGTTCCTGCGCAGCCGCGCCAACACCATCGAGGGCGGCACCTCTGAAGTGATGCGCAACATTCTCGGCGAACGGATCCTCGGGCTGCCTGGCGACCTGCGTGCCGATTCCGGCATGCCGTGGAAGGAGATTCCCCGTGGCTGAGTTCACGTTTTCCGACGAACAAGTCCAGCTGCGCGCAGCGGTGCGCAAGTTCGGCGCCGAGAACTTCGACGAGGCGACGGTGCGCCGCCTCATGGAGTCCGATCCGACGTTCGACGCCAAGGTCTGGGCCCGGTTGGGCGGCGAGCTCGGCGTGCTCGGGCTGTCGGTGCCCGAGTCCGACGGAGGCGTGGGCGGCACGCTCGTCGACCAGGCCGTCGCAGTCGAGGAGCTGGGCGCACTGCTCGCGTGCGGCCCACTGTTCGGGACGGTATACCTGGCCATCCCGGCACTGGTCGCGGCTTCTTCCGGGCCCGCCCGCGACGAACTGCTCAACGAGCTCGTCGAGGGTCGTCGGACCGCCGCGTTCGCGGTACCCGATCGGGCGGGCGCGTTCGACGCCGCCGACGTGACGGTCACCGCGTCGGGCGAAACGGTCTCCGGCACCGTCGAGCGGGTGGTCGACGCGGGTGCCGCCGACGAGCTACTGGTGGCCGCGAAGACGGCGGACGGCGTCGCACTATTCGCCGTCGACGCGACGGGCCACGGCGTCGCGCGCACGCCGCTCGTCACGCTCGACCTGACGAGGCCTCAGGCCAACGTCGAGTTCACCGAGGCGCCAGCCCGGTTGATCGCAGGCGCAGGCGAGGCCCAGCGCGTCATCGACCACGCGCTGCAGGTGGGTGCGGCGCTCCTGGCGGTCGAACAGGTCGGCGCCGCACAGCATCTGCTCGATCTGTCGGTCGAATACGCGAAGTCACGGCTGCAGTTCGGCCGGCAGATCGGGTCGTTCCAGGCGGTCAAGCACCGGCTGGCCGACGTACTCGTCGACGTCGAGCACGCCCGCTCCACCGCGTACCACGCAGTGTGGGCACTGACCGACGGTTCCGATGACCCTGGGCTCGCGACGAGCATTGCGCAGGCCGTGTGCTCGGCGGCGTTGAGTCACACGGCGACCGACACCATCCAGGTGCATGGCGGCATCGGGTTCACGTGGGAACACCAGGCGCACTTGTACTTCAAGCGCGCGGCCACCGACGCCGCGTTGCTGGGCAACGCCGAGCAGCATCGCGACCGGGTAGCCGCGGCGGTGCTCGACGGCGCCGTGGCAGAACGTGAGCCGCGGGTCGCGAACGGCACGCCCGCCTGACTCGTCGCCGAACGTGAACTACCAGAGTTCGGCGTAGTTCCACAACGCGCCCGCGACGAGCACCAGCCCGATCCCCAGGAAGAGCGTCCGCACCAACAGCGGTGCGAACCGGGTCATGATGCGGACCACGCGGCGTTGCATGCGACGCGCCCGCATGGTCTTGCGAACCGACAGCGCGAGCACCAGAAGCGCCGGCGCCAATGCGCTTGCGCAGTATGCGATCACGATCGCGGGCCACCCGGTCGGCAACGGATTGCGCGCGGAGATCATCGCCAACGAGGTGAGGAAGGGCACCGACGTGGCGGCCTGACCCAGCCCGACCACCAACCCGACGATGATGAACAGCCACGGATTGCGGCGCGCGGCGTTCAACGCCCACTCGGGTGGACGCGGTCCCCCGGAGGTCGAGACTCGCGAGAGCGCGATGAGCGCCAACCCGAGGATCAGCTGGCCCCAGTAGCGGGCCGTCGGCGTCACTTCGATGTCAACCCGGTGGGTCAGAAACGCCAACCCGAGAATCGCGCAGATCCCGAACGTGGTCGTCGCGGTGAACACCCCCGCCACGAAGCTCAGCCCGGCGGGCAGCGGCGACCGGCGCTTCAGCCGGCTGTCGTACACGACCGCGGTCGTCACTCCGAGGTTGAGCACGTTGAGCGAGTCGAGGAGTGCGAACCCCGCGAGGGGCAGTAGTAGTGCCGGCATGACGTCACGAACCTACGGGGCTGGCACCCCGACCGCAGCATCGGCCAGGCCTGCACCCGATGAGCCGCGCATTTAGGCTCTGGGGGTGGCGACGGTCTTGACGGTGAACAGCGCGCACGTCGGCCCTGGGGTCAGGGCCGCGACGACGGGGATCGACAAGCGGCCGGTGGACGGGCCGGTAGAGGTGCGGCCGCCCGGATCGATGCGCAACGGGTTGGGCAGCGGCATCGTCGGCGACTCCATCGGCAACAAGAAGTTCCACGGCGGCGACGACCAGGCCGTGTACGCCTACGCCAGGGAGGATCTCGACGTCTGGCAGGAGCGCCTCGACCGTGAGCTCACCAACGGGATGTTCGGCGAGAACGTCACCACGTTGGGGGTCGACGTCACCGGAGCCGTGATCGGCGAACGCTGGCGGGTCGGTTCGGACGGTCTGCTGCTCGAGGTGACGCGACCGCGGACACCGTGCAAGACGTTCGAGACGCGGCTGGGAATCCGCGGCTGGATCAAGACCTTCACCCACGGAGGCACGCCGGGCGCCTATCTGCGGATCGTGCAGCCCGGGCACCTACAGGCCGGCGACGACATCGAGCTGGTGCAACGGCCCGACCACGGCATCACGATCGGCACCGTGTACCGGGCGATGATGCTCGAGCCCGAGCTGATGCCGAGTCTGCTCGTCGCCGACGCGCTACCCGAGCCGCTGAAGCGGCAGGCTCGGCGCCGGGTCAGCTGACCGAACACGAAAAGAGGGGCACCCGTTTCCGGATGCCCCTCTTATCTCGTGAACGTCAGCGACCGTTGCCGACCGTCGAGGTGACGACGCCGGTCTGCGCGTGCTGCTGGTTGTTGTGCACCCAGTCGTGGTGGCCGATGTCGGCTTGCGCGGGGCCTGCCAGCCCGATGAGGGCGGCGGCGAATCCGGTGGCGGCGATGCTGGCAAATCCAAACTTCTTCATCTCGAAGCCTCTTCCTTCTTTGAACTGACTCCGGCTCGCGTCTTTCCGATCCGGTATGTCACTCATAACGTGCTGTTCAGCGGCTTAATTCCGATGGCAGAAATTGATCGACGCGTGGCAGCAATCAGATGCGTTGTGGAATCGGTCTGGCAAATAACCCGGGCTGCTGCACTGGGCGGACACCGGGGTCACCCCTACGCTGCGGGCGTGTGCGCGTTCGAGGTCATCACGCCACCGGGTCATGGTGCACTCGAATTCGTCACGGCGCGCATGACCTTCGCGTCGGGCCTTGGACCATGTTGGCCTGGCCGAATTGGCCCGGGTCGGCAGAATCTGGGGCGTACGCTGGCAAACCGCCCGATTACGCTGCCGCCAAGAATCTGCCAAGGGCCCTCCTCGACGATGACGTTGCCCGCAAAGGCCAACGTCAACCATCCGAAGGACCCACAATGTTCACCACTCGCTGTACCAAGTCGATCGCCGGCACGATGCTCGCCGCGGGCATGCTCGGACTCGCCGTGATGGCCGGGGCTGGCAGCGCCAACGCCGACACCGTCGATGACACCTACGTGGCTGCCCTCGCGCAGGCCGGCATCCCGCAGATCAGTCCCGCTGCCGAAATCTCGGCGGGACATGCCGTGTGCCAAAACCTCGACGAGGGCACTACTACCCCTGACCGGGTCATCGCGGCCTTCGCCGCCAAGCACGTGTTCGCGACCCGACAGCAGGACGAAGCGATGGTCACTGCCTCGATGACCGCCTACTGCCCGCAATACCTAGGTCGTTAGCCGACCGTGATTGCCACAGCACCAGTGAACGGCGACTGCTGTCGAACGTGTACCGCTCGCGGAAAAGGAGCCAAGATGGTCAAGGGCAGGACATGGCGCGGCCTGGCGGGCCTCGTCGCGCTGACGGCGCTGCTGGCTGCTGGATGCTCGTCGAACGATTCGACCGCATCGCACCCCGCCGCGCCGGAAACCCCGACGCCATCCACATCGACCGCGGCTGCACAGATGGCGGCTCACGGCGTCGAGGGGCCGATCGGCGACGTGCCCTGGTCACAAGTCGGTCCGGGCTGGATGCTCGCCATGTGGAGCCCGGCCGTCCGCGTGGCTCCGGGCGAATCGCCTCCCGCAGGCTCGCCGTCGCCCGGCACGGTCCCCGAGACGCTGTACCTCGTCAACCCGGCCGGCGGCCGCTACGCGATCACCACGTTCCCGCCTCCCGGCGACATGTCGAGCCCGGAGTTGGTCGACTGGTCGGGCGACGGCGGCCACGCTCTCTTCTACGCGGAGTATGCAAAACCCCCGACGGCCATCATGGTCGACCTGCACACCGGCGCTCAGACCACATTGCCCGTCAACGGGTCTCTTCGTTTCACGCGCCCCGACGGCAAGGCGTTGCTGCTGACCATTCGGTCCGACAATGACCGGACATCATCTCTTGAGCGCGTCGACCTTGCCGGCAACAAGCAGTTGACCTACCCGACCGACAAGCTCGCGGGCAAGTTCACCGGCGGGTTCATCTACACGCCGGACGGCACGCAGCTGGTACTGGGCACCGAATCAGGCCTTGCACTGATGGGCAACGACGGGACAGTCGGCAAGGCGCTGCCAGTTGCGGACGCTAGCTGCACTCCGGTGCGGTGGTGGGACGACGGCGCGAAAACCGTCCTCGCCAGCTGCAGCGCCGACAGCCAGCCGCAACAGCTGTGGCTGGTCCCCGTCGACGGCACGCCACCGACCGCGCTGACCGCGCCGATCACCGACCCGTCATCACACGACACCGGCGACGTGAACGCTTGGCAACTGCCGGCAGGCACCTACGTGCAGTACCTGGGCGGCTGCGGCGCCATCCATCTCGGCAAGCTCAACGCCGACGGCACGGTGTCCAAGGTGTCGGTGCCCAATGTCGTTCCGGGCCACAGCATCTACGTCATCGGCGCCCACGGCGGCAACCTCGACCTCCAAGCCATGGTCGCTGGCTGCGGACCCGCCCAGTCGCTGCTGGACTACGACCCCGCCGCCGGCACCTCTACGGTGCTCCTGGGGCCGCCGCTCAACGGCGGCTCGGTCATCAAGGCAATTCCGTACGTGGGCGAGCAGTAGCGTGCGACGGCCCATGCCCGCGCGACTGCGCCGAAACGCCGTGATCGCCGCACTCGCCGTTGCCTTCCTCGGCGTCGCAGCGTGCCATGCGTCGTCGCCGTCAACGCCCGCGCCACAACAGACAGTGCTGCCGTTCACCGGTCTCAACCACCCCGCTGCCGTCGCGGTCGACACCAGCGGCGCTGTCTACGTCGCCGACAGCGGCAACAAACGCGTCGTCAAGTTGGAACCCGGGTCCAAGAGCCCTATCGTTTTGCCGTTCTCCGGCCTCGACTACCCCGACGGCGTGGCCGTGGACACCGCAGGCACCGTCTACGTCACCGACGACCGCAACGACCGTGTAGTCAAGTTGGCAGCTGGGTCGAACACCCAGACGGTGCTGCCGTTCACGGGCCTGAGCGGTCCGGATGGCGTGGCGGTCGATGCGAAGGGCACGGTCTACGTCGCCGACTACGGCAACGGCCGAGTCGTCACGTTGCCCGCAGGGTCGACCACCCAGGCGGTACTGCCGTTGACCAACGACCTATTGCCGCGCGGTGTGACGGTGGATGCCGCGGGCACCCTGTATGTCGCCGACTTCGGTAGCAACCGCGTGGTGAAGTTGACGGCTGGGGCGAAGTCATCGGAGGTGCTGCCGTTCGACGGCCTCCAGGGTCCCGTCGGCGTGGCTGTAGACACCTCGGGAAGGGTTTCTGTCGCAACCTATTTCGACAATAAGGTGACAACGTTGGCGGCCGGATCATGCACCCAGACTGCTCTGCCGTTCACCGGCCTCACCGGCCCACAGGGTGCGGCCATGGACGCTGCCGGAAGCGTCTACGTGGTCGACGCAGGCAACAACAGAGTCGTGAAACTGGCCCCAGCGGAGTCAGCGCCGCCGCCCTGCCGACAAACGGTGCTGCCGTTCACCGGCCTCGACGACCTGTGGGCGGTGGCCGTGGACACTGCAGGCAACGTCTACGTCGTCGACAACCATGAGGGCAACGACAACCGCTTGGTCAAGTTGGCGGCCGGGTCGAACACCCAACACAATCTGTCGTTGGCTGGCCGCGACTTCTCCCCGAGAAGCCTGGCGGTCGACACCACGGGAAATCTGTACGTCGTCGACGACGACGACGACCGAGTGCTGAAGGTGTCGTCTGACGCGAAAACCTGGACTGCGCTGCCATTTTCGGGTACCGATCCTCGGGGAGTGGCGGTCGATACCGCTGGCGACGTGTTCGTCACCGACCTTCGCAACAATCGAGTGGTGAAGTTGGCTGCAGGGACGAACACCCAAACCGTGCTGGCCGCTAGCGGCATCGAGGATCCCGACGGCATCGCGGTGGACACTGCAGGCAACGTCTACGTCGCCGACAATTCCATTCACCGGGGCGTCAAGCTCGCAGCCGGGTCCTACACCCAATCCGACCTGCAGTTCACAGCTCTGACCGTGCCGTACACCATCGACTCGCACGGCCTGGCGGTGGACGCCGCAGGAAACCTCTACGTCGCCGACGAGAGCAACAAGAGGGTGCTCAAGCTTGCGGCCGGGACGAACACCGAGACCGTCCTCCCCTTCGTCGGCCTCGGCGATCCGTATGCGGTGGCAGTGGATGCGGCAGGCAATGTCTACGTCGCCGACCGCGCCAACCATCAGGTAGTAAAGCTGGCTGCGGGCTAGCAGCACCGGTCGCTTTTCCACATCTCGCGGAAGTCCTACAAGCTGGAGTGATAACGGTGACACTGATGGGCGCGATCAATAATCACCCTCAACCGAGGGGACCCGATATGTGCGCCGAGGTTTCGCACCGGCGGGTGCTGCTTCAGTCCCGGGCCGTCAAGCTGATCGGCCTTCTGTCGGCCGTCGCAGTGGCCGCTTGTGCGCACACAACAGAGCTGTCCAAAGCCGATCCTGCGATCCCGGTGCCCACGCCTGGTAGCCCCGCGGTCACGTTCGATGACTTGCAGCGCGCGCCCGTGCCGGCGCTATGCGAGCATGATCCAGGCCAACTGAGAAACATGCAATTGCCGCCACAAGAGGGGCATCGCGGAAACGTCGGGATCGCGTTGAACTACGGAACCGGCGCCTACAAGGTGGCGTTTGGAGACCTGACTGGGGGCGGAGGCGACGCCGCTATGGTCATCCACTGCAATGCGGGCGGGGTTGGGTGGCCGGAGACCGTGGAGCTCTATACGCCGGGCGCGAAGCTCGATGTCGCCGGGCCCACGCGGCTGGGTGGAGTCGACCTCGGCGACCTTACCCACGGCGGCCGTGAAATCGTTACCGACCTGTCCATCTCGGACGGTGTCGCACATGTGACATGGATGGCCAACGGTCCGAATGACGGAATGTGTTGTCCGACCGTGAAGATGATGGCCGACCTGCGTTGGGACGGTTCCACAGTAGTTGTCCAGAACATGCACCGAGCCAACTAGCGGGCGCAGCACCCTGACCTGACCAAGGTTGACGAGGTCACCTGGATAAGGACGACAACCGCCGGCTACACAGCCAGCTCAACTAAGTCCTGCCCGAGGAATACGAGAGCGCCACTCCGACGATCAGATCGGCGCCCGGCGTGGATGTAGTCGATGCTCCTATTGGGTTGCCGCAGAGCGCAATTCGAAGTAGGCCGCCTCGACCGCCTCGGCCATCTTGGCGATGTGGGGCAGCGCTTGCGGATCAGTGCAGAGCCCGATCCCGATGGCTCCCGCACACGAGATCGCCGAGATGCGCAGCGCGTGGTGCGCCGCGGGCTCCGATGACGAGAAGAGGTTCGCGACGCGGCGGCCGGAAACCTCGACGACCGATGGCGGGCCAGGGACGTTCGAGATGGAGAGGCTGAACTCGCGCGGGCTGTTCGTCAACCGCTTCGCGGCCTTGCCGACGTACTTCACGGCGCCGAGGGCGTGTAGCAGGTCGTACATCTCGTCGGCGTCGTCGAGGCGTTTGCGCTCCCGCGTCTGCGCGCTGATCAGGTCGAGCATGGTGAGCGGATCCCGTACGCCAAGCGGTAGATCGACGTTCATGAAGGAATCGCGGTTGCCGAGGTCGGCAGCATCCTCGTCGCGGTGGTGCAGGCTGACCGGCACCTGGGCGCGCAGATGGCGCTGCAGCCCTTCGTGGCGTTCGAGCCAGGTGCGCAGGCCGCCTCCGACGACGGTGAGCAGCACGTCGTTGACCGTCGCGCGGGTTGGCCTCGACGCGCCGATCTCCTTCAGGCCGGCGAGCGGAACGTCGGTGAAGGCAAGTTCTCTGCTGACCGTGATCGGACGGTCGAAAGGCGAACGGGCGCTTGGGTGTCCGAGCTCACGGACTACTGCGCCCGGCATCCTGCGGGCCTCGTCGCGCCGCGAGTGTGCCGGCGGTGCGGCGTGCACGCCGATACGACCGGCTCCGGCAGGAGTCAGTGATTGGGCGTCGAACAGCACGGTGTCCAGGAAGCGCACGGCGGCGATCCCGTCGCACATCGCATGGTGGATGCGCGCCGCGATGGCCTCGCGCCCGTCGGCGAGCGGTCCGATCACGTCGAACGTCCAGAGCGGGTGCCTGCGGTCGAGGTGCTCGGACATCAGTCCGCTGACGATTCGCCACAGGTCCTCACGTGTTGCGGCCGAACCGTCGATGCGGCTCCGCACGTGGTCGTCGATGTCGAAATCCGTTGCCTCGACCCACCGTGCATCGGTTCCGCTGGTGTCCACCCGTTCGGTGGCCCGCGGCTGATTCGGGAGTCGCGCCGCGACGGCGGACCGCAGCGCGTCGACGTCCAGCGGGGGTCCTGGCTCGAGGATTACGAGCTTGAGGGTGTGGCCTGTGATGGCTGCCGATTCGAGGTTGAGGATGTGAGCGTCGTCCGGGGAGAGCCGATCGTCTGCCACCCGGCCAGTCTATGGAGGCTTTGCTCAGCCTGTCTCGACTACTTCCTTGATGCGCGCCAGCGTCTTGCCCATGTCGCGCACGTTGCGCCTGCGGCGTAGGAAGAACAGCGGCTCTAGCGGACTCAGCAGTGGGGCCGTCGGGGTCCAGAACGACTCCGTCACCTCGGTGCCGGTGGCCTTCGGCTCGAACCGGTAGTGCCAATTGTTGACGGCGCGGTCGCCGAGAAGCACCGCGAAGCCGAACTCGCGACCGGGCTCGCACGCGGTCACCCGGCAGGTCGTCCAGTACACCGGCCCGAGTTCGTTGCGCTTCACGTGCCCGCGGAACCGGGCACCAAGCGCGGGCCCGTCGGCGCCGTCGAGCCATTCCGCATCGAACACTTCCGGCGAGAACCGCCCCGTATTGCGCACGTCGGCCACCAGGTTCCAGACGTCCAGCGCGGGCGCAGCCATTTCGACGGTGACAGAGCCGTTCATGCCTCGAACGTACGCACCCGCTTTGATTCCTACACGCGAAAACGACACCGCGGCTGCGATCATGCCACCAGGGCTGCCAAACACGGCGCGGCACCACGTTTTGGCGACCGTGGTGTCGATTACGGCCGTAGGCGCGAGCAGCGCAACATGATCAGGAGCTACCGCGGAATGGCGTCGATGGCGCGGTAGATGCGTTGCTCGCTGACGGGCCGCGGGGTACCCAGCTGCTGGGCCCACAGGCTGACGCGCAACTCCTGTAGCTGCCTGGCGATTTCGCGTACGTCGTCGGCGTCCGCCCGACCCCTCGGCAGCGTCGCGAGCAGTTCGTCGTAGGCGTCCTGCACCGCTCGTACCCGCAACATCCGCTCGCGATCGGCAGCGAGCCCCTGCGGCAGTCGTTCCAACCGGCGCGCAACGGCGGTCAGGTAGCGGACGAGATCGGCCAAATGCGCGACGCCCGTAGCGGTGACGAACCCTTTGGGCAGCAGCCCGTCGAACTGCGCGCGGACGTCTGCGATCGCGTCGGCGTGTGCAACAGGTGGGGTGTCGGGCATCCCAAGCCGAACCTCTTGCGCCGCGTCGAGCACCTTCGCGACGCGTCCGACGACGTCCAGCGTCGTTGGCGTCAACGCAGCGGTCACGCGGTCACGCAACGCGGCGAACTCAACCTGACTCCACGCGGGCGTCGGCGCCAACACGTCCACCGCGGCATCCGCGCAATCCTCGAGCAGGGCGGCAAGCGTGCCGTCGGGATTTGTGTTGAGCGCGAGCCGGGTCCGCGGATCGAGCGCTCGCTCAACGGCTTTCACTGGCGACGGTGATGCCAGCCGTAGCAACCGGCGGGTACCAGGACCCATCGCGGCCGCTTGCTCGGCCTCCGTCGCGAACACCCGAACGTCGACTCCTGCACCCGCATCGACCAACGCCGGGAAGCCGCGGACCGTGCGGCCCGCGGCTTGACGCTCGATGGCGTGCGGCAGTTCGGCCAGGTCGTCCGGCCACGCCAGCAACCCAGTGCGTTCGAGTCCGTCGGCCACCGCCGCTGCGACCGCGTCCCGCGCAGGCGCGGCCAGCCGCTCCTGCAACGCTTCGATGTCCTTGCCGCGGCCCAGTTCGCCGCCGTCGGTGGATTCCACGACGAACGTCACGCGAAGGTGCGCTGGAAGCTTGTCGAGGTCGAACGCGTCGAGCGGCACCCGTACTCCCGTGCGCCGCAGCAAGGCGTTCGCGAGCCCCTCGAGTAGCGGTTCGCGGTCCGGGTCGAGGTCGGCCAACACGGCGCGCGCGGTGTCGGGCGCCGGCACGAAGTTGCGGCGCAGCTGCTTCGGAAGCGACTTGATGAGCGCCGTGACCAACTCGTCGCGCAATGCCGGTACGTGCCAGGCGAATTCATCCCCACCCAGCCGCGCCAGCACGTCGACAGGGACGTGCACGGTGACGCCGTCGTCCTCGGCGGTCGGCTCGAAGCGGTAACTCAGCGGCAGCACTGCGTCGCCCGCCACCCAGCTGTCCGGTCGGTCGGCGGCGTCGTCGGCACGCAGCAGGTCGTCGCGAGTGAAGGTGAGTAGGTCCGGCGTGCGGTGCCGCTGTTTCTTCCACCACGCATCGAAATGTCGAACGGACACCACCTCCGCGGGAATGCGGGCGTCGTAGAGCGCGTAGAGCTCATCATCGCCAATGAGCAGGTCGCGCCGCCTGGCCCGCTCCTCGAGCTCGGTGAGTTCGGTGAGCAGTGCGACGTTGTCGCGATAGAAGTGGTGCCGGGTCTGCCAGTCGCCCTCCACCAGCGCATGCCTGATGAACAGTTCCCTGGCAAGCGCGGGTTCGATTGCCGCATAACCGATGCGGCGGCGCGCCACCAACGTCAACCCGAAGAGCGTGACGCGCTCGAAGGCCACCACCTCGCCACGCTTGGCCTCCCAGTGCGGCTCGCTGTAGCTGCGTTGCACCAAGTGATCGGCGATGCGTTCGACCGTCGCCGGATCGATGCGCGCCGCGGTCCGCCCGTACAGCCTGCTGGTCTCCACGAGGTCCGCGACGACCACGCACCCCGGTGGACGCTTCGTCAGCACCGATCCGGGTGCGAGCACGAACCGCGAGTTGCGTGCGCCCGCGAACTCACGGGTGTCGCCCACTCTCATCCCGATGTGCGACAGCAGCCCAGCGGTCAACGCAGCGTGCACCCGCGCAGGATCGGCCGGTTCCCGATCGCCTGCCTCCCTGATACCGAGCCCACGGGCGATGTCGCGCAACTGGCCGGTGAGGTCCTGCCATTCTCGGATGCGCAGGTAGTGCAGGAACTCTTCGCGGCACATCCGTCGAAAAGCACTGCCCGAACGCTCCTTTCGCTGCTCGCCGAGGTATCGCCACAGGTTGAGGTACGACACGAAGTCGGAGTGCTCGTCTGCGAAACGCGCGTGCTTCTGTCTAGCGGCGGCCTCACGGTCGGCGGGCCGCTCCCGCGGGTCGGGGATCGACAGCGCGGCGGCCAGCACCAGCACCTCATGCACGCACCCCTCGACGTCGGCCTGCAGAATCATGCGACCGATGCGCGGGTCGACGGGCAGCTGCGCGAGCCGTCTGCCGACGTCGGTGATGGCGCCCTCGCGATCGAACGCGCCGAGTTCGCGGAGCAGCAGCACGCCGTCGCGGATGCTGCGTTGGTCGGGCGGATCGAGGAACGGGAAGTCCTCGATGTCGCCGAGTCCCATTGCCGCCATTTGCAATGTCACGGCCGCGAGATTTGTCCGCAGGATCTCGGGGTCGGTGTAGCGCGGCCGTGAGTCGAAGTCCGCCTCGGAGTACAGCCTGATGCACACCCCCGGTGCGACGCGCCCGCAACGCCCCGCCCGCTGCGCGGCCGATGCCTGGGATATCGGCTCGATGGGTAGCCGCTGCACCTTGGTGCGACGGCTGTATCGCGAAATGCGCGCCGTCCCAGGGTCCACGACGTAGCGGATGCCAGGGACGGTCAGCGACGTCTCGGCCACGTTGGTGGCAAGCACGACGCGACGCCCGGTGTGCGGCTGGAAGATCCGCTGTTGCTCGGCGGTAGCGAGGCGGGCGTACAGCGGTAGCACCTCGGTGTGTTCGAGGGCGCCGCGGAGTACCTCGGTGGTGTCACGGATCTCGCGCTCACCGGACAGGAACACCAGCACGTCGCCAGGCGGCTCGTTCGCCAGTTCCTTGACGGCGTCGACGATCGCGTCGGTCGGATCGCGTAGCTCGGTACGAACGACGTCGTGATCGGGGTCGTCGGGATCATCGTCGTCCGACGACGGCACCGGGACTTCCAAAGGGCGGTAACGGATTTCGACGGGATAGGTGCGGCCCGATACCTCGACGATCGGGGTGCCCGACCCGAAGTGTTCCGCGAAGCGCCCCGGCTCGATGGTCGCCGACGTCACGATCACCTTCAGGTCGGGTCGCCGCGGCAACAGTTCGCGGAGGTAGCCGAGCAGGAAGTCGATGTTGAGGCTGCGCTCGTGGGCCTCGTCGAGGATCAACGTGTCGTAGCGCAGCAGCCTTCGGTCACGCTGGATCTCGGCGAGCAGGATGCCGTCGGTCATCAACTTCACGAGAGTGCGGTCGCTGGCGTGGTCGTTGAAGCGCACCGTGTAGCCGACGGCCTCCCCCAGCGGAGTGTCCAGTTCGTCTGCGATGCGCTGCGCAACGGTGCGTGCGGCCAGCCTGCGCGGCTGCGTGTGACCGATCGTCCCGCGGATGCCACGGCCAAGTTCGAGGCAGATCTTCGGCAACTGCGTCGTCTTCCCCGACCCGGTCTCGCCAGCCACCACGACGACCTGGTTGGCACGGATGGCGGCGGCCAGCTCGTCGCGCCGCTCGCTGACGGGAAGGTCCGGGTAGGTGATCGCAGGGACCGCCGCCAGCCGCGACGCGACCAGCGCCTCAGCGGCGGTGAACTGCTCCGCGAGGCTGGCCAGCTTGTCGGGGTTGGCGTTCTTGAGCTTGCGGCCAAGCCGGGCGGCGTCCCGAATCGTGAGTCCGTCTAGCCGGGCGCGCAGCGCGGAGGCGGTGGTTGGGGACGTAACGGACACTCGCGCAAGGATAGGCGGGCCGTGCTCAGTGCGCTCCCACGGTCGTGAGGCAGAAGGGATGTCCCGCGGGGTCGAGCAGCACCCGCCACCGGGACGGGTCCGCCTGATGCTCGGCGAGCCGGGCGCCCAACGCAACGGCCCGGTCCACCCCGTCGTCCAAGTCGGCTACGAAGACGTCGAGGTGCATCTGCTGGAGTTGTCCCGGCGCTGGCCAGGTCGGAGGGACGTAGTCCGATACGCGCATCATCGCCAGCGTTTGGGCGCCGTCGGTGATGGCGATGAGGCTGCCGTCGGGCAGTTCGACGAGCCTGCGCATGCCGAGCAGCGCTCCATAGAAGTCGGCGAGTGCGACGGGGTCGGGGCAATCGATCGAGGTCGCTCCCAGGCGGCCGACTGGCGGTGTCGTCATGACCCCCACCATGGCACGAACCATGACATGACTTCATGTCACGTCGGTTGGTTGAACACCAGCTGCGGGGCGCGGGTGCGCGCGAACAGCACCACTGCGGCGACTGTCACCTCGAGCACCGCTAGGGCGGTGGCCAGGGTCATGGCGGTCGAGTCGGACATCGGCGCCGCTGCGCCGATGCCGCCACCGTGATGGTGCGTGAACGACATCGGCAGGTGGATCGCGATCATGGCCAAGTTCATCGACGCGACGAGCACCCAGGCCCGCAACGTTCCACGCAGCCAGATGTCGCGCGCGCAGTAGAGGCACCCGATCACCATGACCATCATCAGAAGCGCCGCCATCACGTTGCTGACGTGTCCGAGCGAAATTGCGTGCAGCACAGCCGAACACACGGCGCTCGCCGCGTAGACCCGGCGTCCCAGCATGGCGATGCGCGCACTCATTTCGCATCACCCCGTTTCGCGGCCGACTGCGGATAACCCTCCGGTGAATCTTCCCAGCTCTGCCGCCGGGCCGCGGTGTGAGTTTTTTCCACAGGTCTCCGCCTTCTGGTCGGGTCGGCTTTTGGTGTTCGGCTACTCGTGTAGACCCCGCGGCGCACCGAAAGTCATCCCCGGGACGGCTTTCATTTACTGATCACTTGATCTAAGTTTAGGTTGTGCGATCAGTCGACGAACGCGGGCAGACCTTCACCCGCTCCGCGCGCAAGGCGCAGATCGTCGGATGTGCGATCGAGGTGATCGCCGAGGTCGGGTGGGCTCAGACATCGATCCGCAAGATCGCCGACCGGGTGGGAGTGGCGATGAGCGCAGTGCTCTACCACTTCGGGACCAAGGACAATCTGGTCGACGCGATCATCGAGGAGATGTACCGCGCGGCGCTTGCCGCGGTCCGGCCTGCGATCGACGCCGAGGTCACGGCGGCCGGCAAACTGAATGCCTACATCCAGGCCAGCGTCGGATACTTCGACACGCACCGTGTCCACTTGGCGGCCCTGACCCAACTCGGTACGAGCTATCGCCCGAGCGACGGACGCCGTTTCGACCAGCTGGGGCTCAACCCCGAGCTCAACAAGGAACTGGCCGTACTGGATCCCACCGCAATTCTGCTTGCTGGCCAAAGCGACGGCGAGTTCGGCGCATTCCCAGTCGGTTCGGTGGCGCTCGCACTTCGCGGCGCCGTCAACGCCGTGGTGGAGAAGATCTTGCACGATCCGGATTTCGACGCGCGCTCCTACGGCGAGGACGTGGCAGATCTGTTCGGCCGCGCGGTAGGAGCCGCCCAATGAGCACGGTTGTGATCGTTGCCATCGGCAGTCGCGGCGACGTGGCCCCGCTGACCGGCATAGGAGTACGCCTGAAAGCCGCTGGGCATGAGGTGGCCATCGCCGCGTACACGCCGTTCGCCGACATGATCAGGCACTGCGGGTTGGGATTTCGCGAGTTGCCCGCGGAACCGGATCCCGCGACGGCTGGCGATGCGAACCCGATGAAGAGCCTTGCCGCATTCGCCTCACCGGCCGGCATGCGAACCATGGGCGAGGCCGTCCTGGCCGCTGTCGGCGACGAGCCGGCGGCCATCATGCTGCTGTCACCGTTCTCGGAGTTGGTCGGCCACCAGTTGGCCGAGGCCAAGGGAATCCCATCGATAGGTGTACGGCTGCAACCGCTTTCGCGCACCAAGGACTACCCACCCACGGTGCTGGGCGCTTGGTCCGCGGGAGCGGTAGGCAACCGGCTCGCCGCCGACACGGGCGCCTGGCTGATGGACCGCAGCTACGGTGGCGTCGTAGCCGGGTTCCGCCGGGACCTTGGTCTGCCCAAGACCTCCACTCGGGCCCTACGCCGTCGCCGCGCCGAGACGCATTGGCCTGTCCTGCATGGCTATTCGCCGACGGTCGCGCCGCGTCCAGTCGACTGGCGAGCCGGTTTGGACGTCACCGGCTACTGGTGGCCAGCCGATGAACCCCACTGGACGCCCCCACCCGCGCTGACGGACTTCCTGGCCGCCGGTCCCGCTCCGATCTTCGTGGGTTTCGGCAGCATGATGACCACCGCCGGTCGCGCCGACGAGCTGTCCAGCGTCATCCAAGCGGCTGCGCGGCAGGCGGGTGTGCGCGCCATCGTCCAGACCGGGTGGACTGGTTTGGACGCGGCCGATGACGACGTGCTGACCATCGGCGACGTCCCGCACAGTTGGCTGTTCCCCCAAGTCGCGGCCGTTGCGCATCACTGCGGCGCAGGAACCACCGCGGCGGGCCTGCGCGCAGGCGTGCCCACGATTGCGCTGCCCGCCTTCGGCGACGGACCGTTCTGGGCCCGCCGCCTTCAGGACCTTGGCGTCAGTGCCGCCACGATTCCGCAGCGCCGTCTTGACGCCCAGCGACTCGCCGAAGCGATGCGCAGCGCCGCCTTCGACCCCGAACTGCGCGCGCGCACGCAGCGGCTTGCCCGCCGAATCGGCAGTGAAGACGGTGCCGCACAGGTGCTTTCCGTCGTCGAAGCCCTGCTTCACCAATCGGCATAGGAGGACGTCCCATTGTCCGCTGGCAGGCATCGCCTGCTCTTCTTGCCCAGCTCGCAGCGACAACCGTCCATGCATCGGAACTGTCGCTCGGAGCTGGGCACTTCGAACGTCGTCTGGCCGAGAGGCTGATGGCCCATGGAACACGCGCCGGCCAAAGGGCCTAGCCGCGGTCTGGTGACCAGTACTCGAGCATGTCGGCGAAGGTGTCGAAGGCCGGCGTGTTGATGCCGTAGGCCGCCTCGAAGTGGACGCTCAGCGGGAAACCAAGGCCGCCGACCCCGTCGATGACCCGCTTGTACAGGTCGACCATCAGCTTTCGCCGCTCTGCCGGTTCGGTGCCAGCCAACGTCTTCACGAAGTCCTGCTCGGCGGCCACCGCGGCGTTCCCCGGATCCTGGATGAGCCAGCTGATCAGGCCCATCCTGGTCTCGACCTTCGGCACGAACCCGAACGACAACAGGATCTCGGGCCGATGATCGTTGGTCTTGGTGAACTCCGTGAGGAAGTCCACGATGGCGTCGGAGTACAGCAGCTGCGTCATGCCGTAGGTGGCGCCTTGATTGCACTTGAACTGGAAGCGGCCCTGCTCGCCATCCCGGGTGGGGATGAGAATCACGCCACGGTTGGGGACCAGAGAATCGAACAACGACAGCGCGTCGGTGGGTGCGACGCCGGAGCCTTCCCCATCGTTCATGGTCCGCGGGACGCCGACGAAGGCGATGCCCTCGATGCCGGTGTCGCTGAGGATCGTCAGCCGCTCGCGCAGCGTCGGCTCGTCGAGGAACGCCGTGACCTGGGTGCACAGCCCGTTCACGCCCGGCAGCTCGGGCTTGATGATCGACCAGAAGTCCAGCACGTCCATCTTCGGCTTCATCTCGACGGGACGGTCGCCGTCCTCCTCGATCATGCCCGGGATCATCACGTGGCGAATTCGGCCGGCGAGCCCCGCCTCTTCGGAGCTCTTCAGCACCTTCTGAGCGTCTTCCAAGGCCTGCTCGCGGCCGCGCTCCACGTTCGGCGGGACGAGCTCCAGCGCGATGGTATTGAGGCTCAACGGACTGCTCCTGATCGAACTGATGGGAGGCTGCGGCCAGCCGACGACGGTGTCGACCACGGCGAAGAATCAGCCCCCGCAAAGAGCTGAGCTTACCTACCGTCCCTGTTCTCGGCGTTGCCGGAGGTAGTGGCCCGAATTCGAGTAGCGCACTACTCACCTCGTCCTGGTCGCGGCGATTAACACTTCTGGTGTCTTGAGCACGACTAGGGAGTCCGCCATGACCATCACGATTGACCGACCGAATTGCCCGAGCGTCTTCGAAGCCGGGCTACCCACCATCGATTACACGCTGGCCGAAAGCCCCGACGAGGCGCACGACGTCCTTCGGCGGGCCCGCGCACAGGCGCCGATCGCAATCGGGCCGCACGGACCAGAGTTACTCACCTACGAGCTGGTGCGCGCAGTGCTGCGCGACTCACGATTCCGTATGCCCGAGGGCATGATGCTCGCCAGCCAGGGCATCACGTCCGGCCCACTGTGGGACCGGGTGGCCAGCCTCATCATTTCGCTCGATGGCGCCTCGCATCTACGCCTGCGCCGGCTGGTGGCCAAGGCGTTCACTCCGCGGGCGACCGCCCGGCTCCGCACGACCGTCGTCGACGTCATCGGCGACCTGGTGGACCGCCAGAGCGCCAACGGCCGCTGCGACGTCGTGTCCGATATCGCGCGCCAGTATCCGATTCCGATCATCTGCGCGCTGCTCGGTGCGAAATCTGAAGACTGGCAACTGTTCTCGGATTGGACTGACGACATCTTCAAGGCCTTCACATGGAACGCCGCCGAGCACGAGTCCGCCGTGCTGACCGCATGGAGCGCGCTCGACGCCTACGTCGACGAGATGGTCGCCGAACGACGCCACACCCTGACCGACGATCTGATCTCCGAGCTGATCCGCGCCGAGGACGACGGCGATCGCCTCAACGCCGACGAGCTCCGCATGCTCGCCGCCGGGCTGCTGACCGCGGGCACCGACACCCGCAACCAGGTGGCCGCGTCGATACAGGTGCTCTGCGACCAGCCCGACCAGTGGCGGCTCCTCGCCGAGCACCCCGAACTCGCGGCGGGCGCCGTCGAGGAGACCATGCGCCATTCCCCGATCACGTTCGCCACGTTCCGCGCTGCGCTTGAGGACGTCGAACTCGCAGGAGTCCGGATCCCGGCAGGCACCACGGTCATCGCCAACACCGGGGCAGCCAACCGCGATCCCGCCGTCTACGACGACCCCGACGTCCTCGACATCACCCGTACGGGCGCGCCTGCCTTGCTCACGTTCGGTGGCGGCATGCACTACTGTCTCGGCGCCCACCTGGCCCGGCTCGAGCTCGCGGAGGCCTTGACGGTGATGACGCGACGCATGCCCAACGCCCGACGCACCGGCCCGGCCCCGTGGAAGCCGCTCACCGGGCTCAGTGGACCTCACACGCTGCCCATCGAGTTCGACGCCGGATACTGAGCATTCCACCCACGGCACCCCACCGCAGCTAGCCTCGGTGGGGTGACCAGCGCCCAGGAGACCACCGTCGTGCTCGAGGCGGAGTTCGCCCGCGAGCTGCCCGAGTTGGCGATTCCGTGGCAAGCCGCTGACGCCCCTGTACCTCGCCTGCTCGCGCTCAACGAGGCGTTGGCTCTCGAGTTGGGGCTCGACGTCAGCTGGCTGCGCGGCCCCGACGGTGTGCGCTTCGTGCTGGGCAACGTCGTGCCCGAAGGCGCCGCCCCGGTGGCTCAGGCGTATTCCGGTCACCAGTTCGGCGGGTACAGCCCTCGACTCGGCGACGGCCGGGCGCTTCTGCTCGGGGAGTTCGTCGACTCGGACGGCACCCGCCGCGACCTGCATCTAAAGGGCTCCGGCGCGACGCCGTTCTCCCGCGGCGGCGACGGCTTCGCCGCAGTCGGCCCCATGCTGCGCGAGTACGTCATCAGCGAGGCGATGCACGCGTTGGGCATCCCCACCACGCGGGCGCTTGCCGTCGCGGCGACGGGCCGACAGGTCTACCGGGACACACCGCTGCCGGGGGCGGTGCTGGCCCGCGTCGCCAGCAGCCATCTGCGGGTGGGGACGTTCCAGTACGTGGCGGCGACGGGGGACGTGGACCTGCTGCGCCGGCTGGCCGACTACGCGATCACGAGGCACTACCCCGCAGCCGCGGGCGCCTCCAATCCATCCCTCGCGTTGCTCGACGGGGTGGTCGCCGTGCAGGCGCGCCTGATCGCACAGTGGATGCTGGTCGGCTTCGTCCACGGCGTGATGAACACCGACAACATGACGATCTCAGGCGAGACCATCGACTACGGTCCGTGCGCGTTCATGGATGGGTTCGATCCGAACAGCGTGTTCAGCTCGATCGACCACGGCGGGCGCTACGCCTACGGCAATCAGCCTGCGGTGGCGGCCTGGAACCTGGCCCGGTTCGCCGAGACGCTGCTACCTCTGCTCGCCGATGACCAGGACCAGGCCGTCGCGCTTGCGACCGAGTCGCTGCGCGGATTCGGCATCCACTACGAGTCCGCCTGGTCGAGCGGGCTACGGGCCAAACTCGGGTTGTCGACGGGCGGCGCCGACGTCGACTCGCTCGTCGAGGACGTGCTGGTGTTGTTGCGGGACAACGGTGTCGACTACACGTCGTTCTTCCGCGCCCTCGGCGACAGTGCCCGCGGCGACGCCGAACCCGCCCGCGGATTGTTCGCCGACCTCGCCGGGTTCGACGGCTGGGCGACCCGCTGGCTGGCCTTGGAGCCCGATGCCACCGCGATGGATCGGGTCAATCCGGTCTACATCCCGCGCAATCACCTCGTCGAAGAGGCGCTCGCGGCCGCCACATCCGGTGACCTCGTGCCCTTCGAGCAGCTGCTGGTGGCAGTCACCGCGCCGTATGACGCGCGGCCAGGCCTCGACCGGTACGCAGAGCGGGCCCCCGGCGACTTCGGCAACTACCAAACCTTCTGCGGCACTTAGGGTCCGGCGTCACACGCGGCCCTGGGCGAAGAAATCGAAGATCGCCGAGTTCACCTCGTCCGGCCGTTCGAGAAAGCCCAGATGTCCGGCGTCGGCGATCTCCAGATACCGCCCATTCGGGATGGCTGCGGCCACCTCGGCACTGAGGTGCGGGGGCATCACGAGGTCGTCGGCGAATCCGATCACCAACACCGGTGTGGTGATCGCCCGGTAAGCGGTGAGCCTGCTCTCCTCCGGCGCGATGCGGAACTGACCGCGAACTCCCGGAGTCGTCGTCGTTGGCCACATCGTGAACGTGTCGATCCAGTCCCCAACGGCCCGATCGTCGTTCAGGGTCTTTGGTGAAAACCCGTCGAGCAAGCGAAGTTTCGCTTCGTAGCTCGGCGGTAGTTGAACACCGGAGTTGGCGAAATCCCTTTCCGCGGTGCGAAAGAAGTCGCGCGCACGGTCGTGGCGTCCACGGGTCGCCATCAACGCTGCCTGGCGCACCAAATCAGGACGGGCCAGCATCAACTCTTGGGCGATGTACGAGCCCATCGAGGTGGCCACGATTCGGACCCGACCACCGTCGAGATCCTCGATCAGTTCCGCGGTGTCGGCCACCATCGATGCCGTCGTGAAACCGTCGGCATTCGCGGTTGCGCCGACTCCCCGGTTGTCAAACGTGATGACGCGATAGCCCTTGGCCAGAAATGCAGGCACCTGGTGGAGCAGCCAGGTGCGTCCAACAGCGCCCTGACCAGCTATGAAAAGGACTGACTGTCCGTTGCCGCGGTCGTCAAACGCCAAGTTCACCACATGCGGAAGGTTATACGACAGCAACCTCCCGACCGAGTCGAAACCCTTGTCCGATCGTATTGCCCTGAACTGCAGGGATTTTGGCTGGCCGGGCAACGCGGGCGCCAGTAGCTGAACGATTCGCACGTGAAGTGCGTCGCACGCACGGCGGCTTTGCCGAACACGCCACCAAGTAGGCCGATCGGACGAAAGTTAGATAGGGTCACTATAGGTTGAGCCGGAACCGTAGGTGCTTCGGGCGCGAAACAGCCAGTCCCTGAAAAGACCGCTGCGCGGGAACAAACCCCGCCCCGAAGAAGTTGGAGGCACACGTGCCCGCCCCGCTCCCGTTGACCACATGCCTGAGCCGATGGGCTCCGACGCACGTTCCCGGGCAGCACTGATGCGGCAAGGTCCGCTCGCGGGGCGGTATCCCGCCGTCGCCGCCATGGTCACGCTGGCGCTGATCCCATACCTGGCCCTGTCGGCGGCACTCGACCCGCTGGTGCCGATCATCTCGGGCGAACTCCACATGAGCACTCAGGCGATGAGCCTGAGCTCGGGTCTGGGCAACGCGGCGTACGCCGTGGGGACCGTGCTCGCGGTCCAGTTCGCGCAACACCTGCCGCAGCGCAGGATGCTGCTCAGCTACGCAGTGGTGCTCGTCGTTGGATCCGTGCTCTCGGCGTCGGCGCTGAACGCGGGCATGTTCATCAGTGGACACGTGCTGCAGGGCCTGGCCACCAGCATGCTGCTGATCGCCGCGGCGCCACCGCTGACGATCGGCTTCCCGAAGGACAAACTGCGCAACACGGCCGTGATCATGAACATGTGCGTGTTCGGGGCGGTCGCGCTCGGCCCGTTCCTCGGCGGCGTGCAGGCCGAATCGCACGCCTGGAGACCGCTGTTCTGGATCATCGCCGCGATCGCGCTGCTGGCCTTGGTGATGGCCGCGTTGACGTTCGAAGACGCGCCGCCCGCTGATCGTGACGCACCACGCGACCTGCCTGCCATCGGCCTTGCGGCGGTCGGCTGCGCGGGTGCGTTCATCGGCGCCGCGCAGCTGACCAGCCACGGCTTCGGCGACGCTGCGGTGACGATCCCGATGTTCGGTGGCCTGGCCGTGATCGTGGTGCTGGTCGTCTACCAGTTCCTGGCGCCCCGCCCGCTGCTGACCGTTCGAACGATGCTCACCAGTTCGATTCCGGTCGCCGGCGTGGGCGTCGCGTTGTTCGCGGCGGCCGCCTCGGTGGCGGCGACCGCACTGACCGCCAACGTGTTGCTGCAGACCTACAGCCCGGTTCACGTCGGGCTGCTGTATCTGCCGGAGCTCGGCGGCGCCATCGTGATGGCGGTCGTGTTCGGAATCGTCATCACGAAACGGGCGATGCACTTCCTGCCGCTGATCGGGATGGTGCTGCTCGCAGCCGGAATCGTCGTGTTCAAGATAGCCCTGCCCGCCAACCAGCCGCTCGTCATGGTCGCCGCGGCCCTGACCGGACTTGCCTTGGGCGCCACCGTCGCACCCGCGCTGTTCGTCGCGGGCTTCTCGCTTCAGTCCAACAGCCTGCAGCGCGTCTTCGCGATCATCGAACTCTTCCGGGCAGTGGCGGCCTTCATGGTCGCGCCGATCCTGGCGCACTTCGCGATGACGGCGGCGGCCGATCTCAACGCGGGTACCGACAAGGCCCTGTGGATCGGCTTCGGCCTGGCGGTCGGCGGCGCCGTCTTCGGGGTCGCCGTCTACGCGCTGAGTGGCGCCCGACCGCAGAAGCCCGATCTCGACGAGTTCCTCGACGGCGACGACCCCGCCTGGTATTCGCCCCCGCTGCTGGCCCGGGTCCGAGGCATCCAGCTCGCGCCCTCAACGACCGAACGTGCGCCGGCCGTGGCGACGGCGAATCACCACCGCGATGCGGCGCCCGTGCTATTCGCCTACGACGGATCCGAACTCGCCGCGTTCGCGATCACAGCGGCCGCAGCCCAGCTGACCCTACGGCGATACGCGCTGATCGTGTGCGTCTGGCAGCCCGTCGACGTCGGGTTCACGCCAACCGGCACAGCACATTTCGATGCCGACAAGGCCACCGAAGTCCGACGCGCCGCCGAGCAGACCGCCGCCCATGGGGCAGCGCTCGCCACCGAGGCAGGCTTTCTGGCGCGCAGTGTGGCGGTTGAGGCCGCGCCGACCTGGAAGGGCATCGTCGCGGCGGCTGACGAGCACAACGCGAGTCTGATCGTGCTCGGACCCCACCGCCGTAGTGGGCTGTTGGGGCACCTACAGGGCAGCGTCGCGGCCGCCGTAGTCGCCCACTCCACCACTCCGGTGCTCGTGATCCCCCAACCGCAGACAGTCAATGGCCATGCCTGCGCGACGACCCTGCGAGATGCCTTTTAGTCGCCGGACTTGTCAGTCGCCGGACTTGTTACTCGCCGGACTTGGGGCTGTCCTTCTTGTCCTTATCAGCTGGCTTAGCGGCCCCGGTCACGGCTTTCACCGTCTTCTTGACGTCATCGGCCACGTGCTTGGCGACCTTCTGAATCTGCTTCTCGCCATCCTTGGCGATCTTGTCAAGCCGGTCGCCGGCTTTCTTGGCCGAGGCGTCCAGGCGGGCCTGCGCCTTCTTGGCAGACGCCTGGGTGCGCGCCGTCGCGGCCTTGATGGGGTCATCGGGCTTGGCATTGGTCGTAGTAGTGACGACGGTTGGGGTGTCGGCAACGTTGTTGTCCGCCAACACCTTCGCGGCGTTCGGTTCTGGAGCCTGCGGCTGCGCCACCGGGACCGTGGCGCCTGCCGCGGCATTGACGGCGTTGTCAGTGAGCCCGGAAAGACTAGTCAGGCCGCTCAACGGGCTCGGGTCGTTGGCCGCACCGGGGAGGTTGAGTCCGAGCAGATTCGCAAGGGTCGCAAGCGGATTGGCGACTGGCGTGCTGCTGACAACCCCTTGGCCGATCGCGGTCTCCGTGCCCGCCGCCAACTGAGCGATGAGGTCTCCCGGCACCTGCACCCAGTTGACGCCGGATGGCAGCGTGCCGAACGGGGTGATCACCCCGGCCTGGTCGAGGGTGCGGTCGTATTCCGGGACACCGGTGACGGGGTCGACTTTGCGCGTCACGTCGGTGTATCCGAGGTTCACCAGGCTGGTCAGCGCGGGCTCTAGCGCGGTGGCGACGGGGTTGTTCAGGTTGGCGCCGGTGAACAGGTTGATCACGTCGACCGGCAGCTTGACCGGTTCCAGCAGCGGCAGCGCGTCGTTGACCGGGACGGTGAGGTACAGGTTCAACGCAAGCGGGCCGGAGGTGTTGCCGAGCGCGTCGCCGAGTTGGTCCGTCGCCTGGCCCTCGACAGCGGTCAGGCTGTCGGCCGTCACGCCGCGCAGAATGTACGTCGGGAAGGCAAATGCGGCAGCTGAATTGGCCAGTGCAATTGGGTTCGGCCAGGCCGGGAAGTCGGACAGCGGGTCGTACTCGACCGTGCCGTCGACCTTGATCGGGATGAGGTTCGCCCCACCGAGCACGATGCCGGTATTGCCGACCGGAATGTTGAGCGCGTTGTTCGGATTGGTGCTGCTGCTCACCTCGGTGTCGGGGGTGATGGTGTTGATGCCGAGCAATGCAGCTTCGGGATAGAACCGCGCGAACAGTCCGCCGTTGGCCCGACCTGGGTTGCGCAGCAGGATCATTGGCAGGATCGTGATGCTGCCTGCCAGTGGGCTGGTGCCGGTGTAGTCCGCGCCGCCAGGTTGGTTGGGCAGGTCGGCGACGACCTGCGGGTAGGCCATCCCGGCCGCGAACGCGCCGAGCCCGAATCCGAGCACGATCGGTACACGGACGTCGACAGCGTCGCCGTCACCGACCACACCGCTCACGATGCCGATCGCCGTCGTCAGGGTGATCTTTTGCAGGTCGGTAACCCCGGGAGTGTCCTTGAGCGTTTCGAGCACGGAGACCGGGCTGATGCCGAGGTAGGGCGTGCCGTTGATGTCGTCGGCCACCGAGTTCGGGAAACCTGGCACCCACCCGAGGTCGATGCCCACGAACTTCAGCAGGGTGAACGGCGGTCCGACGGTGATGATGTTGAGCCCGTCGACATCCCCCAACGGATCGGCGAGATCGAACCCGAGCAGCTTGAGCACGGCCGCCACGTTGGTGATACCGGCGTTCTTGAGGATGGGGCCCAGCACGGGTACGCCGCTGGGATCGATCGGGAGGCCGGCCAAGGCCCCCGTCAGCGCGGTGCCCAACGCCGTGTTGATGTCGGCGGGGTCGTAGCCAAGGCGCTGCAGTAACCCAGACAGGTTGACGTTGTTCAGGAACGCCGTTTCCAGCGCTGCCCCCGACGTCTGGAACTGGTTGTAGGCCTGCGAGCCGTAGCCGAAGGTCAGATCGGGGATCGAGGCCGGGTCAGGTGCACCCGGGGCAAGCGGCATGGACGGCAGTCCCGGCGTGGCCGTCGTGGCGGCGGCGTTTGCCACGGGCGGCGGAGCCGCACCGACCACTACCGCCGCGGCGGTTGCGGTGGCAGCGCCCACGGTGGCGATCCGTTTTGCTGCCCGAGAGCGCTTGCGATGCTTAGATGCCATGTGAACGGTCCTTTTTCTGAAGCTCTCAGGATAATCTCAGGACCGTAACACGTGTGATTTGTTAGGGGTAGTCGATAGCTGAAATGTTCATCGTTGCAGCACACCCGATAATTTCTGACGTTGCTGTCAATAACAGTCGCCGATGACCGCTAGACCGGGGCCACCCGGTCGGCCCACGGCAGGGCCTGTTCGAGTTGCGCGGCCAACCGGATCAGCAGCGATTCGCCCGCGAGCGGCGCGACGAACTGAACTCCGAGCGGGAGCCCGTCGCCGGTCCAGTGCAGCGGCAACGTAATTGCCGGGCGGCCAGTGATATTGGCCAGCTGCGTGTACGGCACCCAGCCGAGATTCTGATCCACCATGTCGTCGACGACCTTGGTGAAGCGCAGCAGACTCGCGGTTCGGGTCTTGAGCAGTACGTCCGACGCCCGCTGCAGCACAACCGGTAGGTCGAACTGACCGATCTTCGGCGGCGGGGTGGCCAAGGTGGGCGTCAGCAGCAAGTCGTAGGACTCGAAGAACGCGCTCAGCCGACGCGTGTGCTCATGGCGGCGTTGGACGGCGTCCAGGTAGTCGACGCCATTGGTCGCGCGCCCAAGGGCCGCCATGATCAGCGTGTCGCGCTCGAAGGACTCGTCACCTGCACCCGTCAACCGCTTGGCCTCCGCGAGTTCCCAAGCGACGTAGACGAACCAGGCGAGTAGGAACTCCTTGGCGAGCGCGGCGTCGTCGTACGGCGCCTGCGGCAACTCCTCGACGTGGTGTCCCAGCTCCGTCAGCGCGCGCACCGTCGCCTCGACGGCCTCGACGGCTTCCGGGTGCGGCTTCGGGGTGATCGCCGAGGGTATTCGCACGCCGATGCGTAACCGGCCAGGGTCGGCTCCCACGTTCGACGCGAACGACGACTCGGGTAGCCCCGGCACGAACGGCCCGAAAGGCTCACCGCCACTGATGACGTCGAGCATCGCGGCGGTGTCGCGCACCGTGCGTGACACCACGCCCTGCACGGCGGCGCCATGCATGGATTCAGCGGTCGCCGGACCCAACGGGGTCAGGCCGCGGCCAGGTTTCAAGCCGACCAGCCCGCAGCACGCCGCAGGGATGCGGATCGATCCGCCGCCGTCGTTGGCGCCCGCACACGGCACGATCCCTGCCGCAACCGCGGCTGCGGACCCGCCCGAGGATCCCCCCGGAGTCCGCCCGAGGTCCCAGGGATTTCGCGCCGGTCCCCACGCGTCTGACTCGGTGATGCCCTTGGCCCCGAACTCCGGGGTGTTGGTCTTGCCGAAGATGACCAGGCCTGCATCGATCCAACGTTGAACGATCGTGGCATGCGCTGGGGCCGGCGTGGACATCAGTGCGCGCGACCCGGCCGCAGTGGGTAGCCCCGCATAGTCCTGCGCGAGATCTTTGATCAGAAATGGCACGCCGGCGAACGGGCCATCGTGTGCGTCCGACGGCTCCGCGGGGACGTCGCGCACGATCGCGTTGATCCGTGGGTTCACCGCGGCCGCCCGTTCCCGCGCCAGCGTGAGCAACTGCGCAGCCGACGCCTCCTTGTCCGCGACGAGCTTGGCGAGCCCGGTCGCGTCGTAGGTGCGGTACTCCTCGAAGTTCATCTATCCTCCTCCGTGATTTCGGCGCGTTAATCGGACCTACGCGCCGATTTCCGCGCCGAAATCGCGGGTTCGACCCAACCCAAGCGCCTGCTGATCCGCTCGGCCGCGGCGATCGTGCGCTTGGCGACGTCCTCGAACTCGTCCTGCCCCAGCCGGTAGGACGGTCCCGACACACTGAGCGCTGCCACGACCTCGGCGCTGTTGTCGTAGACGGGCGCCGCGACGGCGTTCAACCCGACCTCGAGTTCCTCATGGACACAGGCCCATCCGCGCTCACGGACAATTCGCAGCTCCGCTTCGAGGTCGGCGCGCGTCGTCACCGTTTCGTCGGTGAAGGACTCCAGTCTGGCGGCCAGGCGCTCGCGTAGCTCACCGCCACCCAGTGCGGCGAGCAGCACCTTTCCACTCGACGTCGCATGGGCGGGGCAGATCTGGCCGATCCACGTGCGCAACGCGATGCCGTTCGGCCCGACGGCCTCGGCGACGTTCACGATGCGGTCGCCGTCGAGGATCGCGATGTTCGTCGTCTCACCAGAATCCAGGGCCAGCGCATCGCACGCCGTCTGACTCTGCTTGACCAGGTCGAGTTGTGCGTTCGTCGAGCGGGCCAACCGGGTGATGGCGAAGCCGAGCCGGTACTTGCCGCGTTCGGAGATCTGTTCGACGAAGCCCCTAGCCTCCAGCACCGAAATGAGCCGGGAGACCGTCGATTTGTGCACACCGAGTTCGACCGCGAGTTCGGTCACGCCCGCCTGCCCCAACGTCGCCAGGATCTCCATCAGGAGCAGCGCGCGGTCGACCGATTGCACGGTGGTGGAACGCCCGCCGTCTTCGGTGCCCGCATTCATCGAATCCGACCCTATATCGCCGGAATGCCGAAGTTGCCGACCCGCCGCTGGACCGCGGCGATCTCACGGAGGCCGTCGTTGAGCAGGCTGCGGTTCAACGGCGACAGCTCGGACATGGTGATGACGTCGCCGGGCCGATTTCCCAGCGCGAGCTGCTCCACCTGATGGGTCATCCGCAGGCGCTGCAACATGACGAAGACCTCGCCCAGCGTCGACGCGTCGCGTTCGGAGAGCGCGCCGTTGGCCGCGGCCGCCCGAAGGCGCGCGGGCGTCGACGCCGACGCGACGTCGCCTGCGAGACCGCCCCACCGCGCCAGGTTGACGATCGGCGTCACCGCATGGCTCTTCAAGTCGAAGGTGCCGCCACGGCGCGCCAATACGTCCCGCAGCGACCGCGTGCGCACCCGGTCGGCGAGCGCGTTGAGCAGCTGCAGCCGGAGCGCATTCGGGTGCTCGGTCCGCATCCTGCGGTAGGCCGCAGGCACCGTATGCAGCGCGGCGTCACCCCAGACGACGCGGCCGTCCAGCAGCAGCGAGGACAGGATCAACCCCTTGTCCTTCAGCGGATCGCCGAGCCAACCCTTGGCCGCGCTGGCCCAATCACTTTGGGAGCGCGCGAAGTTCGGGCTGGCCGCGATCGCCCCATTGCTGTCGGACGGCAACCCGCACCCGTCGAGGATGGTGTGGGTGCGCTGTGCGAGCGCACGCAACCGACGACTCTCCGGGGTCAGCGCGTCGCGCCACGACAGCGCGCTGTCGACGTCGGAGGACGGCATGGCCTCGCGCCGCGCGATGCTGCCGAGCGTGAGCCACGCGAACCCGGACGTCGGCATGCCGGGTTCCGCGGCCGCTTCGACGAGCGCGAGCTCGAGCGCCCGACGCACCACGCTGTCGATGACGACGGACAGAATTGCGCTTGTCGCCGACGCCTTTGTTCCGCTGCGGAACAGCGCGCTGGCGGTGTGTGTCACGCGCTGCGCAGCAGCCTGTAGTTCGGTCGCATCGGCGGCCAGTCCGATGGACCGCCTCAGCATGAAGCTCTGCCTGGCCGACGCCGCCAGCAGGTCGGCGTCTTCGAGCACGCCGAGCACCTCGCCGCGCGTGGTGACGACGGGCATGTGCCGCAGCCCGCATTCCAGCATGTCCATCAGCACGGTCTCGGCGGTGAGGTCCGCGGTGACACGGCGCGCAGGCACGCTCATCACCTTGGCGATCGGCACGTCCACCGGAAGGCCCGCAGCAACGACGCGCGTGCGCAGGTCGCGGTCGGTGAAGATGCCGAGTTCACCGTCGGGTAGCCGGATCAGGGCGTAGGAGACGTGGTGTTCGGTCATCTTGATGACTGCATCGCGCACCGAGTCGTCGGGCGCCACCAACAACACGTCGCCGTGCACCAGTTCGCCGACCGGTCTGGTGTCGGCGACCGGCACCAGTGCGGGTTGGTTGCCTGGCGACGTGGTCCACGCTGACGAAGCCAAAAACGCCAGCCCCGC
Source organism: Mycobacterium sp. RTGN4 (assembly GCF_033804635.1). Classification (NCBI taxonomy): domain Bacteria; kingdom Bacillati; phylum Actinomycetota; class Actinomycetes; order Mycobacteriales; family Mycobacteriaceae; genus Mycobacterium; species Mycobacterium sp. RTGN4. The sequence goes on along the minus strand of NZ_JAPZLB010000006.1, from coordinate 141,259 downwards.
CGGTTTGGCGAACTGCGCACGGACCTGGTCCCCGGGGAGCCGGATCAGCGTGCTCGGCTCCGTGGCCCGCGCGACGAACTCCATGCCGCCACCGGTGAGCAGCGGCGCGTATCCGAATATGCCGCCCGGTTCGATGCCGTCGATCGCCGAACCGTCGGCGCCGGCCTGCAGCACGACGTTTCCGGCGCAGACCATCCAGATGTCGTCGGGCACGTGCACCGAGTAGTCGGCGATCACCGCGTCGGCGGGAAACTCCACTCGGACCGACCCGGCCGCCAATTCAGCCAACTCGTCGGGTGACATCGACTGGAACGGCGTGTGCTCGCCGAGGAAGGACGCGAGTTCGGCTAGCTCTTGCGGATCAGATCCGCGCATTTCTCGGCCATGGTCATCACGGTGATGTTCGGGTTCACCGCGGGCAATTTGGGCATCGCCGACGCGTCGACCACCCGCAGTCGGGACACGCCCTTGACCCGAAGCTGCGGGTCGAGCACCGCCATCGGGTCCGTGACCGCGCCCATCCTGGCGGTGGCCGCCGGGTGGTACACGGTGTTGTGCGTCTGGTGGATGTAGTCGAGTAGCTCGTCGTCAGTTGTCGCGTCGGGCCCAGGGGCCAGTTCCCTTGCCACCCAACCCTTCAACGGCGTCTGCTCGGCGATGGTGCGAGCCAACCGTACGCCTGTGAGCATGATGCGTTCATCGTAGCCCTCGGGGTCGGTGAAGTACCGCGGGTCCACCTTCGGACGGTCCCGGAAGTCCACACTGCGCAGCCGGACCGTGCCACGCGAGCGGCCCTGCGTCACGTTGGGCGTCAAACAGAATCCGTTGTCGGTGGTCGGGTAGCCGCGGCGCAGCGTATTCATGTCGAACGGCACGCTGCCGTAGTGCATCATCAGATCGGGTTGGGGGGTTCCTGCGTCGACGGTGGTGAACAAGCCGATCTCCCACCACTGTGTCGAGGTGGTGACCATTGGCTTGGACGCCTCCCAGAACACAAGCCCCTCGACGTGGTCGTCGAGATTCGATCCGACGCCCGGCGAGTCCACCCGAACCGGGATGCCGACCTCCCGCAGGTGCGCGGTCGGCCCAATGCCGGAGAGCATCAACAGTTTCGGCGTATCGATGGATCCGGCGGTGACGATGACCTCGCGTCGGGCCGACACGGTGTCATAGCCCGTGAGATCCGGCCGTTGATAGCGCACACCCGTGGCGTTCTTGGCCTCGTCGAACAGGATCTCGGAGACCCAGCAGCCAGTGCGGACCTCGAGGTTGCGCCTGGTGTCGAGGATCGGGTGCAGGTACGCGTGCGAGGTCGACATGCGGGTGCCGTCCTCCCCCACGTTTATCTGAAACCACCCCGCCCCGTTGTGTACCGTCTCGCCGCGGTTGAACGCCACCGTTGGAAGCCCTGCCAGCGCGGCGGCCTCGAGCACCGCCACGCCACACGGGTCATTCGGTGGGACGTCCTGCAAGCGGACAGGGCCGTCGTGTCCATGCTCGCCGGGGGCGTCGTTGGTCTCCAAACGCTTTACCAACGGCAGGATTTCAGCGGCACTCCAACCCGTCGCGCCCATCTCTACCCATTCGTCCAGGCATTCGGCGGGCGGCCAGAACGCGATGCACGAATTGTGGGACGAGCAGCCGCCGAGCACCTTTGCCCTGGCATGCCGCATGAAGCTGTTGCCGCGCTCCTGTGGCTCGACCGGATAGTCCCAGTCGTAGCCGGAGTCCAGCAGATGCATCCACTCGGACAGCGGGAGGATGTTGTCGTCCCCGACGTCCGACGGCCCGGCCTCGACGAGGCAGACCGTCACGTCCGGGTCCTCGGACAGGCGGGCGGCCAGCACGCAGCCGGCCGTCCCGCCGCCGGCGATGACGTAGTCGAATGTGCCTGCGTCAGACACCGATCGGACCCGGATCCAAGGTGTCTGCCTCCGACTTGGTGGCCACCGCATGCGATTCCAGGGTGCCGATGTGGTGACGGCCCTTGAGGCCATACCACAGCAATCCGAAGCCGAGGATCACGCCGATGTAGACGAACGCGCCCCACGTGTTGTACCAAGGCTCGCCGTACACCGCCACGCGCGGCCAGGCCAGGTTCACCGCCATCCCGACGCCCCAGACAACCGCCAGGATGTTGACAGGCATGCCCCACTTGCCCATTGTGAAGTATCCGCCCTCCTTGAGATCCTTAGGCGGCCAATGACCTTGGAAGCGTTTCTTCAGCATCGGGCCGGTCACCATCAGGTAGGCCATGTAGATCATGATGATCGCGATCGAGGTCAGCACGGTGAAGATCTTGGGCTGGCCGATGTTGATCACCAGAATGATGGCCGCGATCACGCCGATCACGACGGCGGGGATGATCGGGGTTTGAGTCTTCGGGTTGACGCGGGCGAGCTTCTCACCGAACGGAAGTGCGTTGTCGCGCGCCATCGCGAAGGTCAACCGGATGGCGGCGGTGTGTACGGCCAGCGTGCAGACCGTCACCGCGACCACGATGCAGACCAGGAAGATCTTGCCCAACGGCCCCCACATCACTTGCTCGACGATGTACTGCAGACCGCCATTGCTCTCGCCGATCTTGGGATCGTTGAGATCGGGCGCCGACATCACGGCGAACACCAGGATCGCGCCACCGATCACGAAGGACGCCAGGATCGCCCGCAGAATGGCCTTCGGTGCGGTGCGGCGAGGTTCCACCGTCTCCTCGCCCAGTGAGCTCGCGGTGTCGAAGCCGTACATCACGTAGCCCGATGCCAACGAGGCGATCAGGAACGCACCGAGATACCCGCCGGGCAGACCTGCGCCGTAGTCGCCGGTCTGGAAGAACACCCCCGGACCGCGGGTAGTGTTGCACGCCAGGATGATTGCGATGAGCACCGCCGCGATTAGCTCGATGAATACACCAGCACTGTTGATCCTCGCCATGAGCTTCACGCCGAGCGCGTTGATGACTGTCGTGAAGGCGATCAAGATGGTGCCAAGCACCACGGCGTTGGCGGCGAAGTCGTATTTACCGGTGCCGTCGCCGACGATCTGGAATCCGCTCCAGATCCGCGGGAGGTTGAGCTGATAGGCCAGCACGACTGCCGAGATCGTGACGATCGACGCGGTGAGCATCAGCCAGCCCGACGACCACCCGACGATCCTGCTGCCCAGCTTCTTCGACCAGTTGTAGACCGAACCGGCGACGGGATACTTCGCCGCGAGTTCCATGAAGCAGAGTGCGACGGCCATCTGGCCGACGAAGACGATTGGCCACGACCACAGGTACGCGGGGCCTGCGCTGCTGAAGCCGAAGTAGAACAGCTGGAAGGTTCCGGTCAGGATCGAGATGTAGCTGACCCCGGCCGCGAAGCTGGCGAACTTGCCGATGCTGCGGTCAAGGGATTCCTTGTAGCCGAAATCGTCCAGGCCGCCGCTATCGGCTCCCGGTGAACCTGCTTCAACAGTCATTGAGGCATCCTCTCGTCAAGTGCTTGCCGCCGGAGGTCATTCACCTTTGAACCAGCCTGCGGGTTTCGGCGCGGTGTTATGCCAGATATGTTTGAGCTCTTGGTATTCCGCGAGCCCCGTGGGTCCGAGCTCGCGACCGTTACCAGACTTCCCGAATCCGCCCCACTCCGCTGCCGCGGTGTAGTAGCCGAAGTCGTTCAGCCACACCGTGCCGTGCCTCAAAGCGCGCACCACACGTTCGCCCCGCGCCGAATCGGACGTACGAACGCCCGCCGCGAGACCGTATTCCGTGTCGTTGCCGAGCCTGATCGCCTCGGCCTCTTCGGTGAATCGCTCCACCGTGAGGATCGGTCCGAAGGTTTCGGTTCGGACGATTCCCATCGACCGGTCGCATCGGTCGAAGATCGTCGGCAGGTAGAAGCTGCCCTTGGCGAGCGCCGGATCGGTGGGGCGAGCGCCGCCGGTCAACAGCTTCGCGCCCTCCGAGATCGCTTCTGCGACATGCCCTTCTACCTTGGCGCGGTGCTGCTCGGACACCAACGGACCGGTCTCGCTGGCCGGATCCATTCCGTCACCCATCCGGATCTTCTCGGCGCGTTCGACGAGCGCGGCGACGAAGTCGTCGGCAATGGACTCCTCGACGATCAGCCGGGTACCCGCCGAGCACACCTGGCCGGAGTGCAGGAACACCCCGGTGAGCACGTGGTCGACCGCGCTTTCCCAGTCGTCACCCGATCCGATGTCCGCGAAAACGATGTGAGGGTTCTTCCCGCCGAGTTCGACCGCGACCTTCGTGACGTGCTCGGCCGCTACCTTCGAAATGGTCCGTCCGGTGGCCAGTCCGCCGGTGAACGAGATGAAGTCGACGTCCGGATTGTCGGTCAGCGCGCTGCCGAGCGCTGCGCCGCTGCCCTGCACCAGGTTGACCACCCCGCCCGGCACGCCCGCCTCCTCCAACAGGTGCACGAACGCGATGGTGGACAGCGGCGTCACCTCACTGGGCTTGGCAACCATGGTGCAACCTGCGCCGAGCGCGGGCGCGATCTTCCACGACATCTGCAGCAGCGGGTAGTTCCACGGCGCGATGAGCACGCATACGCCGATCGGCTCTCGGACCACCCGGCTGATGACGGCGGGATCGCCGACGTCGACCACCCGGTCAGATTCGACTCCGACCAACTTGGCGTAGTAGCGGAACACCGACGTGACGTCGTCGATGTCGATCCCGCTCTCCACCAAGGTCTTTCCAGTGTCACGCGTTTCCAGGACCGCCAACGACTCTTTGTCCCGCTGCAGCAGGTCGGCGATGCGGTCGAGCAACGCCGCGCGATCGCCTGCCGGCGTCGCAGGCCAGGCCCCGTCGTCGAAGGCAGCCCTGGCGGCGCTCACGGCCTCGCGCGCATCCCCATCGGTGGCCTCGTCGACGGTGGCGGCGACACTTCCGTCGGCCGGGTTGATGATCTGCCGCGTCCCGCCGTCGGACGCATGACGCCAGACCGCTGCGATGTAGAGGTCGGGTTCACCGTTCATGGGCACTCACTTTGTGTGGAGAGCCGGGACACTACCCACTCGTGGAACTCCGCGATGTGGTGTTCGGAAGGAACGAGTACCCCGCCATTGCGGTAGGCCCGCGACGACATGGCGGGCTGGGTACGTTCGCACGCCTCGAAGTCCTGCTCGTTGACCCTGTGGAACAACTCGACCGAGTGCGACACATCGCGTCCCTCGGCAACCACGTCCGGGGTGTACAACCAGTCGCATTCGACGACGGTGCGGTCGGGCGCCATGGGGTACATACGATGGAAGATGACGTGGTCGGGCACGAGGTTGATGAACACAGTCGGTTTGACGGTGATCGCGTAGTAGCGCCTGTCCTGGTCTTCAGTGACGCCTGGCAACGTCTCGAAGCCGGCGCTGCCGTCGATGGTGAAACCCGATACCTCGGAGCCGAACTCGGCCCCGTGTCCGACGTAGTACTGAGCGGCCAGCCCCTTGGCAAACTCCGGGAGTACCTCCGTGAGCTCGGGATGGATCGTGGCGCAGTGGTAGCACTCCATGAAGTTCTCCACGATGAGCTTCCAGTTCGCGGCGACGTCGTACACCACCCGCCGTCCGACGGTCAGCCTGTCAATTCCGTAGTGGTCGATGGCGGCCGCGTCACCGAGTCTCCTGGTGACCTCGCCGACCACCTGGTCGACGAACGGCGGCGGGTCGTCGGCCAGACACACCCAGGCGTAGCCGAGCCACTCAGTCAGCGCGACGGGCACCAGTCCGTACTTGTACCGGTCGATGCCCGCGCCCGAGGCGTCGCGCAATGTCCCGATGTTTGGCGCGCCGACGAGCTTGCCGTCCAGTGCGTAGGTCCAGGCGTGGTACGGGCATTGGAGGTTCCGCTTGACTTCGCCTGCGGCCTCGGTGCACAGCGTGGCGCCGCGGTGACGGCAGACGTTGAGGAACGCCCGCAGCGCCCCATCGCGACCGCGGACCACCAGCACGCTCTCCCGGCCTACGTGAATCGTCTTGAACTGACCGGGCGCGACGAGCTCGTCGCACCGGACCGCGCAGCACCACATGCGCTCGAATATCTGATCCTGCTCGGTGGCGAACACCGTTGGGCTGGTGTAGAAGTCACCGCCGAGCGTAGCGAGCAGCGCGGGTGACTGATCGGCGGGCGTTGGCCGAAGCTGGGGTGGGAAAGCGGCAGTCATGTGGTCAGCAGCCTCCTTGGATCGAACAGATCGATGGGGTGCTCCGTTGACCCCGTCATCGCGAGCTCAGCCAGGATCTCGCCGACCACGGGCACGAACTTGAACCCATGCCCCGAGAATCCGCACGCCACTGTTACATTCGCGCAGTCCGGGTGGCGGGCGATGACGAAGTGTTCGTCCGGCGTGGTGGAGTACATGCAGGTAGCCGAGTGCACGCATGGACCGTCGAGCGCCGGGAGCAGTTCGCTTACTCGGTCGCGCATCTCAGCGATCTCCTGCGGATGTACCACGCGGTCAATCGATTCGGGTGTGCAGACGATGCCCTTGCGGAAGAACGCGACCTTGACACCACCCGCAGGTCCGTCGATGGCCGGGAAGCCGTAGATCTGCATACCTTTGGCGTTCTCGTCGATGAAGATCGGCTGGCCCTCGAACGGCGCGGTGCCGCCGATCGGGTCGAGCCAGTAGAGCACCTGGCGCTCGATGGTGATGGGGATGTTGAACTCGGCCAGCAGCTGAGGCGCCCACGCACCGGGGCAGATCACCACCTGGCCCGCGGTGTAGCTCCCGCGGTCGGTCGTCACCCGCACGCTGGAGGACGTCTCGGTCCACTCGAGGACCGATTCACCGAAGCGCAGCGTCGCACCTGCCCGCTCAGCGAGGTCGACGTGCGCCTGAACGGTCATTTCCGGACGGGCGAAGCCGGCCTTGCCCTCGTAGATCGCGATATTCCCCTGCTGCGGAGTGAAGTTCGGAAACCGCGACGCGATCTCCGTCGCGTCGAGCACCTCGTGCTCCAGCCCCCACTCCCGTGCAGCGCGCAGGCTTCCCGCCACCGTGAGGCAGTCGGGCGGGCCGCTGAACAAGCCGCCAGTGATCCGGTACACCTCGCGACCGGAGTCCTGCGCCAGCTGCGCCCAGAGTTCGTATGCCCGCAGCAGGAGTGGAACGTACGCGGGGTCCTCGAAGTAGGACTGCCGGATGATCCGGGAGCCGCCATGGCTGGACCCCCGGTCGTGGGCGGGGGTGAACTTCTCCAGCCCGAGCACCCGCTGACCACGCGCGGCCAGGTGATAGGCCGCGGCGCTACCCATGCCACCCAGGCCGATGACGATCACGTCGTAGGCGTTGTCGCTCATCGCACTCTGTTCTTCGCGCAAGCGCTCATCACCGCCTAATCCGGTTCATCTCGGGATCCACTACCGGCTCTTCGTGCACCGTCGCGCCATAGCGACTGCCTCGGTAGTCGACGGCGACCACGTCGCCGGGCGCGGTCGATGCCGGTAGCCACGCGTAGGCGATGCAGCGGCCGACGGTGGCCGAGTAGGCGGCACTGGTCACGTACCCCACACAGTCCTGCCCGCCGAGGTACACCGGTTCCTTCCCAAGCACCACCGCGCTCGGGTCGTGGAAGACGACGCTGCGCAACACCTTCGTCGGCGGGGACGCCGCCTCCAAGGCGGCCTTACCGACGAAGTCGTCCTTGTTCATGCGGACGGCGAAGTCAAGCCCGGCCGCGCCGGGCAGGTGCTCGGCGGTCATGTCGGTCCCCCATGACCGGTAGGCCTTCTCGATCCGGAGACTGTTGAACGCGATTCGGCCCGCGGCGATCACGTCGTGCTCTTGACCGGCGGCCCACAACAGGTCCCAGAGCGCGGCACCGTACGCGGCGTCGGCGTAAATCTCCCAGCCGAGTTCGCCGACGTAGGACACCCGCATCATGGTCACCGGGATGGCGCCGAGGTGGGTGGCCAGGGCGCGGAAGTACTTGAACCCGTCGTGCGACAGGTCGTCATGACACAGCGGTTGGACCACCGCGCGGGCCGCGGGGCCCCACACTCCGACACAGCACGTCGACCCGGTGATGTCGCGCACGGTGACACTGCCGTCATCGGGCAGATGGCGGGTGAGCCAGTCGAAGTCCATGGGCCCGTTGGCGCCCACCTGGAAGCGGTCGGCGGCTAGCCGTGCGACGGTGAGATCGCTGCGCACGCCGCCGGTTTCGTCGAGCAGCATCGTGTACGTGACCGACCCGATGCTCTTGTCGACGTTGTTGGTGGTGAGTCGCTGTAGAAACGCCGCCGCGCCGCGGCCCGCGACCTCGTAGCGGGTTAGCGGCGTCATGTCGTACATCGCGACGTGCTCCCGGGTCCACTGCGCCTCCGCGATCGAGATCGGTGACCAGAACTTGGCCGCCCATTCGTCGCGCTCGGGGAACGGCAGGCCCTCGGCGCGGAGTCGTTGCGCCAGTTCGGCGTTCGCCTCGTACCAGGCCGGGCGTTCCCATCCGCCACCCTCGTAGAAGAAGGCGCCCAGATCTTGTTGCCGCGCGTAGAACGGGCTGGTCCTCAGCCCGCGCAACGCCTCGCGGAACTGGTGCGGGTGGATGATGTCGTACACCTCGACGAACGCCTGCGAGCTGGTGGTGAGGATGAACTCGTCGCTGCGGGCCACGTCTTCGAACCGGTAGAGGTCGCATTCGCGCACGTCGGTGCTCGGGGTGCCGTCGATGATCCACTCTGCGGTGGCCTTTGCGACGCCCGCCGAATGCGTGACCCACACCGCCTCGGCGACCCAGAAGCCACTCAGCTCGCGATGCTCACCCATGATGGAGAAGCCATCCGGGGTGAACGAGAAGATGCCGTTGAAGCCCTGCTCGATCTTCGAATCACCCAGGACAGGCAGAAGTTTCAGCGACTCGCGCCAGGCCGGCGCGAAGTCGTCGTCGGTGAACGGCAACATCGACGGCATCTGCTCGCCCGCGGTGTCGGCCTCCAGGGTCGACATGTCGACCGGCATCGGAGCGTGCCCGTAGTAGCCGATGCCGATGCGGTCGACGTGCTCGCGGAAGTACAGGTCCTGATCCTGGTGGCGCAGGATCGGCAGCCCGGCCTCGGCCGTTTCGGAGTTGCGGCCGACAAGGGGTTCGATGCGTCCCGTCGTCGCGTACTGATGCGCCATCGGCACCAGTGGCACGACGAGGCCCACCTGCTTGGCGAGCCGCGCGCCCCAGAATCCGGCGCAGCACACGACGACATCGGCGGCGATGACACCGTCAGCGGTCTGGACGCCGGTCACCCGCTTGCCGTCGTCGACGATGCCGAGCACCTCGGTGTGGGGCCGGAACTGCGCCCCTCGCGCCATCGCCTTTGCTGCCTGCGCCTCGACTGCGCGCACCGCCTTCACTAAACCGTCTGTGGGCGTGTGGAACCCGCCGAGTATGCGGCCTGCGTCCAGCAGCGGATGCAACTCTGCGCACTGCCCGGCAGTGAGAAGTTCGCCTGCGACGCCCCAGGACTGGGCCCAGCCGGCCTTTCGGTGCAGGTCCGCCCACCGTTCCGGCGTCGACGCGACTTCGAGGCCGCCGACCGGATTGAACGCCCACCCGCCTGGGTGTTCGAGCGCTGCGAACTTCTCCGTCGTGTACTTCGCGAACTCGGACATCGTCTTCGATGGATTGGTCTGGAACACCAGACCAGGCGCGTGCGACGTCGATCCACCGGTGGCGAACAACGGGCCGCGGTCGAGCACCGTGACGTCGGTCCACCCTCGTGCAGTCAGCTCGTCGGCCAACGAGGCACCGACGATTCCCGCACCAATGACGACGACTTTGGGGGCGGCCAAGCGATCCTCCGGTTGTTGCATGATGCGCAACGAGTAGTGCGGTACGCAACACATGATTCTCCCGCTTGCCTCGCACGTCAACTGGGAATCTGCTGCGATTTTGCCTAGGTACGGTGGCGTGATGTCGACTGAAATCACCGTCCGCGGGTCATACGCCGCTTTCCAGCAGCCCGAACGCGGGACAGCCCACGTTTCGATCAGTTACGAGGGCGCCGACATGGAGCCCGTCTACGAGCGGGTGGCAACCGACCTGGAGGCAGTCAAGGCCTCGGTGCTCCCGCTCCTCGATGGTGAGCGCGGCCCGGTCACCTGGTGGTCGGCCGAACAGTTGCGCACCTGGTCGGCGCATCCGTGGAACTCCGACGGCGAGCAACTTCCGCTGGTGCATCACGCCAGCGTCGGTGTCCAGGTGAAGTTCCTTGACTTCCAAGCGCTTTCCCGCTGGGTGGGCCAGCACGTCGCGGACACCGAGGGCTTCCGGCTCGCTCGCGTCGAGTGGGCGCTCACGGTGAAACGGCGTGACGAGTTGGCCAAGGAGGTTCGCACCCGGGCCGTGCACGATGCCGTCACCCGCGCGCAGCAGTATGCCGACGCACTCGGGCTCGGCACGGTCGTGCCCGTGGCGATCGCCGATGTCGGAATGTTCAAGGCGGACGGAGGTTTCATGGCTCCCCAGCCTCGCGCCATGTCGGCCGCGCGCAGTGTCCCCGACGTCGAATTCGTGCCCGCGGACATCGAGGTCGCGGCGGAAGTCGACGCGCGCTTCCTTGCCGAGGAACGCTAGGGCATCGGAAAGGCGTCAGCGCCAGCGTCGCCCGCCGGGATGACCGGCAGCGTCAGCACCGACGGACGCGCCGCGTCGTGCAGGATCGCCTGGGTCGCGGGCCGCTGAGCGGTGCTCTGCCCGAACGGCTCCCCGGTATTCGGGTTCGGGGCGAACTGCGGATAGTCGCTGCTCGAAATCTCGAGCCGGATGCGGTCGCCGGACCGGAACTCGTAACTCGTCGGCCAGATCTGGATCCGGTACTCGTACGGTTGCCCGGGTACCGCCGGTTCGGGCTGCGACAACGACTGCCGGAACGGAGTGCGGATGATGCCATTGTTGAGGTTGATGACTTCGCCATCCGGGCGCACGGCCGTCAGCTTCGCGGTGAAATCGGTGTCAGGAGCTGATGACTCGGCCCACAGGTCGACGGTGACGGGACCCGTCACCTCGGTGTCGGCTGCCAGCGGCACGCTGCTGTAGACCAATACGTCGGACCGCTGTTCGACGGGCGTCTGATCGTAGGGACCCTGCGGGCCGGAGTGTGCGCCGCAGCACGAGTGACCGCCCAGGCTCGGGGCAGGGTAGGCCGGGTCGTAGACGTAGCGGTCGGGATCCTCGGCACCTGGTGGCTCGGTACCGAGCGCGCCCTCGTGGTCGGGCATGCCTCCGACGCCGGACAAGTAGTACTTGGTCCACTGCGTCTGGGGCAGTGGCCAACTCGTCGAGGTCTTCCATTTGTTCGCACCCATCAGGAAGTAGTCGACGCGCGGTTTGGTCGACACCCCGTTGTCACTACCCTTGTTCAAGCCCTTGAGGAAGTGGTCGAACCAGTCGAGCATCAGCTCGTTGATGGGGCTGTCGGCGACAGGACCGATGTCCTTCAGCATGGGTGCGGGCTCAGAATCCGCACGGCCCCAATCGACGTGGTCCCACGGCCCGATGACCAGGCGCTGGTTGTTCCGCGCGTTGGCGGTTGCACCGTGCTCGACCATCCCGGTGAAGTTCTCGACGCCGCCCGCGAGGAACGCGTCGTACCAGCCTTCGAAGGCCAGCACTGGAACCTTGACCGCCGAGTATCGGTCACGAATGCTGAACTGCCGCCAGAAGTCGTCCCGCGTGGAGTGGCGGATCCAGTCGAAGTACCACGGTGCGACCGCAGGGTTGTTCGGCTGCAGCGGTGGCAGGTCCTTGAACGGTCGGTGGTCGAGCCACTGCGTCGAATTGGCCGCGGCCGCTTTGAGTTCGGCGACCGTCGCGGTGTCGCCGCGGTTCTCGGCGGCCGTGGTCGCGATCGCCGCGATGGACCATGGTTGGACGAACGCCAGTCGGAACTCACCGCCCTCGTAGGTCCAGCCGTCGTAGTAGTCGGAGGCGGTGTTGGCAGGCACGATGGTCACCAGGTGCGGTGGCGTGGTGACGGCCGCGAGCCACTGCGTTGCGCCGACGTACGAGGACCCGTACATGCCGACCTTGCCATTTGAACCCGGCAGCGCGGAAGCCCACTCGACCGAGTCGTAACCGTCGTTCTGGTCGTGGGTGAACTCGCTGAACACCCCGTCGGACTTGCCCTGACCCCGGATATCCTGCACGACAACGAGATAACAGTGCGACGCGAACCACTCCGGCGGCTGATATCGCGATGGCGTGACCTGCGCGCCGCTCTTGCCGTACTGCGTGCGCATGAGAATGACGGGGCTGGGCTCCGAGGTCTTGGGCCGATACACGTCGGCCCGCAGCACGGTGCCGTCGCGCATCCGAGCCGGGACGTCCTCCTGCTTAGTCACCGCGCAGGGCCCACGCCCGGTGGCCTGCGGCGGTTGCGCTTTGCCGCAACCGCTGAGCACCAAGGCCACGCAGAGGGCGAGCGAACAGCCGCGGGCAGCAATCAGACGCACCCCGATCACGCTACGGCGCTGGGCTAGTAGGCGAGCTGATTCACCGCATGAGCGAACACGCGGGGCAACGCGGTCGCGGCAGGCACGATGCGGCTCCGGATCGACGCGTGGGCGCTGGCCCCGACGAGCGCGGCGGTCAGCAGCCGGTAACGCCGCGTCATTCGGCGCCATCGGCGGTCGTAGTCCGCCGTGCTGCCGGCGACGATGCAGTCCACCAACAGTTCGGCGGCGCCGAACGCCAGACCCATCCCCTCACCGGTCAACGCGTCGATGTATCCGGCCGCGTCGCCGACGAGCAGCACCCGGCCCGCCGTCCGGCTGCTGGCCTTCTGCCGCAGCGGGCCTGCCGCCCGGTCCTGCCCGTGGGCGAGCCCGTCGACCCGGTCCTTGAGTGCGGGGAATTCGTCGAAGTGACTGTCGAAACCGCCACGGGTAGCACTGAGGATCGCGATGCCGACGCAGTCATCGGCCACTGGCGTCACATACGCCTCGGCGCCGGGGGCCCAGTGCACCTCGACCGACTCGGTCCACGGCGCGAGCTCATAGTGACGGCGGATGCCCCACCGACGCGGACCCGAGCACGGTTGCGACAGGCCAAGTGCCGAGCGGATCGGCGAATGCAGCCCGTCGGCCGCTGCGAGATAGCTGGCCCGAAGGTCGCCTGCACGCACCGACTCCGTGTCCTGGGTTACCTCGCCGATGTCACCGTGGACGAACCGTACGTCCGCATCCTCGGCGGCCTCCCGCAGCGCCGCGTGCAAGACCGTCCTGCGGACCCCGAGCCCTGTCCCCGCCCGGAATGTCGAATCGACGCGCTTGGCTCCGTCGACGTAGGTGATCCCGCGCAGGGTCCTGCCCTTGGCGACGACGCCAAGTCGATCGAGGTGAGCGAGCGTGTGCGGCATCATGCCCTCGCCACAAGCCTTGTCCAGCACGCCATCCCGACGCTCGACGACCACGACCTCGAGCCCGGCGCGGGCGCCATACAGCGCAGTGGCCAGCCCCGCCGGACCCCCTCCGCCGACGAGCAGGTCGATCACGTCAGGCTCGCCAGCGCGTCGTTCTCGACCTTGAGCCTGGTGCGCAACAACGCCGCGTTGAGCACCGTGAACACCAGCGCCGTGATCCAGGCGGTGTGCACCAGCGGCAGCGCGATGCCCTCGACGACGACCGCGACGTAGTTCGGATGCGGCACCCATCGGTACGGGCCGCCCTCAACGCGGGACGCTCCTGGCACGATGATCACCCTGGTGTTCCACTGTGGGCCGAGCGTGGTGATGCACCACCAGCGCAGGACTTGAGCGGCCACCACGACGGCCAGCATGGGCCAGCCGAGTTCGGGGATGAAGGGCCGGTGCAGGACGAGCGGCTCGACGAGGCAACCCACCAGCAGCCCGACGTGAAGCACGACCATCACCGGGTAGTGCCCGGCCCCGAACTCGGAGCCACCGCGGGCCTGGCTCCAGGCCCAGTTCCTCTTGGAGACAACCAGTTCCACCAGTCGCTCGACGCCGACCACGGCGATCAGCAGTACATACCAAGTCATGCGATCACCGCCAGCGCAGCAGCACTAGCTCGGAGCAGAACCCCGGGCCCATCGCCATCATCAGGCCGGGGGTACCCGCTTCAGGGCGTTTGGCGATGGTGTCCCGCAGGACGTGAAGCACCGACGCCGACGACAGGTTGCCCACCTCGGCCAGCGAGCGCCAGGTCAGTTCGAGTGCGTCGTCGGACAACCCGAGGGTGGCCGTGATGGCCTCGATGACCTTCGGCCCACCGGGATGGCTGACCCAGGTGCCGATGTCGTCGACCTCCATGCCGTGGGCCGCAAGAAAATTCGTGACATCGTCGCCGAGGTACTTCTCGACCACCTTCGGCACGTCGGGGGAGAGCACCAACCGGAAGCCGGTCGAGTCGACGTCCCAGCCCATCGTGCGCTGCGAATCGGGGTAGAGGTGGCTGCGCGAATCGAGCACCTCCGGACCGCATGCGCCGATTTGCTCGGCCCGCCGGTCCCCGACCACGACGACTGCGGCCGCCCCGTCGCCGAAGAGACTGCTGCCGACCACGGTAGCCATCGACGGATCGCGCTTTGGCACCAAAGAACACAGTTCGACGGCGAGTAGCACTGCGACACCGTCGGGTGCACCCCGCAGATAGTCGTGGACCCGGGCCACTCCGGCGGCTCCCGCGACGCAACCAAGCCCGAACATCGGAACTCGACGCACGTCGGGGCGTAGCCCGATAATCCCTGCGATGCGGGCGTCCAGCGTTGGCACCGCCAGGCCGGTGACCGTCGTCGTGAAGATGACGTCCACATCGGAAGGTTCCAGGCCGGCCTCCTCCAGCGCGCCCAATACGGCGGCGCAACCGAGCTCGACGGCATGTTCGATGAAGACGTCGTTGGCTCGGCCGAAGTCGTTGAGCTCGGCGTAGTCCTCGAGCGGCAGCACCATGTGGCGGCTGTCCACTTTGGCGCTGGCGTGCAGCTTCCGGATTGGCTCGGCGTACTGCGCGTAGCCCGGAATCTGCAGTAGTGCTTCGGTCACCTCGGCCTGCGTATAGCGGTGCGGGGGTAGTTCTCCTCGTACGGCGGCGATCACGCTCATGGAATCCTCCTCAATGTGGACACGACGTCCGCAACCTCTTCGTTCAACGGACCCTGAAGCTCGGAGCGGGCACCCTTGGTCGCTCCGGCGATGCTGTGGTCTCTCGTCTTCACTCCGTCACCGTGATCGAGCCCGAATCGATCGTGAATTCGGCTCAGCCACTTGGGTGCCCACCAGTTCCAGTCGCCCATGACGTGCATGAATGCGGGCATCAACACCATTCGGACCAACGTGGCGTCGGCCAGCACGGCCAGCGTCAGGCCGAGCCCGAACATCCGCATGAACGACACTTCGGCGGCGATCAGCGCGGCAAACGAGATGGACATCACAACGGCAGCGGCGGTGACGACGCGACCGGTGCGCGCGATCCCCAGCGCGACGGCCCCGTCACTGTCGGCTCCGGTCTTTCCGGAAGCGAGCCAGTACTCCCTGATCCGCGACACCAGGAAGACCTCGTAGTCCATGGACAGCCCGAAGGCGATGCAGAAGAGCAGTACCGGGATGTTCGCGACGAGGGTCCCGGTCGCCGTGGTGCCAAGGCCGCCGAGGTGCCCCTCCTGGAAGATCCACACCATGGCTCCGAACGCCGCAGTCAGCGAAAGTAGGTTCAGTACCAGCGCTTTCACAGGCATCACGACGCTGCCGGTCAGCAGGAACAGCAAGGTGAACATAACCGCGGCGATCAATCCGAGCACCACTGGCAGCCGGGACGTGATGGCGTGCACGCTGTCGCCGTTGACTTGCGCGGTTCCGGTGAGCAGCACCGGCCGATCACCAGGGGTCGGCAGCGCGTGCAGCCGATCCAGCTGGTCCTGCGAGCGGTCGGAGAACAGCGGAGCCGTGCTGTAGATGGTCAGATACGCACTTCCACGTGCCTCCGTCGGTGGTGACACCGTCGAGACGTCGGGCACTCGCGACAACTCGGAGGTGTACCGATCGAGGTCGCCGGCAGATAGCCCCGCGGTGTTGGGAATGACGACCGTGACCGCTGTCGCGGAGTTGTCGACGAACTCGTTGCGCAACTGGTCACCGACCTGGTGCGCCGACGCGGTGTGGGGCAGTACCCGGTCGTCGGGGAAGCCCCACTTCACGCCGAGGAAGGGCGCACCGAGCAGCAGCAGGAGCGCCACGACGGCGACGCCAACGGGCGCGGCGCGGCGCATGACCAGCTTGGTGGACCGGTACAGAAGCTGTTGCTCGATGAGGCGTGGGGGGCCGGCCTTGCCCAGCACCCGTCGAATGTTCAACGCGTCCAACCGATCTCCACACAGCACGATGGCAGCGGGCGTCACGAACAGGGCGGCCAGCGCGGCAAACGCCACCGTGGCCACTCCGGCGTAGGCGAAGGACTTGAGGAAGTGCATTGGGAAGACCAGCATCATCGCCATCGACAACGCGACGATCGTGGCCGAGAACAGCACGGTGCGGCCTGCCGTCTCCATCGTTCGGATGAGCGCCTGGTCGCGGCCGGCGCCGTCGGCTAACTCGTCGCGGTAGCGGCTGATCATCAGCAGCGTGTAGTCGATCGCCAGCGCCAGGCCCATCGCAGCGCTGAGGTTGAGCGCAAAGATCGACACGTCGGTGAAGAACGTCACGCCGCGTAATACCGCGAGCGCGCCAACGACCGCCATGACTCCAACGGCGACGGGCACGGCGGCCGCGAGCAGTCCGCCGAACACCCAAACCAGCACCAGGAAGCTCAGCGGAATCGCCAAGGATTCCATCCGAAACAGGTCCCGTTGCGACTGCTCGGTGATCTGGGCGTTGACCATGGCCAACCCGCCGGCCCGGACGGTCACGCCGTCGCGGTCGTGGACCAACACGTCGGACAACGCCTTCGCGTAGTCCTGGGACTTCTGCTCGCCGCCGGTGATCCCGGCGACGATGAGTCCGGAATTGCCGTCCTTGCTTGCCAATTCGGCGGCGGCCTGGGGTGGCGACGTCCACACCGACGACACTGCGGCCACGTGCGGCGAGCGCTTCAACATCTCGACGATGTCGGTGCCGACGGCGCGTGCCGGGCCGCTCTGATAGCCGTCCGGGGAGGAGACGATGATCAGCAGCTGCGCATCGCCTTGACCGAACTTGTCGGTCATCAGCTTGGTCGCGGTGGCCGACTGCGACGTCGGGTCCTCGAATCCGCACGCGCACAACGTCTTCGCGACCGGTACGCCGAAAAGGCCTGCTGCGATGGTCACCAGCGCGGCGATCACCAGGAACCGTCGTGGTGATGCGATGGCGTGCAGCGCGATCCGCTGCAGTGCGGTGCGTGCGTGGGCGGGATGGCTCATGATCGGCTCCTCACGCGGTTGCGCTATGTCAACAAGTGGTGACTTAAGACACTAGGCCACCGCGGACACCATGTCAACAGTTGGTGACTTAGTGGCGGCTTGGCTGCTGCGCCGCGGCATACCCGCAGGTCATGGAGGCGACTACGGTCGGAGCGTCGGGCGCGATCACGCCACGAACTTACGTTGGCGACTTCGGTTCGTGGGGGCTACGTCAGCGGGTTACGCCAGCGGGTTATGTCAGCGAGCCGCGTACGCGACCGTGCCGAACGGCCATGCGCGGGCCAACCAATCACGGACGGCGGCGTAGAGCACGGCGTCCAGCGCGGCGTGGTCGGCGCGCACCCAAGAACGGACCGACGCATCGTGCGGATCGCCCGGCTCGGGCGGGTAGATGTACACGCAGCCCAGAACCTCGGAGGCGTCCGCATCGTTCGGCGGGAGGACGGTGTAGGTGAAACCCGTCCGCGCGGCGAAGTCGACCGCGTGCTGCTCCAGGTCGGCCAGGTTCTGGTCGGCAGGCATGCCGTGCGGCCACGGCCGTCCCGCGAAGCCCGGGGTGGCCCTGATGTGCTCCATGCTCGAAGCCCACGCGGCGTGGTCGGCGGCATTGTGTTCCGGACCTAGCGGCGCCAGGTGGAAGCCGTGCCCGGCGAGCTCCAGCGGCACGACGAAATCGGCGGGCACGAAGGGCCGCTCACTCATGTCGGTTCACTGATCTTCACCAACATCTTGCCGATGTTCGCCCCGGTGAACAGCCCGTTGAGGGCATCGACACATGACTCGATGCCGTCGTAGGTGGTCTCCAGGTGGACGAGCAGGCCCTGCTCCTCCCACTTCCGCAGTGCGGTGAACGCCTCGTCGAAGCGTCCCCACTCGTCGAGCGCGTTGAAACCCTGCATCGACGCGGTCTTGGCCAGGAGGTTGACGTAGTTGGCAGGCCCGGGGTGCTCGCCGCTCAGATAGCTCGAGATGACCCCGCACAGCACGACCCTGGCCTTGGGCGCCAGCCGGCCGAGCGCTGCGTTGAGGATGGGGCCGCCGACATTGTCGAAATAGACGTTGATTCCGCGGGGACAGTGCTGTTTGAGTGCCGCCGCGACGCCCCCCTCGCGGTAGTCGATGCACGCCTCGAACCCGAAGTCGTCGACGACGGCGCGGCACTTCTCCGCCCCGCCCGCGATGCCGATCACGCGCGCGCCCGCGATCTTGGCAATCTGGCCGGCCACCGATCCCGTTGCGCCCGCCGCGGCGGATACCACCACCGTCTCCCCCGCCTGAGGCCGTCCGATGTCGTTCATGCCGAAGTACGCGGTGGCGCCCGTCGGCCCGTAAATGGACATCACCGCGGGCTGGTCGATGTCATCCATGCCGGTGACCGGGGTGCAGAAGATGTCGTCGCGGACGACCACGTACTCCTGGAACCCCGTCAGCGTGGTGACCACGTCGCCGACGGCATAGGCGGCACACCGTGAGGCCACCACCTCGCCGATGCCCGCCGCACGGATGACCTCGCCAAGCTGCACCGGCGGCAGGTACCCCGGCACGTCGTTGAGCCAGGTCCGCGCCGCGGCGTCGAGTCCGACGTAGGTGGTCCGGACCAGCGCCTCGCCCTCGGCCGGTTCGGGCGCCTGCGAGGTGACCAGTTCGGTGTCCTCGCGTTGGACCAACCCGGTCGGGCGGCGGCGCAGCAAGATCTGGCGGTTCATCAGCTCGGACACGTAGCCGAAAGTACCTGAAACGCTGGTTGTTTCGGGCCGAAAGCGAGTTCACATAGAATGTGCCCATGGAAGGCGGTGCCCTGCAGGACTTCAATGCGCCAAGCGGGCTGCTACGAATCGAGGACTGCCTGGGTCCCGACGGCGGCGTCCTCCTGCCGCCCGGCGTCACGTTGAGTGCGCTCATCGACCGGAACATCGCGAACGTCGGCTCGTCGGTGGCCTACCGCTACCTGGACTTCAGCCGCTCGGACGAAGGCCAGCCCGTCGAACTGACCTGGGCCCAGCTCGGCGTTCGGATGCATGCCATCGGGGCTCGTCTGCAACGCGTCGCGACTCGCGACGAACGGGTGGCCATCCTCGCGCCGCAAGGCCTCGAGTACGTCGCAGCGTTCTACGCGGCGGTCAAGGCGGGGCACATCGCGGTGCCGCTGTTCGCACCCGAACTACCGGGCCACGCCGAACGTCTCGACACCGCACTGCGCGACTGCAGGCCGTCGGTCGTGCTGACGACGGTTGCGGCGACCGAGGCCGTCGAGGGGTTTCTCGACAACGTCCCGAGTGACCGGAGGCCGCGGCTCGTCGTCGTGGATGAGATCCCCGACTCCGAGGCGGACGCGTTCGTCCCCGTCCGGATCGACGTCGACGACGTTTCGCACCTGCAGTACACGTCGGGCTCGACCCGAGCGCCGGTCGGTGTGGAGCTCACCCACCGTGCCGTCGGTACCAACCTGATTCAGATGATCCTCTCGATCGACCTGCTCAATCGAAACACCCACGGCGTCAGCTGGTTACCGCTGTATCACGACATGGGGCTTTCGATGATCGGGTTCCCTGCGGTGTACGGCGGGCACTCGACGCTGATGTCACCGACGGCGTTCATCCGAAGGCCGCAGCGGTGGATCCACGCGTTGTCGGCCGAGTCGCGGGGCGGCCGCGCCGTCACCGCGGCACCCAACTTCGCCTACGAGTGGACCGCCCAGCGCGGGCGGCCGGGGCCCGGCGACGAGGTCGACCTGAGCAACGTCGTGCTGATCATCGGCTCCGAACCGGTCAGTGCCGACGCGATCAAGACCTTCAACGAGGCGTTCGCGCCCTACGGTTTGCCGCCGACGGCGATGAAGCCTTCGTACGGCATCGCGGAGGCCACGCTGTTCGTCTCGACCACCGATCCCGCCGCGGAGCCGACGGTGACGTACTTCGACCGGGACCAGCTGACCGTCGGCCGCGCGGTCACCGTCGCCGCCGACTCCCCCGGCGCCGTCGCGCAAGTGTCGTGCGGGCAGATGGCTCGCAGCCAGTGGGGCGTGGTCGTCGACCCCGACACCGGCGACGAACTACCCGACGGGCGAGTCGGCGAAATGTGGTTGCAAGGCAACAACATTGGCCGCGGTTACTGGGGAAGGCCCGAGGAGACCCTGCACACGTTCGGGGCCAGGCTGCGGTCGCGGCTCGACGCGGGCAGTCACGCGGACGGGTCGGCGACGGAGCGGACCTGGCTGCGCACCGGCGACCTTGGGGTGTACCTCGACGGTGAGCTCTACATCACCGGTCGGCTGGTGGACCAGATGCTCCTCGAGGGCCGTCACCACTATCCGCAGGACATCGAGGCCACCGTGGCGCAGGCGTCGCCCATGGTGCGGCAGGGCTACGTCTCGGCGTTCACCGTGCCGGACGAACGACTGGTCGTCATCGCCGAGCGCGCGACGGGCAACGGGCGCGCCGATCCGCAGCCGGCCATCCAGGCGATCGAAGCGGCGGTGTCACGTCGGCATGGGCTAGCCGTTGCCGACGTCCGCATCGTCCCAGCGGGCACGATTCCCCGCACCACCAGCGGCAAGCTCGCCCGTCAGGCGTGCCGGACCCAATACCTCGATCAGACGTTGGGCGTGCACTAGCGCGCGGCCACGACCGCTGCGCAGATCTCGACGACGGCGCACCCGGGTTACCGCTAGCCGGTAGTGCGAATGGCAGCAGGCCGTGACGACATCGCTCGTCAACCGCGAAAGGCTAACCACGTCAACTCGATAGGCCTGCGTGGTGCGGGCCCCAGGAATGGAGCCAGGTCGTGGAATTCATCTTCAAGGACGAGGCATTCAAGTTCGAGACGTTGCGCGCCGCCGGTTTCGCAGGTGATGCCGGCGCAGACATCGGCGAGGTCATCGTCACCACGGCGCAGATCCCCGAGGGCGACGAGGACGCCTGGACCGCGGCCTGGCGAGCGACCGCCGACCGCACCGCCCGACGCGGCGAGGCCTCGTTGAAGGTCGGCGATACCGTCAGCGCTCGCGAGGCGTTCCTCCGCGCCTCGAGTTACTACCGTTCCGCGGAGTTCTACCGCCGGGCCGATCCATTGAATGACCCTGCAGTCCTTGAACTCTCGCGGCTGTCCAAGGACTACATGGTCGAGGCGGGCAACCTGCTCGATGGGCCGTTCCGGGAAGTCACCATTCCCTACGCCGACGGTGAAATGCCCGGCTACCTGTATCTCGTCGACGACAGCGGAAAGCCTCGTCCCACCGTCATCTACACAAACGGCTTCGACTCGACGCGCGAGGAGGGTTACTTCGTCATCGGCGCTGCCGCACTCCGCCGCGGCTACAACTTCCTCGCCTACGACGGCCCCGGTCAGGGCGCGATGATTCGCGAAGCGCACGTGCCGTACCGGCCCGACTGGGAGCACGTGCTCGGCCCGGTCGTCGACTACGCGCTGACACTTCCCGAGATCGACGCCGACAGGATCGTGCACTTCGGTTACAGCCTCGGCGGCTATCTGGTGGCGCGGTACGCAGCCCACGACCACCGTTCGGCGGCGATCGTCTGCAACGACGGGATGACGACGTTCTACGCCTCCTACCCACCCATTCCGGACGACGTGCTGTGCCTGATCGAGGACGGCCGCGACGCCGAGGCGATGCCGTTGCTCGACACGATGATCAAGGACGACACCAACGCCCGCTGGGGATTGCAGAACGGCGTGTGGGTGAACGGCGTGGCCAACTTCGCCGAATACGTCCGCAGCACAGCCGATTACAGCCTGACCCTGGATGACATCCGGAGCATCGAGACGCCGGTGCTCTTGCTCGAGGGTGAGGACGACAAGGTGTTCGCGGGTCAGGCCGCGGTGGTCGCCGCCGAATTACGGGCGCCCCACGAACATATCGTGATGCGTGATGCAGACGGTGCGGGCCAGCACTGCCACGAAGGCGCGATGTACCTGCTCCATCAGACCGTCTTCAACTACCTGGCCAAGACGCTGCGGTAAGCGGCCGGCCCTTTCACGCCGCGCTCCGACAGCACACCCGCTCCGCAATGCAGTATCGCCGGCGATACTGCATCCCAGGAGTATGTGTCCTCCCACGCTCGTGACTGATGCGACTCGTGAGGCTAGGCCACGAACGTCACGCGGTGAAGACGTCGATGGGGCGCACCGTTTGCAGCATGACTACGGGGATATGTCGACTCGTCGACCGCTGGTAGGCCAGGTAGGGCGGGTACAGATGCGTCATGTACGCCCACACGTCGTGCCGTTCGTCGCCCTCGGGCTCGCGCCAGGTGGCCTCGAACGCCTGGGTGGCGACCTGGACGCCGACGGTCTCGCTCGCCACGATGTTGAGGTACCACTCGGGATGGGCATCGGCGCCACCCTTGGACGCGACGACGACGAGTTCGCCGCCGACGTTTCCGTAGATCAACGCCCTGATATACGTCTTGCCCGAGTTGCGTCCTACGCACCTGATCAAACAGTGCGTCGTCATTTCCCGGCCACCCACCGCGCGCAGGTCCAGGATGTGGCCCTCGGTGCCGCCCGAGCTGAGATAGGTCTCGAGGTGCTCCTTCATGAAGTCGCCCCGGTCGGCCCGGATCTCATCAGCGTCTGTGTTGCCCATGGCTCAGACCGTACGTGGCAGCGCCCGAATGGCGGTCCGGATTGCGAGGTAGATCAGCGACGAGGTCACCAGGAAGATCGGCCATCCCATCGCGATCCGCGCCGCGGCGAGCAGGCCCGCCTGGTCGGTGTCGTACAGGTAGTACTGCACGACGAACCGCATCCACGACACGGCGGCCATCAGGATGGTGACGAGATCGAAGGCCCGCAGCACCTGAGGCACCCGTCGCCAGGAGTCGTCACGACCCGTTACCCACGCCCAGCCGACCCCGACGAGCGGGCGCCGGACGAGCACCGATGCGGTGAATGCGATAGCCAGCGCCAGATACATCCAGATGCCAGGCAGATAAAAGTCCTTGGCCTGGCCGGTGACGAACGCAAGGCCGGCGCCGAGCGCGACACCGGCGAATCCGTACAGGGCGGGCCGAATCGACTCGCGCCGCACCAGCTGCCACCCCAGCACTAGTGCCGCGACGCCAAGTGCTGCAGTGCTGGCCCACTCGAGGTCGAGGAAGGCATTCGCCACGGCGAACGTGGTCACCGGCAGCGACGAATAGACCAGTCCGCTGACCCCGCCTGCGCGTGCCAACAACGCGGCGATGGGCGTGGGACTGTCCATCCCACCGAGAATACGTGCGTGCCCGATAGACCTAGACTCCTCGCGTGAGCGCCATCCCCGTCATCGCATTGACCGGGTACCTCGGCGCAGGCAAGACCAGCCTGCTCAACCACGTGCTGCGCGCGCCAGGCGCCCGGATCGGCGTGGTCATCAACGACTTTGGCGACATCAACGTGGACGCCGCGCTGGTGAGCGGCCAGGTCGACGAACCCGTCTCGATCGCAGGTGGCTGCGTCTGCTGCCTGCCCGACGACGGCGGTCTGGACGAGGCGCTCGAAAAGCTGACGGACCCCCGGCTGGAATTGGACGCGATCATCGTCGAGGCCAGCGGGCTCGCCGATCCTGTCGCGGTGTCGCGGATGATCCGCTTCAGCGGAGTCGAACGGGTCCGGCCAGGTGGCGTCGTCGACGTCATCGACGCCGTCACCCACTTCGACGTCGTCGACCAAGGCGGCCTGCCGCTGGCCCGGTACGGGGCGGCGTCGCTGGTCGTCGTCAACAAGCTCGACCAGTTCCCCGAGCACAGCAGGGCCGCCGAGGTGGAACGCATCGAAAAGCGTGTGCGCGAACGCAATCCGCACGCGCACGTCGTCGGCGCGATCGGCGCAAGAATCGATCCCAGCCTGCTGTACGACGTGTCCGAAACCGACGAGGGCCCAGGGCAACTGACCTTTCGGGAACTGCTCCTCGACGCTGTGGAGGACGACGGCGCCCCCGCACATGCCGATCATCACGACCACGTCCACGCCGACTCCGTCACGGTGACCAGCACCGGCGGCATCGACCCCGGCGCGCTGCTCGACCTACTCGAAGAACCCCCTGCGGGCGTGTACCGGGTCAAGGGCACCGTCGCCGTGCGTTACCGCGAGCGTGAACGCAACTACGTCGTCAACCTGGTCAGCTCGTCGATTCACGTCGCGACGGCACCATCGACGGCGCGCGCGAACTGCCTGGTGGCCATCGGTACCCATTTCGACGTCGACGATGTGCGCGCCCGCGTCGAAGCCGCACTGCGTCCCCACGACGGCCCGGTGACCGCGGGCCTGCGGCGACTGCAGCGGTACCGGCGGCTCAGCTTTTAGAGGCTCAGCTTTTAGCGCGCAGCGTCAACACCGTGAGCTCGCTCGGGGCGAACACCCTGAACGGCGGGCCCCAGAACCCGGCACCTCGGCTGGTGTAGAGCTGCGTGCGCTCGCCGTGCCTGCTCAACCCGCGTACCACCGGCTGATCGAGTCGCACCAGGAAGTTGAACGGCCAGATCTGCCCGCCGTGCGTGTGCCCGGAGACTTGCAGGTCCACGCCTGCCGCGACCGCGCGCGTGATCTGTTTGGGCTGGTGCGCGAGCAGCAGCACCGGCGCCTCCGAGTATGCGCCGTCCAGTGCCGCAGCCAGGTTCGCACCGTGTCCGACGTCGCCTGACCCCTTGGCCGTCGCGTCGTCGACGCCAGCGACGATGAGCTTGTCACCGCCGCGTTCGACGACGACGTGCCGGTTGTGAAGCGCTTCCCAGCCGATGCGCTCCATGTAGTCGAGCCACTCCTGCGCCTCGTAGATGTATTCATGGTTGCCGGTGACGTAGACGCGGGCCAGCTTCGCCCGCACAGACGCCAGCGGCATGGCCTGAACCTCCCGCACAGCCACGGTCCCGTCCGCGATGTCGCCTACGTGGCAGACGATGTCGGCGTCGAGCTCGTTGACCCGGTCCGTCACCGCTGCCGACCAACGGGTGCGGTCGATCGGTCCGTAGTGCGTGTCGGTGATCAATACGACCCGGAGGCCATCGAGCCCAGCGCCGAGGCGGGGGACGACGACGTCGACGCGTCTGGTGCGGGGCACTCGCATTGCCTCGGCATAGCCCCACCCCAACAGCACCACCACGACGCCGACGAGCGCGGCTGCCGCGATCCGGGACCTGTCCGGATCATCGACACCGGAGCCCAGCAGTGCGAGCCGTAGCAGTTGTGCCAGCACCGACCAGACGAACAGCACCCAGATCGCGCCGAGCAGCGCGTCACCGGTAACAGCCGCCCAGTCCAGGCGCCTTCGGCCGTGCCCGAGCATCATCATCGCGGGCAGCCCGACGAAGGCCGCCGCGAAGGCAAGCGTGCCGACGACCACGACGGGTGCCGGCCACCGGGTCCCCGCCGAGAGCAGCGTCCACCATGGCACGCCGAGCAGAAGCAGCAGGATCACGAACACAGGCACCAGGCGCAGCCACCGGCGCCGCGAACGTGCGGGCGGAGCCGATTCCAGCGCAGCGGTGTGGGGGTCTGACATCGCGGAACGCCTCTATCCGGGTCGTCGGGATTACCGCGAGGGTACCTACGTCGCGCGCCCCGGTCCGGGCGTGCAGTGCGGCAGCCAGCGTGGTGGCCACCTTAGCGTTACCTTAAGTTTCCCTTACTTTTCTTAATTTTGGGCTAGGGTGGGTTCCACGCGGCGCAACGGCCGCCGAGCGTGACGGGAGCGGCGACGCATGCAAGCGGCTAAGCAGTCCACCGGTGAACACGCCGTCGTCATGGGCGCAGGAATGGCGGGTTTGCTTGTCGCCCGGGTGCTTTCGGAGTTCTACCGAACGGTCATCGTAGTCGAGCGGGACGTGCTCCCCGGCGCTCCGGTGGCGCGCAAGGGCGTTCCGCAGGGCCGCCACATCCACAGTTGCCTGAGCCGCGGTACGCAGGTGATGGGCGAGATGTTCCCCGGGTTACTCGACGAGCTGGCGGAGGCGGGCGCGGTCGTCATCGACGACGGAGACTTGAGTCGGATACACGCGCGAGTGGGTCGCCACGAGTTCAACCCATCGGGGCGCTTCGCCGACCCTGCCGCGCTGGTACTCCACCTCGCGAGTAGGCCGTTTCTGGAGTTTCACGTCCGCAGGCGAGTCGGGTTGCTCGACAACGTCGCGATTCTCGACAACCACACGCTGGTCGAACCCGTCGCGCACGCAGGCTCCATCACCGGGGTGCAGGCTGTTGACAGCGACGGTGTCGGGATGGAGCTCGAGGCCGACCTGGTCGTCGACGCCACTGGCCGGGCCTCCCGCATTCCGGCGCTGCTCGAGTCGCTCGGATACCCGGCGCCCAGCGAGCAGCGCAGCGCGGCGAACTGGGCATACTCCAGCCAGCTGATGAGCATTCCCGACGGCGAGTTCGTCGAACGGATGGCCATGGTCAATCCGGGAACCGGAAAACCACGGGCGCTGCTGGTGGCCAACGAGCACGGACAATGGATGCTGGCCGTCGGTAGGGCCAGCCACACCGGAGCACCGCCCACGGACTTTGCCGGCATGCTCGCCGCCGCCGAAGAAGTCATGCCGCCGTCGATCGCGGCAGGGCTCCGGAGCGCGAAGCCCCTTGCCGACGTCACGGTGTTTCGAAATTCGGTCTCCGTGTGGCGACGGTACGACCAGCTGAACCGCTTTCCGGCCGGCCTGTTGGTGGTCGGGGATGCATGGTGCAGCCTGAATCCGATCTACGGACAGGGCATGACGATGGCCGCGCTGGACGCGTTGGCCCTGCGCGACTGTCTACGGGCAGGACGTGCCGACCTCGCGCGGCGCTTCTTCGCGCTGGCCGCCGAGCGCATTGGCCCCGTGTGGTCCGTCAACCGAGTCAACGACGGTGGCGCGAGTTCCGCCCGCAGCTCACGGTCGGTGACGCGACGACTGGGGCGCTGGACCCTCGACGCAGTGCTGCAGGCCGCCTCGACCAACGTCGCGGTGGCCGAACAACTCCTACGCGTCAACAACCTCGTGGATCCACCGGCCCGCCTCCAGAACCGGGCGCTGCTTCCCCGAATCCTGTTCGCCAAGCTCCGGCATCCGATCAAGTAAGGAACGACATGCAACCAAGGACAACGGGACCTTCGACAAAGGAGCCCAGCGTGGTACTGGTGACCGGTGCGTCCAGGGGCATCGGCGCGGAGGTCGCGCAGCAACTGGCCGACCCCGCAACCCACGTCCTGGTGAACTACCGGGAAAAGGCCAAGCGCGCCAGCGGGATCGTGGACGCGATCCGCCACTCCGGCGGACAGGCCTCGCTCGCCGGAGCCGATCTGTCCGACGAAGCCGCGGTCAAAGCGATGATCGACGAACTGACCGTGCGGTTCGGTCGCTTGGACACGTTGATACTCAACGCTTCTGGAGGCCTGGAGCGTGGCGCCGACCCCGGCTACGCCATGCGGATCAACCACGACGCACAACTTCGGCTCGCACGCATGGCCCTGCCGCTGATGCCCGTCGGAGGGCGCATCGTGTTCGTCACCAGCCACCAAGCCCACTTCTACCCAAGCAAGCCCGTGCCCGAGGACTACGTGCCGATCGCCAAGAGCAAGCGGGCCGGTGAAGACGCGTTGCGCGACATGCGGGCGGAGTTCGACGCACGAGGCATCAAGCTGGTCGTGGTCTCCGGCGACATGATCGACGGGACGATCATCATCCGGCTCCTCGGGCGTCGCGATCCCTCCGCGGTGGCGGCCCGACGGGCACATGGCGCACTGCCGACCGTCGGCGAGTTCGCGTCGACGATCGTGTCTACCGCCCTGGCGCGAGACCTGCTGGCCGACACCGTCTACGTCGGCGGCCCCGACTACCTCGCGTCCCGCCCTGACAAGGTCGTAGCCTGGTGAACATCTGGTGAACAGCTGATCCGCATCGGTTGACCCAAAGGTATTGCGCTGACGGGATTTTCACGGTGACCACGCCCAGCGCCTGCCGCGGCATCCGGCACAGGAAACCGTCGCAGAAGAACAATTCGCGACTGATTATGACTTCCGACCCACCAGGCATTATCGTTGCGCGCGGTTTGTCGTCGACTCAGGAACTCCCATATGCCTACTCAACCCGCCCTGTTGCGTGCGCCGTCCGCCCGCAGACGGCGCATCGCTCCCCGCATGAACTTCCCGATCGTCGGCCAGAGCTTCGACATCGAGCTCACTCGCGAACTGGGTGGGTGGCTGATCGAGATCCCCGAGATCGGAGCCTCCACCCGCGCCAGGCGCCGGGCCACCGTCGAATTGGCGGCCCGCGAGTGCATCGCGACCCAGACCGGCATTCCGATCGGCTACGTCGCCATCTTCGTCACCAGCGAGCACGGTTAGCCCTCCTTCACGAGATTCCGAATCGCGTGATGAGCGGCAGGTCCACCGCTAGCCTGCAGTCATTCATGTGACGAAGGGACGACGATGACGTCGCTGGCCGATCCGCGGGACCGACTAGTCGGATTGGCACGCGGAATGCGCGACCTGGTACGGGCGCACGCCGCCGAGTCCGAGACCTTGCGCACGCTGGCACCGGCGGTCGTGGACGAGATGTGGGCCTGCGGCCTGATGACGTCGTTCAACCCCAAGGTCGCGGGCGGACTCGAGCCGTCGTTCGCCGAGATGATCGAGACCTGGATCGAAATGGCTTGGCAAGACGGTTCATTCGGCTGGATCGGAATTGCCAACATGCCGTCGTCGTTCGCCGCGGCGGCCTACCTCCCCGACCAGGGTTTCGCAGAAGTGTTCACCGCCAACGACAATCGCGTCACGATGGGCGGTCAGTTCGCGCCCAACGGGCAGGGCGTGGTCGTCGACGGCGGCTACCGTCTGACGGGGGCATGGAGCTTCGGCTCAGGCACCGGGCACTCCCAGTACGTGGCGGCCGGCTTCATCCCGATGGACGACGGCGAGATTCGCTGGATCAGCGAGGGCGTCCCCGAGCTCATGGTGGCCTTGCTGCCGCGCGCCGAGATTGAGTTCACCGACGGCTGGAATGTACAGGGCCTCAAGGGCACCGGGTCCTACGACTACAACGTCGCGGACGCGTTCGTACCCGAGCACCGTGCCTTCCGGCTGTTCACCCGCGAGCCCCTGCGGGGCAGCTCACCCGCGGGACGGATGGGCATGATGGCCATCACTGCGGCGGGCCATGCGGCGTGGGCGCTCGGCGTGGCCAAGAGCATGCTCGATGACGTCGAGGAACTCGCCGCCACCAAGTACCGGATGAGTGACGTCGGAGAATCGCTGGCCAGCCGTCCGACCTTCCAGAAGGGACTGGCCCATCACGTGGCCGCCTGGCGAGCCGCGCGCCTATTGGTGCTCGATGCCTTCACCACCGCCGAGGCCGTCGTCGCCGCAGGCGAAGAGCTCACGCCCACCCTGCGCGTGGACATGCGGGTCGCGGCGGTCTACGCCACCGACGTCGCGCGTGAGTGCGCGCAGTGGGCCCACCTGGTGGCGGGCACCACGGCGATCCGTGAGGGCAGCCGTTTGGAGCGCGCCTTCCGCGACGTCTACACCGGTACCCAGCACGCCTTCATCAGCGAGAAGGTGGCCATCGATTCGGCGCAGGTCTGGCTCGGCGTCATCGAGGATCACTTCTCGCTCTGACTCACGCGATCTGCCGCTCCGCTACCTCGGGGATACGCCGACGGCTCGCCACGTCGGCCAGCGATACGCGCAACCGCTGGCGGGCTCGCGCCACTCGCGACATGACGGTGCCCAACGGCACGTTCATGATGGCGGCGGTCTGAGCGTAGGTGAACCCTTGAACGTCGGTGTAGTACACCGCCAGCCGAAAGCCCTCCGGCAGCGCGTCGAGCGCGGCCTTGATCTCGTTGTCCGGGAACGCATCCAGCGCTTCCGCCTCCGCCGAGCGCGCACCAGAAGAGCCCCGCGCAACGTTGGCGGCCAGTTCGTGTTCGGTGATCCCGTCGACCGGCACCTCGGTTGGGCGCCGCTGCTTGTAGCGATACGTGCTGACCCACCGGTTGTGCAGGATCCGGAAGAGCCACGCTTGAAGGTTGGTCTCCGCCTTGAAGGTTCGAAAGCCTGCGTACGCGTGCAGCAGAGTGTCCTGAAGCAGATCCTCCGCGTCGGCCTCGTTGCGGGTCAGCCGCCTGGCGCCACGGTGCAGCACGTCGAGCAACGGCAGCGCGTCACTCGTGAAGCGGGCGTCCAATTCGAGTGTCGTCGTCATGATGGGTGCTCCAACGTTCTGCTTGTCGGCCTGTGCTGATCTGGTGAATTCAGCCTGGTGGTTTGGTGCGCCGTTCGAACCCCGGGAAGTCCGTGGTCAACCTCCGGACTACGGACACCGGGCCACTCACAACGGTTGGACCAAGCCGGTTCCATCCCGTCGCCGACGGATTCGGCTCGAGGAAAATGCCTTCCGCGTGGCGGCGTTCTGGATGGTGCGCGACAACCGACAAACGCCCCAACCGTCAAACGCTCGTGATTGCGCTCAAGCCGACTTAGCCAGCTCGCGCAGCGGTCGATGCTGCCACCCATCCATCAGATCCTGCCAATGGAATTTAGGCGCTGACCTTGGCGTTTGAGCTATCAGATCGAGCCGGAAGAAATTTCAGCCGATCGCGAGCGACTGGCAGAGCAGAGGACATTTCGCCTCGGGCTCGAGCCAGAAGAGGGAAAGAAGGAAGTATCGCAATGAAGAAGTTCGCATTTGCCACCGTCATCGCCAGCGGCTTGATCGCCGGTGTGCTCGGTGTCACCGCGCCCGCCGCACAGGCGGAGGTCGTGGCCGACTCAGTGTCGACCCTTACCAACGGGGTGGACCACCATGTGTGGCTCGACCAGATCGGCCCGAAGGTCAACGTGCCCCACGTCGACACCAGCGTGCACCAGAGCCGCTGACGGTCTCCGACACAAGGAGGGGCGCCCATCCGGGCGCCCCTCCTTTGCGTTCCGACACCACGACCGTTCGTTCCGACACCACTACTGCCAGGAGTGCGCACACTTTGGGAGTGAGCAACGCCGAACCACTGCTGAGCCCCTCCCTCGTCGTCGTGTGCGTGATCATGGCCGTCGCAGCGGGTCTCGTCTGCCGCTTGGTTCTCAAGACTTCGCCGTGGACGGTGCCCGTCGCGGGCGTGCGTGCGGCCATTCAATTGGCTGGGGTCGCTTTGGTGTTGGCCGCGGCGATGATGCGGCTATGGTCCTCGGTGCTGGTGCTCGCCGTGATGTTCGTCGTCGCCACCGTGACCGCCGCACGCCGGAGTGAGGCCGATCGCGGCTCCCGTTGGCTGGCAACGGCTTTGGCCACCGGAATGGCCGCCGTCATACCGCTCCTTCTGGTGAGTCGCGTCGTGCCGCTGACCGGGGTCGCCATCGTTCCGGTGTTCGGGATCGTGCTCGGCGGGACGATGACTGCGGTCGCGATGGCGTCCCGACGCGCGCTCGACACGTTGCGCATGCGCGCAGGTGAGGTCGAAGCGGCGTTGAGCCTTGGCTTCTCCGAGCGGGATTCGCGGATGGAGGTCATCGATCGGCCGCTCGTAGATGCGCTGATTCCCAATCTCGACCAGGCCCGCACCGCCGGCCTCGTCACGCTGCCGGGGGCCTTCGTCGGAGTGCTGCTTGCCACGGGTTCGGCGACTCAGGCTGCCGCGGTCCAAGTTCTGGTGCTCATCTCGCTGCTGCTGTCCCAGGCCTGCGGGGTAGCCGTGACGGGCGAGCTCGTCGCCAGGGGCTGGATCACCCGATCCGGTCCGGCGTGATCGCCGACCTCAGCGTCCTCACAGTCGACCACTGCGACGGTGGCATCACAGCCGCACTTCCCGCGGCGTGGTGAAAGGAGCACACCCAACATGGAGAAACGGCACACGATTCTTGCGGGCCTGGCAGCAGCGGCCCTCTTTCTCGGCAGTGCAGGCTTTCTCGGCGGTGCAGGCGCGGTCGCGTCCGCGCAACCGTCGAATCAACCGGCGCCTCAGGCCCCGGTCATCGTTCAGGGCCCAAGCAACGGACCCGACGTTCCCGGCGTGCCTGACACGCCCGAGCCAGGTGACACCCCGGACGTAGCCGATGGACCCGACGTTCCGGGGCAGCCCGATCTGCCCGAACCCGGCGACACCCCGGACGCACCGCCGCCTGCGGCGCCAGCGCCTCGGTAAAGCCTGCCGACGAATCTGGTCGCGGTCGACGTGCCTCCTGGCGCGCCGACCGCGACTTGCTGATCCGACACCCTGGCAACACCAGTTCGACGAGCGGAGGATGGGTTTCGTGAAGGTCTTGATCGTGGAGGACGAACCGCGGTTCGCGGCGACCCTCACGATGGGTTTACGCGCCGAGGGCTTCGTGGTCGTGCACGCCGACAACGGTGTCGACGGCCTGTGGGAGGCCACCGAGCACGCGTTCGACGTGATCGTCCTCGACATCATGTTGCCGGGCCTGAACGGTTACGAGGTGTTGCGCAAGCTGCGCGAGCGGGAAGTGTGGACGCCGGTCCTGATGCTCACCGCCAAGGACGGCGACTACGACCAGACCGACGCGTTCGACCTGGGCGCCGATGACTACCTCACCAAGCCCGCCGCGTTCATCGTGTTGCTGGCTCGGCTGCGCGCGCTGGTCCGGCGCGGGGCCCCTTCGCGTCCGGTCGTACTGACTGCGGGCACGCTGACCCTGGATTCCGCACGGCGGGTGGTGGAACGCGATTCGACGCCGATCGAGTTGACGCCCCGCGAGTACGGCGTCCTCGAATACCTGATGCGCAACAAGGACACCGTCGTCACGAAGACCGACATGCTGCAGCACGTGTGGGACGCTCACTACTCCGGACCAGACAACGTCGTCGAGGTGTACGTCGGCTACGTGCGCAAGAAGATCGACATACCCTTCGGCACCAACACGATTCAGACGATCCGCGGTGCAGGCTATCGGCTGGATTCCGGCGCGTACTCCCGCGGCAACTGAACCGTCACCAACGCTCCCCCACCGGGTCGGTCGCCGATGGCGACGCTACCTCCGTGCGCGGCAACGACTTCGGCCACGATTGCCAGGCCGAGCCCGGTACCCCCGCCGCTACGGGCGCGGTCGGAGTCCAGCCGGACGAACCTGTCGAACACCCGCTTTCGCTCGCCTTCGGGAATTCCGGGACCGTCGTCGCCCACTGCCAGCACGGCATTGGGGCCGTTGGGTCGGACCGCAAGCTCGACGCGCGACGAGGCGTGCCGCACCGCGTTCTCGAGCACGTTGCGCACGACCCGGGAGAGCCCGCCGGGGTCGCCGACCAGCCGGGTGGGCACCAGCATGGCGTCGATCGTCACCGACGTCTCCCGGCTCAACCGGTCCAATTCGCTGGCCGCGACGTCGTCGAGGTCGACATCGCGGCGCCGCCACGCGGGCCCGCCCTCGTCGGCCCGCGCCAGCAGAAGCAGGTCTTCGACGAGGGCCTGCATGCGCTCCGCTTCGGGCCGCAACGTGGTCGTGGCAAGGTCGGTGTTGAGCAACTCCGGATGCACCGCCGCGACGTCGAGCGCGGAAATGATGGCGGCGATGGGGCTGCGCAACTCATGCGACGCGTCGCCGACGAACCGGCGTTGAGCGTCGTGGCCCGCCTCGATCCGGGCCAGCATCTCGTTCATGGTCAGCGCGAGCGCCGAGATCTCGTCGTGGTTTTCGGGGACCGGAACGCGTTCGCCCAAGTCGGACATGCTGATGTCGGCGACTCGCGTCCGGATCGCGTCGACAGACCGAAGTGACCGTCCCACCAACAGGTAAGTGGCCACCGCAGCGACCGCGATGACGATCGGCGCCGCCCCTCCCAGCAGCACGATGACGGTCTTGACAGTCGATTCGACGGCTTCACTACCCGCGGCAACGAGCACCGTGTACCTGCCGCCCGCACCGTCGACTTTCTGTCCGCTGATGCGCATGTCGCCGTCGGGCGAGTGGTCGGACAGTCCGGTCTGCAACCTCGCGCCGATCGAGTCCGGCTCAAGCAACGGCGGCCCCGGCGCCGACTGCGAATGTTGGATCACATCTCCGGAGCTGCCGATCACCTGAACGGCGACGATGCGCTGATCCGTCGTGATCAGGGCGGCATCGAGTTCAGCCGCCGTGTCGTACTGCAAAGCCGCCACGATGTCCCGCACGCGGCCTGCCGCGGCGTCGTCGACACCGGAGAGCAGCGAGCGGTAGAGGATGAACGCGAGCCCGGCACCCGCGACCAGGACCGCCACCAGCACCACCGACGCGGAGACGAACGCGGAGCGCGCGGAGATTCCCCAGTAGCGCGGCCGCCACCAGGTTCGGGGCTGGCTCACGCGCGGCAAAAGTGCTCCCTCGGCCATGGACATCCGTCGCGGTGCGACTGTGCGGATCATGCCACCCGAGCCACCGGGGGCGTGGGCGCATCAGACTGGCGCCCACTTTCGGAACCCGCCCGTCTGACCGTGTCGTGGGCTACCGCCCCGACGAGTACCGCTGCGCCACCGAGCAGCAGTCCGCCGCCGATGTCGGTCAGCCAGTGCACGCCGAGATACAAACGGGTGAGCGCGACTGCCGCGGTCGCCACGGCGACGGCGGACGCCGACGCGATCCGGATGATGAGCCTTCGGCCGCGACCGACGACGACGGCGACAATGCCGACGAGCGCCAGCGTGCCGGTGACGTGTCCGGAAGGGAACGAAGGGTCGACCTCGCGAAGCAATTGCACTGCGCCAGTGGGCCGCTGCGCCCCGACGATCACCTTGGTCACCGTACTCACCCCGGTGGCGACGGCGAGCGTCGCCACGACGACCACGGCGGACGTCGGCGAACTGCGGCGCCACCACAGCAGCGCGGCCGCCGCGGCGGCCAGCAGGCCGACTGCCACGGGACTGCCTGCGTTGGTGATGACGATCGCCACCGTCGTCAGCCACCCGCGCCGATGGTCGATCATCCAGTCGAGCACCGCATGGTCCAACGCGGTTCCGTGGCGTGCGGAATGCGCGACGATGGCGAGTCCGACGAAGCCGAGAAGCAGCGTCGTCGCGAAAAGCATTCGCCGCTCTGTCTTGAACACGTACCCAGCGTGGTCAACGCCCGCTGAGGTCACGCTGAGGATGGGCTCTCAGCGATGTCCTCTCAGCGGTGTCTCAGCGATCGCAGACCACACTGCCAGTGTGTCGGTGAGGCTCTGATGTCCAAGAAGGCGACGCGTCCGCGCAGCGCGCACTGGCGGCTGGGCTCGTCCTTCGACCGCTCGCAGCGGCGCGGGGTCGACGCGTACGTGCTCGCCTGGGAAGACGCCGATTTGCCCGTCGAGTTGCGGTTCGCGCCGCCGCTTGTGGAGCTCGGCTGGGCGGGACCGTTCGAGTATCACTGGCAACTGTTGACGCTCGCCTTCTCGCTGCCGGACCCAGCGGCGTTTCCTCCGATGAGCGGCTTCAGCGCCGAGGAGCTCGCTGGGCTCAACCGGTACGCGACGGTGTGTGCGGAGGTCGCAGGATCGTCGGTCTTGCGCCACCACGGCGGCATGGCCGTCAACGCAGTCGATGGGCACGTGAGCTACGAGCCCGTCCCAGCGCCATCCGCGTTCGAAGGGTTCGCGACGCGCTTTCGACAGCTTCACTTCGGCCACGACGGAGGCCCCGGATTCGATTCCGTCGCTTCGATTCTGGATCGTCACGCACGTCGCACCGAAGACGCTCACTGCGCGGACCGCGTCGAGACATTGGCTCAGTGGAATCAGGCCAGAAGCGTTTTGCGCCAGCGACCACTCAAGAACGTGGCAGCGCGGTCCACGCTGCGACGGCATCGACGCTCCCCGGGTGAGGCGAAGTACGACGGTGTGCGCCCTGATGACGTGCTCGCCGAGTTCGACTGCGGCAGCGTGTTCGCCGACCGAACGTCGATGCTCGATCCACCCGAGCCCTACCAGGAGCACGTGTTCATGATCAGCGTGCTCGGACTGTGCCATCTGTACTTCGGCTACGCCGTGCTGGTCCGGTCCGCGTACGGCGGCAACCTCTAGCTGTGATGTATCAACCCGTTGGTTACACGGACTTACGTGATGCCGATTTGCAGGGGGACAAAGCTGTCAGGGTCCTTCGGCCCGGCCCGTGTGCTGGTATTGGTGGGGAGGTGCAGATCGCGATAGTCGGGCCGGGCGGTATCGGTAGTACGTTCGCCTTTCAGCTGTCCGAGGCTGGTCACGATGTGACGGTCATCGCGCGTGGCACCCGACTTGAGCAGTTGCGCCACGCTGGGGCGATCGTCACCGTCGAAGGCGAACGTGCGAGCGTCGACGTCAGTGGCGAACTTGATACGACAACGCACTGGGATCTGGTCCTTGTCACGGTCCTGGCGTCGCAGGTGGACGTGTTGTTACCCGCGCTGAGCGCCAGCGCAGCCAAGTCGGTGATGTTCATGTTCAACACCTTCCGATCGCTGGATCGGCTGCGCGACGCCGTCGGACCGCAACGCTTCGCGTTCGGTTTCCCAGCGATCGGCGCGGGCCTGCACGATGGCAGGTTGTCCGCGACGATCCTTCGCCGAGGACAGCTGACGACGGTTTCAGATCTTTTCTGGGCCAAGGTTTTTACCGACGCGGGCATTCCCGCGACAGTGCATCCGGACATGCAGAGCTGGTTGCGCAGCCATGCCGCGGCAATGGTGCCGATGGTTATCGCCGGCAGCACCGCGCTCCGACGTGGGACCGGTATCTCCCGGGTAGAAGCGGTCAGGTTGGCACGCGCCATGAAAGAAGGATTTGCGCTGGTGCGCCACCTCGGTAACTCCATCACGCCCGCACCTATCGCCATCGTCAGCCACTCGCCGGCACCGGTGTTGGCCGTGTTGCTCTGGACCCTCAGCAGGCTCGACGCGTTCACCAGAACGGTTGCCGTTGCGCCCGCCGACGAGCCGCGCCTGCTGATCGACGAGATGACCTCCACATGTCCAGGGCGCACGCCTGCGCTGCTCGCGGTCAGACCTTGAGACTCACACGCGCCAGGCCGCCAAGCACTCCGACAACCGGCAGCGAAGAGCGGCCCATCTAGCGGGCGGGCGGCGGACCAATGATCGACGCCCGCTCCATAATCCGAGTGTCGGGCCAGTAATCGCTCGCGGCGTAGTGCTGCACGGCGCGGTTGTCCCAGAACGCGACCGCATCCGTCGTCCAACGAAACCGACACTGGTGCTCCGGGTAGTCGGCCTGGCGACACAGCCGGTCGAGCAGGCGCACGCCTTCGTCGGGTTCCACGCCTTCAAGGTGGCTGACGAAGATGCGGTTGACGTAGAGATGACGCCGGCCGGTGACCGCGTGGGTGCACACCACCGGATGTCGAACCGGTGGAAACTCGGACTGCATCTGCTCGAGTCGGTCCGGCGGCATGAACCTTCCGAACGCCTTGGTGAAATCGTGTACCGCGTAGAGGTTTTCGATGGTGGCCTTGGTGTCGTCGTCCAGCGCGTCGTAGGCCGCGTACATGTCGGCGAACAACGTGTCGCCGCCAAGGGCGGGCGCGGTCACCGAGTGAAGGACCGTCCCCATGGACGGAAGTGCCCGCCAGGTGACGTCGTGGTGCCACTGGTTCTCGTAACCCCCGACGGCCGCGCTCTTCTCGAAGCGAGCCAACTCCGGTTCAACCGCGTTGCCGGGAATCACGGGATGGGTCTCGAGCTCACCGAACCGGCGCGCGAAGGCCACCTGCGCGGCAGGCGTGAACGGCTGGTCGCGGAAGAAGATGACCTTGTAGTCGTGGAGCGCCTTGCGAAGTTCGGTGATGGCGTCGTCGCTCAACGCCGAGGTCAGGTCGATGCCGGAGAGTTCGGCGCCGACGGTGGCACTCAGTTGGCGGGCCTCGAAGTTGCGCCACGTCAGGGCACGCAACCGGTCGCGTTCCTCGGTCAGATGAGTGAACGGGCCAGCGATGATCGGGAAGCCCTGCACGGGCAGCGGCTCGGTGCCCAACCCCATCGGTGCGGTCACGAAGTTCTCCATTCGCTTGTTGCTTGCCGCGTGTAGTCACCTGACTACAGCGCCGTGTCCGCTAGTGTAGTCACATGACTACACCGGGGGCAACGCGCGCTCAGAACGACGAGAAGACGCCGGTCGGACGCGATGAGGTGGTGGCCGCGGTGCTGGCCCACGCGGCCGACCTATTCGCCGAGCGGGGTCCGGCCGCCACGTCCATCCGCGATATCGCCACCAGGTCGGGGGTCAACCACGGGCTGATCTTCCGGCACATCGGCACCAAGGATCAGCTCGTCGGGGCCGTGCTCGACCAGCTGGCCCAGCAGATGTCGGCCCGGTTGGAGTCGGGGGCCTCGTTCGCGACCCTCGAGGCCGAGGGCGAGCGCCACTGGAAGGTGCTGGCGCGGGCCATCCTCGATGGCTTTCCGGTCGGCGAACTCCAACAGCGCTTCCCTGGGGCGGCCAGGGTGGTCGAACGCGCCCAAGAAGCTCACGTCGACGAGCACGCCGCTCGGGTCGCCGCAGCCAATGCGCTTGCACTGCAACTGGGTTGGCGACTGTTCGGGCCCTTCCTGCGTTCGGCGACCGGCCTTGGCGACGTCGCCGAAGTCGAACTGCGAAAGGACATCGACGCCTGCGCCGCGGCGATACTGAGCGCACCACCGACCTAGCACCCGACGGCCCAGGCGCGCCTGCATTCTCAGCGGGCCCTCAGCGGGGCGCCGATACCTTCCGGCGTTATGAGCGAGCTGACGAGTGTGGCGGTCAAGTCCCCGCGGACGATGCTGAGCAAGGTTCCCGAGATCACGGTGTGGTTCTGGATCATCAAGATCCTGTGCACCACGGTCGGCGAGAGCTTCGCCGACTGGATCAACATGACTTTGGGGGTCGGGCTCGTCCCCACCGCGGTCATCTTCACCGTCGTGCTCGCCGTGGCGTTGGGCTGGCAGTTGAGCCTGCATCGCTACCAGCCGTTCCCGTACTGGCTGACGGTCGTCGTGCTCAGCGTGACCGGCACGCTCTACACCGACATCCTCACCGACCAGATTGGCGTGCCACTGGCAGTGAGCACGGGCGTGTTCGCGGCGGTGCTCGCCGTCGTGTTCGGCGTCTGGTACGCCCGCGAACGCACCCTCTCGATCCACAGCATCGTCACCACGCCGCGAGAGTTGTTCTACTGGCTTGCAATTCTGGTCACCTTCGCCCTCGGCACCGCGGTCGGGGACTGGACTCTGGAGCTCACCGGCTGGGGTCCAGGCATGGCGGTCCTGCTACCCGCAGGCCTGATCGCAGCGATCGTCGTCGGCTGGCGGTTGGGCGCCAACGCCGTGCTGTCCTTCTGGCTGGCCTACATCCTGACCCGCCCACTGGGCGCGAACCTCGGCGACTGGCTGGGGCTCCCGAAGGCCGAGCACGGCCTTGGGCTGGGAGTGGCCGTCACCAGCGTGATCTTCCTTGCCGCGATTCTGGCCACGGTCATCTATCTCACGATCACCCGGGCCGACGTCCTCGACACACCGCAAACTGAGGCGCCCCAGGAGGTTTCGACGACTCCGAGCCGCGAACGAGTGATGCTCGGGTACTTCGCCGCCATCGTGGTCGCCACCGGCGCCCTGCTCGGATGGGCCAACACGCAGCCGCACGCCAGCCCATCGGCAGAGGCCGAAAGTGGTCCCGCGGTGGTCATACCGGTGGCCCAGGGCCAAGTTGCCGCGCACTTCCCGGCCGCCGACGTGGCGAACTACCGCACCATCACCGCGGACACACTCAGCAAGGTTCAGGCCGGCGACCAGGCCGGCGCAACGGCACGGATCAAGGACCTCGAAACCGCATGGGACGACGATCAGGCGACGCTGCAGCCGATGGACGGCACCACCTGGACCGCCATCGATGGGCGGATCGACACCGTGCTCAAGGCGTTGCGCGCCAGCACTCCCGACCCTGCCACCGAGCAGCAGGCGCTCAACGACCTGCTGACCGCACTACGGTGAATTCCTCAGACCTGCAAGGTAACTGACGAACTCAGCTCAAACTGCAGTCGTGTCGCGAGTTCCGAGTCGCAAATGCTCGATGTGGTAGACGGCCTCATCGAGAAGCTGGGCGACGTGGCGGTCGTAGAGGCTGTACACGACGCTGCGTCCAGTGCGGGTGCCGGTAACCAGCCCGAGTGCACGCAGCAGGCGAAGTTGGTGTGAGACCGCCGACTGCTGCATCCCGATGGCCTCTGCGAGGTCGTTGACCGAGCACGGACTCTGGCGCAAACGGGTAAGCAACATCAACCGGCGCGGAGATGCGAGCGCCTGGAGTGTCTCGGCGACATTGGCCGCGCCTTCGGCATCGAGCACCGCGGCGGGGGTGTCCCTGCCCTCAACGCCGTGGCCCATCCGTAAATGGTAGCTTGTGGCATATATGAAGACGTCTACATATATCGCAACGTTGGGGCGTAACCCCGACACCTCGGCCCCGAGGGCTCGATGACTACCGCCGTGACAGCCACCGATGCCGGACCCATTTCGCGCCGTGGCGGACAACGCCGGACCGGATTCCTGGCGGTGCCCGAAGTGTGGTGGGCCGGCGCCGCCACCGCCCTGTTCCTCGCGGGGGTCGCAGCGCAGTTCACTGGTGCACCCGAATGGCTTTGGTGGGCACTGTATCTGGTGTGCTACGTGACCGGTGGATGGGAACCGGCGTGGGCCGGCCTGCAAGCGCTTCGCCGGAGGACGCTCGACGTCGACCTGTTGATGGTCGTGGCGGCAATCGGCGCCGCTTCGATCGGTCAGATCTTCGACGGCGCGCTACTGATCGTCATCTTCGCCACGTCCGGCGCCTTGGAGGCCGTCGCGACCCGGCGCACTGAGGACTCCGTGCGAGGGCTACTCGACCTGGCACCGGCTCAAGCCACCCTGCTGACTCACGACGACGGTGAGCGGCAGGTGAACGCCGCCGACCTCGCCATCGGCGACGAGCTCCTGATTCGGCCTGGTGAGCGCATCGGCGCC
Source organism: Mycobacterium sp. RTGN4 (assembly GCF_033804635.1). Lineage (NCBI taxonomy): Bacteria > Bacillati > Actinomycetota > Actinomycetes > Mycobacteriales > Mycobacteriaceae > Mycobacterium > Mycobacterium sp. RTGN4. The sequence goes on along the minus strand of NZ_JAPZLB010000006.1, from coordinate 100,008 downwards.
GACGGCGAAATCGTCCATGGCACAAGCGATGTCGATCAGGCCACCATCACCGGCGAACCGTTGCCCGTAGCCAAATTGCCTGGCGATCAGGTCTATGCGGGCACCCTCAACGGCACCGGCGCACTGCGCATACGCGTCACCAGCGAGCCGTCGCGGACGGTAATCGCGCGAATCGTCGCGATGGTGGCCGAGGCATCGGCGACGAAAGCCAAGACCCAACTGTTCATCGAGAAGGTCGAGCAGCGCTATTCGGTCGGAGTGGTCGCAGCGACCCTCACACTGTTCAGTGGTCCACTGCTCTTCGGAGCCGCCCTGGAACCGACGTTGCTCCGGGCCATGACCTTCATGATCGTCGCGTCGCCCTGCGCGGTCGTGCTGGCCACCATGCCACCGCTGCTCTCCGCCATTTCGAACGCCGGTCGTCACGGCGTACTCATCAAGTCCGCGGTCGTCATGGAGCGACTCGGCGACACCACGGTCGTCGCATTCGACAAGACCGGCACCTTGACCGAGGGGCGGCCTGTGTTGACCGATGCGCACGCGTTGCCTGGCTCCAACATGGACGAACGCAGCGTGCTCCAGTTGGCCGCCAGTGCAGAGCGATCCAGCGAACACCCGCTGGGCCGGGCCATCGTTGCCGCTGCCCAGCACCGCGGCATCGAACTGCCCCCCGCCGAGCAATTCGGCTCGTTGCCGGGCCGGGGTGTTCACGCCGTGGTCGCAGGCCGCCAGGTTCAGGTCGGCAACCCAACCCGGGCCGAAGCCTGCGAACATGTCGCCGAGCTCGAAGCCGCGGGGTGCACGGTCGTGGTGGTCACCGTCGACGGTCGACCGGCAGCCGCACTGGGACTCCGGGACCGGGTGCGGAACGACGCCGCCCACGCGATCCGCCGCCTGACGGAGTTGACCGGCGTCGTTCCAGTGCTGCTCACCGGCGACAATGCCTGCGCCGCAACACATCTCGGCGCGGTTCTTGGGATCGCGGACGTCCGGGCCGGCCTAATGCCTGCGCACAAGGTGACCGCCGTACGTGAACTCGAAGCCGCGGGAGCCAACGTCCTGTTCGTCGGCGACGGCGTCAACGACGCACCCGCGCTCGCCGCCGCACACACCGGAATCGCCATGGGTCGGGCAGGCGCGGACCTGGCGCTGGACACCGCCGACGCCGTCATCGTCAGGGACGATATCTCGACCATCCCGGCCGTCATCGCACTCTCCCGCCACGCCCGCCGCGTCGTCGTGGCCAATCTCGCGATCGCTGCGACGTTCATCGCCGTGCTCGTCACCTGGGACCTCGTCGGCCACCTGCCACTCCCGCTCGGCGTCGCGGGGCACGAAGGCTCCACGATCATCGTCGCGCTCAATGGACTCCGGCTACTCCGAAGCAAGGCGTGGCGAATCTAGTCGAACAGGTCGGGCTGCTCCCGAGTGATCCGGTCGAACAACGGCTGGAAGCTGAACCAGCCCGCGAAGTGCGTGCCCACCTGGCCAGAGGTGAGCTTGGCCATGTCGGGGTCGATCAGCACTGGCTTGCCGACGGCCTCGGCCATCAGCTGCGCGTGACACGACCGCTCCATGGTGATGAACCACCACGCGGCTTCCTCCACGGAATGTCCGACGGTCAGCAATCCGTGGTTGCGCAGGATCGCGGCCTTTCGGTCGCCGAGGGTGTGCGCGATGCGCTTGCCCTCCTCGAGGTCGAGCACGACACCCGAGTACTGGTCGAACAACGCATGGTCGTCATAGAAGGCGCACGCGTCCTGGGTGATCGGGTCGAGTAGCCGACCGAGCGTCGACCAAGTCTTGCCATACACCGAGTGGGAGTGGGCGGCACCGATCACGTCGGGGCGGGCGGCGTGCACCTGGGAGTGGATCGCGAATGCGGCCTGGTTCAGCGGACGGTCGCCCTCGACGATTGTGCCGTCATGGCGGACGAGCAACAGATCGCTGACGCGGATGTGCCCGAAGTGCATGCCGAACGGGTTGACCCAAAAGTGGTCGGTCAACTCCGGATCGCGAGCAGTGATGTGCCCCGCCACGCCCTCGTCGAAGCCGAAGCGACTGAACAATCGGAACGCGGCCGCGAGGTTCTGCTTTCGGTGGAGCCGTTCTTCTTCGATCGTCCGCTCGCCCTGCGGCAGCACCGCAGCAGCGTCGCCACTCACGAGTTTGGCCGCTTGTTCGATGTCAGTAGTGCTCATGCCTTTTAGGCTCCCACTACGCGTTGGGATTCTCTAGTACGACGGCCACACCTTGGCCGGATCCGATGCACACGCCGATGACTCCGTAGCGGACGTTGCGTTCACGCAGTTCGGTCGCCAGCGTCAGGACGTAGCGGGTTCCCGTCGCACCGAACGGGTGCCCGATGGCGACCGCGCCGCCGTTGGGAGTCAGCTTGTCGTCGGGGACGACGAATCCGTCCAACTGGTTCGGCAATTCACGCAACACCCCGAGCGCTTGCGCGCTGAATGCTTCGTGGACCTCCCAGACGTCGATCTGCTCCGGGCTCAGTCCGGCGCGCCGGATCGCCAGCGGGATCGCCCACGCCGGCGCCAATCCCATGAAGAGCGGGTCGATGCCGTAGACCGCCGAGGACAACACCCGCGCGAGGGGTTCGACGCCGAGTTCCGCGGCCCGCTCCCCCGATGCGAGCACGATGGCGCTGGCTCCGTCGGTCAAGGGGGTGGAGTTGGCGGCGGTCATCTGGGTGGTGCCCGGTTGTGCGGGCAGCTTGGCCAGCGATTCGGCGGTGGTGTCGTCGCGGATGAACTCGTCGTGCTCGAAGACCGTTTCCGGGGTCTTCCTGGTGGCCGCGATCGTCACCGGCATGATCTCCTTGGCCAGCCGGCCCGAGTCACGGGCCGCCTTGGCGTGTTGCTGCGAACGCAGCGCGAACGCGTCGATCTCCTCGCGCGTCAGGCCGTACCGGTCCGCGACGTTCTGGGCCGTTTCGATCATCCCGATATAGGCGTTGCGCGCCAACAACTTCGGGTTCGGCGGACCGCCCGCTCCTGCCCACATGGTGTCGAGCATGAACACCGGCCCCCGTGGACTGAACGGCGCGTCGCCCTTCATCAGGGCCCACCCGGAACGCGACATCGACTCCACGCCGCAGGCGATCCCGACGCCGAGGTCGCCGGCCTTGATCGCGTGACTGATGTTGATCGTGGCGCTCAGCGACGAGCCGCAGAACCGGTTGATCGTCGCCCCCGCGACGCTGTCGGGAAACCCGGCGGCCAGCGCGGCCCACCGGCCGACGTCGCCCATGCCTTCGTGGGCCGGGTTCACACAGCCGGCGACGATGTCCTCGATCTGGTCTAGCTCGAGGCCGACGCGTTCGCAGGCGCCCTTCATCGTCATGCCGAGTAGGTCGTCGGTGCGGATGTGCGACAACGTGCTGCCATACCGTGCGAATGGAGTGCGTACGCCGCCAAGGATGAATGCATCAGTCATGGGGTCAACGATGGCGGTATTTGTTCATCCACACCAGTGTTCGGCCGCATATCGTCAATACATGACTGAGGCCCGGCCGCCCCTTCCCCCGTTCGACACGTCGACCGCCTTGCAGAAAGTTCAAGGCGCAGAGGACGCTTGGAACACACGCGATCCCGGAAGGGTCGCGCTGGCCTATACCCCCGACAGCGTCTGGCGCAATCGCGACACGTTCGTCACCGGTCGGGCCGCCATCATCGAATTCCTCACCGCCAAGTGGGCACGCGAACACGAATACGCGCTGCGGAAGGGGCTCTGGGCGTTCGACGCCAACCGCATTGCGGTGCGCTTCCAATACGAGTGCCACGACGACGGCGGCCAATGGTGGCGCAGCTATGGCAACGAACTGTGGGAGTTCGACCCCAACGGTCTGATGAGCCGCCGCGAGGCCTCGATCAACGATCTACGCATCGATGAAGCGGACCGCCGCATCTTCGGGCCGCGTCCGGTGGACGAACACCTGCTGGATTTTCCGCTGGAGTGACATGTCGGACCCGGGTCTTATAATCGAACAGACATTCGATCGGAGGGCTGGCGGTGGTGGATCTGCAGGAGGTGGCAGCGCGGGAGTCCCGGCTGCGCTCAGCAGTCGCCGAGCTTGCTGAGTTGCCGTTCGCGGAGTTGCCCGCCGAGGTCACCGACTCGGTACTGGCCACTCTGGAAGCCGCCGCACGTCGTCAGCAACTCATCGGATTCGACGCGATCAACGCGTTGCGCGGCGCCCATCCCCGCCGTAGCCGCCGGCTGCGTGACCGGCTGGCCAACCTGCTGCACCTGTCGGGCTACGAGGCCGGAGCCCGGATCGCGACCGCCGCCGACCTGGCGGCGGAGGCGCCGGTGTTGCCCGAGACCGCCGCGGCCGCCCGCCACGGACTCATCGGGTCCGAGCACATCCGCATCATCCGCGACACCCTCGCCAAACTCCCCGACACTGCGACCGAATCCGAGCGGGCACGCTTCGATCTGGAACTGACCGGGGTCGCGGTCGCCGAGCGCCCCGAAGTGCTACGCCGCGACGCCGCACTGCTACTGGCCGAATACGACGCCACCCGCGACGACCCCGACACCCGGGCTCGCACCCGCAAAGCCCGTCGCGAATTCGTGCTCGGCCCACAAGACGCCGACGGAATGAGCCGCGGCCGGTTCTGCATCGACCCCGAAACCCGCTCCTACCTAGAAATCCTGCTGGCCAAACTGGCCCGCCCCGGCATGTGCAATGCCGCCGACCCGCTACCGGCGGTCGACGGGGAACCCGACCCGGTTGCCGCCGCCGGTGACACCCGCACCACGGCCCAACGTCAACACGACGCCGTCACCGCGATGCTGCGCGCCCTGCTGGCCTCCGGACAGTTGGGTCAACACCGCGGACTGCCCGTGACTGCCATCGTCACGATGAGCTTGCAGGACTTGGAGTCCGCCTCCGGGCTCGCGCTGACCGGCGGCGGATCCACCGTCCCGATCGAAGTGGCGATCCGAATGGCCGCCCACGCGCATCACTACCTCTACATCTACGACCAGAAGTCTGGGCGGCCAATGTATCTGGGCCGCACCAAACGGCTGGCCTCCGCCGATCAACGCATCGTGCTGCACGCCATCGACGGCGGGTGCACCGCCCCGGGCTGCGACCAACCCGGCTACCACTCCGAGGTCCATCACCTCATCGAATGGGACCCCGAGGGCACCACCGACATCGACAGACTCGCCCTGGCCTGCCAAGACGCCAACCTGTGCGCCGGACCCACCGAGGAACAGTGGCAAGCCCGCCGCCGCTACGACGAAGAGTCCCTCGGCCAAACACTGTGGTACCCACCGAAATCCGTTGATCCCACCCGACAACCCCAAACCAACCGCTACCACCGCCGACCCAAACGACGACGACCAAAACCCGACGCCGCATAGACGCTCGGCTCCGGGTTCTTCACACGAGGGACGGGACATCCACCGAGTAGACGTTCTGCCCACCGCGTATGCCCTTCAAGTCCACCTCGCGTGGCGCGCCGAACTCGATGTCGTCGATTGCCCCGACTGACGCTCGCATCGCTTCGCTGACGAGGATCTGCCCACCCGCCGCGAGGTCGGCGATCCGAGCGGCCATGGCGACGTCGAGGCCGAACAGATCGTCACCGCGTCGCACCGACGTACCGACGTGCGCACCCATGCGGACCTTGATGCCGTCCCATCGGTCGGTCCCCTGCAACTCGGTGGCCTCCATCTCGGTGGCCTTTAGCAGCGCCCGTTGCACCGCGATGCAACACCGGATCGCATCGACGGGCTCGGCGAACGCGATCATGAAGCCGTCGCCTTGGTTCTTCACCACGTAGCCCCGATGGTCTGCGACGCGTTTCTCGATCAGCTGGTTGTGCCGTTCGAGTACCTTCACCCAACTCTGGTCGCCCAATCTCTCGTTGCGTTCGGTCGATCCTTCGATGTCGGAGAACACCAGGACGACTCTGTCCCCGGCGGTGATCTTCCCGAGGTTGGGCCGCTCGACCCGGGCCCATCCGGCGAGGTCCTCGATCGACGTGCGCACCGATCCGCCGATGCCCTTGCGGAGGATCGCGTCGGCGGTCTGCACGGTGTTCACCACCGCCTTGACCGCCGCTGGCCCCACCGCCAGCGGCTTGGATCTGCGTCGCCCGTTGTCGGCGCCGCTCCGCTGCCGTTTGAGCGCGCGGCGGGTCGACGCAAGCGCCCGCCGCGACACGATCAAGACGACACCGAGCGCGATCAGGCCGGCGGTCTCCAGCAGGACGACGATCAGGAGCGCGACGGTCACTAGCCGATTATCGTCGGCTGGGTCCGCTGAACCCGCGCCGTGTCGGCTGGGCGTTCGCCCGTCGACGCTTGGGGTTTGATCAAGCGGACGCTCGGGCACGCTCGCATGGATGCCGAATCTTCCTGAACTCATCGCGTCCGAGAATCGCTGGAACGACTTTTGGCACGGCGAAATCGGGCACTGGTTACTTACCAAGGGCTTCCACATACTTCTGCTGATCGTCTTCGCAGTGGTGGCCACACGGATCATCCGGTCGGCGGCCTCCCGGATCAGCAAAAGGCTCGCCGCGACTGACGATCCCGACTCCGTCGTGCGCTCGGAGAGCGTCAAGCACCGCCAGGCGCTCGCATCGGTCATCTCCTCGGTCGTCATCGCGGTGCTCTACACGATGGTGACGGTCGACGTGTTCGACCAACTTGGCCTGCCGGTCGGCTCTCTGGTCGCACCCGCGGCAGTACTGGGTGCAGCGCTGGGGTTCGGTGCCCAACGCATCGTCCAGGATCTATTGAGCGGGTTCTTCCTGATCACCGAAAAGCAGTACGGCTTCGGCGATCTCGTCGAACTGAGCGTCAACAGCGCCGGCACTGCCCGGGGCACGGTGGAGGACGTGACACTGCGCGTCACCAAGCTGCGCACCGCCGACGGTGAGATGTTCACGGTTCCGAACGGCCAGATCATGAAGGCATTGAACCTGTCGAAGGACTGGGCCCGGGCCGTCGTCGACATCCCGGTGCCCAAGTCGGCCGACCTCAACGAGGTCAACGAGGTGCTCCGGCAGGTCGCGAGGGATGCCACGCAAAAGGACGGGCTGCCGAACCTCCTGCTCGACGAGCCCCAGGTGATGGGTATCGACAGCATCGGCGTCGACTCCGTGAATGTCCGAATGGTGGCCCGTACGCTGCCTGGCAAGCAGTTCGAAGTCGGACGCGAACTACGCGCTCTCGTCGTCTCGGGATTGCGCGGGGTTGGTGTCCCCGCTCAGGGCGTAAGCACGCTCTAGAACCAGGCGTCGCGCATGTCGAGCGTGGTGCGATCCAGGCTCTCCAATAAGTCCAGTTGCGGTGCGGTCCTGGGTAGCTCGTAGCGGAAGAAGTACTGCGCCGCTTGACGCTTCCCGTCGTAGAAGTCTCCGGAGTGCCCTTCGGCGGCGACGACCTGCTCGAGCCACATCCACGCGAGCACGATGTGCCCGAACGCCTCGAGGTAGATCACGCTGTTCGCCATCGCGGCCTCCGCGTCGCCGGCGCCGAACATCGCCGCCGTGACACCGACCAGACGCTGCCAACTGGCTGCCAACTGCGCCGCCAGCGCGGCGGCGTCGCCACCGGAGGCCGTGGCTCGTTCGACGGCGCCCGTGACGTGCTTACCGAGCTCAACCAAGCTGGCGCCGCCGCGCTGAGTCACCTTGCGGCCCAACAGGTCGAGGCTCTGAATGCCGTGCGTGCCCTCGTGGATGGGGTTGAGCCGGTTGTCGCGGTAGTGCTGCTCGACGTCGTACTCCCGGGTGTAGCCGTATCCACCGTGCACCTGGATGGCCAGGCTGTTGGCCTCCACACACCACTGCGAGGGCCAACTCTTGGCGACCGGCGTCAGGATGTCCAGCAACAGCGTGGTTTCGTCGCGCTCGGAATCCGACTCGGCGGTGTGTTGAAGATCGATCAACCTGGCGCAGTACAGCGCCAGCGCCAAGCCGCCCTCGACATAGGACTTCTGCGCCAACAACATTCGCTTGACGTCGGCGTGTTCGACGATGGGAATCTGCGACGCCGAAGGATCCTTCGCGGTCACCGGGCGGCCCTGAGGACGTTCGCGCGCATACTGCAGGGATTTGAGATAGCCGGTGTAGCCCAACGACACTGCGGCCATCCCGACGCCGAGGCGCGCCTCGTTCATCATCGTGAACATGTAGGCCAGGCCGCGGTGTGGCTCGCCCACCAGGTAGCCCACCGCGCCGGCCGCCCCGCCGGGCGCGAAGGTGCCGTCTCCGAAGTTGAGCACCGTGTTGGTGATACCGCGTTGGCCCATCTTGTGATTCAGCCCGGCCAAGGCCACGTCATTGCGCTCGCCGATGGCACCGTCGCCGTCGACGAGGAACTTCGGCACGATGAACAATGAAATGCCCTTGGTGCCCGCGGGCCCGCCGGGAATCTTGGCCAACACCAGATTCACGATGTTGTCGGACATCTCGTGTTCCGCGCCCGAGATCCACATCTTCGCGCCGAACAGTCGGTAGGTCCCGTCCTCCTGGGGTTCGGCACGCGTCGTGATGTCGGCGAGCGACGAGCCGGCCTGCGTCTCCGACAGCGCCATGGTCCCGGTGAAGCGGCCCGCCAACATCGGCTTGACGTAGGTTTCGATCTGCTCGTCGGTGCCGAACTTGGCGACCAGGTTCGCGTTGCCGATCGTCAGCATGACGTAACCCGACGTGCTGACGTTGGCCGCCGACATCCACGCAAACCCGGCCTGCGCCACGCACATCGGCAACTGCGCGCCGCCAAGCGGTTCATCCGCGCTCATGCCGATCAGGTCGGCCTTCGCGAACGCCTCCAACGCTTCCCCAACCTCGGGGATGACGGTGACGCGGGTTCCGTCGAACGTCGGCTCGTTGGCGTCGCTGAGCTTGTTGTGCGGGGCGAAGTATCGCGTCGCCAGTTCCTCGCAGAGGTCCAGCACCCCGTCGAAGGTGTCCCGCGAATGGTCGGCGAACCGCGCCCGCTTGGTCAGCGCCTCCACGCCCAGCCATTCGTACAGCAGGAAGTCGAGATCGCGACGCGACAGCAGGGTGGACTTCATTCGGCTCCTCCTGGGAACGGTTTACAGATCCTTGCGGTCCAGCATCAGGGTGTGGTCTTCCATCAGTGCGTGGTCGTCGCCGAGGCCGATGACCGACGTCGCGTCGAGGTTCGAGGCGTACGGGATGTGGTAGTGCCCGTGGAAGAGCCAGTCCGGCGTCGTCGCACGGCAGATCGTGGTGAGCTTGTCGCGATGGAGCTGGGCTTCGGCCAGGATGTCGGGCGGCCAGTCGCCGCGGACGCCGCCCTTGGTGTCGGGTCCGACGCCGGGGATGTCCACTCCGCGCGGGCAGTCGTGGCTGACGATGACGTCGACGGCGCCGGCCCGCTGGGCGTACTCGACGTTGGCGTCGGTCAGTTCCTCCTGCGGCCACCAACTCAGGCCCTCGGCGCGATAGCGCTTGTCGACGCTCATCGCGCCACCGACGCTCATCCAGGTCTTGCCCCACCACTCCCACCGGAAGCCTCTGGCGAGGTATCTGACGCCCGGGTAGCGCGTCGCGTCGGCCCATTCCGCGACGCGCGTGTGGTCCTCGTGGTTTCCGTCGATCCAGAACAGCCGGATGCCCGCATCCGCGAGCATCGCATCGATCGTCGACAAGTAGATCGCGGTCCTCGGATCGTCGACCCAGTATCCGAAGTCGCCGAGCTGAAGGATGGTGTCGACGTCACGGCTGGCGGCGTATCGAATGACTCGTTCGACCCACGTCAGGTTGCCGTGCCAATCGCCGGCGAGCATCAGGCGCGTGGGGTCGGGATCCATGTCCTTACCCATACCCACCCGATGCCCACATCGCCGGTTTTGGCCTATTTCGATGTGGCGATGTCTCGCGGGTCCAGGCCCAGCGGCTCGTCCGCGCGCACGGCCTCGTCGCGGATCAGCCCGCGCAGGAGTGCGGTGCTGAACTCGACGGCGATCTCCTGCGCGGTGCGGCGGCCCTGCGGGCGCAGCCAACGGTAGGAGCCGAGCGTCATCCCGATGTATCCGAGCGCCAGCACGTGCGAGTCGCAGTCGTAGAACTCTCCGCTAGCGATACCGCGGTCGATGACGTCGCGCACGTGCTCGTACACCGACGTCTCGGCCTTGCGGATGTAGGCGACCTGCTCCTCGGTGAACCATTCGGTGATGTAGGGGGCTTCCTGGAAGTACACCGCCCCGCGCTCGATGTCGCTGGCGATCCCGACGAGCAGGCGGCGCGTGAAGTGATAGATCATCTCGCGCGCGGACGCCGTCGGGTCGTCGTGCAGCGCGTCGACGGTGAAGTCGGCGGCGCTCTTGCAGATGTCGAACAGAATCAGCGACTTGCTCGCGTAGTAGTGGTAGACCGTGGCCTTGTTGAGCCCAACGGCGTCGGCCACGTCGTCCATCCGGGTGCCGTGATAGCCCCGCGCGGCGAACAGCTTGGTGGCGACGGCCAGCAGCTCTTCCCGACGGGTCAACCCGTTTGCAGGTGCTTCCGACATGGCGACTCACTATATGCAGGCCGGGCCGGAGCCCGGGTACCAATCAACTGGTTGGCCAGTTTAGGCAATCGTCCGTAGCCGTTGCCCACCCCCCAGCTTCTGGGGCTAGACTCCGGTTCAACACTCGTTACGCAGGAGGCACGATGGATCCGAACCCGGATTACGACGCGAGCGACGAGATCGAATACTTCTTCCAGTGGCTGCCCTGGGGTCTGCGCGGCGTCTATCCACCCCCCGCGTACCCGCCGGTCTAAAACGCCAGGCTCAAGCGCTGGGCTCAAGCGCCAGGCTCAAGCAAAAGGGCGCTAGCCCTATCGGTTAGCGCCCAGTCACCGAACTATCTCATCAAGCTGCTGCGGCCTTCACGGCTCGCCCTACCTCCGCGCGCAACCGGGTGTACTCCGGAGAGCGCCTGAGCTCGTCGGGGTCGACCCCCGTGCGCGGCAAGTCGACAGGCAGATCCAATGCCACCTGACCGGGCCGACGGGTCAGCACGACGATTCGCGAACCAAGGAACGCCGCTTCGTCCGCGCTGTGCGTGACGAACACCGTCGTCCGGCCGGACTCCGCGCTGACCTGCCGCACGTCCTCCTGAAGCCGCTCCCGCGTCAACGCGTCGAGCGCGGCGAACGGCTCGTCGAGCAGAAATAGCGGCGTCTCGGCGGCCAAGGCGCGGGCGATCGCGACGCGCTGCTGCTGCCCGCCGCTGATCTCCCAGATCTTGCGGTCGGCGGTGCCTTCCAGCCCGACGCGTTGCAGCAGCTGATCGCGTCGTTCCCCGCGGCGCTCCCGCGGCACCTTCGCGTACTTCAGCGCCAATTCGACGTTGCCGCCGACGGACCGCCACGGGAACAACCTCGGCTGCTGGAAGACGACGCCTGCGGTCACGCCGGGCGTGGGTGCCTGGCCGGAAACCTGGACCTCGCCCGCACTCGGCGACTCGAAGCCGGCGATGAGCCGCAGCAGCGTGCTCTTGCCGCACCCGGACGCCCCGACCAGCACCAGGAAGGCGCCCGGCTCGACGTCGAGATCCACTGGGCCAAGGGCGGTTACGTCGCCGTAGCGGTGCGCGACGTTCTGAATCCGCAACTCCCCGGGCGCCGCACCTTCGCTATCACTGCTTGAGGGCATCGGGCAGACCCTTGGTGTAGATGGCGTCCTGGAACGTCTTCAGCGGAGCGGCGGTCGGAATCTGCTTCTGATCCGCAAGGAACTGCGACGCACTCTGCAGGTTCACCGCGATGTTGCCTGGCGCGCCGTCCGAACCGAGCCATTCGGGCGAGGCGACTTCCTGCGGGGTGAGGTAGACACCCTGCTTTAGCTGTCCTGCAACGACTTCCGGAGACAGCCCGATCTCGGCTGCAATGGCCTTGGCGGCCGCATCGGGATCGTCCTTGATGGTGGTCAGCGCGCGGGCCTCTTGCTGGCGCCAGGTGTTGACGACGTCGGGATGCGCCTGGGCGAAGTCGTCGGCTACCGCGGACAAGTCCAGCGTGGGCTTGCCGTCCTTGGCGAGCTGGCGGCTGGTGATCAGATCCTTGCCGGTCTTGCGCAGGTCGTCCAGCGTTGGCAACCACGTGTAGGCGGCGTCGATGTCGCCGCGGTCCCACGCCGCCAGGATCGCCTGCGGCTGCAGGTCCACCAGCTGAACGTCAGTGGCGGACAACCCATTCTGCGCCAGTGCGGCGAGCAGGCTGTAGTGCGCGGTGGACGCGAAGGGCGTCCCGATACGCTTGCCCTTCAGTTCGGCAATGGTGTTGATGCCACTGGCGTGGCGAACCACCAGCGCCTCGTTGTCGCCGGCCACGTCGAGCACGAACGCCACCTTGTAGGGAATGTTCAGCGGCGCGGACAGTCCACGTGCCACGGGGCTGGAGCCCAGCGCACCGAAGTCGAGTTCCTTGGCGATGAACGCGGTGTTGACGTCGGCGCCGGAGTCGAACTTCGTCCACTTGATGTTGTAGTCCGGCAGGGCTTGTTCCAGCCACTTGTTGTTCTTCACGATGAGATCACCGCTCGGAAACGTCTGGTAGCCAATGCGAATAGTGGGCTTGCTCGCGTCCTGCCCAGAGTGGTCCACCGAGCAGCCCGCCAGCGCCAGGGTGGTGACGGCGGTTGCCGCCAGCAGTGCCTTGAACTTCATATCTTTCCTCTCCAAGGGACTGCACGCCGCTCAACGGAGCGCAGTAGACCGTCGATCACCAAGCCCGAGAACCCGATCGCAAAGATGCCGACCAGCACCACGGGGGTATTGTTGTAATTGCTTGCGTCCTTGACCAATCCGCCGATTCCGGGGATGCCGTTGAACAACTCGGCGGCGACCACCGACGAGTACGCCATGCCGACGGCCAGGCGGATGCCGGTGAACGTCTCCGGTAGTGCGGACGGCACGACGACGTCGCGGATCACCTGCAGCCGCGTTGCACCAAGCGCGCGCGCCGCCTCGGTCAATCCGACGGGCGCGGCGACCACGGCAGCCGTCGTGGCCACCGCCGCGGGAGGCAAGGCAGCCAGCGCAAGCAGCGTGATCTTGGGGGCCTCGTCGATGCCGAGCCAGATGATGAGCAGGAAGAAGTACGCCAGCGGCGGAAGCGCGCGCAGGAACGTCAGCCACGGCTCGAGCACGCTGCGCACCCAGCCGACGGAGCCCATGACGAGCCCGAGACCGACGCCGAGCACTACGCCGATCACGACGCCGACGAACACGCGGCGCAACGTCATGTAGAGGTGTTCCCACAACAGATAGCCGGCGTAACCCCGCACTCCGTCATGGGTCGTCGAGACATCGATGAACGCCCGCCACACCGTGGCCGGATATGGCACGAACGTTGGGTTCCAGATGCCTGCGGCGGCGGCGAGCTGCCACACGATCAGGAAGACGACGACTGACAACAGCGGCAGGGCCGCCTTGACCAGTCGGCTGCGCCACTTGTTGCGCGGCGCACGGTCAACCGGCGAGTCGACCTGCGACTCGCCGGGCACGATATCGACGAAGACGGACACTTTGCCTGCGACTTTCTTCTACCGGGGGACTGACGGGGACCGTGTCAGCGACAGCAGGAGTCCGCAGGTGTGGTGTGCACCGGGTCATTGCTACGCGGTCGCGGCCAGCTGGAGAAGTCCTGTGCTCAACCTGAGTTTTAGTCGACTGCGGGATGATGGTCCGATGACCGAGGTGCGCGGACGGATGTGGCGGGCCGGAAAGCCCATCGACGGCTTCACGTTCTCGGCCATCTCGGACTGTCTCGAGTCCGACGACACCCTGGTGTGGGCCGACATCTACGACCCTGACCACGATGCGCTGACAGCACTCGCCGAGGAACTCGGGCTCAACGTCTGGGCGGTCGAGGATGCGACCGCACCGAAGGAACGCACCAAGGCCACGGTCTACCGCACGCATACCTTCTTCACGGTCTACGCCATTCAGACGGTGACGCCGGCAGCAGACGACGACACCACGTCGACTCTGGTGAAGCACCGCATCTCGGCGTTCGTCTTGCCGCGGGGACTGATCACGGTGCGCCTGCCCCCGCTGGCGGGCGATGACCCCGGCTTCGCAATGGACGAAGTCTCGCAGCGGTTCGACGAGCTGGGCGGCCAGCAGTACGGCGTCGGTTCTTTGGTACACGGGCTGCTCGACGTCGTCGTGGACGGGCACTTCGAAGCCGTTCAGGTACTCGACGACGAGATCGAATCACTCGAGGACGAGCTGTTCGCCGACGGCGGGCCGAGACGCGGGCTGCAGCGGCGCACCTTCCGCTATCGCAAGGACCTCGTCGAACTGCGCAGGGTGGTGTTGCCCATGCGAGAAGTGGTCACGGCGATCAAGAGCCGTCGGCTGGACTCCAAGATCTCACCGGAACTAGACCCGCTCTACGACGATCTGTACGACCACGTACTCCGGGCGTCGGAGTGGACGGAGTCGTTGCGCGACATGGTCACAACGGTTTTCGAGACCAACCTGTCGCTGCAGGACGCCCGGCTGAACACCGTGATGAAGAAGCTGACCGGCTGGGCGGCGATCATCGCCGTGCCGACGGCCATCACCGGCTTCTACGGCCAGAACGTCACATATCCGGGCATCAACACCGTCGCGGGCTTCATCGTCAGCTCTGCGATGATCGTGCTGCTGGTCGCGATCCTCTACGTGAGCTTCAAACGGCGGGACTGGCTCTAGCGCTCGTAATGCTCTAGCGCTCGTAATGCTTCAGCGCCGCAATGCTTCAGCGCTGGCGAAGCGCTGCTATGCGTCCGGCGAGCAGCGCCGTCCACTCGGCCAGATAACGGTCGTCGGGGATGCGCGGCTCGGCTTCGTGGAACAGGCTGGTCGCGAAGCGGGCCCCGAGGATGCTGTTGAGCCCGAGCGCTGCGAGCACGCTGCAGTCCTCCTTTGCCAAGGTGGGCGCCCAGGCGGTGATCCATTCTGCGAGTTCGGCATTGAGTCCGTCGATCAGTGCGGCGTAGGCGGTGTCGAGGCGCGGCGAGCGGCCTGCCGGGGTGCGGGCCGCGATCTGCAGAAGCTCGAGTTCCTCGTCGACGACGGTCAGCAAGTAGCGGCCAAGGACGGTGAGCTCGGCGTGAAGGTCGCCGAGTCCGGCGAACAATGCGCGGATGTCGTGCATGGCGCGGCGGCGGTCCAGTTGGCGGTCGATGCCCGCCGCCAGCAGCGCGTCCTTCGACTTGAAGTGGCGGTATAGGGCACCCGAGCCCGCCGCCAGACCCGCGGCCGCTTCGATCTGGGAGACGCTGGTGGCCTCGAAACCCTTTGTGCTGAACAGCCGCATTGCCTCGGTGACCAGCCGATCACGCGTCGGTGCCGGTGCAATCATTGACCTCTCCAAAGTGATCACTTACGCTACGTATGACTCCACTTTACTACTCAGCTGGCCGCATGGAGGTAATTCGATGCCGTACCAGGACAAGCCCGTGGCCCACGGACGAATCCGGCGGACGATGCCGCTGGCTGGCTTCACCGCACGCGCTGCCGGGGGCCGGCTCGTCGCTGGGCTGCGGGAGAAAACCGGCAATGACGGCGCGGTCGAGCGGTTCCATGAACGCACCGCCGAGCGCTACACCGATCTCCTTGGCCATTCCAAGGGCGCCCTGATGAAGATCGGGCAGTTGCTCTCGATGATCGATGCCCGCGGGCTGGGGACGGGCGGGTTTGCGCCGTATCAGAAGGCCCTAATCCGGCTGCAGGCCGACGCCCCGCCGATGGCCCCGGCGTTGGTTCACGAGGTCTTGCACGCCGAACTCGGTGCTGCGGTTGAACAATTCGCCGAATTCGACGACAAGCCGATGGCTGCTGCCTCCATCGGTCAGGTCCATCGGGCCGTACTGCGCGACGGTCGTCAGGTCGTGGTCAAGATCCAGTACCCCGGGGTCGGACAGGCGATCCGTGATGACCTGGCCAACACCGAACTCGTGGCGACATTTCTGCGGTTTGTGATGTCGGCGTCGGGGATGGTGTTCGACGCACGCACGCTGGCGCAGGAATTGACGTCGCGTATCTCCGATGAAGTCGACTATCGGCGCGAGGCTGCCACCATCTCGACGTTCCACGAGCTCTACTCGGGCCACCCCTTCATCCGAGTTCCGGAACTGGTGCCCGAAGTGTCCGCCGACCGCGTGCTAACCATGACCTATCTGGACGGAATGGATTGGACGGCAGCCCAACAGGCCGACCAGGACCTGAAGAACACCTGGGCCGAGGTCATCACCCGCTTCAGTAACGCCAACTACCGCCACGCCAACCTGATGCACGCCGATCCGCATCCCGGCAACTATCGCTTTCACCCCGACGGAACGGTGGGCTTCGTCGACTTTGGTTGCGTGACGGTGCTGCCCGAACGGATGCGCCAGGTCTCGATCGCCATCGTCCGCAACGCGATCGAGCGCCGCAGTGCCGACTTGCGAGTCGCCATGGTCGAAGCGGGCTTCATCACCACCGACTCTTCGCTGACGGCGGCTGAACTTCAGGCGTACTGGGCGCAGGTCTTCTACGAGATCGTGGTTGCACCGCAGCCTGCCACCTACTCACCCGAGAGCCCCTCGCGCACCGCACACTTCGTCTTCGGGCTGCACGACTCGAGCAACCCGTTGACCCGTATGGCTGCACCGGGCGACCTGGCCTTCGCCCCACGCGTTCAAACCGCGCTGAGCAGTGTCTGTGGGGCCCTGCACGCGACACTGGCCGCCCGCTCGATCGCCGACGACATGGACGGCGTGGCCGAACCGACCACCGAACTGGGCAAGCTCCACCACGCGTGGGTCCGTGAACGCGGCCTGCCCGGGGCATTGGATCATCATGACCACCCGTGACCCCGTGCCCCACGGCAGGATTCGGCGCACGATGCCGCTGGCTGGCTTCACCGCACGCGCTGCCGGGGGCCGGCTCGTCGCCGGGCTGCGGGAGAAGACCGGCCGGGACGGCGCGGTCGAGGAGTTCCACGAACGCACCGCCGAGCGGTACGCCGACCTGCTCGGCCACTCCAAGGGCGTGTTGATGAAAGCGGGCCAGATCTTCTCGATGATTGACACCAGCGCGCTGGGCACCGGTGGCTTCTCGCCGTATCAAAGAGCCATGACCCGGTTGCAAGCTGACGCGCCACCGATGCATCCGGCACTGGTCCGCGAAGTGCTCAATGACGAAATCGGCGCTGCCGTCGAGCACTTCGCCGAGTTCAGTGACGACCCACTTGCGGCTGCCTCGGTCGGTCAGGTGCATACGGCAACGCTACGAGACGGTCGCGCAGTCGTCGTCAAGGTTCAGTATCCGGGAGTGGCGCAGGCGATCCGGGACGACCTCGCCAACTCGGAGCTGGTAGCGACATTCCTGCGCTTCGTCATGGCGGCCTCCGGAATGAAGGTCGACGTCCGTGCGCTCGCCCAGGAAGCCTCGGCAAGGATCGCCGAGGAGATCGACTACCGCCACGAAGCCGCCATGATCACCGCGTTCCGCGAGCTCTACCGCGGTCACCCATTCATCCGCATCCCAGAGGTGGTGCCCGAGGTATCCAGTGACCGGGTCCTGACGATGTCCCATCTCGACGGGATGGATTGGGCGGCAGCGCAACAGGCCGACCAAGACTTGAAGGACACCTGGGCCGAGGTGATGTCGCGGTTCATGAATGGCAACTACCGGCACGCGAACCTAGTGCATGCCGATCCTCATCCAGGCAACTATCGCTTTGGCGCCGATGGCAGCGTCGGGTTCCTCGATTTCGGCTGCGTGCAGATCTTTCCCGAGCGGCAGCGCGCGCGGTGGGTCCGCTTTCTGCGCGCCGCCATGGAGGGACGCACCGACGACTACCGCGACCTGCTGGAACAGATGGGGTTCCTCGCTGAAGACTCATCGCTCACGGACGACGAACTGGAACAATGGGTTTCAGATATGGGCCGCGAATCCACCATGCCTCAACCGGTCACCTATGGCTCCGAAGCCGCCGCGCGCATCATCCGTGGGTTCTTCGACGTTCGCGACGGCAGTCATCCAGTAACCAAGATCTCGGTGCCTGCGACGTATGCGTTCACGTCTCGAATCATGCTGGCGTCCGCCAGCGTGGCGGCCGGCTTGCAAGCGACCGTGCCGGTCCGAGCGATCATGGACGACATGGACGGCGTCGCCGAACCCATCACCGAGTTGGGCAAGCTGCACCACGCCTGGGTGCGCGAGCGCGGACTCCCCGGAGCATTGGACCACCATGACCATCCCTGAAACCGCGCTCCCCAGGCTGCCGTGGAGTGCGGCAGATCCTTACCCCTACTACGAGCGTCGGCGCCGCGACGGCGACGTGGTCTGGGACGACGCGGCCGGAGCGTGGCTGGTACTCGGCTATCAGCCCGCGCGGGCGATCCTCGGCGGCGCGGGCTGGACCAGCGTCCCGCCTGCCAATTCGAGGGGGCCGCAACTAGATCCGGACCTGTTACGCCGCAACATGTTGACTGCTGACGGCGCGGACCACCACCGGCTGCGCGGCTCCGTGCGCGACGTCTTCACCCGCACCTTCGTCGCCGGGCTGGAGGAGGGCATCGAGGCGATCGCCGCAGAGACCGTCGACGTCATTCCGGCAGGTGTGACGTTCGACTTCATGGCGGAAGTCGCGTTGCCGCTGCCCATCGCGGTGGCGGCGTCCTGGTTGGGACTGAGCGTGGAGTCGGCGCGACTGCTGCGCGAGGAATCTCCGGCGATCAGCAGACTGCTCGGCGACCCTGGCGACCCTGCGGCGGTCGACGCTGGCATGGCAGCCCTGGCCACGCTGATGACCGAACTGCTGCCGCTGGCGGCCGACCGACGCAGACATCCTGGCGACGACCTGCTCAGTTTCATCTCCGCTGACCCTGACCTCGAACTCGACGACGTCGTCGTCACTGCCGTCATCATCGCGGTCGCCGGCCATGAAACCACCGCAAATCTGTTGGGCGCGGCGGTGATCCGGCTCTTCGGACCCGGCTCCTACGATGTCGCGACCGCCGACGGCGGACTGATCACCGAACTGCTCCGCCTCGACGGTCCGGTTCAGGCCATCGGACGGACCGCCACGCGCGACCACGTATTCGACGGCGTCACGATTCCCGCCGGTGCGCCTGCGCTTGTGGTCATCGCGGCAGCCAACCGTGACCCGGCCGTCTTCGATCGCCCCGCGGAATTTCGCCCAGAACGCACCTGCGCAGCCCCGCTGACATTCGGCTACGGCGCGCACTACTGCCTCGGGGCCGCACTGGCCCGGCTCGAAATCGGCATCGCGTTGCGGCACGTGCTGGCCCGTCGGCCCGTGCTGTGCGGTCAACCGACGTGGCGGGACACCCCTGCCATTCGCGGACCGTTGACGGTGCCTATTCGCTTTGGCTAGCCGCGGGCACCATCGGGACGTAGCTGTTGGTGCGGTCGGGGCGCTGCCACAGCACCCCATCGCTCGCCGTCACGCCTTCCCTGATCAGCTCACGCTTGAGGATCTTGTTGGTGGCGGTCTGCGGCAACGTGCGATTGATCCGCACGAATCGCGGCCAGGCCTTCGACGACAGGTCGGGTTGCGCAGCAAGGAATTCCGCTAGGTCGTTCGGCGCCAGCGTCAGCCCGTCGCCGAGCACGAAGGCGGCCATGATCTGGTCGCCGACGCGCTCGTCGGGCACCGCATACACCGCGACCTGGGTGACCGGGGCCAGCCGCTGCAGAATCCGTTCGATCGGTGCGGCGGCCTGGTTCTCGCCGTCGACGCGCATCCAGTCCGCGGTGCGGCCGGCCAAGTAGATCCACCCTTCGGCGTCCCGGTAGGCCAGGTCGCCCGACCAGTACATGCCGTGCCGTACCCGCTCGGCCGTGGCGGTCGGATCGTTGTAGTACCCGGCGAACGGGCCAGAGCCTTCGGTGTTCACAAGTTCACCGACCGCGTCGTCGAAGTTCGCCAGCGCCCCGCTCTCGTCGAACACCGCAGTCTCACACTCGGTTACGGAATCTGGATGGTAGATCGCCACCCCTGGGTAGCCCTTCCCGATCGATCCGGGCGGCGTGCCGTCCTCGCGGTAGATGATCACCGCAAACTCGCTGGAGCCGAACCCGTCGAGCACGCGACAGCCGAATCGCCGTGTGAATACCTCGATGTCGCGGTCGGTGGCCTCATTGCCGAACGCGGCCCGCAGCGTGTTGTCGGCGTCGTCGGGTCGCTCCGGCGTGGCCAGCACCAGTGCCAGCGGCTTGCCGACGTAGTTCATGTACGTCGCGCCGTACCGCCTGATGTCAGACAGGAAGCCAGACGCCGTGAACTTCGCCGGCGCCATCGCCGCGCCGCTACCGGTCGCCACCGACCAGCCTGCCGCGACACCGTTGGAGTGGAACAGCGGCATCGCCAGGTAGCAGACGTCGTCGGCCGTGATGTCAAGTTGCGCGATCAGGCTGCCCCCGCACATCACCGACATTCCATGGGCGAACGGCACGGCCTTTGGGTTGCCGCTGGTGCCGGAGGTGAAGATCATCATGAAGGGATCGTGCGGACCGACTTCGCGGTGCGGGACCAGCGCCGGGGCGCTTGCAGCGAGATCACAATACAGCGGTGATGCCACGTCGATCACGACGACGTCCGTAAGGTCGAGCCCTGCCAGCAGGGGCTGATGCTCCGGATCGACAAGCAGCAGTTGGCAATCGGACCGGCGGATATCGGAAAGCAGGCCGTCCCCGCGGCGCGTGGTGTTCAACCCGCACAAGACATAGCCGCCCAATGCCGCCCCGGCCATGGCGCGGAGCATCGCGGGCGAGTTGCCCAGCAGCGCACCGACGTGCAGCGGTCGGGCCGGGTGGGCCAGTCCGATCAAGGCGGCGGCCTCGGCCGCCGCCTCGGCCAGGTGCTCGCGCCAGGTCCAGGTGCGGTCTCCGTATAGGACGGCCGGGGTGTCGTCGGTGGCCCGGCTGCGCAGCAACGCCTGAACCGTCTCAAACATCCTGTTGCTCCGTGATTTTCATGCCGTCGCGCCACCGTCGACGACGAACTCGGCGCCAGTGCAGTAGCTGCTTGCCGCGCTGGCCAGGAACGCGACGAGTTGCGCCACCTCACTCGGGCGGCCGACGCGTGGCATCGGCAGGTGCGAGAGGTCTAGCGCGGCCGCGTCGATCATCGGCGTGTCGACCGAGCCGGGGCAGACGCAGTTGACTCGGATACCCAACGGCGCCAATTCTTGTGCGGCCGACCGGCTTGCACCGCGCAGCCCCCACTTCGACGATGCGTACGGAAGCGCGCCCCCGAACCCACGCAGCGCAGCGATCGAGGCCACGTTCACGATCGCTCCGCCCGACGGCATCACCGTCGACACCGCCTGCATGCCGAGAATCGGTCCCACCAGGTTCACGTCCAGCATGTCTCGGATCTGGTCGGCAGACCATTCGCCGAGCGGCGCCTTGCGGTAGACGCCTGCGTTGTTCACCAGCACGTCGATCCGGCCGTGCGTGGCGGCAACGTCGGACACCACCGCCGTCCACGCGGCAGCATCGGTGACGTCGAGGCGCACGAGACCCTTCCCGTCGGCGTCGCTCACGTCGCAGGCCACCACCCTGGCGCCGAGCGCTGTCAGCAATTCGGCCTCCGCGGCGCCCTGCCCGCGAGCGGCGCCGGTGATCAGGACGACCTTGCCCTCGAGGTCCTTCAGCAGATCCGGTTTCATCGCGTCGTGAACACCAACCCTGCGTAGCCACGCTCGGCCACCTCGTCACAGTGCGTCCGGTAGACGCCGAACCCGCCCACGTACGGCATGAATACCCGTTTCTTCCCTTCGACGTTGGCGCCCAAGTACCACGACGACTGTGCCTTGGGGAACAGCGTCCGTTCCGAGACGTCGGCGACGTGGTCGGTCCACGCCTGCGCTGCGTCGCGACGCGGTTCGACCTCGTCGATGCCGCGGGCCGTGGCCATCTCGATGAGCCCGACGGCCCAGTCGACCTGAACTTCGGCGTGCAACACCATGTTGGCCAGCACCGACGGGCTTCCAGGGCCGCTGAGGCTGAACAGGTTCGGCAGTCGGGGCACCATCAGACCGAGAAACGTGAGGGGTCCGTTGGCCCACATGTCGGTGAGTCGGTCGCCTGCCGGGCCGACCGGGTCGATACGGGTGAGCGCGCCGGTCATCGCGTCGAACCCGGTGGCGAACACCAGTGCATCGCAAGGATAGGTGGCCGCACTGGTGCGCACGGCGTCGACGGTGATCGCGTCGATCGGCTCGCGGCGCAGGTTGACCAGCCGGGTGTTGTCGCGGTTGAACGTCTCGTAGTAGCCAACGTCGGTGCAAATCCGCTTGGTCCCGATCGGGTGATCGGTGGGGATCAGATCGTCGGCGACGCGTGGATCGTCGACGACGTCGCGGATGCGGGCCTCGGCGAACTCGCGGGCGATGTCGTTGGCGGCCTGATCGGTCAGCTGATCCGGGAAGGTCTTACCAAACAGCACGCCGCCCTGTGCCCAGCGTTGCGACAGGGCCTCGGTCCGCTCGCGCTCATCGGTCTCGGCGGCCGGTCTGGTGTCGGTGGTGTGCGGAGTACCGGCGGGGGCGTACGCGGACTTGTGCCTGCGCTCCGGATACTCGGTGCGAATCCGCTGGATGTCTTCGGCGCTCCACGGCCGGTTGGGCATCGGGACGCTGTAGTTTGGCGAGCGCTGGAACACCACCAGCGCCTCGGCCTGCGCGGCGATGAGCGGAATCGCCTGGATGCCAGACGATCCGGTGCCGATGACGCCGACGCGCTTGCCGCGAAAGTCCGGCTCCTCGCGCGGCCAATCAGCGGTGTAGTGGACCTCGCCACCGAAGGTGTCCACCCCTGCGATGTCGGGGCGGTTGAGCGCCGAAAGGCACCCCGTCGCGCACAGCAGGAAACGGCCCGTGTGCGCGCCACTTGCTGCGGTATGCACGCTCCAGCCGCCCCGCGACGAGTCGAATTGCGCGCCAACGACTTTAGTGTCAAACCGATAGTGCCTGCGCAGTTCAAACCGGTCGGCGACGTGCTCCAGGTAAGCCAGAATCTCCGGTTGGGCAGCGAACCGCTCGCTCCACGTCCACGCGTCCTGCAACTCCTCGTCGAAGGAGTACGAGTAGTCCACGCTTTCGACGTCGCAGCGTGCGCCGGGGTAGCGGTTCCAGAACCAGGTGCCTCCGACGCCGCTCGCGGCCTCGACTCCAAGCACCGACAGGCCCGCCGTTGTCAGTCGGTGTACCGCGTACAGCCCGGCGAACCCCGCACCGATCACGATCGCGTCGTAATTCACCGCGCCGGCTCCGCACCGGCGGACACCGCCAAGAGGTCGCGGACATCGCCCCACAGCAGCGCCCT
Source organism: Mycobacterium sp. RTGN4 (assembly GCF_033804635.1). Lineage (NCBI taxonomy): Bacteria > Bacillati > Actinomycetota > Actinomycetes > Mycobacteriales > Mycobacteriaceae > Mycobacterium > Mycobacterium sp. RTGN4. Next base: position 76,676 of record NZ_JAPZLB010000006.1, on the reverse strand, counting down.
TGCCGCGACCGCAGGGGCGAACGGCATCATCGTGAGGAATCCGTGGAACAGTCCGGGAAAGTCGCGGTGCACCACGGTAACTCCAGCGGCCCTCAGCGTGGCCGCATACGCAACGCCCTCACTGTGCAGTGGGTCCAATTCGGCCGTCACCACGACCGCGGGCGCCAGCCCCGCGTGGGACTCGGCGCGGGCCGGTGCTACCGACCACGACGGTTTGGGCAGCACGTCGCCGCCGAGGTACTGCCGCCAGTACCACTGCATCGCCACCCGGGTATTGAAGAATCCTTCTGCGCGGGTGCGGTAACTGTCAGTGTCGAAGGATGGGTCGATGACGGGATACAGCAGCACCTGGGCCGCGGGCGTGGGTGCATCGCGGCTGCGGCAGATCAGGGCGGTGACGGCGGCGAGATTGCCACCCGCGCTGTCGCCGGCGACGGCCACTCGCTCCGGGTCGACGCCGAGGTTGGCTGCGTGTTCGACCACCCATTGGAACGCTGCGAAAGCATCCTCGGCGGCCGCTGGCGCCGGATGTTCGGGCGCCAGCCGGTAGCCGACCGAGACGACGACGGCCGAGCACTCCTTGGCGAACTCCCGGCAGAAGCCGTCGTGACTTTCGATGTCGCACAGCACGAATCCGCCGCCGTGGCAGAACACGACGGCGCCGCCGTCAGGTCGGTGTGGCTGGTAGATCCGGAGCGCGAGCCCTCCGCCGGGTCCGTCGATGAGGGCGTTGCGGGTTGCCGCGACGTCGTCGAGGTTGCGCACGGGCTGCCGCCTGGCGGCCACCGCCGCACGCGCGTCGCCCGCCGACATCCGCTCCACCGGCGGGAACCCGTCGTTGAGCGTCTGCAGCATCGCCGAAACCGCATCGTCCATCGCCCGCCCTCCTTCCGAAGCGGACTATTTCTATCAGAACTATGTCGGCGATATCCCCGATCGGTGAATCCTGCTCAACTATGGTGTCGCAATGGCTGACGAGGGCACTGTGCCGGGTCCCACGGCGAATCCCCCGGCGTATCCCGCCTTGCGGGCGACGAGTTGGGCGGTGCTCGGCATCCTGTCGTTCGGCGAGGAACTCTCGGGTTACGACATGAAGAAGTGGGCCGACTGGAGCCTGCGCTTCTTCTACTGGGCGCCGTCCTACAGCCAGATCTACGGCGAGCTGAAGAAGCTGGAAGAGCTCGGGCTAGTCACGTCGCGGATCGTCGACAAGAACGACGTGCGTGGCAAGCGGCTGTACCGGATTTCGGAGGAAGGCGAGCGGGCCGTGACGGCTTGGGCCAATGAGTCGCCTGCCGAACCCGCCGTGCTCAAGCATGGCGTGATGTTGCGAATGTGGTTGGGCCACACGGCCGATCCGGAAAAGCTACGTGAGGTGCTCGTCGCGCATCGCGCGCAGTCGGAACGCATGCGGGTCCGCGCGCTCGCCGACGCCAAGGGGGCCGCCCCGGTACCGGAATGGGCCTACCCCGAGGTCGTGCTGAACTGGTCGGTGCAGTACTACGAGGACGAATGCCGGCGCGCCGACACGATGCTCGCCGACCTGGACAGGCTCGCCGCGGCCCGGGCTGCGAAACCCGGGAAGAAGCGCCGCAAGCCCTGAGCCGCAAGCCCCAGCCGTCACGCCGGGCGGTACCGCAGCAGCGTGACGCCAGCGTCCGGCACGTCGCAGAACACCGGTGCCACGCGCATTCCGATTCGGATGTCCTCGCGCGCGACGTCGACCAGTTCCGTACTGATGCGCGGGCCGACGTCCCACTGCACCACCGCAAGGAACTGCGGAAGCGCGTCGGCCCACGGCGGTCCCGTCGGCCGGTCCGCCACGGTGAACGTGTAAAGCTCGCCGGCGCCATCGATTTCGCGCCACTCGAGATCGTCGGCCAGCGTTCCGGGCGCCAGCGTGCGCGGGTAGAAGACGTAGCGGTCCAGCGATGGCGAAAACTGGATGACGATCCGGTGCTCGGTGAGGCCGTGCCAGAACGGCGCGGACACGGGCGTCGGCTCGGGGAGCGGAAACTCACTCACGTCAGTCGCCTCCCAGCAACAGGGCCACCTGCTCGCTCATGATGCCTCCGGTGCCGCTGACGAACGCCGTATTGCATTCGGCGACTTGCGCATCCCCGGATCGGCCCATCAGCTGCCGTGCGGCATCGACGACGTGATGCATGCCGCCCGCCATCCCGGCCTGGCCGAACGACAGCTGGCCGCCCGCAGTGTTCAGCGGAAAGTCACCAGCGAAGGTGAGGTCGTGCGACTGCACCCACGCCATGCCTTCGCCCTTGCCGCAGAAGCCGGCGTCTTCGAGCGTCATCAGCACCGTGATGGTGTAGCAGTCGTATATCGACGCGATGTCGACGTCCGACCTTTCGAGTCCCGCCATCACGAAAGCCCTTTCGGCCGAGCGCGCCACCGGTGTGGTCAACAGGTCCTGCGCGTAGGTCGGGGTCTTGAAGGCGATGTGTTCACCAAAGCCCTTGATCCATACCGGACGATGCCGCGCCTTGCGGGCGAGGTCGGCGTTGGCGATGAGTACTCCGGTGCCGCCCTGCACTCGCATGACGGTCTCCAGCATGTGGATGGGGTCGGCGATCATCGGGCTGTTGAGCACGTCGTCGACCACTAACGGCTTGCCGTGGAACACCGCACCGGGATGAGCGCAGGCGTTGGTGCGCTGGTCGACCGCGATCTTCGCAAGCGCCGTCGGATCGTATCCGTACTGCGCCGCGTAGCGTTGGGCGATCTGGGCATACGGCGCGTTCTGTCCGACGTTGCCGTACGGGATCTCGTATTCGGCTTGCGGGGAACCGAATACGTTGCTCGACGCCCCGTACCAGCCCGGTGTCGGCGCAGCGCCACGCTGGGCCTGGGGCTGAGATAGCGGCACTGTCAGCGAGCCGGGCACCACCGCGAGCACCGCGTCGCACAATCCAAGTTCGACGGCCACCGCCGCCCGCCACACCATTCCGGCCGACGAGGCGCCGCCGAGGTCCACCCGCTCGCCGAAATCCAAGGGCAGGCCCAAATATTCGCTCAGCGTGGCGGGCGCGAACATCGTCGATTCGGCGACGCCGTGGGTGATCAAACCGTTGACCAGGGTGGCGTCGACCCCGGCGTCCTCGACGACCATCCTGGCCAGTCGGGCGTACTGGTCGAGCGTGAACAGCGGCGGACCGGTCTGCTTCTTCTCGGCGGGCAGCTCGGCGATGCCGATGATCGCGGCGGTTCCCTGCAACGCCATCAGAACCCCGCCACTAGGACCCGCCCCGCAACGGCAGCGCGACAGTGGCCGTACCCGGCATCAGCACGGTGTCACCGCGCCTACCCGCGATGTCCAGTTCGACCAGACCCATGTTGTCCGCCAAGCGCTTTCCGGTGACCACACCACCGAACACGAGCTCCTGACCCGGATGTGCGACGGCGCGGTTCTGCACCGAGTACTCGACGAGCCGGCCCCGCCCGCCGATCCAGTCGGTGAGCGCGCGCGCCAGCAGCGCCGACTGCAACGGGCCTTGGACGAGCACGTCGTCGTACCCCTCGACCTCGCGTGCCCACTGCTTGTCGTAGTGGATGCGATGGCCGTTGTAGGTCGCCGCGCTGAAGAAGAACATCTGCGTCTCGTCAACGCTGACGGTCAGCGCGGGCAGCTCGTCGCCGGTTTCGACGTCCTCGTAGTAGACCTGGGTCCTAGCAGTCATCACGGCCGCGCAATCATCGAGGTCGTCGCCTCGGCAACCAGTTCGTCGCGCTGGTTGCGGTAGCTGGTGTGCCACGTGACCAACACGAATTGTCCTGATCTGCCGTGCTTTTCGACGATCGAGGAGATCGTGCGCACCATTTCGATCTCGTCGCGGTGATACGACGGGAGGTGGAAGGTGAACTGCTCACCGCCCGCCATCCGCTTGGGTGCGCGCGGGAAGGCCAGGCCGCCAGACACGGCGCCCGACGAGCCGTCCGGCCGCAGCCCCTGCAACGACGTCACCGGCAGCACGCAGTACTGCAGGTACAGCGGCGGGCAGATGACGTCGTCGTATCCATTGGTGCGGGCGTAAACGGCGTCGAACCAGAGCGGGTTGTGGTCGCCGGCCGAGGCCGCCCAGCGCTGCCAGTCCCGCCGGTTGACCTCGCCGGTCGCGGTCGCCGCGACGGTGCCGACCTGCGCTGCGGACTCCTCGTCGATCAGACTGTCGATCACACCGTCGTCGGTCACGAACCGTCCTCCTCCAACCCGTCCTCTTCCAACTTGTCCTCTTCCAACTCGTCCTCGTCCAACCAGGTAGCCGCCACGTCGGCGCCACCTCCGATGGTCGATAACACGCGGGCCCGTTCCGAGAACAGGTGCAGGTCGGTGTCGACGACGAAGCCCATGCCGCCATGCAATTGGTGGGCGTCCAGGGTGACGAGCTTGGCCGCGCTTGCGGCGTGCATCCGCGCGATCGCCGTTTCCCGCGTCGCAACGTGACCGCGCCCGAGCCAGAACACGGCCGAGCGCGCGGCCAGCCTGGCCGCGCTCAATGCGATGTGCATGTTGGCCACCAGATGCTGTGCGGCCTGAAACGATGCGATCGGCCGGCCGAACTGGTGGCGCATCTTGGTGTAGTCGACGGTGCGCGCCAACGCTGCCTCACCGACCCCGACCAGATCGAGTGACGACAGGGCGACCGCAGTGTTCGCCAAGCGCCGCAACGCATCGTCGTCGACCTCACCGAGCGCCGCTCGTTCGTCGGTGACCGCGGCATCGGCGAAGTGCGCGCGGAACGCGCGGTACCCGCCCATCACCGAAAGTGCCTCGGTGCGAACGCCTTCGGTCCGCAAGGGCACGACGAACGCCATGGTCCGTCCGGTCTCGGCGTCCGCGGCCGACGCGACGATGTGGTCGGCCGCGTCGGCGTCGGCGACGAACTCCGCGTTGCCGTCCAACCGCCACCCGCCATCGGACTCGCGATGGGCCCGTAGCGTGGGCGTGATGACGCTGGCGTCGTTGGGATTCCAGAGGCTGGTCGTCGCCGTTCGGGTTCCGTCGCACAGGCCGGGCAACCACGTCGCGCGCTGCGCCGAGCTTCCGAGCGCCTGGATCGCCAACCCCGCCTGCACGGTGCCGTGCACCACCGTGGGACACAGGGCGCGGCCCGCCTCGATGTAGAACACGCCGAGGTCGGTCAACCCGCCGCCCGACCCGCCGTACTCCTCGGATACCGCGAGACCCAGCACCCCCGCTGCCGCGAGCGCCTTCCACAACGTCGGCGGCACGCTCGGCGCTTGGGCGTCCTTCCACTGCCGGGCGACGGTGGTCGGGCACTCGGCGGCAAGCAGGCCACGCAACGCAGCGGCGAGGTCGCGCTCATCCTGGTCTGGCAGCAGTCTCATGTCAGATCACCGTCCGTACGACGGCATGCCGTGGCCGCGCTGCCCGATGACGTCCCGCAGTACCTCGTTGGTGCCGCCGCCGAATCTCATCAGCGGTGAGGCGCGGTAGAGCCGTTCGAACCGACCACCTTCCGGCGCACCCGAATATCGGTGCGCCAGAAGTCCGTCCGTGCCGAGCACGTCGATCGCGAGGTCGGCGATGCGCTGCCGAAGTTCGCTGGTGAAGATCTTCTCGACGCTGACCTCCACCGTCGGAATCACGCCGCTGTCGAGCATCGACGCGGCCTCGTATCCCATCAGCATGGCGACTTCCACGTCGGCTTCGGCCTGCGCGAGCCTGCGCCGGAACACCGGGTTATCGGCAGGCTTGCTGCCGTCGGGAAGTGTGAGCGCCAGCAAGTCGTCGAGCGCGCGGCGCATCGGGCCCGCGTTGGTGAGCGCCCCGCGTTCCAGATCGAGCGCGCCGGTGATGTAGGTCCAGCCGCGGTTCTCCTCGCCGATCAGGTTGCTGACAGGCACGCGCACGTCACGGAAGAACACCTCGTTGGTGCGGTAGCCCGACCAGGCGTACAGCGGCTGGATCTCCACGCCAGGGTGGTCGACGGGCACGATGATCACCGAGATGCCGCGGTGGCGGGCGGCGTTCGGATCGGTACGGACACACAGCCATTCGTGAGTTGAGCGTTGCGCGCCGCTGTTCCAGATCTTCGCGCCGTTGATGACCCATTCATCGCCGTCGCGGACGGCCCTGGTGCGCAGACTGGCCAGGTCGGTTCCGGCGTCGGGCTCCGAATACCCTACCGCGCAAATCATTTCGCCCCTGGCGATCGGTGGCAGGAACTCCAACTTGTTCTGCTCGGTGCCGTGCCGCATGATCATCGGCGCCACGGAGGTCACCGTCAGGTCGGGCCCCGGGACACCTACGTATTCGAACTCGCGCATCAGCAGATGCTGATGGACGGCGCCGAGGCCAAGCCCGCCGTAGTCCGTCGGCCAGTTCAGCCCGAACCAGCCCTTTGCACCGACCTTGCGCCGGAAGGCCGCAATCTCACCACCGGGGAACTCGAGGTCGTGTTCCGCCAGCTCGGCGCGCAGCTCGGGGGTGACGTGCTCGTCCAGAAAGTCGCGGACCTCGGCCAGCCAAGCCTCTTGCGCGGCATCCAGTTCGAAGTCCACGAGCGGTCAGAGTAGTCGCGGCCTTAGTGCTTAACGGACTATTCCGAAAAGAACGACTGGCGAATCTGGCGTCGCACGCGCGACGCTGCGCTGGCCGTCGCGCTGGAAGCCGCGGACCACCACCGCCGTAGCTCGGTGACCAGTTGGGCCGAAGCGCCAGGGGCGGGCTCGACGGCCGGCGCCGGAGGCACGAAGCTCGCGATGCTGAATGTGACTGGGGAGGTGGAATTCTCCTCGCAGTACTGCTCCCCGCACATCCGACACTCGATCTCGTAGCGGATCGCTTCGGTGCCGCATTCGGTGAAGCAGTAGTCAGCGGAGGCCGCACACCGAGGACACCGCGCCAAGCCTCGTTCGACCACGATGTTCATGACAGCAATCGTCCAGCCAGGGAACGGCTGATGCACCCAACCGGGGGATCTCGATGCGAATTCGGTGTGCAACCGAGATCAGCGTGGGTAAGCACACCGCTTACCGCCCGAGGGGTTCGCGCGTGCCCCGGGAGCAGATGGGAGACTCTTCGCATGATTATCGGGATACCGCGCGAGTCTCACGCGGGTGAGACGCGTGTGGCCGCCACGCCGCAGACCGTCGGACAACTGCTCAAACTGGGCTACTCCGTCGTCGTCGAGTCCGGTGCCGGCGATGCCTCCACCTTCTCCGATGCCGCCTACGTCGAGGCCGGCGCCAGTGTCGGTGATCGCGGAGAGGCACTGTCCGCCGACGTAGTACTCAAGGTCAACGCGCCGTCCGACAGCGAGATTGCCTCGTTGAAGGACAAGGCCACCCTGGTCAGCCTGATCTCACCGGCACTGAACCCAGACCTGGTCGAGAAGCTGTCCGCCCGCCCGATCACGGTGCTGGCGATGGACGCCGTTCCGCGCATCTCGCGGGCGCAGTCGCTGGACGTGCTGTCATCGATGGCCAACATCGCCGGGTACCGGGCCGTCGTCGAGGCCGCCCACGCCTTCGGCCGGTTCTTCACCGGGCAGGTCACCGCAGCGGGCAAGGTGCCGCCGGCCAAGGTGCTCGTCGTCGGCGCGGGAGTGGCCGGACTCGCCGCCATCGGCGCGGCAGGTGGCATGGGCGCGATCGTGCTGGCCACCGACCCGCGGCCCGAGGTCGCCGATCAGGTCAAGTCGCTCGGCGGTGAGTACCTGTCCGTCGAGTCCGCGGAAAAAGAGGTCTCGGCCACCGGGTACGCCAAGGAAATGGGCGACGACTACAAGGTCCGCGAGGCGGCGCTGTACGCCGAGCAGGCCAAGGACGTCGACATCGTCATCACCACCGCGCTGATCCCCGGACGGCCTGCGCCCCGCATCATCACCGCGGAGATGGTCGCCTCGATGAAGCCGGGCAGCGTGATCGTCGACATGGCCGCGGCCAACGGAGGCAACGTCGAGGGCACCGTCAAGGATCAGTCCGTCGTCACCGACAACGGTGTGACGATCATCGGCTACACCGATCTCGCCGGGCGGCTGCCCGCAACGGCCTCCCAGCTTTACGGCACCAACCTTGTGAACCTGCTCAAGCTGCTCACTCCCGAGAAGGACGGGCTGCTCACCTTGGACTTCGACGACGTGGTGCAGCGGTCGGTGACCGTCGTGCGTGACGGCGAGGTCACCTGGCCGCCGCCACAGGTACAGGTGTCGGCCGCGCCGGCCGCAGCGGTCAGTGCTTCGGTCGAGCCGAAACCCGCCAAGGTGCCGATGACGACGGGCCGCCGGCTGGGCATCACCTTCGCCGCGGCCGCGGTGCTGTTCGCCTTGATCGCGTTCTCGCCGGCCGCACTGCAAGTGCACCTGACGGTCTTCGCGCTGGCGATCGTCATCGGGTACTACGTGATCGGCAACGTGCACCACGCCCTGCACACGCCGCTGATGTCGGTGACCAACGCGATATCCGGCATCATCGTCGTCGGCGCGCTGTTGCAGATCGGCCACGGCGAGACAGTGATTACAGCCATCGCCTCGGTCGCGATCCTGCTCGCCAGCATCAACGTCTTCGGTGGCTTCGCGGTCACGCGCCGCATGCTCGCCATGTTCTCGAGGAGCTGACCATGTTCACCGTAGAAACCGCCGCCACCGCGGCCTACGTCGTAGCCGCGCTGTTGTTCATCCTGGCGTTGGCCGGCCTGTCCAAGCACGAGACGTCGCGGGCAGGCAACAGCTTCGGCATCACCGGCATGGCCATCGCGCTGGTCGCGACCATCACACTCGCGCTGGCCCGGCACATCGAGCCCATCGGCCTGGCGCTGCTCGCGGGCGCCATGGTCATCGGCGCCGCGATCGGACTGTGGCGCGCCAAGGTCGTCGAGATGACCGGCATGCCCGAGCTGATCGCGCTGCTGCACAGCTTCGTCGGCCTGGCCGCGGTGCTGGTGGGCTGGAACGGCTACCTACTGGTGGAAGGCGACCCCGGCGGCGCCGAAGCCGCCCTGCTACAGAGCCAGGGCCTTGGCGGCATCCACTCCGCCGAGGTCGTCATCGGTGTGTTCATCGGCGCGGTGACGTTCACCGGTTCGATCGTCGCCAACCTGAAGCTCTCGGCCCGCATCAAGTCCGCCCCGATGATGCTGCCGGGCAAGAACCTCCTCAACGTCGGCGCGCTCGTGGTTTTCGCAGCGCTCACGGTGTGGTTCGTGATCGATCCGCAGCTGTGGCTGCTTGGGGTGGTCACCCTGCTGGCGCTGCTGTTGGGCTGGCATCTGGTCGCCTCGATCGGCGGCGGCGACATGCCGGTGGTGGTGTCGATGCTCAACAGCTACTCGGGCTGGGCCGCGGCCGCCTCGGGCTTCCTGCTCGGCAACGACCTGCTGATCATCACCGGCGCGCTGGTCGGCTCCTCGGGTGCGTACCTGTCCTACATCATGTGCAGGGCGATGAACCGGTCGTTCATCTCCGTCATAGCTGGTGGTTTCGGGATGGAAAGCTCAGGGGCTGGGTCCGATGTGGACTACGGCGAGCACCGCGAGATCAACGCCGACGGTGCCGCCGACCTACTCGCCTCGGCCCACTCGGTAATCATCACGCCGGGGTACGGCATGGCGGTGGCCCAAGCCCAGTACGGCGTCGCCGACCTGACCCGAAAGCTGCGCGATCGCGGCGTCGACGTCCGGTTCGGCATCCACCCCGTCGCGGGACGGCTGCCCGGCCACATGAACGTGCTTCTGGCCGAGGCCAAGGTGCCCTACGACATCGTGCTGGAGATGGACGAGATCAACGACGACTTCGGCAGCACCGACGTCGTCCTGGTCATCGGCGCCAACGACACCGTCAACCCGGCGGCATCCGAGGATCCGAGCAGCCCGATCGCCGGCATGCCGGTGCTCACGGTCTGGAACGCCGCCAACGTGATCGTGTTCAAGCGGTCCATGGCCTCGGGCTACGCCGGCGTGCAGAACCCGCTGTTCTTCCGGGAGAACACCCAGATGCTCTTTGGTGACGCCAAGGACCGGGTGGACGCGATCAACGCGGAGCTGTCGGAAGCTGCCACGGTAGGCCATTAGGACCGGAAACTAGGATCTGCAACCATGCCAGTCGACAGGTTGCTGCCGTCCTCCGAAGCCGACGAGTTGATCGCGCTGACCCGCGACGTGGCCGACAAGGTGCTCGATCCCATCGTCGACGAGCACGAGAAGTCCGAGACGTACCCCGGCGGCGTCTTCGCCCAACTGGGCGCCGCGGGTCTGCTGAGCCTGCCGCAGCCTGAGGAGTGGGGTGGCGGCGGGCAACCCTACGAGGTCTACCTCCAGGTGCTCGAGGAACTTGCCGCCCGCTGGGCCGCGGTCGCGGTGGCCGTCAGCGTGCACAGCCTGTCGTCACATCCACTGCTGACGTTCGGCACCGACGAGCAGAAGCAGCGTTGGCTGCCCGGCATGCTGTCCGGTGAGCAGATCGGCGCGTACAGCCTGTCCGAGCCGCAGGCCGGATCCGACGCCGCCGCACTGCGATGCGCGGCTGAGTTTGTTGCTGCCGGGCCGACGCCTGGCTACGTCATCAACGGCTCCAAGGCCTGGATCACCCACGGCGGCATCGCCGACTTCTACACGCTGTTCGCGCGCACCGGCGAGAAGTCGATCAGCTGCTTCTTGGTGCCCGGCGACCTCGGCGGGCTGAGCTTCGGCAAGCCCGAGGAGAAGATGGGCCTGCACGCCGTGCCCACGACGTCGGCGTTCTACGACAACGCACGGGTGGACGCCGACCGGCTCATCGGGGCCGAGGGCCAGGGCCTGCAGATCGCCTTCAGCGCACTGGATTCCGGCAGGCTGGGCATTGCCGCGGTCGCGACGGGAATCGCGCAGGCCGCCCTCGACGAAGCGACGCGCTACGCCAACGAGCGAACGACGTTCGGCCGCAAGATCATCGACCACCAGGGACTCGGATTCCTGTTGGCGGACATGGCTGCCGCCGTGGGGAGCGCCAGGGCGACGTACCTCGACGCGGCGCGCCGCAAGGACGCCGAACGGCCGTACTCGTCGCAAGCCAGTGTGGCCAAGCTGGTGTGCACCGACGCCGCGATGAAGGTGACCACCGACGCGGTACAGGTGTTCGGCGGCGCCGGCTACACCCGCGACTACCGCGTCGAGCGCTACATGCGCGAAGCCAAGATCACCCAGATCTTCGAGGGCACCAACCAGATTCAGCGGTTGGTCATCGCCCGGGGGCTGAGTTCTTAGCGCGAGTGGGAACCTCACGACGTCGCAGGCCCGAAAACGTCGCCAAATTGCCACTCGGCGGGTGGTAGGGCTAGGCGGTGAGCGCGTCCTCGGGGGGCGACGTCACGGTCACCAGCGTCCCGCCGCCGAGCTGAGAGTCGATGTCGATCGCGCCGCCCATCGCGTCGAAGCGCACCAGCAGCGAGCCAAGCCCGATGTGGCCCTCGGCGACGGCACTGTCGATGTTCGCCGGATCGAACCCGGTGCCGTCGTCGGCGACGGTCATCACGATCCGGTCGTCGCGCCGGAACAGCCGGACGGTGACCGTGGTCGCGCGGGCGTGCTTGTTGATGTTGACCAGCAGTTCGCGCGTCGCTCGGTACATCAGCGTCTGCGAAGCCGGTTTCCCGACGTCCTCGAGGTCGGCGACGACGTCGAAGCGAGTCTCGTACTGCCGGAGCAGTTCTCGCACCGCCGGTGTCAGCCCCAGTTGGGCGAGCACCTGAGGGTGCAACTCTGTGACAGTCGACCGGAGTCCCTTCGCCGTGTCCTGCAGCGCGGAGTACACCCGGTCCAAGGCGGGGTCGGGGTTGCGTTCGCGCGCCTCGTCGAGCTCGAGCCGGGCGGCGAGCAGGGTCTGCAACGGACCGTCGTGCAGGTGTTCGGCCAGTTCGCGGTTGTGCCGGTCGTCGGCCTGCATGGCCTCTGACACCAGCCGCTGGCGCACCTCTTGCAGCGCCCTCACCCGGTTGGCCCGCCGCGAGAGCACCAGGCACAGCGCCGTCGTCGCCACCGCCAGCCACAACAGGAAGGCGAACTGCAGGTACACCACGTCGGGCATGTCGACGTGGTTGTCGCGCACCGCGTAGATCAGCCACGCCGCCAGGTAGCAGATGGCCGTGAAGACGCCGAGAAAGCCCGTCAGGATCGGGCGGTCACCGAACGCCACCGAAAGCGGCAGCAGGAAGAACACCGGCAGCAGGGCCGCGGTGGCGCCACCGGACACCACGCACAGCGCGACGACCGCCAACACGTCGACGGCCGTCGACGCCCAGCCGCCCCACCACGGCATCGAGCCGGTGAACACCGCGACGGCCCACAGCGCCGCAGCCAACGCGTACGCACCGAGGATCACGGTGTAGACCTCGGGCAACCAGCTGTCGACCTCCCACAGCCAGACCAGGAACCCCATCAACGCGATCAGCGGCAGCCGCAGCAGCGCCGACACCCGGACTGGTTCTGAGGCGAAGTAGTCGACGATCCGCCAAGGGAGGCGTTCCACGCTATTCCAGCAGCTTGCGGCGCATGGCCTCGGCGACGGCGGAGCCACGGTCACCGACGCCGAGCTTCTCGTACAGCCGCTGCACGTGGGTCTTCACCGTCGACGGCGCCAGGAACAGTTCCTTGGCCATCGCCGGGATGGTCTTGCCGCTGGCGATGAGCGCCAGCACTTCGCGTTCACGGGCGCTCAGCGTCGGGGTGTCGTCAACGTTGCGACGCTGGATCTCGCCGACGAGTCCGGCGGCCAGGCTCGGGGCGACGACGTCGCGGCCCTTCGCGCAGTTCAGCACCGCGTCGATGAGCTCGCTGCGGCTGGACTCCTTGGGGATGAATCCGGCGGCGCCCTCCTGCAACGCGCTGTAGACGATCGCCGACTCGTCATGTGCGGAAATCAGCAACACGCGGGTCGGCAGTTCATCGCGGCGCACCGCGGCGGCGACCTGCGCGCCGTCAAGGCCGGGCATCCGGTAGTCGAGCAGTGCCACCTGGGGCCGGTGCGCCCGGATGAGCTCCAGCGAGGCCAGTCCGTCCTCGGCCTCGCCGACCACGTCGATGGTTCCGCTGGACGCCAACGCGCGCACCACACCGTCGCGGAAGAGCGGGTGGTCATCCCCCACCACCACGGTCACCTTCGCCGGACCGGTCACGGCGACAGCTTCCCACACCAGCTTGGGCCGAACGTGGATTACCGTCACGCGTCCGGCGTCAGGACCGTGGCGGTAATCCGCGTTCGGCGGGGAAGGGGCGGGCGCGCGCACGGTTTACCCGTCACCGTGGCCGCGCGCCTTCGCCATCACCTGCACGACCTGCGACGACTCCGCATCCAGAGCGCGATACCCCGCAGCCGACAGAGACTTGGTGACGTGAACGCCGAAGCACCCCGCACCTGTCATGAGCAACGTGGCGGGGTGTCGGCGTTGGCGCCGAGTTCACTGGACCGTCTGGATCCCCCTCGGCAGCCGGTGGAAAGCCCCAGAAAAGCCGTAGGGGCCGGGCACCGTCGGCGACGCCCTACGTACCATTTGCCCAAGCTCATGACCCCTGGCCAAGAAATCCGTCCGCGACAGCTCCGCAATAGCCGCTGCCTCGCCGATCGGCATCCCATCACCCCGTCCTCGGTCCGGGTCGGGTCCGCGCTGCCAACCGGGTACCCAACGCAGGCGCGGGCTCATCCAATCCGGGCCCGGCACCGAATACTCGGGGGTCGAATAGTCCAGGTACGACGGCCCGACGACAGACCAGACGACAGATCAGACGACAGATCAGACGACAGATAGGACCGCATGGTCAACCAACTCGAACACGCAACGGAAGCGCTCAGAAAGGCCCTGGTCCAGGTCGAGCGCCTGAAGAACCAGAACCGGACGCTCCTGGAGCGCTCCGGTGAGCCCATTGCGGTGGTCGGGATGTCGTGTCGCTACCCGGGTGGGGTCGATTCACCCGAAAGCCTCTGGCAGATGGTGGCCGACCAGCGTGACGTCACCTCCGAGTTCCCCGCCGACCGCGGCTGGGACACGGCCTCGCTGTTCGATCCGGATCCGGATGCCCCGGGAAAGACGTACGCCAAGACGGGCGGGTTCGTCGATCACGTGGCCGACTTCGACGCCGCCTTCTTCGGCATCGCCCCAAGCGAGGCGCTCGCGATGGACCCCCAGCAGCGCATGCTGCTGGAGCTGTCGTGGGAGGCGTTGGAGCGCGCCGGTATCGACCCAACTTCGCTGCGGGGCAGCGCAACCGGCGTGTTCGCAGGCGTCATCGCGGGCGGCTACGGCATGTCCGCCGACAGCATCGAGGGCTACCGCCTGACCGGCATGACCTCGAGCGTCACCTCGGGCCGGGTGGCCTACGTGCTCGGCCTCGAGGGTCCGGCAGTGTCGATCGACACCGCGTGCTCGTCGTCGTTGGTGGCCCTGCACATGGCGGTGCAGGCGCTTCGCCTCGGGGAGTGCGACCTAGCGCTGGCGGGCGGCGTCACGGTCAACGCGACCCCGACCATCTTCGTGGAGTTCAGCCGTCACCGCGGGCTGGCTCCCGACGGCCGCTGCAAGCCCTACGCCGGGGCGGCCGACGGGGTCGGCTGGGCCGAGGGTGGCGGCGTGCTCGCCGTCGAGCGGCTGTCGGACGCGCTACGCAATGGCCATCAGGTGTTGGCGGTCGTCCGGGGTTCCGCGGTCAACCAGGACGGCGCGTCGAACGGGCTGACCGCGCCCAACGGCCCGTCGCAGCAGCGCGTGGTGCGCGCTGCACTGGCCAACGCCGGACTCTCGACCGCGCAGGTGGACATCGTCGAGGGCCACGGCACTGGCACCCCGCTCGGCGATCCGATCGAGGCGCAGGCGCTGTTGGCGACCTACGGGCAGGACCGCTCGGCGCCGCTGTGGCTTGGTTCGGTGAAGTCGAACATGGGCCACACCCAGGCGGCGGCGGGCGTGGCAGGCGTCATCAAGATGATCATGGCGATGCGCAACCAGACGTTGCCTGCGACGTTGCACGTCGACGAGCCCAGCCCGCACGTCGACTGGACCGCCGGTGCGGTTCGGTTGTTGAGTGAGGCGCTGCCGTGGTCGTCGGCGGCGCCACGTCGGGCCGGCATCTCGTCGTTCGGCATCAGTGGCACCAACGCCCACGTGATCGTCGAGGAGGCGGCTGCCGCGGCTGAGTCCACGCCCGAGCCGAAACCGCCCATCCTGCCGTGGGTGCTCTCGACCAAGTCCCCGACCGGCCTTGCGGCCCAAGCCACCCGGCTGGCAACGCATTTGGACGCCCACTCAGGGATCGACAAGCACGACATCGACAAGCACGGCGTCGACGACCGCGACGTGGCCTGGACGCTGGCCGGACGGGCCACCTTCGAGCACCGTGCCGTGGTGCTCGGCGCCGATCACACCGCGCTGATGGCCGGGCTGGCCGAACTGGCCACCGACGAGTTCGGCGCCCACACCATCCGTGGGCACGGCACGCCCGCCAGCAAGACGGCCTTCGTGTTCCCCGGCCAGGGCAGCCAGTGGCTAGGCATGGGCGTCGAATTGCTCGACAGCTCAGAGGTTTTCGCCGCTGAGCTCAACGCGTGCGCCGAAGCACTGTCCGAGTTCGTGGACTGGTCGCTGATCGACGTGCTGCGAGGCGCACCCGGCGCGCCAGGACTGGACCGGGTGGACGTCGTGCAGCCCGCACTGTTCGCGATCATGGTGTCGCTGGCCCGGTTGTGGGGCTCGCTCGGCGTGACGCCGGACGCCGTGATCGGCCACTCGCAGGGTGAGATCGCCGCCGCGTACGTGGCGGGCGCGCTGTCCCTGCGCGACGCCGCCCGGGTCGTCGCGCTGCGGAGCCGACTCCTGGTGGCGCTGGCCGGCGACGCGGGCATGGTCTCGCTGGCGTGCAGCGCCGAACGCGCCAGGGAACTGCTGGTCGACCTCGGTGACCGGGCGGGCATCGCCGTCGTCAACGGACGCAACGCCGTCGTGGTGTCGGGGGAAAGCTCTGCACTCGACGAGCTGGTTCGGCAGTGCGAGGCGCTCGAGCTGCGGGCGCGCCGCATCGACGTCGACTACGCCTCGCACTCCGCGCAGGTCGAGCCGATTCGCGAGCAGCTGATCGAAGCGCTCGCCGACATCGAACCACGTTCGACCCGAACGGCTTTCATCTCTACGGTCACCGGTGGACTCTTGGACACCACCACGTTGGACGCCGACTACTGGTACCGCAACATCCGCCAGACCGTCGAGTTCGACAAGGCCGTCCGGACCGCGTGCTCGCATGGCTACCGGGCGTTCATCGAAGCCAGCTCGCACCCGGCGCTGATCGCAGGCGTCGAGGACACGGTCGCCGACTGCGGCGCCGAGCCGATCGTGGTGCCGTCGCTGGGCCGCGACGACGGCGGACTCGACCGGTTCATGACTTCGGCCGCGCAGGCCTACGTCTCAGGAATTTCGGTGGCGTGGCGCGAAACCTGCTCCGGCGGCGAACTCGTCGACCTTCCGACGTACGCATTCGAACGACGTCGCTTCTGGTTGTCCGGCGGCGGTTCCGGATCCTCGGACGCCTCGGGCTTCGGACTGGCCGGCACGTCGCACGCCCTACTTGGCGCGGTCATCGAGGTGCCCGACTCCGACCAGGTCGTGCTTTCCGGCAAGCTCGCGGTGTCGTCGCAGGCCTGGTTGTCCGATCACGCGGTCGGCGGGGTGGTGCTGTTCCCCGGTGCCGGATTCGTGGAATTGGTCATCCGCGCAGGCGACGAAGTCGGTTGCCCCGTCATCGAAGAACTCACGCTGCAGGCCCCGCTGGTGATCGACCCCTCCGGGGTTCCGCTTCGGGTCGTCGTCGGGTCCGCCGACGAAGCCGGCTCACGTGCGGTCGGAGTGTTCTCGCGTACTGATGCCGATGGCGATTGGACCCTGCACGCCGAGGCGGTCGTTGGCTCCGGCACCCAGTCCCCTGCCGCCGATCTCACCGCCTGGCCGCCGCCTGGCGCCGTCGCCGTCGACGTGTCGGACGCCTACGGCTCGCTCGCCGCACGCGGCTACGAGTACGGGCCCGCGTTCCATGGCCTGACCGCGATGTGGCGGCGCGGCGACGAAGTGTTCGCCGAGGTAGCCCTGCCCCAGGATCTGGCAGCGGGCGAATTCGGCGTCCACCCAGTACTTCTCGATGCCGCGCTGCACGCCGTGGCAGTGGCCGCCGACGAACACGCGCTCGCGCTGCCGTTCTCGTGGCAGCACGTCGCGCTGCACGCCGCGGGGGCGTCGGCGGTACGGGTACGGATAGCGCCAACGGGCGTGAACTCGGTGTCGATCGAACTCGCGGACGGCCTGGGGCTGCCGGTGCTGTCCGTCGGATCGATGACGGCCCGTCCGGTATCCGCCGATCAACTGGCGCACGCCGGGCGCAGCGCCGACGGTGAACTCTTCGAGGTCGAATGGGTGCCCGTGACGGCGCCCGAGACCGTGCCCCCGCTGCCCGACGGTGTAGTGGTCTTCGAATCCGAGCCCGTGGCAACCGATTCCGCTGAGCTGGTGTCCTTGGTGCACAGCGCCACCCATCGCGCGCTCGAGCGGGTGCAGAGCTGGCTGGCCGGACCGGCCGGGGTGCTCGTCGTCGTCACCCGCGGAGCGGTGGCGTTGCCCGGCGAGGACGTGTCCGACTTGGCCGGCGCCGCGGTGTGGGGCCTCGTCCGGGCCGCGCAGACCGAGCATCCGGGTCGGATCGTGTTGGCCGACAGCACTACCGACGTCGACGTAGCGGGCGTCTTGGCGCTCGGCGAACCTCAGGTCGCGCTCCGCGACGGCGCGGCGTACGCCGCGCGAGTCGTGCGCAGCCGCGGCGTGGATGGCATCCTCACCCCGCCGGACTCCGGCAAACCATGGCGGCTGGGCGTCACGACCGCGGGCACGTTCGACAACCTCGCGCTCGAAGAGGTGCCGAACTCCGGTGCGCCGCTACCGCCGGGGCACATCCGGGTGAAACTGCACGCCGTGGCGGCCAACTTCCGCGACGTGATGATCACGCTCGGCATGTTCACCCACGATGCACTGATCGGCAGCGAGGCCGCAGGTGTCGTCACCGAGATCGCCTCCGATGTCACGGACTTCGTCGTCGGCCAGCGCGTGATGGGCCTGTTCCCGGAGGGCACCGGCACGCTCGTCGCGGCCGACGCGCGACTCATCGCGCCCATCCCGGCCGGCTGGACCGACCCCGAGGCCGCGGCCGTGCTGGTCGTCTTCACCACCGCCTACCTCGGGCTGCGCGAACTCGCCGACGTGCAACCTGGCCAGTCGATCCTCATCCACGCCGCCACCGGTGGAGTCGGGCTCGCGGCCATTCAGCTGGCCAGGCACTGGGGCATGGAGGTGTTCACCACCGCCAGCCGCGGCAAGTGGGACACGTTGCGGGCGTTGGGTTTCGACGACGACCACATCGGCGACTCGCGCACGCTGGACTTCGAGCAGAAGTTCATGACCGTCACCGGTGGCCGTGGCTTCGACGTCGTGCTCGACTCGCTGGCAGGCGAGTTCGTCGACGCGTCATTGCGGCTGATGCCGCGCGGCGGGATGTTCCTCGAGATGGGCAAGACCGACATCCGCGATGCCGACGCGATCGCCGCCGCTCACCCCGGAGTGAACTACCGCGCGTTCGACCTCTTCGAACCGGGTCGCCCCCGGATGCACGAGTTCATCGTCGAACTGTCTTCGATGTTCGACGCGGGCATCCTGAAGCCGCTACCCGTCACGACGTGGGACATGCGCCGCGGCCCCGCCGCACTGCGCTACCTCAGCCAGGCGCGCCACATCGGCAAGGTCGTCATGACGCTGCCCGACGCGTGGGCCAAGGGCACCGTCCTGATCACCGGCGGCACCGGCATGGCAGGCGGCTCGGTCGCGCGCCACGTCGTCGCCAACCACGGCGTGAAGAACCTGCTGCTGGTGTCGCGGCGCGGGTCGGACGCACCGGGCGCCCCGGATCTGATCGCCGAACTCACCGCGGCGGGTGCGCACGTGCGCACCGTCGCCGCGGACGTCGCCGATCGTGACGCGATGAAAGCCGTACTGGCCGGGGTGGACGTCCCGCTGTCGGCAGTAGTGCACGCCACCGGCGTGCTCGACGACGCCGTCATCGGATCGTTGACCCCAGAGCGCGTCGACACCGTGCTGCGCGCCAAGGTCGACGCCGCGTGGAACCTGCACGAGCTGACTGCCGGATCGAATCTCGCTGCTTTCGTGATGTTCTCGTCGATGGCCGGTGTCGTCGGCTCGGCGGGGCAGGCCAACTACTGCGCCGCCAACACGTTCCTCGACGCGCTGGCCGCCCACCGGCGCGCTCATGGCCTGCCCGCCACGTCACTGGCGTGGGGGCTGTGGGAACAGGCCAGCGACATGACCGGTCACCTCGCCGAGGCCGAACTGAGCAGGCTCGGCCGCGACGGCATCCTCGCACTGTCGACCGCCGACGCGATGGCGCTGTTCGACACGGCGCTGATCGTCGGCGAACCCTTCCTCGCCCCTGCCCGCGTCGACCGCGGAGCCCTGCGTGCCCGGTCCGCGCAAGGCGTGCTGCCCCCGATGTTCGCTCAGTTGGCTACCTCGACGGCACGCCGGCGGGTGGACGACTCACTGCACGCTGCCAAGTCGAAATCGGCGCTGGCCCAACGGCTTCAGGGGCTTTCCGAGCAGGAACAGCAGGCGGTCGTGCTCGACCTGCTCAGGTCGCACATGGCTACGGTGCTCGGCAACACGGAGCCCGATACCATCGCCGCCGAACTCGCGTTCTCCGACCACGGCTTCGATTCGCTCACGGCGGTGGAACTGCGCAACCGGCTCAAGGTCGCCACCGGCCTCGCGCTGTCACCGACGCTGATCTTCGACTACCCAACGCCTGCGGCGTTGGCCGGCTACATTCGCGGCGAGCTCGCGGGCGCCACCCAGGCGGTCGAGCTGACGCCAAGCGCACTGTCCGTGATCGACGAGCCGATCGCGGTGGTCGGCATGTCGTGCCGCTATCCCGGCGGCGTCGACTCACCGGAGTCGTTGTGGGACATGGTCGCCGAGGGTCGCGACGTGCTCACCGACTTCCCGACCGACCGCGGCTGGGACCTGGCCGGGCTGTTCAACGACGACCCCGATGCACCCGGTAAGTCGTATGCCCGCACCGGCGGCTTCCTCGAAGACGTCGCAGGCTTCGACGCGTCGTTCTTCGGGGTGTCGCCCAGCGAGGCACTCGCGATGGATCCCCAACAGCGGCTGTTCCTCGAATTGTCCTGGGAGGCACTGGAACGCGGCGGCTTCGACCCGGCGCAGCTGCGCGGCAGCGCCACCGGCGTCTTCGCAGGCGTGATCGCACAGGGCTACGGCATGGGGGCTGGAGGTGCGGCTGGGGCCGAGGGTTTCCGGTTGACCGGGCAGGCCGCCAGCGTCGCGTCGGGCCGGGTGTCCTACGTGCTCGGGCTGGAGGGGCCCGCGGTGTCGATCGACACCGCGTGCTCGTCGTCGTTGGTCGCGCTGCACATGGCGGTACAGGCGCTGCGCCTCGGCGAGTGCGACCTCGCCCTCGCAGGCGGCGTCACGGTGAATGCCACCCCCGACATCTTCGTCGAGTTCAGCAGGCAGCGCGGACTGTCCTCCGACGGACGCTGCAAGGCGTTCGCGGGCGCCGCCGACGGCACCGGCTTCGCCGATGGCGGCGGTGTGCTGTTGGTCGAAAGGCTTTCGGATGCACGGCGGCTCGGCCATCAGATACTCGCGATCGTGCGCGGATCGGCCGTCAACCAGGACGGAGCGTCCAACGGGTTGACGGCGCCCAACGGCCCGTCCCAGCAGCGCGTCGTGCGCGCAGCGCTGGCCAACGCGGGGCTGTCGCCTGCGGACGTCGACGTCGTCGAGGGTCACGGCACAGGCACCACGCTGGGCGACCCGATTGAGGCGCAGGCACTGCTCGCGACCTACGGCCAGGACCGACCGCACCCGCTGTGGCTGGGCTCGATCAAGTCGAACATGGGGCACAGCCAGGCCGCGGCCGGTGTCGCGGGCGTCATCAAGATGATCATGTCGATGCGGCACGAAGCCCTGCCCGCGACGCTGCACGTCGACGCGCCGAGCCCGCACGTGGACTGGACGATGGGCGCCATCTCGCTGCTCACTGAGCCGGTCGCCTGGCCCGCCAACGGCCACGTGCGCCGGGCCGGTGTGTCGTCGTTCGGTATCAGCGGCACCAACGCCCACGTCATCATCGAGCAGCCGCCCGAGGTGACCGAACCGGCGCGCACCGAGCACCCTGCGCCGCTGACCCCGTGGACACTGTCCGCGAAATCTGTTGAGGCACTGGCAGTTCAGGCCCGTAGGATCGCCGAACACGTGGGTGCCCGACCGGACCTCGACGTCACCGACGTCGGCTGG
Organism: Mycobacterium sp. RTGN4; assembly: GCF_033804635.1. Classification (NCBI taxonomy): domain Bacteria; kingdom Bacillati; phylum Actinomycetota; class Actinomycetes; order Mycobacteriales; family Mycobacteriaceae; genus Mycobacterium; species Mycobacterium sp. RTGN4. Next base: position 55,313 of record NZ_JAPZLB010000006.1, on the reverse strand, counting down.
ACGCTCGGGGGCCGGGCCTCGTTCGCCCATCGCGCCGTGGTGCTCGGCTCTGATCGCGCCGAGCTCCTGAACGGGTTGACGAGCCTGGCCGACGATCAGGCCTCCGACACCGTGATCCGCGGCCGCGCCACGGTGTCGGGCAAGACCGCCTTCGTCTTCCCCGGCCAGGGCAGTCAGGCGCTGGGCATGGGCCGCGGACTGCATGCCGCCTACCCCGTGTTCGCCGAAGCGCTCGACGCATGCGCACGGGAGTTGGACCGGCACCTGCTCCGCCCGATCCGCGACGTGATGTGGGGTGCCAACGAGGCCCTCCTGGACAGCACCGAGTTCGCGCAGCCCGCACTGTTCGCGGTCGAGGTCGCGTTGTTCCGCCTGCTCGAATCATGGGGTGTGCGACCGGATTACCTCATCGGCCACTCGGTCGGTGAACTGTCGGCGGCCCACGTGGCCGGCGTGCTGTCGCTGGAGAACGCCGCCGCGCTGGTGGTGGCCAGGGGCAGGCTGATGCAGCGCCAACCCGAGGGCGGCGCCATGGTGGCGGTGGCGGCCACCGAGGACGAGGTGCGTGCGCTGCTGGCGGATGGCGGCGGCCCGCAAGTAGACGTGGCGGCCGTCAATGCGCCTGGTTCGGTGGTCATCTCCGGGCCGGAAGAGCCCGTCTCGGCGCTCGCGGAGACGTTGCGCGCGCGGGGTTGCCGCGTGCACCGGCTCGCCGTGTCGCACGCATTCCACTCCTCGCTCATGGAGCCGATGCTGTTGGAGTTCAACACCGTCGCCAGCGGCATGACGGTTTCGGCACCGACGATCCCGATCGTGTCCAACCTGACCGGCGCGGTCGCGGGGCCGGACTTCGGTACGGCCGAGTACTGGGGTCGCCACGTCCGCCAGGCGGTGCGCTTCGCCGACGGCGTCACCGCGCTCGCAGCCGCGGGCGTGACGCGGTTCCTCGAAGTCGGACCCGTGAGCGGCCTCACCGCGTCGGTAGAGCAGACGCTTGTCACGTCCGAACCCCTAGCGGCGTCGGTGCTTCGCAAGGACCGCCCCGAGCCGACCACACTGCTGACCGCACTCGCCGAACTGGCGGTGTCCGGCGTCGACGTGGCGTGGCGCAGCGTGTGCGGCTCGTCCGGACCTGGCCGGTTGCTCGACTTGCCGACCTACGCGTTCCAGCGCCGCCAGTTCTGGCTGTCCGGCCGTGGGTCGGGCGCGACCGACGTGATCGGATTGGGGCAGAGCGGTGCCGAGCACGCGCTGCTTGGCGCCGTCATCGAGAACCCGGAATCCGGCGGCGTCGTGCTGACCGGCCGGCTCGCGGTGGCGACGCAGCCGTGGCTGGCTGACCACGCGGTCGGCGGCGTCGTGCTGTTCCCAGGCGCCGGGTTCGTCGAACTGGCCATCCGCGCCGGCGACGAAGTCGGATGCAGCGTCGTCGAAGAACTGATGCTGCACGCGCCGCTGGTGCTGCCACCGGAAGGCGTAGCCGTTCAGGTCGTGGTGAGCGCGGCCGACGCCGGTGGCGCTCGGGTCGTCTCGGTGTTCTCGCGCCAGGACGGCGACGGCTCCACTGCGGCAGCGACCTGGACGCTGCACGCAGAGGGTGAGCTCGGGACCGAGGTGTCCGCGCCGGGCGCCGAACTCGCGGTGTGGCCGCCGGTCGGCGCACGTGAGGTCGACGTCGCAGATGCGTATGCCGAGCTCGCGGCGCGCGGCTACCAATACGGACCGGCCTTCCAGGGGCTGACGGCGATGTGGCGGCGCGGCGACGAGGTGTTCGCCGAAGTGACGTTGTCGAAGGATCTGCAGGCCAATGGCTTTGGCGTGCACCCGGTGTTGCTCGACGGTGCCCTGCATGCGGTCGTGCTCGGCATGGACAGCAATGAAATCCAGCTGCCGTTCTCCTGGCAGAAGGTGTCGCTGCACGCGTCCGGCGCCTCGGCGGTGCGGGCACGGATTGCCAAGACCGGGCCGAGTTCCATGTCGATCGAGCTGGCCGACGGCCTCGGGCTTCCGGTGTTGTCCGTGGGAGCGATGGTGGCCCGCCCGGTCTCAGCGGAGCAGTTGGCGGCCGCCGTCGGTGGCGCCACCAGTTCCGGCGAGTTGTTCGAAGTCGTATGGACCCCGCTCGCTTCGACGGCCGAGTCCGTGCCCTTACCCGAGCACGAAGCCGAGCCGACGACGTTCGACCTGCGCTCCGCCGCAACCGAATACGACGGCGTGCCCGGGGTCTACACGACCACCCACCAGGCGCTCCACCGGGTCCAGCAGTGGCTGGCCGAGCCCGCCGGCGCCTTGGTCGTCGTGACGCGAGGCGCGGTGGCCCTTCCGGGTGAACACCTCACCGACCTGGCGGGGGCGGCCGCATGGGGGCTCATCCGGGCGGCCCAGACCGAGCATCCGGGCCGAATCATCCTGGTGGACACCGACGTTGACGGCCCGGTCGATACGGTTGACGCGGCCTCGATTGTCGCCACCGGCGAACCGCAGGTCGTCATCCGCGGTGGTGTCACGCACGTCGCACGCGTGCTGCCCAGCCGGGCGGCCGACGCGCTCCTGACCCCACCGCCGGCCGCCGTGCCGTGGCGGCTGGCGGTCAATGCGGCGAGCACGTCGGGAACATTCGAGGACCTGGTGCTCGAGGAGGTTCCGGACGCCGACGCGCCGCTACCTGCCGACCGCATCCGGGTCGCCATCCGCGCCATCGGCGCGAACTTCCGCGACGTCATGATCACGCTCGGGCTGTACCCCGGTGACGCGGTCATGGGTATCGAGGCCACCGGTATCGTCACCGAGATCGGTAGCGCGGTAACCGAAGTGGCGGTCGGCGATCGTGTGATGGGGTTGTTCCCCGAAGGCACGGGCACCGTCGCGACCACCGATGCGCGGGTCGTGCTGCCGGTGCCACCGGATTGGCGCGATGCGCAGGCCGCGGGCTTCACGGTCGGTTTCGCCACCGCGTACTTCGCGCTGCGCGGGCTGGCCGACGTGCAGCGCGGACAGTCGGTGCTCATCCACGCGGCGACCGGCGGCGTCGGCATGGCCGCCGTCCAGCTGGCCAGGCACTGGGGCCTCGAGGTGTTCGCAACCGCCAGCCGTGGCAAGTGGGACACGCTGCGCGCCATGGGCTTCGACGACGACCACATCGGCGACTCGCGCAGCTTGGAGTTCGAGCAGAAGTTCCGCACCGTCACTGGCGGTCGCGGTGTCGACGTGGTGCTGGACTCGCTGTCCGGAGACTTCGTCGACGCGTCCCTACGCCTGCTGCCGCGAGGGGGAGCGTTCCTCGAGATGGGCAAGACCGACATCCGCGACGCCGACACCGTCGCGGCGGACCACCCCGGTGTGCGCTATCGGGCCTTCGACCTCTTCGAAGCCGGGGCCGACGGCGTCGCTCAAATCCTTTCCGGCGTCTCGACATTGAACGACACCGGGGTGCTGCGTCCGTTGCCGGTGACCACCTGGGACGTCCGTCGTGCGCCCGCCGCGCTGCGGTATCTCAGCCAGGCCCGCCACATCGGCAAGGTCGTGTTGATGATGCCGGACGCATGGGCGGCGGGCACCGTGCTGATCACCGGTGGAACCGGCATGGCAGGTGCCGCGGTGGCGCGCCACGTGGTCACCCACCACGGCGTGCGCGAACTGCTGCTGGTGTCGCGCCGCGGCCCGGATGCGGATGGGGCGGCCGAGCTCGTCGCCGAACTGACCGAGGCCGGCGCCAACGTCGCGGTGGTCGCGGCTGACGTGTCCGACCGTGACGCGCTGGCCAAGGTGCTGGCGGGCATCGATCACCGCCGCGCGCTGTCGGCGGTCTTCCACACCGCAGGCGTCATCGATGACGCGGTCGTGACCTCGCTGACCCCTGATCGGGTCGACACCGTATTCCGCGCCAAGGTCGATGCGGCGGACAACCTCCACGAGTTGACCCGCGAGCTGGAACTCTCGGCGTTCGTGCTGTTCTCGTCGATGGCCGGGCTGGTCGGCGGCTCGGGACAGGCGAACTACTCGGCGGCCAACGCCTACCTCGACGCGCTCGCTGCGCACCGCCGGGCCAGCGGCCTGCCCGCGATGTCGCTGGCGTGGGGGCTGTGGGAACAGGCCAGCGGAATGACCGGCCACCTCGAGTCGGCGGACCTGGCCCGGTTGGGCCGCGACGGCATCCTCGCGCTGCCGGTGGACGACGCGCTGGCGCTGTTCGACCAGGCGTTGGTGGTCGACGAGCCGTTCCTGGTACCCGCCCGCATCGACCGCGGCGCGTTGCGCGTCAAGTCGTCGGCTGGGACGCTGCCACCGATGTTCGTCGAGTTGATCTCAGGCCCTGCCAGGCGCCAGGTCGGAGACTCGTTGGCCGCGGCGCAATCGCGTTCGGCGCTGGCGGCGCAGTTGACCGGGCTGCCCGTCGACGAACAGCACGGCGTGCTGCTGGACCTCGTCCGTTCGCACATGGCGACGGTCCTTGGCCTGCCGTCGCCGGAGGCGATCGGGGCCGACCTGGCGTTCCAGGACCACGGCTTTGATTCGTTGACGGCGGTCGAACTGCGCAACCGGCTCAAGGCCGCGACGGGGCTGACGTTGTCGCCGACGCTGATCTTCGATTACCCCAACCCAGCGGCGCTGGCGGAGTACTTCCGCACCCAGCTCAGCGACGAACCCGAGGTCGGTCCCACCGCCAACGCCGTCGAGGCCGAACTGCAGCGCGTCGTGGCGTCCATACCGATCAAGCGGTTGCGCCAGGCCGGCGTCCTGGACATGCTGCTGAACCTCGCGGGGGACAGCAGTATTGGAGGAGGCAGCGCCGAGGCCGCCTCCGCGCCGGACGGACGTACGCAAGACATCGCAGACATGGACCTCCAGGACCTGCTCGCGGCGTTCGACGACGAATCCGATGCCGACTAGGTGCCGATGAGAGTTGTCATCGCAGGGGTCGACGGTCCCGTCGGCCAGGGTGTCGCCGCGCGTCTGGTGAGCCTCGGACACGACGTCGTCGGAATCGGTCCCCGTCGGCCCGAGAGTTGGCCGGGCTCAGTCGTGTTCATCACGGCGGACGTCACCGACGCAGCGACGCTCAAGCACGTGGTCGTCGGCGCCGACGCGGTCGCGCATTGCGGGCATGACCCGGCAGGCACTGCGGCGCTGGTGGATACCGCGACCGCCGCGGGGATCGACCGCATCGTCGTAGTGTCGGAGGCAGCGCAGCCTGGCGTGATTCGGATTCGCTCAGCAATGACGTTGGGCCGCAACGTCGACGACGCGACGTTGCGCCCGTTCGTCGGCCCGGTGGTTCGTGCCCCTTCGCCGGATGCTCCGCTGCAGGTGGTGCACCCGGAGGACGTCCAGCGCGCGTTCGTGCGCGCACTCACCGAACCGGACCGCGCCCCGGGCACCGTCGACGTCACATCCGACGGGTTCACCACCGTGCGCGAAATCGCCAGGGCCATCGGACGTCCGGTGCTGCGGGTGCCGGGACGGCGCTCGCACCAAACGCCACTGCTCGACACCGACGCGCCGACGGCTTGGAGTGCTGCGGAGTGCGTCGCCGACTTCGCACTCGTCGCCCGCGGGCGGATGACGTTCGGCGGCAAGGTCTTTGCGTTGCCCTGGCGGCTACCTAGGGTCCGCCAGATCCCCGCGTTCGACGCACCTGCGCCCGACGGCGTGGCGCCGGTGCCGGCCGGGGTGGTCAACGCCAACGGCGAGTTCGACACACCCATCGATCCGCGCTTCCCAGCGTTCGTGGCGACCAACCTGTCCGAAGCGCTGCCTGGGCCCTTCTCGCCGTCGTCGGCGTCGGTGTCGGTGCTCGGGACACGGGCGGCGGCCATGGTGATCGCCGCGCGCCTGCGACCAGGCGGCGTAGTACAGCGCGAGATGTCGGTCCGCACGACGGGAGTCTTCGGGCATCGCTTGTATGCGGGCATCACGTCGGGCCACTTCATGGCGCAGACCGTGCCGCTTGTGGACCCCGAACTGATCCTGTCGGGGTTCTTCGGACGCACCGCCGAGGGGCTCGAACTCTTCGGAGCCGAGCGTCCGCCGGTCGAGCCGCGCGGAGTGGGCAAGCAGCTGCGCGCCGTCGCGACATTTGCGAACAACCTGCTCGTCCTGTCGGCGGGCTCCTTCCGTGACACCCGCGACTTCGTCGGCGACGTGGCGAAGCTCGAGTCGGCGGCGGCCGACGCCGCCAAGCTGGACGACGGCCAACTACGCACGCTGATACTGCGCGCGCGCGACGACGTGGTGCACGGGTGGGTGTTGGCCTCGGCGTCGATCCTGGTGTCCACGGCATACGGCGTGATCCTGCGCCTGCTGTCCGGCCGCGGCGTGATGCCAACGACCGGGCCCGCGTTGGCCAGCGCGCAGTCGCTCGAGGCGGTGCACCGCCTCGTCGCAGTAGCCCGCAGCGACCCGGCCGCCGCCGAACTGCTGGCCGACCCGGACGTCGACCTCGAGACCCTGTCGACGGGCGCACCACATTTCGTAGCGGCATTGCACCGCGAGCTAGGGCTCATCGGTCATCGCGGCCCCGGCGAGGTAGAAATGCGCAGCACCACCTATGCCGACGACCCTGCGCTGTTGATGAGGATCGTGGCCAAGGCGTTGACGTCGGGGCCAAGGGGCGTCGCCGACAAGTCCGGCGTCCCGAAGTGGATGTTCCCGGTCGGCGCGGCGGCCGCCAGCCAGCTGCGCGAACGCGAGGTGCGGCGCGATCGGATGGTGCGGGCCATCTGGGTACTGCGCAACCTGCTGCGGGAGTACGGCCGCCGACTCATCACGGCCGGCCAACTGGCCGACGTCGACGACATCTTCTATCTGCTCGTCGACGAACTCGACGCGCCGCCACCCGACATCGCCGCCGTGGTGGCCAGGCGCAGGGCGCAGCAGCATGCGCTCGAAGAGCTGCTGCCACCCGAGGCGTTCAGCGGCCAATGGCGGCCGACGCCCGCTCCCTCGGCCGCGCTTGGCGGCGGAGAAACCCTCCACGGCCTGGGCGTAGGCGGAGGCCGTGCTCGCGGGCGGGTACGCGTCGTACAACCGTGGAACATCGATGACCTGCAGCCGGGCGAGGTCCTGGTCGCGAAGGTCACCGACATCGGATACACCCCGGCCTTCGCCTACGCCGCCGCGGTGGTGACCGAGTTGGGCGGCCCGATATCGCACGCGGCGATCGTCGCGCGGGAGTTCGGAGTGCCGTGCGTGGTGAACGCACGTGGCGCGGCAACACGGCTGCCCACGGGTGCCCTGATCGAGGTCGACGGCGCGACGGGAGAGGTGACGGTTCTCGACGATTGACGGGTGTCTATCGTGACGGTCATGGACTTCGCGATGTCAGCCAAGGGTCAGGATTACCACGATCGGCTCTCCGAGTTCATGACGGAGCACGTCTTCGGAGCCGAGGAATCGTACGACGCCTACCGGCACGCCGCAGGCCCCGATGACCACACCGTCCCGCCGGTCGTCGAGGAGCTCAAGAAGCTGGCGCGGGACCGCGGGCTGTGGAATCTGTTCCTGCCTTCGGAGTCGGGGCTGACGAACCTCGAGTACGCGCCGCTGGCCGAGCTCACCGGCTGGAGCATGGAGCTCGCCCCCGAGGCCACCAATTGCGCGGCCCCCGACACCGGCAACATGGAGACGCTGCACCTGTTCGCGACCGAGGAGCAGAGCAAGCAGTGGCTCGAGCCGTTGCTCAACGGGGAGATCCGCAGCGCCTTCGCGATGACCGAGCCCGCGGTGGCTTCCAGCGATGCGCGCAACATCCAGACCACGATGCTGCGCGACGGTGGCGACTACGTCATCAACGGTCGCAAGTGGTGGACCTCTGGTGCCAACGATCCGCGCTGCAAGATCCTGATCGTGATGGGCCGCACCAACCCCGACGCGGCTAGTCACCAGCAGCAGTCGATGATCCTGGTGCCGATGGACACCCCTGGCGTGACGATCGTCCGTTCGCTTCCGGTGTTCGGTTGGCAGGACCAGCACGGGCACGCCGAAGTCGTCTTCGACAACGTGCGGGTGCCGGTGAGCAACCTGCTCGGCGAGGAGGGCGGCGGCTTCGCGATCGCCCAGGCTCGCCTCGGCCCCGGCCGCATCCACCACTGCATGCGCGCCATCGGGGTGGCCGAGCGAGCGCTGGCACTGATGGTCGACCGGGTCAACAAGCGCATCGCGTTCGGCAAGCCGCTGGCTGAGCAAGGTGTGGTGCAGCAACAGGTTGCGTTGTCCCGCAACGAGATCGACCAGGCTCGGTTGCTGTGTCACAAGGCGGCCTGGGTCATCGACGAGAAGGGCAACAAGGAGGCCCGCAACGAGGTCGCGATGATCAAGGCCGTCGCACCGCAGATGGCCTGCAACGTGATCGACCGGGCCATCCAGGTGCACGGCGCGGCCGGGGTCAGTGACGACACGGTGCTGGCCCGGCTCTACGGCTGGCACCGCGCGATGCGGCTCTTCGACGGTCCCGACGAGGTGCACATCCGCAGCATCGCGCGCGCCGAACTCGGCCGTGAGAAGTCGGCATTCGCGGCGGCGGTGTGCGGCCCATCAAGCAAAGCGGTGACCCCCTAATGCGCAGCAGCGGTGGGGAACTGGCAGGCGCGTGGAACTTTCGCGACGTCGCAGAGGAAGCGGGTATCCGTCCCGGCCAGTTCTTCCGGTCGAGCGAACTCAGCGCGCTCGACGACGGCGGCCGCGCGGCGATGTCGAGCCTCGGCATCACCGACGTCGCGGACCTTCGCTCAGTACGCGAGCTCGAGCGGCGCGGACCCGGGCTGGTGCCCGCCGGCGTGGAGGTTCACCTGTTGCCGTTCCACGAGCTGTCATCCAGCCAGTCCAGCCCGGGCGAGGCGCCGCATGAGAGCGCCTTCGAGAAGATGATGACCGAGCAGCCCGACGACGAGGGTGTCGCGGTGGCCGCGGCCCGCTTCATGACCGAGGAGTATCAGCGCTTCCCGACACTGCCCGGCGCGCATCTCGCGGTGCGCCAGGTGATCTCGCTGCTGGCCGAGGGCAGGCCCGTCATCACGCATTGCTTCGCGGGCAAGGACCGCACCGGGTTCACCGTGGCGTTGGTACTCGACACGGTGGGCGTGGAACGTGACGTCATCGTGTCGGACTTCCTACGGAGCAACGACGCCGTGCCACAGCTGCGGGAGCGCATCCTCGAGTCCATGCGCAACCGCAACGCAGAACCGCCGACCGACGAGATCGTCACGTTCGCGGAGGCGCGTTTGAACGAAGAGGTGCTCGGGGTGCGCGAGGACTACCTGGAGGCGGCATGGCGCACCATCGACGAGGAGTACAGCTCGCCGGCCAACTATCTTGCGGCGCTCGGGGTGACGACCGATCAAGTGGATCGGCTGCGGGTCAACCTGCGCGGTTAGAAGTCTTCGCTGTTATGCAGCCTCCGTTTGACCGAGAGCAGTTCGAGCTCCGGGCGGGCGGCCACCAGCCGTTCGGCCGCATCGAGCACGTCGACGACGTGCGCTCGGTCGGCTGCCACCACCGCCATCGCGATACCGGCCCGGCGGTGCAGGTCCAAGGCGTCGGTCTCGGCGGCCGAGACGCTCAGCCGCCGCTGTAGTTCGGCCACCACCGGACGCACCACCGACCGCTTCTGCTTCAGCGAATGCACGTCACCGAGCAGCAGGTCGAATTCGAGCCAACCGATCCACGTCGACATCAGCGCGTCTGGGGCACCTCGACATCCGAGACCAGCACCCGCACGCCGCCCGTGGACAGCCGGCCCATCGCCTCGAAGAACGCACCGGCCTCCGGCGTGGTCACGGCCACGCTGACGGCGTCGTAGTTCGGGTAGTAGAGGTCGATCATCCGGTAGGCCGGGGTCGGTGAGCCGTCCTCCTTGGGCCATACCTTGGACGCCTCGAGTCGGAGGTATCCGGGAATCTTGCGGGCTGCCTCCAATTGCTCTGCCTCGTAAGCAGTCTCGAAGGCGTTCGGGTCGGTGGGGTTGTCGTAGATGACCGTGATCTTGGTTTCGGACATACACTTACCTTAGCCGCGGGCTCATCGAGTCGGGGTCGGCTGGACGTCTCCTGTGAATCTGTGAATCCGGAATGAATGTCCCCGAATCGCGGGTTACGAACGGCAGCGGCTCGGGTATGCCGGAGGGGGCCGGAAACGCCTTGCGCGCGTGAGGAAACCGAGAAGGAGATCGACACCGTGGATGCCCGACGCACATCGCCCCTCGGCCGGCTCTTTGCCCTGGTGGTGGCCACCCTGCTCGCAAGTTGCGCGGTGCTGGGCGTGGCCGCGCCGCGCGCGCTCGCGGATTCGTGCCCCGACGTGCAGGTGGTGTTCGCCCGAGGCACGGGTGAACCCCCTGGCGTCGGTGGGATCGGGCAGGGCTTCGTCGACGCGTTGCGGTCCAAGACCGGAACTAAGTCCGTCGACGTCTACCCCGTGAACTACGCCGCCGCCGCCGACTTCTCCGACACCATGCAGTTCGCCCTGACGGTCATCGACGGCATCAGGGACGCCACCAACCGCATCGAGGCGACGGTGTCGGACTGCCCGAACACCCGCATCGTGCTTGGCGGTTTCTCACAGGGCGCGGCGGTGGCGGCGTTCGTCACGGCGGCCGACGTGCCGGCAGGTGTGCCCGCGTTCTTGGTGCCCCCGCCGATGCCTCCCGAGGTGGCCAACCACGTGGCCGCGGTCGCACTTTTCGGCACGCCCTCGAATCGATTCCTGAGCGACTCGGGCGCACCGGTGATCACCATCGGCCCGCTGTACGTTCCGAAGACCACCGAGTTGTGCGCGCAAGGCGACACCATCTGCAATGGCGCGCCCCCTGGGCCGCCGACCGCCGCACACGGTTCCTACGTGGCCAACGGCTTGACGGCGCAAGCGGCTAGCTTCGCAGTTGGCAGGCTCTAGGACGCCAGCCCTAGGACGCCAGCCCTAGGACGTAAGCACCGCGACCACCCACACCACCGTCGCCAGCAGCGCGCCGGCCAACTCGACGCCCACCGACAGCACGACGCCCTTGATCGCGTGCACCGTCGAAGCCCAGGCCAGCCGGTGGTCGCGCCGCAGCGCCAGCTCGGCGAGGTACACCCCGAGCACGAACCCCAGCACCAGCCCGACCACCGGGACGACGAAGAATCCGATGATGCCGAGTACCCCGCCCGTAAGCAGGGTCCACGTACCGACGTCGGCGCTGCGCATCCGCTTCATCGGCCACAGGTACTTCACCAGCAGCGCCGCGCCGAGAACCACCGCGACAACGCCGAGCGTCACCCACCCCAGCGTCGTCCGCTCGACGAACGCCCACACCGCGATGGCCGCGAACACCAGGATGCTGCCCGGCACCAACGGCACCAGGATGCCGACCAGACCGATCGCGATGGCCACCGCAACCCCGATGAGCCCGATGGTGTCCATTGGCAAGAGCCTATTGGGCTGCGTCGAGTTGTCGCGCCAGGTCCAGGAAGTCGACTGCGGTGAAATCGAATTCGCCGTCTTGCGCCCTGGGCAGCGCGCGACCTGGGCCGCGTTCGAGCGGGCGGGCGACGTACGCGGTCATCAGGCCGGAGTCCCGCGCCGCCCGTAGATCACTGGGATGCGCGGCCACCAGCATGAGTTCGTGCGGCGCGACGTCGAGCACGTCCGCGCATCCGAGGTAGGCCTCGGGATCCGGTTTGTAGTGACGGAACAGTTCTGCGGAGATCACGCAGTCCCACGGCAGGCCCGCCCGCTTGGCCATGTTGGTCAGCAGCGAAACGTTCCCGTTCGACAGCGTCGTGATCACGAAGTTCTGCTTGAGCAGGGTCAGCCCCGCCACCGAATCCGGCCACGGGTCCAGCCGGTGCCACGCCCGGTTGAGCTCGTCGACGTCCACGTCGGGGATGGGTTCGATTCCGGCCGCGTCGAGGAGGTCGTCGAGGATCAGTCGGTGCAGGGCGTCGATCTTCAGCCACGGGAGCTCGCCTTTGCGAACCCGATCCATCGCCGACGGGTAGCCGGCCCGCCAGTCGTCTGCGAACCTCGCCCAATCTTCCGCCAGCCCATGCCTTTCCCCGAACATCTCGAGCTCACCGATGATGCTGCTGCGCCAGTCCACCACGGTTCCGAAGACGTCGAAGGCCAGTGCCCGCGGCTTATTCGATGGGGTCATCTCGCCAAGAGTGTCACAGCGCGACCATCGGCGGAGTCAGGCTAACGACCCGGTGCGCTGACGAAGGATTGCACGCTGGATTCCGTGACGTGCAGTTCGATCCTGCTGAAGCGGCTGAGGGGTTCGCGTACCAGGCACACTTCCGCGTTGGTCGGCTCGCGCACTGACGCTGCCACCTGTGGCGCGAGCTGGGCGCCATCGGTGTCGCAAGCCAACATCACCCCGTGCCTGGCCTCAACGGCGAAGGTAGCCGTCGGGGTATCGAAGACCGCACCGACGACCTGGCCCCCCTCGAACACCAGGCGGCGCAACCGGCTCTGATGCTCCACGTCGACACCGCGGGCGTGGGCCACGGCGGACAACCATTGGTCGAGCGCCGGTGCGGGTGCGTCGGGATCGAGTTCGATCGAACCGATCCGCGCGACCTCGACCATCGCGCCCGAGCGAGACCGCTTCGGCGTGGTCGCGTCCGTGATCACCCGGCTGTAGACGATCCCGAGCGGTGATGCGACGCACTCTGCTGCCCAGTCACCCAGGCGGGCGCCAAAGAACGGCGGGATTTGGTCCCGCTTACCGGGCTTCTTGGTGCTGACGGGCACTAGCTCACCCGCAGCCAGCACGGGCACACCGTCATCGGTCGCGACGGGCACATCGAGGTCCTCGACCAACGCAGCGAGGTAGGCGCTGGTCTCGTCGTCTGCGACCTCTAGTTCCAACGCGTGACCCAAACCGCCTGACGGCGTGCGAGCGAGCGGTCGGGCGAAGTTCGCGACGAACACACTCGCGCCTGCGTCCACCGCCACGATCGCGGCGGCCAATCCGCCTGCGCCTGCGCCGACACACACGAAGTCGACTGTCAGATCCCATTCCAGTTCGTCTGTAGTTCGCATTACCTACCGCTGTCTAGGTCGAGTGAACAGGTCCGAGGCGGTCGCCCCACGGTGTCGCTGTCCGTTCTGTAGCGCAGCCTCAGTAATTTGCTAGTTACCGGGCGCTGGCGTCGCGGACTCGCTCATTACATACCATTCGGATGGTTTCCGCAATGATTAGCAACCCTCGATATATTGACGATTGCGCCACGTCGGCACTGGTAGAGCGATGGTGATCGGCATCACAGACCGGTCGCGAGTCGGGCGGCCAGCCGCAACCTGCCGCCCAGAGCACTGCGATGCCTGCCGGAGCTCGGCGAAATGTGCTTGGCTGTCTGGCGAGCGGGCAAATTCATTCCGAAACCTACCGAATGCCTCACCTCAGCGCAGGAAGCTCAGCGCAGGAAGCTCAGGGCTCGAGCACGACCTTGCCGAGCACACCGCCACTGGCCAGGCTCTCCAACGCGGCGCGGCCCTCGGACAGCGGGTAGCGCACCGGTGGCGGCGGCCGCAAGCCTGCGTCGACGAGCTTGCCCAATCCGACGCCGAATTCGGCCTGCGCGCCAGGGGTGCGGTTGATGAACTCGCCCAGTCCGACGCCGACCACGCTGACATTGCGCAGCAGCAGCCGATTGACCTTGACGGCCGGAATCCCGCCACCCGACGCGAAGCCCAGCACCAACAGCCGACCCTCGGTCGCCAATACCCGAATCGCGTCATCGAACGCGTCCCCGCCGACCGGGTCGACCACGACGTCGACGCCGCGTCCTCCGGTGTGGTCACGGACCGCCTTGGCCCAGCCTTCCGTCAGCGGCAGTACGACGTCGGCGCCCAACGACTCGACGAACTCTTCTGCCCCGGTCCGGTGCACCATCGCGATGACCGTGGCGCCCATCGCCTTGGCGATCTGGATGGCCGCGGTGCCCACCCCGCCTGCCGAGCCCAGCACCAGCACGGTCTCGCCAGGCTGGAGGGCAGCGCGGCGCGCAAGTGCGAAGTACATCGTGTAGTAGTTCCCGAGCAGACACACCGCTGCACCGTCGTCGATGCCGTCGGGAGTCGGCGTCACGCTGGCCGGTGGTAGCGCCGCCCGCTGCGCCCATGCGCCGAGCATGCTCAGTCCGGTAACTCGCTGTCCCACCGCGAAGCCCGAGTCCGCGGGGGCGGAGCGCACCACGCCCGCGACCTCGGTCCCTGGGACGAACGGCGGATCGAGCTTGAGTTGGTACTCGCCCTTGATCAGCAGCAGGTCGGGGAAGCTGACCCCGGCTGCACCGACGTCGACGACGACCAAGCCGTCGCCGGCCGGCTCGTCAACGTCGGTGTAGACCAGGCCTGACGGCCCCGAAAGTTCTCGCGCAACAAGCGCTTTCACTGACTCAGCCGAGCTTGAAGCTGGCTGACTGCGCTGCCGAGAGGTCGGTGATCTCGCCCCACTTGGCGGCGACGTCGTCGACCGACGGCACCGAGGAGAACGTCACGCCGTCGTTCTGGAACAGCGCCGTGCGCTGCACCTTGCCACCACCGACGATGAAGATGGAGTCCGTGTCGGGCAGTTCCTCGGTGCACAGGTAGGCCACCACCGGCGCGACGTACTCGGGCGTCAGCTTCTCGAAGACCTCGGGCGGCAGGATGTCCTGCGTCATCCTGGTGGCGGCGATCGGCGCGACGGCGTTGGCCTTGATGTTGTACTTGGCGCCTTCCTGGGCCAGCGTGTTGATCAGCCCGACGAGGCCGAGCTTAGCGGCGCCGTAGTTGGCCTGGCCGAAGTTGCCGAAGAGGCCGCTGGTCGAGGTTGCGACGACCACGCGGCCGAAGCTCTGCTCGCGGAAGTGCGGCCATGCGGCGCGCAGCACGTTGTAGCCGCCATAGAGGTGCACCTTGAGCACGGCGTCCCAGGCCTCGAACGTCATCTTGTGGAACGTGCCGTCGCGCAGGATGCCTGCGTTGCTCACCACACCGTCGACCTTGCCGAACTCATCGATCGCGGTCTTGATGATGTTCTCGGCGCCCGCGGCCTCTGCGACGCTGTCGTAGTTGGCGACGGCACGGCCGCCCGCTTCCTTGATCTCGGTGACGACCTCGTCGGCCATGTTGTGTCCGGCGCCTGAGCCGTCACGGGATCCGCCCAGGTCGTTGACCACGACGCTGGCGCCCTCGCGGGCGAGGGTCAGGGCGTATTCACGGCCCAGTCCGCCACCGGCTCCGGTGACGACGATGACGCGATCCTGCACTCCGGACATGAAGTTCCTTTCGATTAAAGATGGTCAAGCTCTTCGTTGATTGAGCGGCAAGCGGGTCGGCTCAGAAGAGCCTGCGCGCCAGCTTCCACGCTTTCTCTGTATACGGCGGGTAGATCATGGCAGTTAAGTCGGGTCGGGTGGGCTTGGTCAGCACCGACTTGCGGTGGCTGAACTCCTCGAAGCCGAACCTGCCGTGATAGGCGCCCATCCCGGACGGGCCGACACCGCCGAACGGCAGCTTGGTGGTCGAGAACTGGAACAGCAGGTGGTTGACCAACATGCCGCCGGCCGGCACCTCCTTGATGACCCGCTCTCGGACACTCTTGGCCTTGGTGAACAAGTAGGCCGCCAACGGCTTGGGCCGCGAATTCACGAAATCGATTGCCTCGTCCAATGATTGGACCGTGACGATCGGCAGGATGGGCCCGAAGATCTCATCGGTCATCAACGGCTCGTCAACGGCGGGATCGACGACGACGGTCGGCTGGATCTCGATGGTCGCCGCATCCGAGCCTCCGCCGAGCGCGACGGTGCCCTTGGTGGCGGCGAGTGCCGTGGTTAGGCGATTGAAGTGCCGCTCGTTGACGATGCGCTTGCCGCCCGAGTTGCCCGCTTCGAAGGTCGCGACCGCGTCGGCGATCTTGCTGACGAGTTCGTCGCGGATCGTGGCGTCGGCCAGCACGTAGTCCGGCGCAATGCAGATCTGGCCCGAGTTGATCAGCTTGGTCCAGGCGATGCGCTTGGCTGCCACCTCGACGTCGGCGTCGGCGGCCACGATGACCGGGCTCTTGCCGCCCAACTCGAGCGTGACCGGCGTCAGGTGCTTCGCCGCACCCTCGTAGACCTTGCGTCCGATGTCGGTGCCTCCGGTGAAGCACAGCTTGTCGAAGCCCTGCGCGATGAGTTCCTGGCTGACCGCGCCGTCACCCTCGATCACGGCGATGGCGTCGTTGTCCAGGTAGCGCGGGATCAGTTCGGCCATCAACGCCGACGACGCCGGCGACACCTCCGACGGCTTGAGTACGACGGTGTTACCCGCCGCGATGGCTCCGACCGCCGGTCCGAGCGTCAGCGCGAACGGGAAGTTCCAGGCACCGATGACGAGCACCGTGCCGAACGGTTCGTACTCGATCCAGGCGCGGCCCGGCAGTTGCGCCTTCTCCAGCAGCCGGTGCTTGCGCTTGGTCCACTTGCCGACGTTCTTGGCGGCGTCGGCCGCTTCGCTCGCCGTGCTGGCGATGTCGGCCAACCACGACTCGAACGGCTTGCGACCCAGGTCCTGCTCGAGCGCGGCCGCGATCGCGGGTTCGTTGTCCACCATCAACTTCTCGAGGGCTTCCAGCTGCCGCTTGCGCCACGCGACGTCGCGGGTGCGGCCGCTGGCGAAGGTCTTCCGTAACCGGGCGACGACGGTGGGAATGTCGACGGCCTGCGTCGAGGTGGGTGGGACGCTGGGGGGTGCGGCGGCTTCGGCGGTCATGGCAAGGCCCTTCCTGACGTCAAATCCTGACCCTGAGGATGCGCACGATCCTAACCAACTAGGTGGTTGGCGAACAGGGTGGTTGGCGAACAGGGCGCGGTCGGATCGTCAGCTCGGTGAGCTGCGCGCCGTCAGTGCCGCTGCGCCGTGACGAACGTCGAGAACGCGCGCTGGTCGGTGTCCTCGGGCAGCACCCAGCGATCGAGCCGACGCATCTCCTCCAGGGACGTCACACCCGCAGCCGCCCACCCGTGCGAATCCAGCCATTCGATGACGTCGGCGCGGTCGGGGTCGTGGTACATGAGTTCTGCGACATCGACCTGCTCTTCCATGCCGAACTTCTCTCGAAGCTGCTGGAACCGTTCGCGCATCAGCTCGCGCCGGTCCTCGGCCTGGACGCCGACGGTCTCTATCGCGATGCGACTGTCCGTCGCGCTGAGCTCGGTGACCTGCTCGAAGAGGCGGTCCTGCGCGTCGGCCGGCAGGTACATCAGCAGCCCCTCAGCCAACCAGGCCGTCGGCACCGATGCGTCGAAACCGGCCTGGCGCAACGCATTTGGCCAATCCTGCCGCAGGTCGATAGCGACGTGGCGTAGCTGTGCGGTCGGCTGCACGTCGTGCTCGGCGAGCGCTGCCGACTTGTACTCCAGCACCTTGGGTTGATCGATCTCGTACACCGTGGTGCCCGCGGGCCAGTCCAGCCGGTAGGCCCGCGAATCCAGCCCCGACGCGAGGATCACGACCTGGCGGATTCCTGCGGCGGTCGCTCCTGCGAAGAACTCGTCGAAGAAGTGCGTCCGCACGGCCTGGTAGTTGCTCATGTGCTCGAAGACCGCGGCGGCCTCGGCGTCCTCGCTGGCGACCTTGGCGATGAACTCGTCGTCGAGCATCGACTCCCAAACCCCGGCGCCCGCGCCCGCGACTAGCAGCTTGGCGTACGGATCACGGATCAGCGGCTGGGGTTGCGCCGTTTCCTTCGCACGCGCGGCCGCCACCATCACCGCCGTCGATCCCACGCTGGTGGCGATGTCCCACGTGTCGTCATGCGAGCGCAACGAACTCATGTGTCTCCAGTCGAGTCGGGCGCATGGCACGGCGCCGGGAAGGTGCTATCCATGGTAGCGAGCAAAACTTAGGTTAGCTATGCGGTGGAGCGTCGTGGCAGTGACAGAAAGCTATCCGGCAATCGTCCAGAGCTTGTTGGCCAAGAGCTTCTCCAGCGTCTCGACGATGACGACCAACTCGTCGTGGCCACCGACGTATCCCGCGTAGAAACCCATGCCCCACATCACGGCGACCAACATCTCGACCAGGGTGGCCACGTCGGTGTCCGTGGTGAGCTCACCGCGCTCGATCGCATCGGTAACGGCCCAGGTGACGAAGGCGCGGGACGCCTTCAAGGAGTTGTGCTCGTCGCGGCTCAACTCGGGGTGCCGCTGGGACTCGAGTACCGACGTCACCAGGAATGCGGCGGCCGAACGATCCCGGGATTCGGCCTGCATGGCGGCCGAGAAGAACGCCGTAAGTCGCTTGAGAAGCCCGGTCTCGCCGTGCGCTTTCTCCATGCCCGCGGCAACCACCAACTCGTTGGTCTTCTCGACCACGTCGCGGTAGAGCACGCGCTTGCTCGCGAAGTAATGATTGATTGCCGGGCGGGTCAGATCGGCGCGAATCGCAATGGCTTGGAATGTCGCTGCGTCATAGCCAAGTTCGCTGAAAACTTCGCGCGCCGCCCGCACAATGCGCTCACGGGTCTCAGCTGCCTTCGCTGCAGGTGGACGTCCTGGACCCCGGGTCGCGGTATACGGCACGGTCAAATTGTGCCACATGTCACCTGGCCTTTCGACGCGAATAGGTTGCGGGGCCGTCAACGAAAGGCGCTCAGCAAACTATCTTCCGCACAATATTGACGTCGAGGCACGAAATATTACGAATGTCCGACGTAGCTGGGCACCCGTACATTGAGGCGCGTCGGCGGGGTGGCCAACTATCGTGTCCTGCCATGGCCACCGTCGTTTCTCGGGAGGCGTACTTCGGCACCGGCCTCGAGGTCCTGTCCGACCTCGGTTACGGCGGGTTGAAGCTTGCTGAGGTGTGCAATCGCCTCGGCGTCACGACTGGCTCCTTCTATCACTACTTTGCCAACTGGTCCGCCTACACGACGGACCTCGTCGCGCACTGGGTCCAAGCCCGCACCGTCGGCATCATCGAGGCCGTCCAGTCCGAATCCGACCCTCGCGTGCGCATCGACACGCTCATCAAGGAAGCCCTGGCGCTCCCCCACGGCGCTGAGGCCGCGATCCGGGTGTGGAGTTCGATCGACGCCGAGGTGTATGCCGTGCAAGCCGCCGTCGACCAACAGCGTTTCGACGTGCTCCGCGAGTCGGCGCTCGAACTCCTGCACTCCGAACACCAAGCGCGCCGGTTCGCCGCGTGGGGGCTCTACCTGCTGGTGGGCTACGAGCAGACGTTGTTACCGCGCAATCACGACGACCTGACCTGGATCGCCGCACAGCTGCTCGGGGCATTGGACGCGGGTCGGTTCGGTCCGATCTCCGACGTCACTCCCACCGTTTCAGACTGACCAGCGGTTCAGACTGACCAGCGGTTCAGACTGACCAGCGTTTCAGACTGACCAGGTCGCCGGGCGGGTCCGGCTAGCATCTGCGAGCATGCTGACCGCGGCTGTCGTGTGGCGCCGGACAGTCGATCGAATTGACGAGCGTGACCCTGAGCGCGACGCGTTCAGACGGGCCATCCGCGCGGCGATCGTGCTGCCGATCGCCGCGGCCGTCGGGTTCGCGGTGGGCGGCGGATCGCAGACCCCGATGTTCGCCATCTTCGGCTCGGTGTCCTTGCTGATCACCGTCGACTTCCCCGGCAACCGGCCTGCGCGGGCGCTCGCCTACTGCGGGCTCGGCTTCAACGGCGCCGTGTTGATCACGCTGGGCTCGTTGGTCGCGCCGATCCCGTGGCTGGCCGTTGCGACGATGTTCGTACTTGGCGTCGCCGTGACGTTCACGGGGGTGCTCAGCGAAATCGTGGCCGCCGGGCAACGCTCGACGCTGCTGACGTTCGTACTGCCTGCGTGCACACCTGTGGGCCCGATCCCGGACCGGCTGTTCGGCTGGGCGATCGCGTTGGCGCTGGCCGTGCCCGCGGCGCTGTTCCTGCTGCCGCCGCGACATCACGACGAACTGCGCAGGCACGCCGCGCAGGTGTGCCGAACCCTGGCCGACCGGCTCGAAGGCAATGCGTCCGCCGAGGACGTCTCGACCGCAATGGGCGACCTGCGCGCCAACTTCCTCGGCGCCGACTACCGGCCGGTCGGGCTGACCGCGGGCAGCCGGGCGCTGGTGCGTGTCGTGGACGACCTGCAGTGGTTGTCGGATCGCATCGCCGACAACACCGGGACCCTGCTGTTCGCGCTACGCGTCCCCATCGTCCGGGTGCTGCGCGAGAGCGCCGACGTGCTGCGCGCGCCGAAGGGTGCCGACCGGGCTGCCCACCAGGACGCACTCCTGTCGGCACTCGACGAGCAGCGGACCTTGGCGCAGAGCCGCTATCGCGACGACATCGTCGAGATACTCGGCGAGCCGAGCGACGCCGCCGCGATCGGAGCGGCGCGCCGGCTGCTGAGCCTGCGCACCATCTCCGCGTGCGTCGGCGCGACCGGACGCGTCATCCGGCTGGCGGCGGCGGCCGACGCACGCCCAGTGTGGGCCAGGGTGCTGGGCCGGCGGCTACCGGTGAGCGGAGCATCCGATCGGGTGCTGTCGGAATCGCAGGCCATCGCCTCCTTGACGACCGGCTTCGTCGCCACCCGCGCGGTGGTCGTGCGCAACAGCCTGCGCACCGGCCTCGGGCTGGCCGCGGCCGTCGCGATCACGCACGTCTTCCCCGTGCAACACGGCTTCTGGGTGGTGCTCGGCGCGATGTCGGTGCTGCGGAGCAGCGCGCTCACCACAGGCACCAGGGTCGTGCGCGCCGTCGGTGGCACGGCGATCGGATTCGTGCTCGGCGCGGTCTTCATCGAGTTGATGGGGGTGGATCCCCCGGTCATGTGGGTGATGCTGCCGCTGGTCGCGTTCGGCTCCGCCTACGTGCCCGAGGTGGCGTCATTCGTTGCAGGCCAGGCGATGTTCACCATGATGGTGCTGATCATCTTCAATCTGATCGTGCCGACCGGGTGGAGCGTCGGACTCATCCGCATCCAGGACGTCGTCGTCGGCGCGTCCGTGGGTGCGGTCGTGTCGGCATTGCTGTGGCCTAGAGGCGCCGCGTCGCGGGTGGCCAGGATCGTCGACGCGGCCTACACGGTCGGGGCGCAGTACCTCGAGGCGACGGTGCGGCGTGTCACCCGCGGTGCATACGAGGGCGCCAACGACCAGGTCAGTGCGCTCGGTCACGATGCGTTGACCGCGTCGAGAACGCTTGATGACGCAGTGCGGCAATACCTTTCGGAAAGCGGCGGGTCGACGGATCGCCGCGCTCCGGTGATTCGCGCGGCCAACCGCGCGGTGCGACTCCGGGCCGTCGCCGAGTTGATCGCCGACGTCGTGCCGCCACCGTTGACGGCCTACCCCCGGGTGCGGCAAGTGCTTGAGAAGCATTCCTCCTCGGTGTGCGCACGGTTGAGCGGCACCGAACCCTTCGACGACAGTGGCCCGATCAGCGACGACTTCGTGTTGGCCTTGCGGGCCGAATCCGACGGTAGTGCGCTGTCGGTGTCGGCGGCGCTCCCGCTCGTCACCGTCGCGGCCAGCCTCGGCGAGCTCGAACTGCTATACCCCGAACCCGAGGCCCCCCTTGCGATTTCGGCGCGCTGAGTTGCGGTGAGCGCAACTGAGCGCGCCGAAATCGTCTAACGGTGGGGCCGCAGCGCGCCTGGCGGGATGGTGCCGAACCGTCCTGCGTTGAAGTCCTCAAGCGCCTGGACCACCTCGGACTTCGAGTTCATCACGAAGGGTCCGTAGTGGAATACGGGCTCCCGGATGGGCCGGCCGCCGAGCATGAGCACCTCCAGCGCGGGACGGTGTGAATCCTGTTGCGCCGCAGCGTTGATCGTGATGCGGTCGCCCGCACCGAGTACGGCCAGCTGACCCTGCTCGATGGGTTGGGCAGCCGGTCCCACCGCGCCGCGGCCGGATAGCACGTAGACCAGCGCGTTGAAGCCCGGGTTCCACGGCACACTCAGTCGCGCACCAGGTTGAATGGTGGCGTGCACCAAGCTGATTGGCGTGTGCGTTAGACCTGGCCCGCGCCGGGCTCCTTCTTGCGTCTCGACGTCGCCTGCGATGATCCGCACCAGGGCGCCGCCGTCCTCGGACGCCAGCAGCTTCACGTCGCCGCCCTCGATGGCTTGGTAGCTCGGCGTCGCGAACTTGTCCTTTCGCGGCAGGTTGACCCACAGCTGGATGCCGTGGAACAGGCCACCGCTGTCAACGAGTTCGGCGGGCGGCGTCTCGATGTGCAGAATGCCCGCGCCTGCCGTCATCCACTGCGTGGCGCCGTCGGTGATGAGCCCGCCGCCACCGTGCGAATCCTGGTGGGCGAAGCGCCCGTCGATCATGTAGGTGACGGTCTCGAAGCCCCGGTGCGGATGCCAGTCGGTGCCGCGTGGCTCGCCGGGTTGGTACTCGATCTCACCCATCTGGTCCATGTGGACGAACGGGTCGAGGTCGGCCGCGCTGACTCCTGCGAACGCGCGCACGACTGGGAAGCCCTCGCCCTCGTAGCCGCGGGGCCCGGTGGTGATCGACCGCACCGGGCGGTCACTTTGCGTCACCGTGGGAGCGGCGATTCGGGGAAGGGTGAACGTATCTGCGGTCACGGCGGGCATCGGTACCTCCTGGAGAGTTGAAGAGCTACCCGATACAACCGGACTACAGTCCGTTTATTCCGGGGTGTCTTCCCCGCGAGTAGGGGTCAACCCAGCGCGTGGATCGCAGCCGCGCGCGCATCGGCGGCCGTCGCCGCATCCAGCGCGGCCGTCGCGGCGGCCTGGCACTGCGCGAGCGTGACTTGGGCCAGCTTGGCCCCCACCCCGGCGACGGCCGCTGCAGCCGCCGACAGTGAGGACACCCCCAGCCCCACCAGCACACACGCCAGCAGTGGATCCGCCGCGGCCTCACCGCAGACGCCTACGGGCTTGTTCACCGCGACACCGGCGTCGACCGCCATGCGCACCAGGGCCAACACCGCCGGTTGCCAAGGGTCGGTGAGCGTCGCCAGTTCGGCCGACATCCGATCGGCGGCCATCGTGTACTGGGTCAGGTCGTTGGTCCCGATCGACAGGAAGTCGACGTGCTCGAGGATGCGATGGGCCAGCAGCGCGGCTGCGGGCACCTCGATCATCACGCCTGGGGTCAGCCCGTGCGCACGGCACTGCGTGGCGAAGTCCGCGGCCTCGGCTGCGGTGGCGATCATGGGCGCCATCACCCACGGCTCGTTGCCTGTCGCCTGCGCGGCCGCGGCGATGCCCTCGAGTTGCCGCGTCAGGATTCCGGGATTCCCGTCGGCGATGCGGATGCCGCGCACACCGAGCGCCGGGTTGGCCTCGTCGGGGTGCCCGGCGAACTTGAGCGGCTTGTCGGACCCGGCGTCGAGGGTGCGGACCACCACCTTGCGGCCCGCGAACGCGGTCAGCACTTCGGCGTAGATGGCCGCCTGCTCGTCGACGGTGGGTTCGGTGTCGCGGTTGAGAAAGCAGAGTTCGGTGCGGAAGAGCCCCACGCCCTCGGCCGGGGTCGCACTGGCCGACCGCGCCGCCGCGCCGTCCTGCACGTTGGCCAGGATCGCGACCCGGTGGCCGTCGGCGGTGGCACCGGGGCCAGCCCACTGCTTGGCAAGGTCGGCGCCGCGCTGTGCGACGGCGACCGCCTCGGTCGCGGCGGTTGCGTCAGGCGACACGGTGATGGTGCCAAGCGTTCCGTCGACCATGACCATCGTGCCAACCGGCACTGCGTCCAGACCGTCGACGGCCACGACGCACGGGATGCCGAGCTGGCGCGCGATGATCGCGGTGTGGCTGGTGGGGCCGCCGAGCGTCGTCGCAAGCGCGACGACCAAGGATGCGTCGAGGCCCGCGGTGTCGACCGGCGCGAGGTCCTCGGCGCACAGGATCGACGGCACGCCGGGCACCGGCACCCCTGGTTCGGGCAGCCCGTTGAGCTCGGCGACGACTCGGTCGCGGATGTCGCGCAGGTCGGTGACCCGCTCGGCCATCAGGCCACCGAGCTGAGTGAACATCGTGACGAACTGTTCGACGGCTGCCACGACGGCGCCCACCGCCGGGCTACCTTCGCCGATCCGTTTCTCCGCCGCGCCGATCCACGCCCTGTCCTGAGCCAACGTTGCCGTCGCCGCGAGGACTTCCGAGGCCGACCCCGTGGCGTGTGCGGCCCGCTCCCTGAGCCGGGCCGCGACCGCAGCCGCGGCGCCCGCGAAGCGTGCGGCCTCGGCCGGACGTGCGGACTGTTCCAGCGCGGGCGCGGTGCCCTGCTCGACGGGCGGCCTGGCCCCTGGCCTGATGACCGGTGCGTACTGGACGCCTGCCACGGCTGGCACCCCGTGCAGGACGGTGCCCGCGGCGAGCTGGGTGGGCTGCGACTCGGCGTGCTGTGACGTTGTCGAGGGCGACGTACTCATGTGAGTCAGATTACAAGAATTGATTGACAAGTCAACACAGTCGGGAGTAAAACAACACATATCAACATTTCAGAAGCGAATTTCCCACACGTACGGAGACGCATGTACGCCGAAGAGCGCCAAGAGGCTATCGCCGCACTGGTGATCAGCAAGGGTCGCGCATCGGTCGCCGAGCTCGCTCAGACCTACGACGTCACCACCGAGACCGTGCGTCGGGACCTGGCCGCCCTCGACAAGGCCGGGGTGGTGCGACGAGTCCACGGCGGCGCAGTGCCCGCGCGTGCCCTGCACCTCGTCGAGCCCGGCGTCGGCGAACGGGAGACCACCCGCGCCGACTTCAAGGACGCGATCGCAGCCGCCGCCATCGACTACGTGCCCCGCACGGGCGCCACGCTACTGCTGGACGCCGGCACCACGACGGCGCGCATCGCGGCCCTACTGCCGACCGACCGCGAGCTCGTCGTCGTCACGAACTCCGTGCCCATCGCCGCCAGGCTCGCCGCCACCAACTCGGTGTCGCTGCAACTGCTCGGCGGTCGCGTGCGCGGGGTGACCCAGGCCGCCGTCGGCGACCAGACGCTTCGCGTGCTCGATTCGATCCGCGTCGACATCGCGTTCATCGGCACCAACGCCATCAGCGTGCGGCACGGCTTGTCCACCCCGGACGGCGAGGAGGCGGCCGTCAAACGCGCGATGGTGCGCGCCGCCAACTACGTCGTGGTCGCTGCCGACTCCAGCAAGGTCGGCCGGGAGGACTTCGTCAGCTTCGCGCCCATCTCGAGTGTCGACACGCTCATCACCGACACCGAACTCGACGACGCCGACCGCGCTCTGTTCACCGAACAGGGCGTCGAGGTCGTCTGCGCCGGAGCGACACCGTGATCGTCACCGTCACGCCCAACCCGAGCATCGACCGCACGGTCACGCTGGCCGCGCCGTTGACCCGCGGCGCCGTCCACCGCGTCACGTCGGTCACCAGCGAGCCCGGCGGCAAGGGCGTCAACGTGGCGCGCGCCCTGAGTCTGGCCGCGGTCGACGCCGTCGCCCTGCTCCCGGCCGCCGAGTCCGACCCCGTCGTCGCGGCCCTCCACGCAAGCGCCGTGCCCTTTCAGCTGGTGCCCGCCGGCGGGGCGGTCCGTACCAACCTCGCCATCACCGAATCCGACGGCACCACAACCAAACTCAACGAACCTGGCGCGCACCTCGACGAAGCAGGCCGCGGCGCGCTCATGAGCGCAGTGTTCGACGCGGCTCGACACGCCGCCTGGGTGGTGCTGTCCGGCTCCCTGCCACCCGGGCTCCCGGACGACTGGTATGCCGAGGTTGTCGCCATGCTCGCCACGCTCCCGTGCCGCGTGGCCGTCGACACGTCGGAACGCCCGCTCGCCGCGTTGGCGGCCGCGTTCGGTCGCCACGCGCCCGACCTCATCAAGCCCAACGCCGAAGAGCTCGCAGGACTCGTCGGGGCCTCCGGCCCTGCGCTGGAAACCGCGGCTGCTCAAGGAGATCCGGAGCCCGTCGTGGCCGCGGCCAGGACGTTGATCGATGACGGGGTCGGCACCGTGCTGGTCACCCTCGGCGCCGCTGGCGCGGTGCTCGTCGACAGCACCGGCAGTTGGATGGCCGCTCCTCCGCCGATCACTCCGCGCAGCACCGTCGGCGCAGGCGACAGCTCGCTGGCCGGATACCTCCGCGCCGAAGTTGGAGGAGCAGAGCCGCCGCAACGGCTTCAAATGGCCGTGGCCTACGGCAGCGCCGCCGCCGCACTACCGGGTTCGGCACTGCCGTCACCGGACCAGCTCGACCTCAAAGCCGTTCGGGTGTACGCACTTACGCCCGCACCAACCCTTCCCCATTTGCCGACAGGAAAGTAGCGAGATGTCAATCATCACCGGAGACCTGGTCGCCCTCGACGTCGACGCAGGCGGCGACAAGGAGGCCGTCATCAGCCTGCTCGCCGCCCGACTCGCCGCAGCCGGACGCGCCACCGATCGCGACGGTCTGGTCGCAGCCACGATGGCGCGCGAGGCGCAGTCCGCCACTGGATTGCCCGGCGGCATCGCCATCCCGCACTGTCGCTCGCCATACGTCGACGCGCCCACGATCGCGTTCGCCCGGCTGTCGCCCAAGGTTGACTTCGGCGCCCCGGACGGCCCCGCCGACCTCGCGTTCCTCATCGCAGCGCCCGATGCCGGCGGTGCCGAGCACATGAAGTTGCTGTCCAGTCTGGCGCGGGCGCTGGTGCGCAAGGACTTCGTCGAGTCACTGCGCAACGCCTCGTCGGCCGACGAGGTGGTGGCGCTGGTCGAGGGTGTCGTCAATCCGGCGCCTGCCGCCGCCCAGGCCGAACCCGCACAGGCCGCACCCCAGCAGACCAAGACGCTGGTGGCGATCACGGCATGCCCAACCGGTATCGCCCACACCTACATGGCGGCCGACGCGCTGGCCGCCGCCGCCAAGGAAGCCGGCGTCACCCTGCACGTCGAGACGCAGGGCTCGTCGGGCAGCACCCCGCTGTCGGCCGAGACCATCGCAGGCGCAGGCGCCGTCATCTTCGCCACCGACGTCGGCGTCAAGGACAAGGGCCGCTTTGCCGGCAAGCCCGTCATCGCCTCCGGCGTGAAGCGCGCGATCAACGAACCCGCCAAGATGATCGCCGAAGCCGTTGCCGCAGTGGACAATCCCAACGCCGCACGCGTCGAGGGCTCCGCAGGCGGCGCACCCGCAACCGCAGCGGCGTCGGGGGGCGGCGTCGGCTGGGGCACCCGCACCCGGCAGATCCTGCTCACCGGCGTCAGCTACATGATCCCGTTCGTCGCCGCCGGCGGGCTGCTCATCGCGCTCGGCTTCCTGTTCGCGGGCTACGACATCGCCAACAAGCCGGACGGAGCAACGCAGTCGCTCGGCAACATCATCGCCTTGAACAACTCGTTGACCAACCTGCCCAGCGGCGGGTTCATGCAATACCTCGGCGCAATCCTGTTCACGTTGGGCGGGTTGGCGTTTGGCTTCCTGGTGCCTGCACTGGCGGGCTACATCTCGTTCGCCATCGCCGATCGCCCCGGTATCGCACCGGGCTTCACCGCAGGTGCGGTGGCCGTATTTGTCGGCGGCGGCTTCATCGGCGGCATCGTCGCGGGCGTGATGGCCGGTTTCGTCGCACTGTGGATCAGCAGGTTCGACGTGCCGCGGTGGCTACGCGGGCTGATGCCGGTGGTGATCATCCCGCTGTTCGCCTCGTTGGTCATGGGCCTGTTGATGTTCATGCTGTTGGGCCGCCCGCTGGCGTGGGTCAACACCAGCCTGACCAGCTGGCTGAACAGCATGTCCGGCACGTCGGCCGTCGTGCTGGGCGTGATCGTTGGCCTGATGATGTGCTTCGACCTCGGCGGCCCGGTGAACAAGGCGGCCTACGCGTTCGCCACCGCCGGCTTGGCGGCGGCCACCACGGCGTCCTTCACGATCATGGCCGCCGTGATGGCGGCAGGCATGGTGCCGCCACTGGCCATGGCCCTGGCGTCGACCGTGCGTCCGAAGTTGTTCACCGAGCCCGAGCGTGAGAATGGCCGGGCCGCATGGCTTCTCGGTGCATCGTTCATCAGCGAAGGGGCCATCCCGTTCGCGGCCGCCGACCCGTTGCGGGTGATCCCATCCATGATGGCCGGGGGCGCGGTGACCGGTGCGTTGAGCATGGCGTTCGGCGTGACCTGCCGGGCGCCCCACGGCGGAATCTTCGTGCTCTTCGCGATCGACAACAAGCTGGGGTGGTTGATTTCGCTCATCGCCGGAACCGTCGTCGCTGCCATCGCGGTCATCGCCGCAAAGCAACTCAGCCAGCCGAAGGGGGGCGCCGAGACGTCTGCCGAACTCGTCGCCGCCTGAATCCGAACCCAAACCCACCACCAAGAGGAGCCAGCAATGCCCACCAAGACTGTCATCGTCGGATCGTCAATCGGGCTGCACGCCCGCCCCGCAGCCATCATCGCTGAGGCCGTCGTCAACGCCGGGGTCCCGGTGACCTTGTCCGTCGACGGTGGCGAGCCAGTGGACGCGGGTTCGGCGTTGATGATCATGACTCTCGGCGCAAGCAACGGCGCACAGGTCACCGTCGCCTCCGACGACCAGGCCGCGCTCGATGCCGTCGCTGCGCTGGTCCAGCAGGATCTCGACGCGTGAGTTAGTCCGAACGTCGGCTGCGGCGGCGGTCTGAACAGGGCCGTCGGCCACCCCCCAGAGAAACCGGAGCTGTACCCCCTCGCGCCCCCTTAAGATTGCACAGTGCAAGAGGTCGAGGGGCTTGACGTCAACCGAAGCGCCGCCCAAGGGGCGGCCTTTAGTTTGCTGTGGCCAGTTCAGCGGGCCATGATCAACGTTCGGGTCGGAGGGGGTGACGAATGGTACGGCGCATCTGCGTGCTGATCGCCGTGCTGATGCTGGCGCTGCTCAGTGCGCCACCAGCCGTTGCCATCGAGCCGCCGGTCATCGACCCTGGTGCGCTTCCACCCGACGAAACGGGTCCAGATCAGCCCACCGAACTGCGCAGGCAGTGCGGTGCGCCGTTGGTCTTCCCCAATTCGAACTTTGCCGACAAGCCGTGGGCCAGCGACTACCTCAGGCTCTCGGACGCGCAGAAGTTCGCCAATGGCGACGGCATCACCGTCGCGGTCATCGACACCGGAGTGAACGGCTCGCCGCGCGTCCCCGCCGAGCCTGGCGGCGACTTCGTCGACAAGTCCGGCAATGGCTTGTCCGACTGCGACGCGCACGGCACGTTGACCGCGTCGATCATCGCGGGCAGGCCCTCGCCTACCGACGGCTTCGTCGGGGTCGCTCCCGCCGCGCGGATCCTTTCGCTGCGTCAGACCTCGGACAACTTCCAGCCCGTCGGGTCGCGCACCGATCCGAACGATCCCAACACCACGCAGACGGCGGGCTCGCTGCGCAGCCTCGCCCGGTCGATCGTGCACGCCGCCAACTTGGGCGCTCAGGTGATCAACATCAGCGAGGCGGCCTGCTACAAGATCACCCGCCGCATCGACGAGACGGGGCTCGGTGCCGCCATCGCGTACGCGGTCAACGTCAAGAACGCGGTGGTCGTCGTCGCCGCGGGCAACACGGGCGCCGACTGCAATCAGAATCCGCCGCCGGATCCGTCCATTCCCGCCGATCCGCGCGGCTGGAAGCAGGTGAGCACCATCGTCTCGCCGGCCTGGTACTCGCCGTTGGTGCTCACTGTCGGCGGGATCGCGCAGAACGGCCAGCCGAGCAATTTCTCGATGTCCGGTCCGTGGGTCGGCGCCGCCGCACCGGCGGAGAACATCACCGCCCTCGGATACGATGGCAACCCGGTGAACGCCTTACCCGGACAGGACGGTCCGATTCCGATCAACGGAACGTCGTTCGCCGCGGCCTACGCCTCAGGGGTCGCCGCGCTGGTGCGCCAGAAGTACCCCGAATTGAACGCGATCCAGATCATCAACCGGATCACCGCCACGGCCCGGCATCCTGGCGGCGGCGTCGACAACTACGTCGGCGCAGGCACCATCGACCCGGTCGCCGCGTTGACGTGGGACGTCCCCGAGGGGCCGAAGACCGCGCCGTTCAAGGTGAAGCAGCTGCCTCCGCCGGTCTACATTCCGCCGCCTGACCGGGGCCCGATCACCATCGTGGTCATCGCCGGAGCCGGCCTTGCGCTGGTGCTCGGACTCGGAGCCCTGGCCCGACGTGCGTTGAGGCGCCGATGAAGAACTTCCTGGCTCAATTCGGGTTGCGCATCACGACGGGGCACCTGCTGTGGGCGGCGGCCCTGATTCCTGCCTGCGTCGCGCTGTTCCTGCCACTCCACCTGCTGTGGCTCGGCATCACGCTGTCGGTACTCATTGCGATCGGCGCCGTACTGACCGTGCGCGGCCGTAGGTTCACCGGCTGGATTGCGGCCATCTTCGCCTGGCGGCGCAGGCACCGCGTCAACCCCGACGCACCGTCGGAACCCGCGGTCGGGGCGACGGTCATGCCCGGCGACCACGTCGCGGTGCGGTGGCAGGGCGACTATCTGCTCTCGGTCATCGAACTCGTTCCGCGGCCGTTCACGCCGACGGTGATCGTCAGTGGTGAGGCCTTCACCGACGACGTCGTCGACACCAGGCTCGTCGAGCAGCTCGTCGCCGCGTACTGCCCCGACCTTGAGGCCGACGTCGTGTCCGCCGGCTATCGCATGGGCAAGACGGCGCCGTCCAGCCTTGTCGCGCTGTACGAACAGGTCGTCGGGCCGTATCCCGCACCGGCGAACCGGCGAACCTGGATCGTCTTGCGCGCCAAGCCCGAAGAGACGCGCAAGGCTGCGCAGCGCCGCGAGGCCGGGGTGGCCGGGCTGGCTCGATACCTGGTCGCGTCGACCACCCGCATCGCAGATCAATTGGCCAGCAACGGAATCGACGCGCGCTGCGGCCGCAGCTTCGACGACTTCGACCGCGCCACCGAGATCAGCTTCGAGCGTGAGTCGTGGTCCTTCATCAAGGGCCGCAGCACCTTCACGGCGGCCTACACCGCGGCCGGTGGTCCCAACGTCTGGTGGTCTGCGCGCGCCGACCACACCATCACCCAGGTCCGGATCCGGCCGGGCGCCGCCCCGACTGCCACGGTGTTGCTCACCACGCTGGCGAATCCTTCGACACCGCGCGGCTTTTCCTGCCTGTTCGGTGGTCAGCGGGCCGCCCTGCACGGTCAGAGCCCGCTGACCGACCGCCACTACGAGCTTCCGATCGGCTCCGCGGGCGTGCTGGTGGGCGAGACCGCCGACCGATACCCGGTGTACATGCCGTTCGACGACGTCGACGTGAGCATCAACCTCGGTGACGCAAGGCTTTTCACCCAGTTCGTGGTGCGGTCGGCGGCGTGCGGGGCGGTCGTCACGCTCGGTCCGCAGTTCCGGGAATTCGCAGGCTTCATCAACGCACGCGTGGGCGCGGCGGCCAAGGTGGCGTGGCCCAACTCGACGACGTACCTGGGCCCGCACCCTGGCATCGGCCGAGTAGTGCTGCGGCACAACTTCATTGACACACCGCGGCATCGTCAGCTGCCCATCCGGCTGATCAATCCGCGTGAGGAGAGTCGTTACCAGATGGCGCTGCAGCAATGAGGTGCAGATCGGGGGAGGAAGCATCATGGCGGTGAGAGTCGAGCCCTACACGCTGGACTGGAAGGCGCGCGCAATCGCCGAACCTATGCCCGCGATGCCGGAGCAGCCGGTCGCGGCCGATGGCACGCAGATCGCCACCGACGGCCTGGAACAACTCACATCGGGCGCGAACAAGATCAAGGGTTATCTGGAATCCGGCGAGCGCGAGGCCAAGCGGCTCTCCGAATCGTTCACCGCCGCCGCGGAAGCCTACCGCCAGGTAGACGTGGAGACCGCCACCGCACTGGCGAACGGCGAGACCGCTCCCCAGATCTCCCCGGTCACGCCCAGGCCCATCCTGTCGGACTCACTGCCGGTTCCGGGCGACTTCGCAGGGCTCAACAGCGACCCCGTCGCGACCTACGCGAGCGTGGAACAGGTTGCCCAGCAACTCGAGCAACCCGACCAGGCCGCGTCGCTCGTGCACTACGCAGACAACCTGAAGATGTACTCGCACGACCTGATCGTCCACGCCGACAATTTCAAGGATTCAGGCCTCAGCTGGAGCGGGCCAGCCGCCGACAACGCCATGGCTGCGTTGGACAAGCACCGATCCTGGTTGCTCCAAATAGTCGACACGACACGCGATTTGGCTGATCGCGCGCAGGACCTCGCCGATGCGCACAGCATTGCCAAGAGCAATCACCCCACCACCGAACAGATCAAGCAGCTGATGCAGGCGATGCAGATCAACGGGTTCAGTCCCGAGGCAATGGCGGCCTACCAGGCGCTGCAGACGAAGTCAGATGAAGTGCAGACCGCGTACGCCAACGGCGCGAAGATCCCGGTGTGCCAACCTCCGAAGCCACCGTCTGGATCGCCCAGCCTGCCACCGGTCACCGAGAACGGCGATCCGCGGGATTCCGATATTCACAAGATGAACGACCCGAACCAGAAGGGGCCGGGTAGCGAGACGCCGGGCAAGGGTGGAGGGTCTCCCGATTCGCCCCAAGCACCTCAATCACCTGAATCGCCTCAGCCGCCGACCGCGCCGACTTCGCCGGCGGCGGAGCAACCCCAGTCGGGCGAAAAACCTTCGGGTGGCTCACCGTCCGGCGGTTCACCGTCCGGCGGTTCCCCCTCTGGTGGCTCGCCGTCCGGAGGCAGCGGGTCGGGCGGCGGTATGCCGAGCCTGCCCGGTGGCGATCCGTCGACGGACATGCCCGGCTTGCCCGACAGTCCGGACTTGTCGCCGGCGGCCGCCGGTAGTGGCGGCGGCGGGTCGGGTGGCGGCGGCGCTGGAGGCGGGGGCGGGATGCCCTTGCAGCCCGCCGCGAGCGGTCCGGCCATCGGGACCTCACCGACGGGGGGCGGCGCGAGTGGAGGTCATCCCGCCGCGGCATCGGCAGGCGGGGGCATGGCCGGCGGCATGGGTGGCGGTGGCATGCCCATGGGCGGGCACGGCCAAGGTGGCGGCGGCGCCAAGGAGAAGCGCCGCGCCCCCGGTTTGACTCCCGACGAGGTGATCTACACCGAGGATCGGGAGTGGACTGAGAACTACATTGGTCAGCAGGCCAAGCGACGGGCGTCCGCTGACGGCAAGGACACCAAGTGAGCGACGACATGCACCCCGAGGTGGCGGCGGTGTTGAAGCAGGCCCAGCGCTTGCAGTCGCTGATGGATGAGCAGCTCACCAAGATGAACGCCGAGACGTTCACCGCGGCCGACGAGTCCGACACCGTCGAGGTCACGCTCAACGGCCATCACTGGCTGACGGACGTGTACATCGAAGCGGGGCTGCTGCGCCTCGGTGCCGAAGTCGTCCAGAGCCGGGTGAACGAGGCGCTACAGAAGGCGACGGCCCAGGCGTCGCTCTCGATTGACGCCGACCGTGAGCGCATCGACGAGGCGATCACGGAGATCAACAACGACAGCTCGTGGACCTAGGTTCTTTCGAGCCAGGGAAATTGCTGCGTTTGGGGTGCCCGCAAACCCCTTAGGCTCGATTGAGTACTGGATGCCAACGGGAGTGTGTATGCGCGCGCAACGAATTCAGGTGGTCGCATGACGATGTCGGCACCACAGGATCCTTGGGATGAGGACATCCAGCCCGTCGACCCGGAGCAGTTGCCGCCAGGGTTCTACTTTGCGCCCGGGCAAGAGCCGAAGCCGAAGTCCAGCGGGTTGAGCAGCGGGTTGAAGTGGGCGCTGTTGGTGATCGCCGTGGTGGTAGTGGTCGTCGCGGTCGTCATCGCGGTGTTGGTGAGCGGCGGATCGAGTAGTGCCGGCGCGGCCAGCTTTGTTTCGCCGGCGGCTTCACATTCATTCCTGGATACCGTCGGGGCTTAGTTCATGGCCACGTCGGTGCCATTCTCGGAACCCTTTGGATAACAGTCGGCCGATTGCCGCGGACTGCGCAGCTATCCGTCCTTTAGGCTGGTACCCAATGTTGTCCAGTACGTTCGAGCGCGAGCATTGCGTGGACTTGGGGAGTATGAAATTGGGTCGCCGTCAGGTGAGGGTGGGCGCATGAGTCTGCCACCGCAACCGGGTCAATGGGGCCCTGGTAACCCGCCGCCGTCAGGTCCCCCGCAGGGTTACCAGCCGCCGCCCGGTCCTCCGCAGCAGCCGCCTGGCTACTACCCGCAGCCGGGATGGGGTCCTCCGCCCCCGAAGCAGGGCAGTGGGTTGAAGTGGCTGCTGATTGCCGTCGCGGTGCTCCTCGTCATTGCGATCACCGTTGGGGTGACGCTGTTCTTCACGCGTGGTTCCGGTGGTGGGACGACAACGCCTGCAGCGAGCGACATTGCCAGTGCGAACGACACGGGGCCGGTTGCGATAATTACCGTTGAGCCGACGTGCGATAGCTGGCGTCCAATACAGAGCGCACTTGCCGCCTCGCAGTCCGACGCGTGGGGCAATCGCGACCCGTCGATTCCTTCGTCACAATGGACTCCGGTTCAGCGCTCGCAGTTTGAAGCTGCAGGAACCGGGATGCGCTCCGCCGCCGACCAGGCCGTGACGTTGGCCCGGCAGACGCCCCATCGCGTAATGCGTGAACTCTACGAACAGTTCATCGCCTACGGCCGGGCATACGCCGATTCGATCGCTGCCTACAAACCCAGCGACGACTTCCTCGCGCAGACCAATGTGAGCCTGTCCACAGCGATATCGTCGGTCTGTGACGCGATTAAGCACGGCGAAGTCATCGGCAAGACAGCTGCTGCACCATCAGCTGCAATGCCGTCTGAGATTGCAGATATCGGTGATCTGAGTAAGCCCGCTCGATTTTTGACCAAACCGCTCGCTGTGTGTAATGACTGGGTCAAGAAAACTGCGATATTTGATTCAAATTTACAAGCGTGGTCGAATATTGACACGACAATTTCGGCCGATCAATGGACTCCTGAACAACGTGATCTGCAGGAGTCGGCAGCCAAAACCATTGGTGCATACGCCTCCGACATCGAAGCCCTAGGCTCGGCGAGCGGCAATGGCGTATTCGCGGATTTTGCTGGTACAGCCGCGCTCTACTTTCAGGTTTTCGCCAACGCGATACAGAACTATACGGTTGCCGATTCGTATGTGGTAAATGTCGGTTTTGATCTGAAGAATGTCATTAGATCTGCATGTCAGGCCTCGGGGGTTTAGGAAGATGTCTAGTATTCCTAAACCCACTGGGGGGCGGCGAGACGAGATGACAGCACCGCCCGCATGGCCCGAAACTGACGAGGACACTCTTCAACAACGAATCGATCTGCTCCAAAATCTGCGTACCGAAGTTGATGGAGTGTTGGATACATGGAACGGTAAGAAAAAGTCGATTTTTAATCACAACGGCTGGTTCGGCGGAGCCGCAAACGCAGCTGAACGGACGGTCGACGCGGAAATCGCGAAGATGGAGGCTATGAAGCAGA
Organism: Mycobacterium sp. RTGN4; assembly: GCF_033804635.1. Classification (NCBI taxonomy): domain Bacteria; kingdom Bacillati; phylum Actinomycetota; class Actinomycetes; order Mycobacteriales; family Mycobacteriaceae; genus Mycobacterium; species Mycobacterium sp. RTGN4. The sequence goes on along the minus strand of NZ_JAPZLB010000006.1, from coordinate 19,910 downwards.
GCCTCTCAGATGCTATCGACCTCTGCGCGAAGGCAAGACAAGCTGTCGTGGATGCTAAGAACGAGATAATCGCTGACACCAACGCGGCCCAAGACTATATCGATGAATTGGAAGACCAAGAAGGTGTCGGAAATTCCATCGAGCTCGCCGACAAGGTCGAGAGCAAGGTCCGCGAGACTCATCAAAAAAACACAGAGACCGTAGCTTCTCAATCCAACACTCTTGACGCAAGAGAGCCTGGGCCTAAGGCCCCCAATCGTTTCGTATCCGCCGGCTTTCGACCGGGTGGACCTCCCGGCAAGCAGCTACCGCCCGACCCGACGGTCTCACCGATAAGCCACCTCAACCAGCAAGGAAGAGCGGTCGCTCCCGAGGCCGCCGAAACGCCGCAAGTGCCAGCAGGTCCTCCACCGCGCCCCCACGTCGCCACCCCGACCCAGCAGGTGGCGCCTCAGGAATCCGGTACGCCGCCCCCGCATCGCCCTGGCCACCCGGGCGGGTCAGGTGCCATACCTGCAGAACCAGGCCCGGGGTCATCTCCTATTGACCCCGGAACACCTACAGCAGGACCGAGCGTGATGTCTGGACCCGGAGGCGGTGGCGGAGGCGGACCCTCGCCGTCAGGTCCTGGCAGCATCTCGTCCAACCCGACAACGAATTCGCCGTCAGGACCCGGGCAGTCCAGTCAGTTGACGGATCTGAAGAAAGACAATGCCCAAAGCACAACGACGCCGAACGCTGACTTGACTCCCGCCCAGCAACAGCAACAGATGCTCAGCGACATTTCCAAGGGCATCGACCAAGGCACTCAGGCCGCACAGGCCAACCCCATGGTCTCGCCCGCCAACGCTGCCCAACTACCCGTCAATCCTCAAGTTCCCGTTGATGCGCCCGCTGCGCCGCCGGCCACTGCGGGGCCCAGCGCAACGGGGGGCGGATTGCCCAGCGGCACAGGCCTTTCCAGCGGCGGCGGCGGTAGCTCCGGTCTGGCGCCGGTCGGTGGGATGTCGGGTCCTGCGCCGACGCCGATGCCGCTGGGTCCCCCGGCCACTCCGACACCGGCGGCACCCGTCGGCAGCGGAAGCGGCAGTGGTGGCACCGTCAGCGGTACTCCGGGTTCGACGCCGACCGGTCCGGGCGTGCACGCTGCGTCGACGGCCAACACGTCGGCGGCGGGTATCGCTGCGCCGGCGCCGATTCCGGTATCGGCGGCCCGCATGGAGCGCGATGCGATGGCTGCGTCGGCGGCCGCGGGTGCGGCGCGTCGTCAGAAGAACGGCGGAAACGACGCGCTGACATTGGCTCGGCGAATCGGTGCCGCGCTCAACGTCGGGGTGATGGATTTCGGGTTCTTCTGGGTGACGGGGCTGTGTGCCGACGGGACCGTCGTGGTGGCCAACAGTTACGGCCTGGGCTACGTCCCCGACGGTGTCAATCTGCCCGCCCAGGTTCAGCTGGTGACCGCTGATGAATCGATTGCGCCCAGTGAGCGGGCCAAGTGGGCGACCTATCCGATTCTGGCGATCCAGGGTTGGGCCCAGGCGCACAGCCAGAAGCTGCGCGCGATCATCGCGACCGAGGCGCAGTTCGCGAGCTTCGATCCGGGCACCGCGAAGGTAGTGCTGCAGCCCGACGACATTCCCGAGACCGGAAAGATGGAGGGCCGCAGCCGACTCGAGGTCATCGCACCTGCAGCGGCGTCGCGGTTGGCCTCGGTCAGCGATGGCGGTCTGATGGAGCTGCTGCCCCCGGCGCCTGCGGATCCGCAACCACCGGCCGACGACTCGGCGATGCTGTGGTTCGACCTGTGTAAGCCGTTGATGAGCACGATGCCCGACCGCGGCGTGGCGCACCTCGAAGCCTTCGTCACCTACGCCGAACACGCCCAAGACCTCGCGCTCTACCGGGCCCACACCGCACTGGACGGGCCAACTCAACGGGCAGCCATCGCCGACTGGGTCTACTGGCAACACCTCGGCGTGCTGATGTCAGACGCCCTCAGCGCCGAGGCATCCGTCTAGTAAGTCAGTACTGCAGACAATTCCGAAGTAGCGGCAAGCTAGTTCGAGAAACCGACCGCACCGAGTGCCCCGGCCGACGATTGATCGGTCGACTAATATTGCTGCGCAGCGCTTTCCAAGCTCTGTCCGTAGGTTCGCGCGCCGTCCGCAAGAGATTTCATCTGCGTAGCGATGTTCTCCGCCGCCGTCAAGCACGCTGGGCCCGTGGCCAATTGGGCCACTCCTGATGCGGCATTGTGCAGCGGCTCGTCGGCCCGGAGGTCGGAAAGCTCGTTGCCGACGTGTTCGAACTGTGCACCCGTGGACCGCAGCACGCTCGGTTCGACCTTGAGTACCGGGCCTCCGGGCGTGGTCATACGAACGTCTCCGGTCCTGATTCAGCGGGCCGGGTCTGAGCGGGCGGCTTCTGGTCCGCGGGCGGCGCGACAGGAGCCTGCTCCGCGGCGTGCGGCTGGTCGGCAGCCGCGCCTTCGTGCGCTTGCTCGGCCTTCGCCGGTTCGTCTGGACGCGTTCGTGATTCGTCGCCCTTGTGCTCACCGGTCAGTTGAGCATCACTGACGGAGGAGTCGCCGTCCTGCCCGAGTCCTCCGGTCAACTGGCTGACCTGCTGCACCGCGCTCTCCACGCCCTGCATGACGGTCTGCGGCACCGCCGCCGCCATGCCGACCGCCTGCCCCGCCATCTGCATCGGCATGCTGATCATCTGGCCCATTTGGCCCATTGCGCCCGCCCCCGAAGCGGCCGAGCCGCCCGCGGCGGACGCGGCTGTCGCGGCGCCGGGCGCTCCGGCGGCGGCCGTCCCGGCTGCAGGCGCACCACTGGACGTCCCAGCCCCAGCCGCTCCCGAACCCGGAGCACCGGAAGCAGGCGCATCAGCACCGGGCGTCCCACCGCCTACGGAAGCAGGCGCACTAGCGGTGGCAGGCGGGGCGCTGACGGGCGCATCCCCACCGACCTTGCCGCCCACGTGATTCGGGGTGGAAAAGCCCGTGCGCTCCACCGGGCCGCCGCCCTTGAAACCCACCACGCCCTGCGCACCACCGAGGCCGCCGCCAACGCTGGGGCTACCCGACTTGTCGAACGTGTGCTGTTCGATTTGCTTCGCCAGTTGCTCGTCCGTCTGGTCGTACTTTCCGCCGGCAGCGGCGATCTTGCCCCCGATCTGGGTGGCGCTGGTCTTTAGTTCCGGCAGACCGGTTTGAATGGGAGTCTCGAGCTTCGCCAATCCTGTCGCGATCTTGGCCGAGATGGGGTCGGTGCCGGCAGTGGCGAAAGGTGCTGGGGGAGCGGGAATATTACCCGCCGAGGAAACCAGGTCGTTGCCCACATTGTTCAGCAACTTTCCATCTACACCAAGCGTCTCAGCCGAACCACCCGTGCCACGCATATATCAGAACCTGATGTTCCGGAGGGCGTCGTAGACGCCGGCGATCCAGAGCAGCATCGGGATCACCGCTGCGATGGTGGTGCCATCGAGTAGCTCGAGGATCCGCTTGGTCACCGGGGACACCCGGCGCACCCCTTCGGTGGCGCCCACCAAAATCAGCGCCACGACGACCAGCACCGCGTAGATGGCGATGACGAGCCAGGCGCTCTGCGGATACCAATCGCACAGCTTGATCGTGACGCCGGTCGGGATGATGACCGCGGCACCCAACAACGCCCAGGCACACCAACGTTCGGCGTACAGCCGCGAGCGGAACCCGCAGACCGCGGTGACGAGGCCGGCCACGATCAGGCTGTGCAGGAAGAAGTGCCCCTGCACCACCACCGCGATCGCACCCATCGCCAATACCAGCGCGCCCGCCGTCAGAAACCCGATGAGCAGGTGCTTCGACAGCTGGCTGCGCTCGCTCAACCGCGCGGCGGACTCCGGAACCGAGGCGATGATCGCCTGCCACGTCGGGGTTTCGCCTTCCGCGTCACGACTCGAAACCGCATCCAGCAGTTCGTCATTGGCAACGGTCTCACCCGGCGCCGGGATCGGCGGCAGGGCGATTCGGGCCACCGCGACAGTCAGCTTGGCGGCGTTCGTGACGACGATGAGGCCGAACGCGATGGCGCCCGCAGGCACCCATTCCTGCCATCCGTAGCCATACGCGATGCCTGCCGCGGTAGCCGCAACGGCAGCCACCGAAAGAAACGACGCGACCTCGGCGCGCTTGCGCGGACCACCGCGAGTTGCCAAGACGAGGAGCAGCACCACGGCGGCGGCTCCCGCCAGCTGTGGCGCACCAAGCCCGTCGACCCCTTGCGGCAACGGAATTGCCAGCGCCGCTGCGCCTGCGAGCAGCGGCAGCGCCGCCACCAGCAGGCTCTCGGTCATGTCGATGTTGCCGAAACGGCTCTGCGCAAGCATGCTGCCGCCGAGCACGCCGAGCCCGACCACCGCGAGCGCCACCGTCCACCACCAGCTGTGGTTCGTCGCCGACCATGCGCGCAGGGCCAAGCCCGTAATGATGAAGGCAATGATCGGAATCGCCAGTCCGACGAACCGATTCAGCGCCGTCCGGTCGAACTCTGGCGACTCGTCGAGCACCGCGATCGCGTCGATGACGTCCTCGACGAGCGGTCGGTACCGCTCGGTGCGGCTGACCGACACCAGGGTCAGCAGCGCACCGTCGACCACCCCGGCGTCATCGAGCGATTCGCTGGCCTTCAGCGGCGGAGCCCCGGGCCGCGCAAACGCCCACTCACCCTGCGCCTTGAAGTCGAAGCCCGCCAACACATCTGCGGGAGAGTCCTCCAACAGGTCGGCAAGTACCGTCACGGTTTCGTCGATGTAGGTCTCGATGTTGGCCGCCGCAGGCAGAACGAGGTCTGTCATGCGGCGGCCCGTCAGGATCGTGACCCGGGTCGTCGACGGCCGACCGGGCGTCACGCCCGGCGTGCTGGTTGCGGCGGCCGTGGTGGTCAACGGCGTTCGAGCCTGTCGAAGTCGTCGGATAACGCGGCGGCCAACTCGGTGATCCGTCTGCGGAACGTTTCGCCAAGCAGATCGAGTTGGATCTCGGTGCCCGCGGCGATGTGCTTGTCGTAGGGCAGCACGATGACGCGGCCAGGAGGCACGTGCCGTTCGAACTGCTGCACCAGATCTTCGACGTCGATGTTGGGCTTACCGGGTACGACGTGGTTGATGACCACGCACGAGCGGCCGAGCAGATCCTGATATCCGTTCTGCCGCAACCAGTCCATGGTCACCGCGGCTTGCCGCGCGCCGTCGATCGAGGCGCTCGCGACGATCACCAAACCAGCGACCGTCGACAACACCCCGCGCGACGCGGGCTGGAACAACCCTGCGCCGCCGTCGGCCAGCACCAGGTTGTAGTACCGCGAGACGACGTCGACGGTGCCCTTCCAGTCGTCGTCGTTGAACTCACGGCGGGCGCCGCTGTACTCCTCCGACGACAGCACCTCGAGGTTGGAGCCATTCATGCTCGTGTATGCGCGAATGTCGTTGTAGCGGTTCAGTTCCTTGTCCGAAAGCAGGTCTGCGACGGTGGCCGCGGACTGCCGTCCGGCCCGGTCGGCCAGGTTGCCGCCATCCGGGTCGGCGTCGACGGCCAGAATCCGGTCGCCGCGGATTTTGCTCAGCGTGGAACCGAGTGCCACCGTCGTGGCCGTCTTGCCGACGCCGCCCTTCAACCCGAAGACGCCGATCTGGTAAGAGTCGCGTGCGTTGCGGCGGATCCGCGCGTGCAGATCCATCTCGTACAGCTCGTCCGGCGACAGGCCGAGGTTGATCCGCGTGAGCATGTAGATGACGTGACGCCAGCCGTGCTGGGACGGCATCTTGACCGCCGACCGCACGCCGACGTGTGAAAGTGCGTCAATGGCACGGTGATTGCCGATGCTGGCGGCCGAGGTCGGCACTGGGCCCGACGCCTGCTGCTGCGCGGCCGTGCCCCACACTGCCCGGGTCTCGGCCTGCGCTTCGGCGAAGTGCTGCGACGGCGACGGCGTGGCCGCCTGCCGGGCTTGCGAGGCCTGCGTCGGCCGGGCCGGCTCGTAACGCGCTCCCGCGGACGTCGGCGCCTGCGGCGCTCGCATCATCCCGTTCTGGACGCGCGGCGTTCCGGCGGCCGGGCGCATCTGACTGGTGACCTCGGCCGGGTTCGGCGGCGGCGGCGCGGTCTTCGGCGCGGCGGCCGCCTGGGTCTGCGTGGGCGCCACAGGCATCGGGCCGGACGGCCCGTCGGTGCGCCCCGGTGTTGCGGGCTTGGGTGCGGGTGTGGCGCCAACCACGGACTCGCGATCGACCGTCACCGTCTCGTCTTCGACCTGCGCCGGATCCGAGGAGTGGAAGAGCCGGTCATAGTCGGCCGACATGGGGAACCTCTCAAGAGTTGTGTGTGTACGCCGAAGCGCACATGAGGTGGGCGAACCAGAGTACCGGCCCGCCCACCCTCATGTTCGTTCGTGTTATGCGAACATCCCGGTCACGCCGGCTTCGGTCTGCGACATGGTGGAACCAGCTTCGCTGATAGTCTGCGCCAGATTCTGCAGCGCCTGGTTCAGTTCGTTCGAAGTGCTGTCCCAGCGCTGCTGGACGGCCTGGTAGGCCTCCGAACCCGAGCCACCCCAGACCGCGCCCAGCGCGGCCAGCGAGCCCTTGCCCTCGTCGAGCAGGCCCGCGGTAGTCGCGACGGACCCCTGGATCTCGCTCGATCCGCCCTCGATGCCTGCGAAGTTCCAAAGCTGTTCACTCATATTCTGTCTCCGTTTCTTGGTGTGGTGGTCAGAGGTTCATGGCCGAGGACAGCGAAGAGTGCTGATCCTCATCGGTCGAGGTGTACTGCGTGCCGGACTGGTGGATGTTGGACGAGATGTCGTTCAACTCCTGCACCTGACGGGCGGCCGCCTCGTGGAAACGCAGCATGGCGGCCTGAGCGGCCGTACCCGCCTGGCCGTGCCACTGCCCAGCCAGCGACCCTGCCGTCGACTCGACCTGAGCGATGACGCTCTTGAGCTCACCCGAGATCCGCTCGAAGTTCGCTGCCTCCTTGGCGAGGACAGCGGCATCGGTATTCATCTGTGCCATCGTGATTTACCTTTTCTCTTTCCTGTGTCCTCACCACGGGAAATGGCGAGTCCTTCCGCCCCCTAGGGCCGGGAAGTCTTTGTTGTGTGACGAGCTACCACTCGTCGTCTTCATCGTCGAAGCTTTGGGGCAGCGGCGCCGGAGCAAGCAACGCCTGCCGGGTGCCGCCACTTTTGCCGCGTTCGCCGGCCATCCCCGCGGGGTTGCCGCCGCCCGACCCGACGGGTGCCTTGCCCGCGCCGTTGGCCCCTGGTGCGGCACCGACGGGCTCCGCCTCGACGGGCGTGGACGGAACTTCCGGCTTGCCGACGAGGTTGGACATCAGCGGCGTGCGCGACGACATTCCGCCCGCCCCGGGAAGGGACGCGGCGCGCACCAACCCTGCGCCGGAGCTCATCCCCGTGCCACCGACCAGCGGGTGGTTGGACAGCGGGCTGGCCCCCATCAGGCCAACCTGCTGGTTGGACCCGCTGAACATCGAAGTGACCTGCTGCAGCGGTGACATCAACTGCTGCATCGGCTGGGTGACCATCTGGCCCATCTGCTGTGGGAGCTGGACCAACGTCGAACCCAGCTGCGACGCCATCTGCGTGGCCATCTGGACACCCATCTGAGCCGGCTGTTGCGACTGCTGGCTCTGCTGGCTGGCCTGCTGCCCGGCGTTTGCCCCCTGCCGGGCCGCGCCCTCGCCTCGCTCAGCCACCATGTTGCCTTGGCCGACCATCCGCCCCGTCGTCAAACCGACGGACTCGACGGTGGCCTGCGCCGTGACGTGAGCGAAGGACGCCTCCCGTACCGCAGCACCCGGCGCCATGGCCGCCGTCATGCCCACAGCGCTGGCCGCCGTGCCCTCGCCGACGCCCGACATGACCATCGGCTGCAGCGGCATGATCGGCTCGAACACCGTGTTCAGGCCCGTCTCCGCCGCGTAGCTGTCCATCACCAGGGCCGCCTGCGTCCACATCCGGACCCAGTAGTCCACCTCGTGGACGCCGATTGGCACGGTGTTCACGAAGAAGAAGTTGGTGTCGTACAGCACCTGCGTCGTGACGCGGTTGGTCTCGATCTCGGGAAGCGGTGGCGTGGTGGTCAGTGCGGTGGTGTACGCCGTGGCCTGGGCCGCCGCCTGCAACGACCGCTTCATCGCCTGCAATGACGTCATGCGGAGCCAGATCACCATCGGCATGGTGGCCGACACCGCACGCTCGCTTGCCGCACCCGACCAGGCCGACGCCAAGGAGGCGAGGCTGGCCTGCAATTCGTCGGCCTGAGTCTCCAGCAAGATCGAGAACGCCTCCCACCCCGCCGCGGCCTGAAGCATCGGCGCCGGACCGGCACCGACCATCAACCGCGAGGTGTTTACCTCGGGCGGCATCGCGTGCCAATCCATGGTGGGAATTGCGGGTAGTGCGACCATGATTTGCTGGAGGCTCGTCTCGAAGTCAGAGAGGTGATGTGTCTATTACGACAGGACGGTGGCGTTGGCGCCGTCAACGGTGGTGTAGACACCAGCCGCTTCCGCATACGCCGCGCCGGTCCTGGTCAGCTCTTCCTGAGCCAGTGCATTGAGCGCCATCGACTCCATGCCCTCGGTGGCGAAAGCCATCGCCGCCTGCATCGAAACCTCTTCTGCACCTGCGGGAACGAGTGCCGTGACCGCGGCCCCTGCGGCCGTGCCGCCAGCGAGCCCGCGAGCGCCGTTGGCGACGACCTGAGAGCCGACTGCCACTGCTGCTGGGTTGTGGGACATGGGTTGCATAGCGAATACTCCCTTTGTAATTCGAGCGGACTACAGGTTCACCGAATCGGGAACACGATGACTTTGCGTCATGCGCATTGGATCGTCCCCCGATCCGTTTGCTACATCGTTGTCGCCAGCGTTGCTGAACGTCTGCGGGAAATATTACCGGCCCTTTGGGGGTGGTGCTTACACTTCTTCTTCGGGTGGGTCCACATAGGCCGCCTGAATGACTTCCTTGCCATCCGGTGTGACCAAAAACGCCTGGCCAGGAGGCCTGCGTTTGACTTTGATCTCGCTCGACGGAAAGTCCGTCTTCTCGCCAGAAAGAAACATCGTCGGCGAACCCGCCCCGAACGCGGCCCCCACGAACTTGTCCATGGTGGCGCGGTGCGCCTGACTCATCTGGCACGTCACGATGACGTGCAGCCCGATGTCTGCCGCCGCAGGTAGCAGCGGTGACAGGGGTGCCATCGGCGGCATCACACCACTGGCCGCGACGATCATGTGCCAGTCGTCGACGACCAGCACGACGTCCGGACCCGTCCACCACGAACGGGCCCGCAGCTGCGCGGTGGTGAGGTTTGCCGGAGGCAACCGCTTCTGCAGGTTCGTCGCCAGCGCCTTGATGGCCTCCTCGAGCGAGGCGTTGTTGCGGTTCACCCCGCCCGCGTCCAGCAGATGGCTCTGCGGGATGGCGTCGAGCAGGCCCGACCGGTAGTCGGCCAGCATGAACCGCACTTGCTGCGGACTGTTGCGGGCGCAGATCGCCGACGCGACCGCGTGCGCGATGCGCGTCTTGCCGGACTTCGGGGCGCCGAAGATCAGCAGGTGCGGCGTCGTGTGCATGGGGTTGTACGCCACCGACAGGTCGGACTCGCGGAGCCCGAGCGGCACCGTCCACCGCGTGCGGTAGTCGCTCTCGGGTCCTGGCGGCGCCGGATCGAGGTCCCGCAGGTAGATGCGATCGGGGAGCACCCGCACCTGGGGTGCCTGGTCGGTGTGCAGCGTGCCGATGTGCTGCACGGCCGCCGTCATGGCAGGCACCATGTCGAGGGCGCTGTGCACGCCGTCCAGACGTGGCACCCCGATCATCAGGTGGTGCTTCTCCATCGAGATCGCGCGACCGGGCCGGTTGGACGGGATCTCGCGCGTGATGCGGTCGACCTGCGTCTCGTTGACGTCACCGAGTCGGAACTCGACCTTGGTACCCAGATAGTCGCGCACGCGAGCCTTCAGCTCCGTCCAGCGCGGTGTCGAGATGACGGTGTGCACGCCGAACGCAAGGCCCTGGCCCGCGATGTCCTGCACGACGGGTTCGAGGTCGGGGAACTCCGACACAAAGGCCGGCCACCCGTCGATCACCAGGAAGACGTCACCGAACGGGTCGGCGGATGCCGGGTGGCTGGGATCGTCGCGCAGCTGTCGATACGTGGCGATCGACCCAACCCGATGCTGCTTGAACATCGCCTCGCGTTGCCGCAGCACCGCTTTCATCTCGGCGACCATGCGGTTGACCTTGTCGGGTTCGGACCGCGTCGCGACGCCACCGACGTGCGGCAGGTCCTCGAGGTACATCAAGCCGCCACCACCGAGGTCGATGCAATAGAACTGCACCTGCCGCGGCGTGTGCGTCGCGGCCGCCGACAGCAGCATCGTCTGCAGGAACGTGGACTTACCGGTCTGGGGTGCGCCACCGATCGCAATGTTGCCGCCCGCGGCGGATACGTCGATGCCCCACACTTCCTGGCGATGCCTGCGCGGTTCGTCCATGATGCCCAGCCCGAACCGCAGTGGCTGACGACGGTCGCGTTCGACCAACTCGTTCACCGGTGCCGGATCCGTCAAGGGCGGCAACCACATTCGGTAGGCGCGGATCTCCCCGGTGGCCAGCTGGCTCAACACAACCTCGCGTAGGACGCGCTGTTCGGGCTCTACTGTCACAATGTCACCGCCTCTGCGATCGGGGTTGCCGTGAACTGATGGATCCGCACCCGACCCTGGGCGGCATGCCTTGGCACGACCTCCCCGACGTCGTCCACCGTCTCCGTTGGCACGTAATTGGTTCCGGTGTAGACGCTCTGGAACTTCACCGGGTCCTCCATGCCGACCCGCACGAATCCGACGCCGCTTTCCTTGTTGGTGATGTACTGCGCCTCAGGCGTTCCGATCACGGCCTTCGACTCCGCCGAACTCGTGGTGCGCAGCGCGATGCGGTAGGTCAGGTTGGGCTCCAACTTGTCGATGCGCACGCCACCGGTGTTCAACGACTGCGTCGCGAGCAGCAGGTGCACGCGCAACGAGCGGCCGACGCGGCAGATCCGGTCGAACAACTGGATGAAGTCCGGGTGGTTCTGCAACAACTCGGCGAACTCGTCGACGACGACGAAAAGCGTTGGCAACGGCGGAAGTTCGGCGCCACGTTCGCGATGCTTCTCGTATTCCGCGACGCCAGAGAGCGCACCCGCAGCACCGACCTGGATGCCGGCCTGCCGCAGGATCGTCTGGCGTCGGTCCAGCTCGCCGGAGAGCACCTCGCCCATGCGGCTGACGAGTTCGGCTTCCTCTTCCATGTTCGTGACCACCGCCGCGGTGTGCGGCAGCTTCTCCATGCCGAGGAATGTCGAACCGCCCTTGAAGTCGGTGAGCAATAGGTTCACCTGGTCGGGATGATGCGTGGCCGCCAGCGAAAGAATAAGCGTGCGAAGGAATTCCGACTTTCCCGAACCCGTCGTACCGATGAGCATCCCGTGAGGTCCGGCACCGAACTCAGCGCCCTCCTTGATGTCGAGGTACATGATGTCGCCGGTCTTGAGTTCGTGCCCGAAGGGCACGCGCAGCCGGTCGCGGTCGGTGTCGCTGAACATGCGCCACCGGTTGGGCGTCACCTCTTCGATGGTCTGGGCGCCGACGATCTGGTGCCACTCGGTGGCGACCTTCTTCTGCACCCGGTTGCCCTTGTCGATGATGGTGCCCGTGATGGACCATCCCGCGAGCTTGCGCGCGATCCGGCCAGCCTGTTCGGGCGTCATGGAGTCAGAAGTGCTGGTGGTCAACCGGAACGGCGAGTTCGGGAGCTTGTCGTCGGCCGTGCCGTCGGGGTTGACCTTCAGCTTGTAGGCCGAACCCTTGTGGTTGCCGAGGGTGAGCACCGTGACACCTGCGCGTCCGTCGACGGGGAAGCCGGCCCGGCCGCCAGTCAGGTCGACGACCACGACGTACGGACCGGTCGGCATCGCGTCGGCGGTATGCGGACCACGCGCCGTCAGATCCGAGAGGCCGTCCGGGCGAGTGAAGACCAGCCGGGTGGCGCCCGCTGCGTCGGAATCGGTCTGGTGCTGGACGTGCGGCAACCACTTCAGCCAGGCCCAGGCCGGGTCCTCCGGGTTGTCGGTCAGCACGCGGATCTGGAGCAGGTCCGGTGGGTGGAACACGGCCAGGTGGCAGACCATCGCCGTCAGCAGACCCGCGGCGCCTGCCGGGTCGCCACCCACGGCAATGGTCGGAAAGGTGCGCAGCTGAAGGAGTTTCGGACAATCGTGGATCAAGCCGTGGGTGCGCAAGAACTTGGTCAGCCACATGTGGCTGACCGGCTCGAGGTGAGGCTGCGGAGCGGCCTGCGGGCCGACGAGTTCGGCGCCGACTGCGGGCTTCAACAATCGGTCGACGGCGGGCGCGGTGCCAAGCCCGAGGCGCGTCGCAGCGTAGAAGCCGTCATTGGCCTGCCGCGACCACTGCCGGTTGGTCCCGACGAGCGACAGCAGATCGTCCGGATGTGGTGCGTTGTAATTGAAGAACGTCACCTGCGCTGCCGCCGAAGACGTCACGCGGGTACGGAGCCCGGAGAGGTAGCGCAGGTACTCTCGGCGATCCGCATTGATCTCGGGGACTTTCTTGCCACCTGGACCGCCACCCGCCATGAACCCGACGGTGCCCATGATCATCATCAGCGGCATCATCAGCATGTAGGGCGAAAGTTGCCGCACGCCAGTGAAGATCATGATCGCGATCATGCCGAGCATGCCGCCGCCCATCACGTACGGCAGCATTTTCTGTATGCCCGACGCCGGGATCTCGATCCCGAGGTCGTCGGGTGGCGTCACGTTGATCTCGCCGGGCGTCAGCCGTGGCCCGCGCTTGATGGTCGGAGTGAACTTCTTCGTTGTCATCAGCCGCCTCCCGCTGGGACCGGTGAGTTGCCGCCAGGCATCTTTCGTGGGCTGGGATCGGCAGGCAACGTGTCGTGTTCGAGTAGCGCGGCCTGCTTGGAGAGCACCGGACCGTCGACAAGCAGGCTGACGACCTGCCACGGCGCCGTCGTAGGAGCCGTCAGCCCCAGCGCGTTGGCGGTGTCCTGGTTGGGTATGCCGTAGCGCACGCCCTGAGGGTCGACGTAATACAGGCTCTCGCCGTATCGGGGATCGGGCGACTGCAGCCGGATGAACTGGCCGCCGCTGATGAACACCGTTGAGTCGCCACCGATCTGGTTGATACCGGTGTTCAGTGAGCCGGCCGAGATGGGTAGCCTGCGCCCAGTGATGACCACCGTCTTCGGAGCCTGGTCACCTGGCTCGCGCTGCCACGACCAGCACAACGCAGGCGCTTCCTCGCGCAGGATCACGCTGAGCGGCTGGTCGGGTAGCGGCGACGGGTAGACCTGTTCGGCCACCTTGGCCACGTCGCTGGATTCCACGGAAGGTGGTGCGACCAACCCGAAGGAGTTGGTGGCGCGCAACGCGGCAGCGGTGGTGTCGTTGACCTTCGCCACCCCGTCGGGTAGCACCACGTACTTCTGATCACCCGCGTCGGTGACAGTCTGGAACACCGACCCGATCACCAGATTCGGCGGCAGGCCAAGGGTATTCGGGCCTCCGCCGGCGATGGCGGGCAACTGCCACGGGCCCGCGTTCGGCAAGGAGTTAAACAGTCCCTCCGAGATGGGCGTCGGCTTCGCGGTCACCGGAATGCCCACCGCCGAGGTCACCGCCCGGTCGGTCAGGTCGATGGAGTGCCTGCCGTTCTTCGTGATGAGCCAGTCTTGATCCTTGAACGAGACGAGCAGCCCCTGGTCCGGCCGCATGGGCCCGACGGCTCCGTCGGAGACCAGCGGCATCACCAGCACCGACGTCTCGATGGACGGGGCGACGCTCTCGACCTTGGTCACCATGTCGCACAGCGTCCACATCGATTCGGGCGCGCTCGCGGTGGGTGTTGCGTACGGCGCGCCAGGGATGCCGATCGGCTGGCCCTTCGGCATGCGGTTCAACTCTTCGGACTTGACCGCGTTGGGCGTCCCCGGATTTCCGAGCACCAGCCGCGCGGACGTCAAGTTGTACACCGGATGCAGCAGGCCACTGCCAGGCATGATGACGTAGAGCTGGTTGGTGGTCCGGTCGACCAGCAGGCTGTCCTCACCACGCTTGCCCAGTGGCTTGAAGTACGCCAGCAGCGCAGCGCCCAGGCAGACCAGCACCGCGATCACGATGCCGACCGACACCGCCCGGCTGTAGAACTGCAGTGGATCGTCGAACATGCGAGTATCCCGGCGCACGATCGCGTGCTCGACGCGACGGAGCAGAAAGCGCCAGCCGCTGACCTGAACCTTGGTGGTGAGTCGAAAGCCTGCCATGTGTTCAGTCGCCGACGTTCAGTCGTGCGTGGACGCCGTCGATGGCTGCGGCCATGTCCTCGCCATCGATCTCGCTGAGCTGCTCGACCCCGAGGGTCTCGAAGTCGACCGAGCGGGCCAGGCGCATGTCGCGCGCCTGCTCGCCGGCCTCCACCAGCTGGCGCGCGTAGCGGCCGTTGCCTGCGATGTCGAGTGCGGGCTTGTTGTTGAGCGTGCGCTGGCTGAGTAAGGTGGCGGCCTCGAGGATGCGCTTGGAGGCCTCCTCGCTCAAAGTCGAATCATTGCCCTTGGCAAGCACTTCCGCGATCTCGACGATCTCGTTCGGGCCATACGAATCGAACTCGACCCGGGTAGAGAACCGCGACCGCAGGCCGTCGTTGGTTTCCAGCAGCCGATCGATGTCGGCGCTGTACCCGGCGATGATGACGACGAGGCGATCGCGGTCGTTCTCCATGCGGGCCAGCAAGGTGTCGAGGGCTTCGGTGCCGAACGGGTCGGCTCGCCCGTCGCGCTCCTGCACCAGCGTGTAGGCCTCGTCGATGAACAGCACCCCGCCGACCGCACGGTCGATGGTCCGTGACGTCTTGACCGACGACTGACCTTCGTACTCCGCGACGAAGTCCTTGCGCGACGTCTCGACCAGCTTGGGCTCGGCGATCACGCCCAGTCCCGCAAGGATGTTGGCGACCACGCGGGCGATCGTCGTCTTGCCGGTACCAGGGGGTCCGGTGAAGATGATGTGCTTGGACTGCTGCGCGACCTTCATTCCGCGGGCGGCCCGCACGCGCGCCATTTGTGTTGCGGCGCGATATCTTTCGATTTGCTCCTTGACGCGACTCAGTCCGATTTGGCGGTCGAGCTCAGCCTGGGCCTCCGCCAGCAGTCGCTCGCGGCCGGAATTGTCCGCGGACACACTCGACGGGTCCCACGGATCGGAGCGGGACGCGATCTTCTCGGGCGTCGTGGTGACCAGTCGATAGGTCGGATCTCTCAGCGCGGCAGTGACTTTGGGCTCGGGATGGGTGGCCTGCAACCATTCGAGCAATGCGACGGCGGACTCTTCGTTGCCTTGGCTGCGACGCGTCATCGCCAGATACCACGCGATCGCGACTCCGCACGCCTCTCCCGCGGGAGACGAGTTCGACTCGGTGAGCCGGCGTTCGGATTCGGTGAACAGTCCGAGGTTGGCCGCTGCCACCCCGTGCGCGACCCCACCGGCGGCCCCGAGGAACTTGTCCGGCCAC
The DNA here is from genome assembly GCF_033804635.1 of Mycobacterium sp. RTGN4. Lineage (NCBI taxonomy): Bacteria > Bacillati > Actinomycetota > Actinomycetes > Mycobacteriales > Mycobacteriaceae > Mycobacterium > Mycobacterium sp. RTGN4. Next base: position 4,237 of record NZ_JAPZLB010000006.1, on the reverse strand, counting down.
TGCGCGGAGCCCTTGACCTGGTCGATCACGTCCGTCCAGCGTTCGGCGGCCGAGTAGATGACGGCCTTGACCCAGGACACCAGGTGATCGGCCCCCGCGGTGGGCGCGCTGTCGAGGGCCTCCATGGCGTCGGCGTAGTTGCCCTCCGCGGCCTCGCGAACCGCGAAGCCGATGGTGATCGCCAGCGGTGAGATGATCGGATAGGTGATGTCACCGAACAACCCGCCGATGGGAACGCGGGCGTTGAGGCTGTTCATCGACAGTTCGGCGGCGCCGGCCAGCCGTCCGAAGTTGGCCCGCGAGAACCACGCCCGGAACAACGTCACCCGGTCGGCGTCCCCGCACCGCAGGCGCCCGACCCATGCGTCACAAGCGGTTTCATCCAGGCTCGTGATCTCACTGAACACCTCAAGCGAACGCGCGGGGGAATTCTCGAGCATGCCCACGGCGCTGCCGAAGAGCCCGGCCAAATGGTCACTCATGGTCGCTCGCATACCGGTGCGCGAAGACCTCCGCACGCGTCGCCGTCGCCTGCTCCGGAGAGGGTAGGTCGAGGTCCCGGTTGAGGAAGTCGCGCGTCGCGACCTCGTCATGGCCCTGTTGGTTCATGCCCTCGAGCATGAAGGAGAACTGCGCCGCTCGGGCGTCCTGGGTGGCGAGCCGGGCGATGACGACGATCTCCTCTGCTAGCTGCGTTTCGGTCAAGGTGGTTACTTTCGGGGATAGGTCGATCTCGTGGACGCGTCCGTCCGTGAACGTAGTCACGGTGACGGTTCCGGGTGGGTTCGTCACCGTGAACAGTGGCACCGCCGGCTGGTCGGCGCTGGGTGCAGCCTCGTCGGCCGGGCCGAAGTAGTCGTCTTCGGCGGCGTCGTCGGCCACCCCGCCGTCGTAGGTGGGCGCGTATTCCTCCAGCGCATCGAGGCCCGAGGCGTCCGACTGCTCGGGCGCGTCGGTCTGCTCGGGCGCGTAGAACGCCAGGGCCGCGAGCTCGTCGTGATCGTCGTCGTCACGCGGCGGATAGTCATCCACGAAGGGAGTGCCTTTCTCAGTCCGGGTAGGCGGTGTCGGCGTCGGCCCGATCGAACCAGGCCCCGGAAGGGAGGAATTCCACCAACCCGTCGATTGCGCGCTGGAGGTTCTCCGGGCTCCCGGGCAGGAAGCTTCCGTACAGCTCGCCGTTGACCCTGCGCGGAATCGACACGATGCGGCCCTGGCCGGAATCCAACACCCCGGCCGCAACGTCGGTGGTGGTGGTGGTGCCGCCGGGATGGCGCTCGGTGGCGGTGAGCTCCACCCAGCTGGTCGGATCGGTGATCAGATTCGCATACGTGCGAGCCGACACCGGATTGATGCCGAACTGCCCCAACTGGTTTGCGGTCTTCGCGTCGGCCAACATGCTGGACGGGGCGGTGAGCGGTTCCACGTCGACCGGAGTCGCCGAGCCGAGCACCACGTTCACCATGCCTGCCAGCCCAATCTGCGGTGCGACGCGTTGCAGCACCAGCAGCTCGTTGTCGCGGGCCGCGACGACGTGGCGATCGCCCTTGCGGCACACCACGAAACGCACCATCTTGCCGCCGAGGTTGCGCCGCCACCAACGCCCCTCCAGGGTCCGATCGGCCCGACTCAGCGTGTCGACCATGGCCGCCACCTCGGGGTGCGGGGTCCCGAAGACGTCGAGCACCCCCTGCGCGGCCAGGTCGCGGCCAACCTGTTCCCAGACGATGTTCCGCAGTTCGAGCTGCGGGATGTTGTTCCGGATTGCGAGCGCGGGCGGGAACTCCATCAGGTGGAGCTTGTCCGCGATGACGAGCATCCCGTCGATGGTGACCTCGACGGCGACCACGTCGTCGAGGTGGGTGGCTCCATTGCTACTCATGCCATAACCCTTACTTCTAGGCCGGACGCAGCTGTGCGTTGATCGCGCCACCGACGGCCTTGTCGACACCCGCGTAGGAGGCGGCGGACGCCTCCAACCGATCCTGCATGTGGCGCGACTCCGCGGCGGTTTGCGCACCGGCCTTGGCGCGGGCGCTTTCGGCAGCCGCAACCGCGACCGCCGTAGCCGACGAGATCGGACCGTGGGTGGTGCCGACCGCACCGGCCACGCCGTCGGCCGCGTCGGTGGCGGACCGGATTACGGCGGCCGCGTCACCTTGCTTGGCCGCCAACTCGCGCAGGTGCGCCTCGGTGACGCGCAACTCGGTGGACATGGACAACCCCCTTCTATCTATCTTGCTATGTCGTTGTCGCGGACGGCAGCACGATCGGATGATCCCGATCCAAGGTGACTGTCATCGGCTGGTCAAGCCGAGCCGGATCGACGTCCAACTCGACGTGGATGGGTGCGCGCCCGCCAAGCACATCACCGGGCGCCGCAACGGGCTTGCCGTGCTCGTCCTTGTCGTCCTGCTCTGCGCCTTCTTGCCCAGCGCCTTCTTGCCCAGCCTTGGCGGCTTCGGCTGCTTCAGCGTCTTTGGCGGCCTGCTCCTCTAGCTTCTTCTGCTCGGCCGCTTGTTCCTCGGGGCTCTTCGGGTCCGAAGAATGCTTCGTCGCGGCCTTGATCACCTCGGCCACCAGGGACGCCAAACCGCCGCCAGCACCAGCGGGTGTTCCGCCCAAAGCCGAAGGCACGCCCCCTAGCCCGCCGGCCGGGCCGCCACCGGACCCGTCGGACGCCTCGCCCGACGCTGGCTGCTCGGGCATCGTCGGGGTGGGGATGTCCGGCATGGTGGGCGTGTCCGAGGACCGCGCTGCGCCACCCGAACCCGAACCACCGCCCGAGCCAGTGCCGCCGCCGGTACCTGAACCTGCGCCGGTGCCTGGACCTGAACCGGCACGTGGCCCTGGGCCGGAACCGGGCCCTGGGCCGGGTCTCGAATCCGGCTGGGAGCGGGTAGGTCCGCCATACGTGCCGCCGTGCTCCGGAACGCAGCCAGGATCGCCCGTATCCCCTGCCGCGCTCGAGTACTGCCCGGCGAGTTGCTGTCCCGCGGCCGCGTTGGCGTCGACCTCGGCGGCCAACTTCTGAAGCTCCGCCGAGCAGGCACTCAACGCCTTGAGGACAGCTTGGAACTCCGCGGCTTGCTTGAGGGCCGGTCCCACTCCGGGAATGAGCCCATAACCGAAGCTGGTCAGCCCGAACTCGGCGAGCCCGTTGGATTCGTCGTCGAGCTTGGCTCTGGTGCGCGCGATTTGTCCGGCTTCGCGCGCGATGACCTGATGAAGTTGGTGGTCGAGCAGGGCCAGCTTGGTGGTGCGTCGTTCCTGCCTGGTGTCGGCGGCGGAGTATGCGTCCGACCCGGAGCCGGACCAATCCCCGCTGGGATGTGCGGACGTCAGCAAGTCGGTCGCCTGGCGGAAGCGTTGTTCGGCGTCGCCCAAACGGTCGCCCGTTTCGGGCTCGCCACTACCAGTCGTCTCACGCATGTCTGCGATGGCGGCCTGGCCCGCGGCGAGAATCGGTGAGGTCGCCGCGAGCAAGAACTTGTCCAGGCCGATGTTGCTGGCCCAGTCGACGAGCTTTCCACCGAGCCCGACCACTTCGTTCAGCTGAGCCAGGATCCCGACCCCTGGGTTGACCAGATCGATCAACGGGGTGTCGCCGAAGACGTCTACGACATCGATGACGGTCTCGCCGACGTCTTTGCCAACGTCGGTCACGAGGTCGCCCACATCCTCGACGACATCCCACAGCCCCATGCGATTCAACCCCTTCTCCGGATGTGAGCGTACCAGCGGATTTCGGTGCTTCACGCACCAATTCCGCTGCTCTGGTCGACGAGAGCGGGCCACTCGCGGGGCCGGGTGGCAACGTCAGCGAACGGGTTCAAAAGGGATTTTCGATGTGCAGCTACCCATTTTCGATCGATTCCGGGCCGCTTTGCCGGATTGAGCCGCGCCAACCGATTCCGCAGCTACCGATGCCCGAACGGGCCGGCAGATCGGTCGCTCGCCCACGCGGGGCGTCAACGGGTTCGCCCGCCGATACAGAAGATAGAGCCGGACTCGAGTTTGCTGGAGTGGCTTTTGACGCCTCCGCTCGCAGCTCGCTCACTCGCCATCACTGCGCCGTAGTTGATACTTGGAGAAACCCCGACAGTCGCGTCGTCCGATCCGACGGAGAAAGACATCTCACGAAGTTAAGAGTCAAGCCGCGAGTTGGAGAGGAGGTGGGAACGCAACGTGTTCGTCGTAGTGCAGGCCGGTGTGCAGGCAGTGGTGGAGTTGACCG